>NZ_JAFCWV010000003.1:0-39512 GCF_049897745.1 Nocardioides sp. LHG3406-4
ACCCCTTCCTGGATGCGGGCGCCGGCGCCCTCGTTGATCCCGATGATCGGGGACCCGGTCTTGACCGCGAGGTCCATCACCTTGCAGATCTTCTCCCCGTAGACCTGGCCCAGCGAGCCGCCGAAGATGGTGAAGTCCTGGGAGAACACGCATACCTGGCGGCCATCGATGGTGCCGTACCCGGTGATCACCCCGTCGCCGTAGGGCCGGTTCTTCTCCATCCCGAAGTTCGTCGAGCGGTGCCGGGCGAGCTCGTCGAGCTCGACGAAGGAGCCCTCGTCGAAGAGCAACCCGATCCGCTCGCGGGCCGTGCCCCGGCCCTTGGCGTGCTGCTTCTCCACCGCCTTGGCCGACGAGGCATGGACCGCCTCATCCAGGCGCGCCTGGAGATCGGCGAGCTTGCCCGCCGTGGTGTGGATATCGGGCTGGTCAACAGCTGGGGTCGCGTCTGCACTCACCGGTGTGGCCTCCTCGGATGTCCGTGCCAATCTAGTGCCCATGAGCGACCCTCTCGCACCTCGCCCACCGCTGGATGCCGACCGACTCGCGGGACTCCCCGGTCAGTGGCACGTCGAGGTGGTCGACGCCACTCCCTCCACCAACGCGCTGGTCTCCGAGCGAGCCAGGGCCGGCGCGGCGGCCGGCCTGGTCGTCGCGACCGAGCACCAGACCGACGGCCGCGGTCGGCTGGACCGGGTCTGGGAGACGCCGCGCGGCGTGGCCCTGACCTTCTCCGTGCTGCTCCGGCCCGACATCCCGGCCGCCGACTGGACCTGGCTTCCGCTGCTGACCGGGTACGCCGTCCAGGCGGCGCTGGCAGACCGCGTGCCCGACGTCTCGCTGAAGTGGCCCAACGACGTGCTGGTCGAGGAACGCAAGATCGCCGGCATCCTGGTCGAGCGGATCGAGACCCCCGACGGCCCGGCGGCCGTCATCGGCATGGGCATCAACGTCAACCAGACGATGGACGACCTGCCGGTGGCGCTGGCCACGTCGCTGGCCCTGGAGCTGGGCGAGAGCTTCGACCGCACAGACCTGCTGGCGCAGGTGCTCGGCTCCCTCCACGGGCTGCTTCCGCTCCTGGAGACACCGGACGCGGTGCGGGCGGCGTACCTCGACGCCTGCTCCACCATCGGCCGGGAGGTCGACGTGCACCTCCCGGGCGGCGACGTCCGCCGCGGCGAGGCCATCGGGATCGACGCGCACGGCGCGCTCGTCGTGAGCTCCGCCGAGGGCACCCTGACGGTCGGCGCCGGCGACGTCATCCACGTGCGCGCAGCCGGCTGAGGGTCGCGCGAGCGAGGGAGCGGGGCCTGGCACGCTTCGGGCGCTCGCTGTCGGCGGCCGAGCCGAGGTGCAATGATCGCGTCGTGGCATACCCGACCAAGCTGCTCAACGACGGAGAGCACGTCG
Organism: Nocardioides sp. LHG3406-4; assembly: GCF_049897745.1. NCBI lineage: Bacteria > Bacillati > Actinomycetota > Actinomycetes > Propionibacteriales > Nocardioidaceae > Nocardioides > Nocardioides sp. LHG3406-4. Next base: position 1,414 of record NZ_JAFCWV010000003.1, read on the forward strand.
TCGTCTCGACGCGCACGCACCCCAAGGCCCTCATCGGGCCGTTCCTGCTCCTGGTGCTGCTCCTCGCGGCCGCCCTGCTGCTGGGCCGGGTCGGCGACGGGGACGGCGCCCGCATACTCCACCTGGCGGTCTGGGTGCTCGCTGCCGTGGGGATCGTCTGGCTCGTCGTGCGGCCGTTGGTCGACTGGCTGACCACGACCTACACCTTCACCAACCGCCGGTTCATCAAGCGCTCCGGCTTCATCGCCAAGGAGGGCCGCACCATCCCGCTGAACCGGATCAGCGGCGTCGACTTCGAGATCGGCGTGGTCGATCGCATCTTCGGCTGCGGCACCCTGATCGTCTCCGACGCGAGCACCGACGGGAGCGTCGAGCTCCACGACATCCCGCGCGTCGAGCAGGTGCAGCTGCAGGTGGCCGAGGAGCTCCACCGCCTCGCCGGCGGGGACCCGGTGCGATCCGACGATGGCACCTGAGGACGTCACCCCGAGCGAGCGGCTCGAACGCGCGATCCTGGGCGAGGACCGGACCTTCAACGCCGTCGAGGTGGCCTCGGAGACGGGGGTGACCGTCGAGCAGACGCGCCGACTCTGGCGGGCGCTCGGGTTCCCCGAGCACGTCGCGGAGGTGGCGTTCACGCAGGCCGACGTCGACGCGGTGTCCACCGTGACCTCGATCGTCGACTCCGGCGCCGTCGACTTCGACCTGACCGTGAACCTCACCCGTGCGGTCGGGCAGACGATGGCCAGGCTCGCCGACTGGGAGGTCGCCACCCTGGTCAACCGGGTCGAGGAGCTGGCCCGCTCCGACGAGGAGACCGGCGGCCGGGTCGACTCCGCGCTGCGGCTGGTCGACGACGTCAACGAGCCGTTCGAGCGGCTGCTGATCTTCGCCTGGCGGCGGCACCTCGCGGCCGCGGTGTCGCGGATGGAGGCGCTGGGGGCCAACGAGGCCGACCTGCACACCACCCAGGTGACCGCCGGCTTCGCCGACATCGTCGGCTTCACCCAGCTCAGCAACGAGATCGGGGCCAACCGCATCGGCGACCTGGTGGAGGTCTTCGAGAGCCGGTGCGCCGACGTCATCTCAGCCCAGGGGGGCCGGGTCATCAAGAGCATCGGCGACTCCGTGCTCTTCGTCTCCGACGACGCCGAGCGCGCCGTCTCGATCGCCGAGGGCATCATCAACGTCATCGGCCGGGACAGCCGGATGCCCGACGTCCGTCTGGGACTGGCCAGCGGCTCGGTCGTGATGCGGATGGGCGACGTGTTCGGCCCGCCCGTCAACATGGCTGCCCGGCTCACCGCCGTGGCCCGTCGCAACCGCCTGATCATCGACGAGGCGACCGCCGACCTGCTGCCGAGCGACGTGTTCGACACGCGTCGGCTGCCGGCCCGGCCGGTCCGCGGGTTCGGCCTCGTGGAGCCGGTCGCCGTACGACGCCACTGACAGCACTGGTCTGGACCGCTGGGCACGGGTGCGGGCGTTTCCGGCACGGCGGATCCCACACATTTCTAACGTTTGCCCGTGATCAAGGTCCAGGACGTGCGCGTCGACCCCGAGGCGCGGCGCTGCTGGCGCGGCGAGGCGGAGGTCCGGCTGTCGCGCAAGGAGTTCGACCTGGTCCACGCGCTGATCACCCGCGCCGGCGAGGTGGTCTCCCGGGACGAGCTGATGGACCGGGTCTGGCAGACGCGCTTCTACACCTCGTCGAAGACCATCGACGTGCACCTGGGGTGGGTGCGCCGCAAGCTCGGCGACGACACCCGGCGACCCACGCTCATCACGACGCTGCGTGGCCGCGGGCTGCGCTTCGAGGTGACCGCCCCGGTCGAGGTCGCCGCGTTGCCTTAGTGTGTCCGGCGTGCCGCAGCCCCCCGCTCCGACCCTCGCCGTCATCGGCGGCGGCCAGCTGGCCAGGATGATGGCCCAGCCGGCCATCGCGCTCGGCCTGCCGCTGCGCCTGCTCGCCGAAGGGCCCGACGTCTCCGCGGCCCAGGTGATCCCCGACCACCTCGTCGGCGACTACCGCGACCTCGACACCCTGCGGTCGGTGACCGCCGGCTGCGCCGTCGTCACGTTCGACCACGAGCACGTCCCCACCGACCACCTGCGCGCCCTCGAGGCGGACCTGGCCGTGCGGCCCGGGCCCGAGGCGCTCGTGCACGCCCAGGACAAGGCGGTCATGCGAGCGCGACTGGCCGAGCTCGGCGTGCCCTGCCCGCGCAACGCGGTCGTGCGGACGGTGGCCGAGGTCGAGGCGTTCGGCTTCCCGTGCGTCCTGAAGACCACGCGTGGCGGCTACGACGGCAAGGGCGTGTGGATGGTGGAGGCGGCCGCCGAGGCACACGCCGCGTTCGACGCCGCCGAGGCGGCAGGCGTCCAGGTGCTCGCCGAGGAGCTGGTCGACTTCCGGCGCGAGCTGTCGGCGCTGGTCGCGCGGTCGCCCAGCGGCCAGGCGGCGGCGTACCCGGTCGTCGCCTCGACCCAGGTCGACGGCGTCTGCCTCGAGGTCGTCGCGCCCGCGCCCGACCTGTCGTCGGAGCTCGCCGGACAGGCCCAGCAGATCGCGCTGCGGATCGCCGGGGAGCTCGACGTCACCGGCATCCTGGCCGTCGAGCTCTTCGAGACCACCGACGGGCGGGTGCTCGTCAACGAGCTGGCGATGCGCCCCCACAACACCGGCCACTGGACCCAGGACGGCGCGGTCACCTCGCAGTTCGAGAACCACCTGCGGGCTGTGATGGACCTGCCCCTAGGCTCGCCGGCGCCGCGGGCCCGCTGGACCGTGATGGTCAACATCCTGGGCGGGCCCGAGGACACGGGCCGGCTGTACGACGGCCTGCCACACGCCATGGCGCGCGACCCGTTCCTGCGGGTCCACTTCTACGGCAAGGAGCTGCGGCCCGGGCGCAAGGTCGGCCACGTCAACGTCTACGGCGACGACCTCGACGACTGCCTGGAGCGAGCCCGGCACGCCGCCGCATGGTTTCGAGGAGATCTGGGAGATGAGAGCGAATGACTGAGCAGCCACGAGTCGGCGTCGTGATGGGGTCCGACTCCGACTGGCCGGTGATGCGGGCCGCCGTCGAGGCGCTGGCCGAGTTCGACGTGCCCTGCGAGGCCGACGTGGTCAGTGCGCACCGGATGCCCGACGAGATGCTGGGCTACGGGCGCGACGCCGCGAGCCGCGGTCTGTCGGTCATCATCGCCGGGGCCGGGGGAGCCGCGCACCTGCCCGGCATGCTGGCCGCGGTCACCCCGCTGCCCGTGATCGGCGTGCCGGTGCCGCTCAAGCACCTCGACGGCATGGACTCGCTGCTGTCGATCGTGCAGATGCCGGCCGGCGTCCCGGTGGCCACGGTCTCCATCGGCAACGCCCGCAACGCCGGGCTCCTCGCCGTACGCATCCTGGCCGCCACTGACGCGGCCCTCCAGCAGCGGATGCTGGACTTCCAGGCGGCGCTGCGCACCGCCGCCGCGGAGAAGGGTGCCGTCGTACGCCGGGAGTCGGAGCCCGGGGCTCGCAAGCTGGGGTTCTGAGCGGGCGGGCCGCTCCGCCCGTCACTCCGGGCCGACGCGCCCCCGCAGCCGCTTCACGTCGGAGCGCCTGCGCTTGGCGTCCATCCGCCGGCGCTTGGACCCGCGGGTCGGCTTCGTCGGCACCCGAGGGAGCGGCGGCGGCGCCAGCAGGGTGCGGATCCGCTCGCCCAGCCGTTCGCGGGCGGCGACCCGGTTGCGGTGCTGCGAGCGGTGCTCGTGGGCGACCACCGTGAGCGGCCCGGTCGCCTGTGCTGCGAGGCGCGCTCGCTGTGCCTCGTCGAGCACGGTCGACGTCGCCGGGTCCCACCCGAGCTCGACCCGCGAGTCGGTGGTGTTGACCGACTGTCCGCCCGGACCCGGGGAGCGGGAGAACCGCTCGACCAGCTCGTCCGCCGGGATCACCAGGCCACCGGGGATGCCCGGCCCGCTGGGCACCCGGAGCTCCCTCACAGAGCCGGCTTGGCCCACTCGATGGCCGGGCAGGTGTCCATGACCATCGGCACGCCGGCCGCGACGGTGCGGTCGAACGCCGCCTCGTCGATCACGCCGAGCTGGAACCACACGGCCTTCGCGCCGATCGCCACGGCCTGGTCGGCGAACTCGCCCGCGGCGTCGGAGCGCCGGAACACGTCGACCACGTCGATCGGGAACGGCACGTCGGCCAGGGTGGCGAAGCCCTGCTCGCCGAGCACGTGAGGAGAGTCGGGATGGATCGGCACGATGCGCTTGCCGCGCTGCTGCAGGAGCTTGGCGATGGAGTACGCCGTCCGGCTGGTGTCGTCGGAGAGGCCGACCACGGCCCAGGTCTCGAGGTCGTCGAGCATGAGGCGGACCGACGTGGGGTCCTGCCAGGAAGTGGACATGCCGTCACGCTACGCGTCCGCGATGAGCGCGATCGACGGGGCCCGTGTGGTTAGGTGGGCGGCAGATTCTTCAACGGAGGGAAATGCTTATGCTTCACACCACATCCAGGCGGCTCGCCGCCACCGTCGCCGCCACCGCGCTCAGCGCCGGTGCGCTCGTCGCTGCCACCGCTCCGGTGGCCACCGCGGCGGAGGCCAGCACAACGTACACCTGCAAGTTCCCGTCGCTCGGTGACAAGGTCATCCCGGTGAAGGTGAGCGCTCCGGCGCTGCCGACCGCCGCCGCTGCGGGTCTCGACCTGCCGGCTGGCGCCGTGGTCCTCGACGTGACGCTGCCCGCCGACGTCGTCGGTGCCGCGAAGATGCTCGGCGCCACCGAGCTCGGCGGCTTCTCCCGGGACATGGTCGCGTCGATCGTGGAGACGGGCAGCACCACCTCGTCTGCTGACCTGGCCCTCAACGCCGTGGACTTCCCGAGGAAGGCCCTGCCGGCCGTCCCGGCTCCCATGACCCTGAGCACCCCGGCCGCCACGTCGACGGCCCCGGCACCGGCCATGACGGCGCCGGCCGACCTGCCCGACGCTGGGGCGTACTCGGTCAATTTGCCGAAGGCGTTCTCCTTCACCGCGACGCGACAGGGTGGGGGCACCCTCCTGGCGGACATCCCATGCCTGCTGACGCCGGGCGCTGTCAGCTCTCTCGGCACGATCACGCTCGCGAAGAACGAGTCCGAGACGTCCGCCAAGGCCGTCAAGAAGGTGACCAAGGTCGGCAAGCCCGCCAAGGTCAAGATCACCGTCGAGGCCGCCAACGAGGTCCCGAGCGGCACCGTCAAGGTCCTCAAGGGCACCAAGGTCCTCGGCAAGGCCACGCTGAACAAGGCCGGCACGGTCGTCGTCAAGCTCAAGAAGGCGCTGCCCGCCGGTGTCACCAAGGTGAAGGCCTCCTACCTCGGCGACGGCTACACCGAGGCGTCGAAGTCGAAGAAGATCAAGATCAGGGTCGGCTGACCTGACCCACGTCTGACCGGACGCCCGGTCGGTGCCTCGGCACCGGCCGGGCGTCCGCGCGTTCGGGCTGCGCTCGCCTCGGAGCTCAGGCCGGGATGGTGAGCCCTTCCAGCCAGGCCCGCCAGGCCGGCTCCTCACGCCGCACGTAGTCGGCCGCGTCTGCGGAGAACAGGTACGCCCGTACGCCCGCCGTCGCCTTGCCGCCGCCCTCGTCCCACGTGAAGACGCTGAGCATTCCGGGCACCGGCGCGGTGAGCCGGACCAGCGTCTGCCGCTCACCGACGCGCTCGACCGTGCCGGTGGCGCCGCGCACCTCGACCGTCGCGCCCTCGTCGCCCAGCCCGAGCGCGTCGCGCAGGGTCGACCAGAGCGCCTCCGCGTCGCCGGGGTGGGAGGCGGTGGCCTCCAAGTGCGTGGCCTCCTGGCCGGGGAAGTGCGACAGGTAGAGGCGCAGGTTGTCGAAGAACGGCATCCAGCCGGGGCCCATGGTGTCCCAGAACTCCGACTCCCAGGCGGCGCCGGTCCCGAAGCCGCTGCTGGTGACGCGCACGATGCAGGTTCCGCCGGACTGTGCCTCGACGAGGAACTCCGACGTCAGCGGGCTGAGCGCATCGGGGTCCTTGCCCATGAGGGCAGCCCAGTCCTCCTCATAGGCGAGGCGGCGCGGCGGCTCCCATGCGGTGACCTGGCCGTCCGAGCCCATCTCCGGGCCCATGGTGAAGTGCAGGGAGCCGCCTTCGCGCTCCTCCATCTCGGTCGGCGCGAACCAGGCGCTCATGCCCTTCGCGGTGGCGATGGCCTGCCAAACCTGCTCCGGGGTGCCCGGGACCTCGACGGTGAACTCCAGGCGGTAGGGGACGTTCGGGGTGGTGCTCATGGGTTCTCCTCGGGAAGGGGGTGGGCGGCGACGAGGAGCCGGTGCGGGCGCCCGTCGTCGTGGTGGTAGCGAGCGGCCAGGTCGAGCACCGCGACGGTCAGGTCGTCGGCGAAGGCAGCCCGGTCGGCGGCCGAACGGAAGCCGATCCGAGTGTCGATGGTCAGCGTCGGCAGGCGCTTGCCGGACGCACCGGCCCTCCGCGTCAGGGCACCGACCTCCCGCACCAGCCGGCCGGCGAGTGCGACGAGGTAGCCCGCCGAGAGGCGGTCGGCGTTCGCGTCCGGGTCGGCCGCGGACGCGCTGACGGCCGCCGGCGACACGACGTACGACGCCGCCGACGCCTGCAGCACCCGCTCGGTGATGCCCCCGTGCCGGCGCTCCTCGGACATCTTCACCAGGCCGTGCGCCTCGAGGGCCTTGAGGTGGTAGTTGACCTTCTGGCGCGTGATGCCGACTCGGGCCGCGAGCCCGGCCGCGGAGGCCGGGACGGCCAGTTCACCGAGCAGCCGGGCTCGGACTGGATCCAGCGCGGCGGTTGCCGCGTCCGCGCTCTCGATGACCTCTACATCCTGCATGACGCCACCGTGCCCTTGACAAGTAAACTTGTCAAGAGTGGGCTCAGAGCGTGGCCGCGAGTTCGGACCCGGCTCGGCGCGGGTTCACGCCTCGTTCACCGGCTGCCACTCGGATGGAGGGGACCACCTGCCGCCTCTTCCAGGGAGCTCGGACCACATGAGCAGTCACGACCACCCGCACGACCACCCCCACGACCACCTCCACGGCCACAGTCACGGCGAGCCGTCCGAGGGCTGGGAGGCGGTCGAGCAGGCCGATCCTCGCGCCACCGGGCCGTCCCGCCGGCAGCTGATGAAGGTGACCGGAGTCGGAGCGACCCTGGCGGCCGCATCCAGCTTCGCCGGGGCAGCCGCGGCCAGCGAAGGGCACGGCTCGTCCGGCCACGACCACGACCACGGCAGCAGCCGCGGCCGCGCCTGGCGCTCGGGTGACCACCACATCCACTCCGAGTACTCCGGCGAGTTCGACACCGCCACGACCCCGCCGCGCTTCTTCAAGGGCGCTGACGCGGTCTACCCGATCGTCACCAACGCCATCATGGCCAAGAGCTTCGGCCTCTCCTGGGTGATGTGCACCGACCACGGCGGTCCCACCCACTCGAAGGTCAACCTGGAGCTGGCCTACCCGGACCTGCTCAAGTCCCGTGACCTCGTGCCCGAGGTGCTGCAGTTCTGGGGCATGGAGTTCGACGCGCCCGCCATGGACCACCACACCCTGATGATTCCGCGGCGCAACGACGAGGCCCAGGTCCTCTACGAGCTGGAGTCCCGTTACAACAAGCGCGACGCCTTCCCCACCGACCCGGCGCGAGACACCGAGGCGAAGATGATCGAGTTCCTCAACTACACCCAAAGGATGAGCTACAAGCCCCTGGTCATCGCCCACCACGCGGCTCGCTCCGCCAGCGGGCTCGGCGTCTGGGGCCAGGACACGCCCCAGGAGTTCCGCAACAACCAGGACACCGCCCCCGACGTCTACGTCGGTTTCGAGGGCGCGCCTGGCCACCAGGCGGGCCCGCTCAACGGCGGCGCCCGCGGCGGCTACGGGAGCTACCCCACCCACGGGGGCTACGACCAGATGACCGCCATCGTCGGCGGCCTGTGGGACTCCCTGCTCGGGGAGGGCCGCAAGTGGTGGATCACCGCCACGTCCGACTCCCACGTGCACTGGACCCGCGGCGGCTCGGACTTCTGGCCCGGCGAGTACTCCAAGACCTACGTGCACGCCCGGCAGGACTACTCCGACATCATGGAGGGCCTGCGCACCGGTCGCATCTTCGTCACCACCGGCGACCTCATCACCGGCCTCGACGTGACCGCATCCTCCGGCAGGCAGACCGCCGCCGTCGGGCAGACCGTCACCGTCACCGACCGCCGTGACAACGACGTGGACATCGAGATCCGCTTCCGGCCGCTGGAGGGCGAGAACGGCAACGGCGACCGGCCCGAGGTCAACCGGGTCGACCTCATCGTCGGAGAGGTGACCGGTCCGGTGACGGACCGCAACACGGCCAGCAACCCGACCACGCAGGTCGTCGTCCGCTACGGCCGCAGCGACTTCCGCCGCTCGGGTGGCGAGTACGTCGTGCGCTACACCCTGCGCAACGTCACCGAGGACTGCTACATCCGCGTGCGCGGCACGAGCACCGACGAGATGGAACCCGCCGCCGACGGTCTCGAGTCGCCGTGGCAGGACCTCTGGTTCTACTCCAACCCGATCTTCGTCAAGGTTCGCTGACGTAGGACGTGGGCGGCGGCGTAGCGGCGAGACAGCCCGGTGCGCCGTCTCACCCGCGGCGGATGAGGCCGACCCTCGCACGGCGTTGCAGCATGGGAGACGTCAGCGAGGGTGGTGAGCGGTCATGGACGGGTCCTCCGGGATCAGGTGGGGACGGTGGGCAGCCTTCGCCGGTGGCGTGCTGCTGCTCCGCGGCGTGCTGAGAGGTGCCTCGGGCGCCCTGGCGCTCGCCGGCGACGAGGCTCTCTACCGCGCGGTCGGCGCAGTGCGAACGCGCGACGCCCGCCACGTGCCCCGATGAGCGGGACCACCAGGGACCGGTGGCTCGAGGACCGGCGAGGCGTCCTCGACCGCCACCGCGACCAGGTCTGGTGGACGTGCCTGCGCTGGGTGACCTCATCCGGCCTCGCCTGTGCGCTCGTGCTGAGGGGCTGGCGCATCCCGCTGGTCGTGGGCCTCACGGTCGTCATCGTGGCCACCCTCCTCGTCCTTCCCCGGGGCGCCCGCGTCCTGGGCCTCGGGCGGGTCCTGGACGACGCAGTCCTGGCCGGGCTCGCGACGGTGGGTGGGATCGGCCTGCTTGCGGCCCTCGGAGTCTGGGGAGTGCTGCTCCTCGTGCTGCTGGCCGTCGAGGCGCCACCCGTGCGCCGGTTCCGACGAGACGCCGGCGCGGTCCTGCGTTGGTCCCGTGCGGTCACCCACGATGCCCGCAGCACCTGGCCGCCTTCGTGGCCCGACGGGTACGACGGGTACGGCCGGCCCTAGCCACCGTCCGCCGCCCGGGGGTCCCTCGCCACGGGGGATACCCAGCGCGCGGAGCCGTCCTAGGTTCGCGCCATGGCAGGCAACCACGGCACGAAGGCAGTGGTCGCGGCGCTCCTGGCGAACTCGGGCATCGCGGTGACGAAGTTCATCGCCTTCTTCCTGACCGGCATCAGCTCGATGCTGGCTGAGGCGATCCACTCCGTCGCCGACGCCGGCAACCAGGGGCTGCTGCTCCTGGGCGGCAAGAAGGCCCGGCGGGAGGCCACCGAGCAGCACCCGTTCGGCTACGGCCGCGAGCGCTACGTCTACGCCTTCATCGTCTCCATCGTGCTGTTCTCCGTCGGTGGTCTCTTCGCGCTCTACGAGGCCCGGCACAAGTTCCTCGAGATCCGGTCGGGTCATCACGAGGATCCGGGGACGTGGTGGTGGGTGCCGCTCGCGGTGCTCAGCATCGCCATCGTGCTCGAGACGCTGTCGTTCCGCACCGCCATCCAGGAGACCGACAAGGTGCGCGGTGACGCGTCGTACGCCCAATTCATCCGGCACTCGCGGCAGCCGGAGCTGCCCGTCATCCTGCTCGAGGACCTCGCGGCGCTGCTCGGCCTCGTGTTCGCCCTGGTGGCTGTCTCGCTGTCGCTCCTGACGGGCAACTACTACTTCGACGTCGGGGGGACGGCGATGATCGGCATCCTGCTGGTCGTCGTCGCCGTCGTGCTGGCGATCGAGACCAAGAGCCTGCTGCTGGGGGAGTCGGCCACGCCCGAGTCGCGGCAGCGGATCGTCGCGGCGCTCGCCGCGGTCCCCGCCATCGAGCGGGTCATCCACATGAAGACGCTGCACCTGGGCCCCGAGGAGCTGCTGGTGGCCGCGAAGATCGGGGTGCGCGCGGGGGAGTCGGCCCAGGACGTCGCCGACGCGATCGACGCCGCCGAGGAAGCCATCCGGGCCGCCGAGCCGGTGGCGACCGCCATCTACCTCGAGCCCGACATCTTCAGGGACGGGCATGCACCCGAGGTGAGTGCCTCGGGCACGACGTCGCCGGTCGTGTGACGCCGCTGTGAGCGTCGCCGTGACGTGGCTGGGCCACGCGACCGTCGTGCTCGACATGGACGGGGTGAGGCTGGTCGCCGACCCGCTGCTCCAGCGGCACAACGGGATCCTCCGGCGGCGCGGGGCCCGTCCGGCGGGCGACGCATGGTCCGGCGCTGTCGCCGTCCTGCTCTCGCACCTCCACCACGACCACGCCGAGGTGGCCTCGCTGAGGATGCTCGGCGCCGTCCCCGTGCTGACGGCGGTGGAGAACGCCGTGTGGGTCGCGAAGAAGGGCCTGACCGGACGAGGGCTCGCGAACGACGAGTGGGAGCCCGTCGGCGCTGCGGGCGAGGTGACGGTCAGGCTGGTCCCGGCGGTCCACCACTCCCGGCCGATGCCGCACCGGCCCAACGCGGCGAACGGCCATCTCGTCAGGGGGCCGTCCGGTGTCGTCTGGCTCGCGGGCGACACCGACCTGTATCCCGGCATGGAGGGCCTGGAGGAGATGGCCGGGGCGCCCGTCGACGTCGCCGTCGTACCGATCGGCGGATGGGGCCCGCGGCTGTCCCCGGGCCACATGGGACCCGACGAGGCCGCCGTGGCCTGTCGTCTCAGCGGAGCCCGGCTGGCGGTGCCCGTGCACTGGAAGACGTTGCACGTACCCGCCGGCGAGATGTTCCCACGAGGATGGATGGACTCGGCCGGACCGCGGTTCGAGGACGCGTTGGCACGCGAGGCCCCGGACTGCAGGGCGGTGGTGCTGGACGTGGGAGGTTCGGTGACGGTGCCCACGGGCCACGACTGAGACGGGTCGTGCCGAGGCCGTGCTCACTCGCCGCGGGGGATACGGCTCCGGCCCACCCGCACGAGACTCGACCCACAGCACGGCCCGACAGCAGGGAAGACGACATGGCGCGCGCGCACGGGTCTCTCGTGGACACCGATGGGCCCGGTGGCTGGGTGGCCGAGCAGGTCGCCCGCTACCGGGAGGTCCGGGAGACCATCGAGCGCGGGACCCTGCCCCTCGCGACCTCGGTGGACGGTCGCACCTTCGAGCTGCAGGCCCCCCTGCACGGTCTCGCCCTGAGGCGAGGTGGGTACGTCGCGCTGGAGACCGACGCCGGCACCCGGCTCGGCCAGGTCACCGACCTCCGCCCCCACACGGTCAGCGCCGACGTCGACCACCCCGAGGGTTCCCGCTCGAGCATCCTGGTCCGCCTCGCCGTCGGCGGCGGGCTGCTGCTCACACCCGGCGATCCGTTCCACGACGCTCGCGTCCAGCCGGCCGAGGCGGACGAGGTGGCAGCCTGGCTCGCCGGCACCCGTCCCGACCGGGCGGTGCTCCCCATCGGCGACCTGCTGCTGTCACCGGGCGTGCCGGCGGAGCTGGACAGCGGCGGGTTCAACCGGCACACATTCATGTGCGGCCAGTCGGGCTCCGGCAAGACCTACTCGCTGGGGCTCCTGCTCGAGCGGGTGCTCGCCGAGACGACGCTGCGGGTCGTCGTGCTCGACCCGAACTCCGATTACATCGGGCTGGGTCGCCCGAGGCCCGATGCCGACCCCGGCCTGGCCGGGCGCTACCGCGAGGTGGCGGGCGCTGTCGCGGTGTGGGGCGAGGAGGCGGCTGACCACCGGCTCCGGCTCCGTTTCGACGAGCTCGAGGCACGCACCCAGGCGGCGGTCCTGGGTCTCGACCCGGTGCTCGACGCCGACGAGTACGCCGCGCTGACCGGGCTGCTCGCGGCGCGCGAGGAGGGACAGCCCCTGGTCGCGGGGCTCTCGCAGCTGCTCGACTCGCCCTCCGCCGGGGCGCGGCGGCTCGGCATGCGGGCCGGCAACCTGGGCGTTCTCGACTGGCCGGTGTGGAGCCAGGAGGAGCCGTCGCTGCTCGAGGAGCTGGCGGCACCGACGTCCCGGTGCCTGGTCGTGGATCTCGGGTCGCTCGGCACCCTGCACGAGCAGCGTCTCGTCGCAGACGCCGTCCTGGCCGTGCTGTGGAGCCGGCGGCTCTCCCGTGAGCCGGTGCTCCTCGTGATCGACGAGGCCCACAACATCTGCGCGTCGGACCCCGTCGACGCGCTCTCCCGGGTCTCCACCGAGCGTGCCGTCCAGATGGCGGCCGAGGGCCGCAAGTACGGCATCTATCTCCTCGCCTCGACCCAGCGCCCGGGCAAAGTGCACGAGAACGTCGTCTCGCAGTGCGACAACCTGCTGCTGATGCGGATGAACGCCGCCTCCGACCTCCACGAGCTGCAGCGGCTGTTCTCCTTCGTGCCCCCCGGTCTGATGGCGGGAGCGGCGACGTTCGGCATGGGACAGGCGCTGGTCAGCGGCCGGATCTTCCCGCCGGGCGCGGGCTACGTGCAGATGGGCGAGCGCGTCTCGCAGGAGGGCGGGGCGGACGTCCCGCTGACGTGGGCGCGGCCACGTCCTCGGTGAGCGCCCGGACGCCGCTGATGATCCGGCTGGACCCCTGGGTGGTCCGGCTGGAGAGCTACGCGCCCACGCTCTTCCTGGTCAGGTGCTTCCGGATCTTCATGCTCATCGAGGGGCGGGACCGCGTGCTGATGCTCGCCGGCCAGGGCTTCATCGCCCTGGTGCCGATGCTCGTGGTCATCGCCACGTTCACGAGCGCCTCCGGTGCAGGCAAGGTCGGTGACGGCATCATCGAGCGGATGGGCCTCACGGACAGCGCCGCCGAGGCGGTCAGCACCCTGTTCGCCTACCCGCCCGGCGTCACCGGCGGGACCACGCTCTTCAGCATCGGCCTGTTGCTCTTCTCCCTCAACGGGTTCGCCCGTTCGGTCCAGCGCACGTTCGAGGGTGCGTGGGGGCTGCGGCGGATGGGGATGCGCGGGACGGTCAGCAGGACCGGCGGCCTGGCCGTCCTGCTCGGTGCCGGGTTCGCCGCCGGGTGGATCGGGCGCCAGCTCGACGCGTTGCCCGGCGGGCCCGTCCTGGGCCTGGCAGCCCAGGCCGCCGTCATCGTCGGCGGCTGGCTGCTGGGGACGTCGCTCATGCTGTCGCGGCGTACGCCCGCACGCTCACTGCTGCGCGGGGCCGTGCTGAGCGCGACCCTGCAGCTCATCGTCGGCTGGGGGACGGCGATCTACGTGCCGGAGCTCTTCGCACGCAACGCCGAGAGGTACGGCGTGGTCGGCGTCGCGCTGGCCCTGGTGACCTGGCTGATCGCGGTCGCCTCGGTCATCGTCGGCGGCGCGATCGTCGGCGCGGTGCTGGGCAACGGCGGCCGAGGCGCTCTCGCCTTGGCCGGCTCCGCACGAGACGTGGGCCCATCGGACCCAGCAAGGAGCTCCTAGTGGACACCATCGTCGTCGTGGCAGGTGTGGCCCTGGTGGTCGCCGACTACGTCATCAAGTTCCTCGCGATCGGCGTGCTGCCTGGCAACCGCAAGCCGTCCTCGGCCATGGCGTGGCTCATCTTGATCCTCATCATCCCGCTCGCGGGGTTCGTGGTGTTCCTCTTCCTCGGTCGCACCAACGTCGGTGCCAAGAGGCTCGCGCGGCAGCGGGAGGCGGACGAGGCCATCAGGGCCGCCACAGATCAGCTGGCCACGTCGCCGGTCGACGGCCCGTCGTACCTCGCCTCGATCGCGACGCTGAGCCACAACCTCGGCTCGCTGCCGCTGCAGACCGGCAACCGCGTAGACCTGCTCACCGGCTACCGCGAGGCGATCGAGGCGATGACGGAGGCGGTGTCCACGGCGACCTCGTCGGTGGAGGTGGAGTTCTACATCGCTGCGTGGGACGACGTCACGGCGCCGTTCTTCGAGGCCCTGCAGGCGGCAGCTCAGCGAGGTGCGACCGTGAGGCTGCTCTTCGACCACATGGGCTCACGCAGCATCCCGGGCCACAAGGAGTTCGTGCGGCGCCTCGAGGCGTCGCCGATCCAGTTCCACCAGATGCTCCCGGTGCGCCCGCTCAAGGGCCAGTTCCAGCGCCCCGACCTGCGCAACCACCGCAAGATCCTGGTCGTGGACGGCCGGGTGGCGTTCATGGGCTCGCAGAACCTCATCGAGCCCGGCTACAACAAGCCGAAGAACCACAAGGACAACCGCGAGTACGTCGAGCTGGTGGCCCGGATCGACGGACCGACCGTGCAGGCCCTGCGCGCGGTCTTCGCGAAAGATTGGTACATCGAGTGCCAGGAGCGCATCGGCCACGAGTACCCACCCGGCAGCGCCACCCACCACGCCGACGGCGTCGCCGGCCAGGTCCTGCCGAGCGGCCCCGGCTACGCCACCGAGAACAACCTGCGGCTCTTCACGGCGCTGATCTACTCCGCCCAGTCGCGTGTCTCGGTGGCGAGCCCGTACTTCGTGCCCGACGAGCCGCTGCTCTACGCCGTCACCACCGCCGCCCGGCGCGGTGTGGCGGTCGAGCTCTTCGTGAGCGAGTGGGGCGACCAGTTCATGGTCTCCCACGCCCAGTGCTCCTACTACCAGGCGCTCCTGGAGGCGGGCGTGCGCATCCACCTCTACCCGGCACCCTGGGTCCTGCACTCCAAGCACTTCTCGATCGACGACGACGTGGCCGTCATCGGATCCAGCAACATGGACATGCGCTCCTTCGCCCTCAACTACGAGGTGTCGCTGATGCTCACGGGCGGAGACGTCGTTGCGCGCTTCCGGAAGGTGGAGGACTCCTACCGCGTGCTCTCCAGGGAGCTGACGCTCGAGGAGTGGCGGCACCGATCACCCCGCCAGCGGTACGTCGACAACACGATGCGGCTGACCGCGGCGCTGCAGTAGTGCTCACACGGGGGGTTGTCCGAGACGGGTGTGCGCCCGCACGAGCGAGGCGACGACCACGATGTTGAAGACGATCAGGCCGCACACCAAGGCCCGCGCCAGCTGTCCCTCGGCGTGCACGTCGCCGTAGCCGACGGTAGTCATCGTGCTCAGCGTGAAGTAGAGCGCGTCCGTGCGTGTGCTGAGTCCGCTGATCTGCTCGGGCGCCAGCAGGTCGACCAGGTAGAAGGCCAGGGAGAACGACATGATCAGCAGCACCAGCATGATCGTCAGGGCGCCCGCGGCTCGCCCCGCGATGCCGGCTCGTAGGTGCTGCAGCTCGAGCACCATCATCCGGCCGAGCAGGGCTAGGCCCAACGCGGTGAGGACGAGGCTGATGGCGATCGCTCCGGTCGAGCCGCTCCACTCGAGGGGGAAGGCGTAGTAGGCCACCAGCAGCCCGGCGAAGCACCAGGCCGGGCGCCAGCGGGCCGCCGACCTGCGCGTCATGGCGCCGCTGCGGCGGTCTCGTCGTCCGGCTGCCCGCTGATCAGGGGCAGTCTCCATCGACCATCGGGATCCGCGTCGACGAGCACGGCACGGACCAGCAGGCTCATGGGTACGGCGAGCAGGGCTCCCAGCGGGCCCAGCACCCAGGTCCAGAACACCAGGGAGAGGAAGGTCAGCGTGGTCGACAGCCCGACCGCGTTGCCGACGTACCTCGGCTGGATGATCGACTGGATAACCAGGTTCACCGCGGAGTAGAGCACGATCACCAAGAGCATCAGGCCGGGCCCGCCCTCCAGCAGCCCGATCAGGGCCGGCGGCACCACGCCGATGATGAAGCCGATGTTGGGGATGAAGTTGGTGACGAACGCGAGCACTCCCCACACGAAGGCTCCCGGCACGCCGAGCGCCCAGAGCATCGCGGTGTCGACGACCGCGACGATCAGCCCGAACACGGCGGAGACGCCGAGGTAGCTGCGGGTTCCCTGGGCGAACGTCGCCAGGGCGTCGACGAGCTGAGGGCGGTGCTCGCGCGCCTGGCCGGCCAGCCTGGAGGCGTGTGCGGAGTCGAACGCGAGGAAGAGCAGCAGCGTGACGACGAAGAACAGGTTGGACAGCACGGAGGCGATGCCCGACATGAAGGACGTCACCGCGTCGAGCAGCTTGCCGACGTCGAGTGACCCGGCGACGGCCTCGACCTGCGGTGGGGCGACCCCGAGGGCGGCCAGGCCGTCGCCGAGGTCGGCCACGAGCTCGTCCAGGTCCGGCGCGTACGTCGGCACCAGCGCTGCCAGCCGGCCCACGGACACCACGAGAGCGAGGGTGAGGGCGAGGATCAGCACGTAGGCCAGCACGAGCACGACCACGGACGCGGCCCACACGGGCATCCGGCGCTCGAGGGCGGCGCGCAGCGGGTGGAAGACGATGGTCAGGGCGAGGGCGAGCATCACGGGCCCGACGATGTCCCCGGCCGAGCGGAGGCCGGCAATGACGATCACCACGCACGCGGCACTGAGGAGGAGCCTGCTCGTCCGGGACTGGGTCATGGAGTGCTCCTCTGGAGGGTCGCACGGTGTCCCAGGGAGTCCAGGATGCCGATCAGGTGCTGGTGCAGCTCGTCGCCGCCGACGATCGGGCCGTCGGGCGCGAGCAGGTGGCTCGGGGCAAGCACGAAGGCCGAGTCCTGCCAGCCGCCGAGACCCCCGTGGCAGCCCACCAGCGGCTCGAACGCGGCGACGTCGAGGGTGTCGGGGTCGAGCGCGCTGTTGACGTAGATGTCGGGCGCCTGCGGCATCTCGGTCGCGGCCAGCAGCATGGCCGGTGCGTGCCTGCCGAATGGCAGCAACGGGTCGAGCCCCTCGACGACCCCGGTGGTCAGGTGGTGCCTGCCCGCACGGCCGATGGCCACCGGACCGGCCGCGCCCAAGACGCTGACGAAGCCGACGCCCTGGTGTGCGACCAGCCCGGTGAGCAGGGCCGGCCACCGGGCATCGAGCTCCTCGAGGGTCAGTCGCTGTGCGCCCGGCACGTAGACGAGGCCGAGGTTCCCACTGCCCAGCACGATCAGCTCGGCGTCGCTGGCCGCCGAGCCGGGCTTGAGGATCTCGTCCACGCGCCGTGAGGCGGCCTTCGGCATGCCGCCCGTGCCGCCGCCCGACAGGTCCTCGAGCACGGAGTCGACCCGTCCCCAACCCTCGATGCTGCCCTCGAGCCCGGTGGTCTCCGAGTGCGTGAGGGAACGGCACAGGTCGCTGAGCTCCACCCCGTGGCGGGACGCGAACGGCTCACCCTGTGACTGGCCGTGGTCGCTCAACGCGACGAAGTGGTAGCGGCGAGGCGCCCGCTCCGCCACCCTCGCCAGCACGGTCAGCACCTGGTCGAGGGCGCCGAGCGACGCCAGCGACTCCACCCGGGTGCCGCCGGCGTGGTGGGCTATCTCGTCGTAGTCGACGTAGTCGACGTAGATGCTGCGGGCACCCCGCATCATCTCCTCGC
Source organism: Nocardioides sp. LHG3406-4 (assembly GCF_049897745.1). Taxonomy (NCBI): domain Bacteria; kingdom Bacillati; phylum Actinomycetota; class Actinomycetes; order Propionibacteriales; family Nocardioidaceae; genus Nocardioides; species Nocardioides sp. LHG3406-4. Next base: position 19,072 of record NZ_JAFCWV010000003.1, read on the forward strand.
TCACCACTGCGGTGTTCAGGTCGCGGAGCAGCCCGTTGCTGAACGCCCGCAGGCCGGCGAAGATCCAGGAGCGGTGCACCCGCGGATGGACGACGAGCCGATGCTGGCGGGCCGCTTGGAAGCGCTCTCGGACGATCTCGGCGATGGTCCGCGACAGGCTGCGCGAGAGGCCGTCGGGCCGCACCAGGAAGCGGGCGAAGACCACGCGCGTACGCCGGGAGCCGCGGGCCACCTCGAGCCGGCTCATCGTCATCGCGGCCTTGGGAGCATCGCCCGTGAAGAGGTTGGAGACCGACATGCCGTCGTCGGCCAGGAGGCCACGGCCCGTGCTCGCGCGCGCCTCGATGATCGCGGCGTCCGCTGGGCGGTTGGCCACCAGAACCCGTCCCAGCTCCCGGTCGTACCAGCGGAAGGCCGGCACGCCGGCGGCCGTGCCCTGGAGGATGGCCTGCTGGCTCGCCGGCGTGGTGCACGGCATCTGGACGGTCCACTCGTGCACGGCGTGCGAGCCGCTGTCGACCCAGCGCCGCAGCGTGGGCATGCTGCCCGACTGGAGCACCCACTGCATCACCGGGAACGACACCCCGTCGAGCTGCACGAACACGACCCCCTCGACGTCCGGGTCGTCGATGTGGCCGGGCTTGATCCGCAGCAGGCTGGCCGCGAAGGACTCGTCCGTCCCGGCACTCGACACCCAGGCGATCAGGGTGCCGAACGCCGCCGCGATCCAGGCGGCGGCGACGGCGGTCCAGAAGGAGTCGAACGAGGCGCCCGGGACGACGTCGAGGGCGACCTGCATCACGACCGCCTGCCCGAACAGGGTGGCGAGCCCGACGGCGATCCAGCCGAACAGGGCCGCGAGCTCCACCAGCACGGGGCGGACGATCATGCCCACGAGCCCGGTCACCGCCGCGGCTGCCAGGAGGGGAACCCACGAGGTGTAGGCGAACCCCGGGAGCAGCACCGCGGTCAGCAGCAGCGCCAGGAACGCGAGGAGCCAGGTGACCAGCAGCCTGAGCACGTCGGCCGGCCGGAGCCCTCGGGCGCTCACGACGCGGCTCCGCTCGCCACGGGTCGCCGCCCGGGGCGCGGCAGCCGGGCGGTGCTGGACAGCAGCTCCTCCACCACCAGCGCGACCACGACGGCGAGGATCACCACCGGCATCAGACTGGTCGCGGCGTCCCCGAGGAGCAGGACGACCAGCACCACGCTGGTGACGGGCAGACCGGTGACCGCCATGCCTGCGGCCATGCCGATCGCGAGAGCCGGCAGGAGCACGAGCCCGGGCAGGGCCCCGGCGGCGAGCGCACCGACGGCAGCGCCGAGGAAGAGTGCGGGGAAGACCGGCCCACCGCGGAAGGTGCCGAGGCAGGCGGCGTACGCGATGGCTTTGCACACCAGCAGTGCCACGAGGGCGCCGGTCGACCAGGCGCCGGGGTCGCTCGCGAGCGCGGGGAGGGTGGCCTGGCCGGACAGGGCGACCTCCACCGGCGACCGGTCCGTGATGAGGGCATAGGCGCAGGCGGCGGCACCGGCCAGGATCCCGGCGCCCACCGTCGCGCCCATGACGTGGGACTCGGCGAGACGGGCGGTGCGGCGTCCGGCGACGTAGACCAGCCACGTCCCGACGGCCACGCCGAACGCCAGGGGGACCGCCCACGCCACGTCAGCGGCTACGAGCCGGGTGGGGGCGAGGCCCGGAAGGGCGAGGGCGCCGATCTCGAACCCGGTCCAGCGTCCGAGGCCGGTGAACAGCAGGGCGCCCACTCCGCTCGAGAGCAGGCAGGGGAGCACCACGAGCATCAGCTCCCGGCGGGCGAGTCCAAGGACCTCCAAGAAGATGACCGCCGCCACGAGCGGGTTGCCGAAGATGGCGGAGATGGCTGCGGCCGAGCCCGCAGCCGCCAGGAGGGTGGAGGCCGTTGCGTCCGCGCCCATGCGCGTACGGCGCACGGCCAGCAGCGCCAGGCCGCTCCCGATGGCGATCAACGGCGCCTCCGGGCCGACGACCGCGCCACCCACCAGGCTTGCTCCCGCGGCCAGCACCACTCCGGGCACGTCCGCGGGTGGGGTGGCGCCGGCTCCGAGGCCGGCGACGGGAACGTGGCCCCCGTGCCCGGGCAGGTGCCTGATCGCGAGTGCCACGAGGACTCCGGCTGCCCCGATGGCCGGGATCGGCCACCAGGCGGGCGGTCCGGCGTACCCCAGGGCGTGAGGGAGGTCGTGCCACACGACGTGCTCGAGCTCGTGCACGGCGACCAGGAAGCCGAAGGCCACAAGCGACAGCGGGATGCCGAGCAGGCCGGCGACGAGCAGCAGCACGAGGTAGCCCCGGCTGTGCAGGCCGACCCGTGCGTCCCCCTGCCCCGGCTCGGTCACGGAGGTGGCGGGCACGAGCCAGGCGGGGCCGTCACGTCAGCACCTTGACCTTGGCCTGCTCGTACTCGGTCGGCGAGATGACGCCGCTGTCACGCAGCTCGGCGAGCTCCCGCAGCTCGTCCGAGACGCTGGTGCCTCCGCTGGCGGCCTCCTGCACGAACGCGCGCATGTTGGCCTGCTGGTCGAGCCTGGTCTGCCGGGTGCGCTCGTTCATGGAGTTGCCGCGCGCGAAGATGTAGCAGATGGCACCGAGCCAGGGGATCAGCACGATGAACACGGTCCACATCGCCTTGGCCCCGCCGTTGAGCTCGCGGTCGCGGAAGATGTCACCCAGGATGGCGATGATCATCCAGATCCACGTCATCAGCAGCGTGAACCAGAACATCGAGACGATGACGTCCCACAATCCGAAGTCTTCCATGGGTGTTTTCTCCTTGGCTCTCATGACGGGGACGCATGTCTCTCGTCTGGATCCAGACTGTCGAGCAGGGGTTCCGGCGTGCTCACCCGCGCGGGGTGATTCGTCACGAGGTCTCTGTCGGGGGTGCGGTCCTGCGGGCCCAGGCGGCGTACGACTCGCTCCACGGGGGAGCCGTCAGTCCGTGTGCCAGCACGCTGATGACGACCGCGGCGGCGATCGTCGCCACGACGGTGTCGGCGCCCGGCCACCCGACGAGGGCGTCGTTCGCGATGAGGGCGAAGACGACCGAGGGCAGGCCGCGCGGACCGAACCAGCCGACGAACAGCCTGGTCGGTCCCCGGATCCCCGATCCGGCCAGGCTCAGCGCGACCGGGGCCATCCGAAGCACGGTGAGGGACAGCACGGCCACCAGGAGCGTCCGCCAGTGCACGAGCGAGGCGAGGTACGTCGCGGTGGCTGCGCCGAACAGCATCCAGGCCGCGCCGGCGAGGAGTGCCGAGGTCAGCCTGGTGAGCTCCAGGTCGCCTGACGCCTCGGCCGCCGAGGCATGCGTCGTGGCGTACGTCGTCCCGGCGATGAAGGCCGCCATGAAACCGTTGCCTCCCAGGACGTCCGCGCCGTAGTAGCAGAGCAAGGGGATGACCAGGACCGCCAGCGGGAGCAGGTTGTCCTCGGCCCACCCACGACGACGGGCCGTGCGCAGCACCCGGCCCGCGGCCCGGCCGGTCAACGAGCCGAACGCGACCCCGATCGCGACGGCGAGAAGGGCTCGGAGGGCCCCGTGACTGTTCCCGGGACCATCGGAGATGCCGGCCGCGGCCGCGATGGCGAAGAGCACGACCGGCGTGGCAAGGCCGTCGTTGAGGCCGCTCTCGAGACTCAGCATGCGACGCACGCGCGTCGGCACCCGAGGGTTGAGCACGGTGGCGGCGCTCAGGGTCGAGTCGGTCGGCGCGAGCGCCGCGGCGAGCACCACTGCGAGCCAGACGTCGATGCCCGGGAAGAGCAGGCGCACGAGCAGGAAGGTGCCCACCACCGTCATCGGCAGCGCGACCAGCAGCAGTCGGCCGGTGAGGAAGGACTCGGTGAAGAGGTCCCGCGGCCGCAGCTCGGCAGCCCCGTGGAACAGCAGGAGGGCGAGCGTGGCCTCGGCGACGGCCTTGATGCCCGTGGCCTCGAGGTCGTAGAACGACGTGTTGCCGAGGACGAAGCCGGCGAGCATGAAGACCATCGGCGCCGACACGTAGGCGCGAGCGGCACGCGCCGAGAGAGCCACGAACGCGATGACCACCAAGGCGAACACCGCCATCGTGGCCGACATCGTGAAGTCCTCTCGCCGTCAGTGCGCCGTGCGTGTCCCTCGTGTGGACACGGTCGGCGCGCCCCGGACTACACGTCGTCGAGGGACTCCCCGTCGATGGGCTGCGCGTCGTCCCCGCGCAGGGACCAGGTGAGCTGGAACTCGACCTCCTCCTCGTCGTCACCCCGCTCGTGCTCGATGGAGAACGCCGCGCGCGCCGGCACTCGGATGCGCTCGCCTGCGACCTGGATCCGAAACGGCGCCTCGGACTCGAGGGCGTCCGCCAGACGACGCAGTTTCGCCACGCTCTCCTCGACCGAGTAGACCTTCTCGACGTCGCGCTCTGCCTTGCCCATCCCGGTCAACGCCACTCGTCGGCGCTGTCGGGGTGCGTGGTGACCGCGTAGATGACGAGGATGTCGACGGCGATCATGATCCCCGACCACAGTGGGTACGCGGACAGGAACGCGAGGTTGACGATGGCGCTCAGCATGGCCAGGACGACCGCGACGACGCGTGCCCACGTGGCCCCGGCCAGAAGCGCGCCACCGGCGACAGCCACGAGCACCCCCAGGACGAGATGGGCCCACCCCCAGGTGGTGAAGTCGGCGCTGACCACCAGACCGCTCTGCGTAACCAGGAAGTAGTCCTCCTCGAAGAGCGCCACCAGGCCGGCGATCGCGTGGTACGACCCGAGCATCATCATCATGACCCCTGCGAACACGACCAGGCCGTACCAGCCGGTCCGGGTGGTCGACGCCCGGGTGGTGCCCCGGCGGTCCACTGGGCTGTCCGTCGCCATGTCGGTCTCCTCTGTTCGGACGCTGAGGGCACCAGCATCCGGAACGGAACGACGGCCAGCCTCACCCGTGAGGGGTGACGCGACGTCGACCGGCTGTCAGCACGGTGGGTGGATGCAGCACCCAGCCGCGCAGGCAGTCCTCGAACCGCTCTACGACGTCCTGCTGGCGAGCAGACCGCCGGAGAGCCTCCGGACGCGCTTCCCGGACATGTCGGTGCGGCCGACCGGGGTCCAGACCTCACTGCGGCGAAGGGTGAGCGGACCCTCGCAGCTGGACGTGCTCCTGGAGAAGCTGTGCTCCCTGGGCCTGCCTCTCGTCGACGTGCACCGGTTGCCGGGTGCGACGCGCGAGGAGCAGACCTATGAGGTGCGGATCGAGGGCGAGGTCGGGGAGCCGCTGCTCCGCTACCTCGCCTGGCCGCACCACGTCGTGCCCGGACAGACCCGGGTGCGGATCGCCGCGGCGTCCGGAGACCTCCACCAGTTCCTCAAAGACTGCACCGAGTGTGGTGCGAGCATCCAGCAGGTCCGCAGGGTCGACCCCTCCCGGCAGGTCCAGCCGGCCCGATCGTGACGGCCCGATCGTGATGGCCGGCGCCCACTTCAGCAGAGACCGAGCTGGCGCCCTCGACGTACGGCGTCAACCCGGCGGTTGACGCAGAGCTTGCCGAAGATCCCCTTGAGGTGCGTCTTGACGGTGTTGGCCGACACGTAGAGCGCAGCAGCGATCTCCTCCGTCGAGTACATCTGGGCAAGCAGCTCGAGGACCTGGGTCTCGCGCTCGGTGAGGCTCGCACCCAGCAGCCCGTCCGGCAGGTCCTGGGACCGGGCTGCCGGGCCGCGCACCGCGCTCATCGCGTCGACGTCACGCAAGCTCAGCAGGAAGCCCCGGTGCAGGCGCCTCAGGCCCGGATGACGGTCCACGAGCGGCCGCACCCAGTGCCACTCCCGGCGCACGGGCGTCCGCATGCCCTCCGCAGCGGCCGCGTGAAGGGCGCGGTCGACCAGGCCCTGACCCCGGTCGTGCCTCCCGCGGTCGTCGGCGATGCGTGCCTCCATGAGCCACGCACGCAGCTGGACCGCCAGGGGTGCCCGGTCCAGAGCGCCGGTCACACTGCCCAGCACCGCGTCGGCGCCCCGGACGTCGCCGATGGCAAGGCACGCGGCAGCGATGGTGATGCTGGCCTCGACGACGGCTCCCTGCGGCAGCGGGGTGAGGAGGGCCAGGGCACGGTAGGGCTCGCCGGCCGCGAGCAGGGCGTCCCCCCGCGCGGCCGTCAGCAGGCCTGAGGTCCAGCCGGTGCCCGGGTCCACGCCGGCCTCCGTCGCCTCGGCGAGCAGCCTGACGGCAGCGTCCGGGCGGCGGGCCGCAACGAGAAGTCGCGCCTGCAGCAGGAGTCGCGTGGTGGCCGGCCAGGGCTCCTCCTGCCCGTCGAGGAGCGGCTCCACCAAGTCGATGGTGTGCCCGTCGCCGTCGTGCTCCGCCCGTTCGAAGTGGATCCAGTCCATCGCCAGCCGGGCGTGCTGGGCGCCGGGGCCGTCCGCCCGGCTGCGAGCCGCGAGCGCGAGGCCGGCATGCAGCTCGGCGCGCCGCAGGTCACCCTGGTAGGCCTCGACCAGGGCCAGGTGACCGAGGCAGTTCTGCTGCCCCGGCACCCCGGAGGGTCCCTGGATGCCGCGGCTGAGCGTCGCCGCTGCCTCGGCCAGGTGCCCGTTGGCTGCCTGGAGCAGACCGAGACGGGCGTCCAGGGCCGAGGAGCCCACCGGTCGACGCTGTCCGGGGAGGGTGCGCAACATGCCGGCCGCTTCCACAGGGCCGGTCGCCGTCACCAGCTCCGCCCGCCCCAGGCTGCCGTCCGGCCGTACCTCGACCACGGCCCAGCCTCGCTCGGCGGCGTCGGTGTTCGTCTCGTCGAGCTCGACCGGGACCATCGAGAGCGTCATGGCCATCCCTGGGGGTGTGGGGGTGCTGTCCCCATTGACCTGCCTGCGAGGGTGAGTCCGCCTCACCCGCCGGGCGATCTCACCCGGGTGAGATCGAGGGGTGCACGGGCTCAGACGAGGCCCTGCTGCCGTCCCGCGAGCACGGCCTCGGCCCGCGTGTGCACACCGAGCTTGCGGTAGACGGCGCGGGCATGGGTCTTGACCGTGTTGAACGACAGGTACAGCTCCCCGGCGATCTCCTGCAGGCTCATGCTGCCCTGCAGGAGGCGAAGGATGTCCAGCTCCCGTCCGGTCAGCGCCTCGCCGACGGCGGCCTCGTGGCGGGGACCTTGGAGCAGGCGTCGTACGGCGGCGACCCGGGCGTCGATGGCCTCCATGCCGTCGGTGTAGCGCTCCAGCCGCGAGGCCAGGTCACCGAGGAGGTCACGAGCCGCCTCCGGCTGTCCGACCTCGGCCGCGACGCGGGCATGCACGAGCAGGTGGTGGACCATGCCCCAGGGGCCGTGCGCCGACGTCTCACGGCGGAGCGCGAGCCCCTGCTCGAGGGTGACGAGTGCCTGGTCGACCGATCCTGCGGCCGCGTGGGCCTGCCCGAGCGCCGTGAAGGCGAGCGAGGCCTGGGGCACGGCCCGCAGGCCGTGCGACTCGAGGATCTCCATGGCGGCCTCCGCGCACTCGCGTGCTCGCCCGATGTTGCGCCGCTCGTCCTCCACCAGTGACTCGGTGGCCAGCGCGAGGGCCTGGATGATCGCCGGTGCCCGGTCGCTGCGCCGGGCGTTGGCCAGGGGAGCGAGCGCGCGCTCCAGGTCGCCGGCCACGTAGGCGGCGTGCCCCAGCGTGACGTGGGCCAGCGCGTAGAAGGGCGAGTGCCGGTCGGTCTCGAGCGCCACCGCGCGTTCGGCGCCCCGCATCATCTCGACCGGACCGCCGTAGCCGAAGAGCCCGTGGATCATGGCCATAGCGGACTCGACCGATCGCGAGCCGTCGGGGAGCGGGCCGTGGTCGCGGAAGGCGTCCATGGCCGTGAGCCTGTCGGTCAGGGCCAGCTCGTCACCGATGAGGGCGGCCACCCAGGCAGCGGTCACGCTCGCCGCCGGGTCGGTCGCCTCCGTGGGAGGTCCGATGGCCTGGAGCCAGCCCAGCACGGTCGCGATGCGGCCGGCGTCCACGAACTGCAACCAGTGGCCCTGGACCAGCACGGCCGCGGACTCTGTGTCGCCCGCCGCGATCGAGTGCCTGACCGCCTCGTCGACGTTGCCCCGGGCGGTGAACCACTCGGCGGCGCGGGAGTGCAGCAGGCGGCTGTGTCCGGGGCGTTGAAGCTCCAGCTCACTGCGGGCGACGGCCGCGAAGAGGTGGTGGAAGCGGTACCACCGGCCATCACCGTCCAGGGGGACGAGGAAGAGGTTGGAGTGCTCGAGCTCGCGCAGGATCGACGCGGAGCCGGTGATGCCTGCCACGTGGTCGCACAGCGCGGCCGAGAAGCGGTCGAGGATGGACACGGTCGTGATGAACTCGCGCACCTCGTCCGAGTGCCGGCTGAGCACCTCCTCGGTGAGGTAGTCGCCGATGTAGCGGTTGCCGCCGCTGAAGTCGCGCACGAAGGCGTCGGGGTCCGGGCGTCCTGCGAGGGACAGCAGGGCCAGGTAGATGCCGGCCGGCCAGCCCTCGGTCCGCTGCATGAGCAGCCGCACCGAGTCGACGCCCAGGCCCACGCGTTCCTGGGTGAGGAGCGCATGGGCCTCGTCCGGGGTGAAGCCGAGGTCGCCCGCCCGGATCTCCAGCAGGCCTCCGGACGCGCGCAGCCGTCCCAGGCGCAGGCCGGGATCCGAACGGGTCACGACGACCAGGTGCGCCTGGGGAGGCAGGTGCTCGACGAGGAACTCGACCTGCGTGTGGCAGCTGGCCTCTCGGACGAAGTGGAAGTCGTCAAGTACCAGCACGATGTCCTCACGCGACGCGGCGAGGGCATCGACGATGGCGGACAGCATCGATCCCGGGGCGACGACATCGCTCCCCACCCGGTGGTTGGGCCGGTTCGAGTCCAGCCGGCAGCCCGCTCGCTCCAGCGCTGCGGCGACATGGGCCCACAGCCGGTTGGGGTCGTTGTCGCCGGAGTCCAGCGACACCCATCCCGCGCGTGGGCGGGTCTCCTCGAGCCACTGGGCCACCAGGATCGTCTTGCCGTACCCGGCCGGGGCGGCGACCAGGGTGACCGGGTGGTCGCACGCACCAGCCATGCGACGGACCAGTCGCCGGCGGTGCAGCCAGTCCTCGCGGCTGGGGGGCCAGTGCAGCTTCGCCTCCAGGAAGGAGTCGACCGACGCTCCGAGCGCGGCAGCATCGCCGGGCTCCGTCGACTCGTTGCCCGTCATGGGCCCTCGCTCCCTCGTGCCCTGCGACCTCCCGGTCTAGGCTCGCGGTGTGTCGCGACCTTGCGGTGAGCTGGACCACACCGCGACATCCGCGCGACGGGCCTTGGTGGCAGCGTGCGTCGGCAACTCAGTCGAGTGGTACGACTTCGCCATCTACGGCGCCCTCGGCGTGCTGGTCACTCCGGTGTTCTATCCCTCCCAGGACACCGCAACCGTACTCTTGGCCGCTTTCGCCGTCTATGCGACCGCGTTTCTGGTGAGACCTGTGGGGGCGGTGGTGTTCGGCGTCCTGGCCGACGCGCGGGGGCGCAAGCCGGTGCTCGTCGGCGTGGTGCTGCTCATGAGTGGCGCGACCGCCGCGATCGGTGTCCTGCCCGGCTACGCGACCATCGGCGTCCTGGCCTCGTGCGGCATCCTCCTCCTGCGTGCCACGCAGGGGCTCGCAGCCGGTGGGGAGCTGGGCCTCGCGGCCGTGTTCATCACCGAGTCCGCACCGGATGGACGGCGCGGCGCCTTCGCGGCGTGGCACACGGCCACGCTGGCCGTCGGGGTCGCGGCGGGTCTCACCGTCGGCGGGCTGCTCCACCTCCTGCCACCCGCGCGGCTGGAGGCCGGCTGGTGGCGCATCGCGTTCCTGGTGGCACTGCCACTGGGCGCCGTGGGCTTCTACCTGCGGCGTCGGGTGGCGGAGTCGCCGCTGTTCGTGCAGGCGCTCCGCAGCCAAGCGCTCGAGCCGCACCCGGTCCGGTTGCTGTGGACCGGCCATCGCCGCGCGTGGCTGACCGGATTCGCGTTCATCGCGTCGGGGTCGCTGGCCTTCAACACGTTCTTCATCTTCCTGCCCAACCACCTGATCGCCACGACCGACCTGTCTCCCACAGCGGTGCTGCTCGTCGCGGTCGTAGGCCTGCTCGGCGGCGCGGCGTCGGCACTCGTGCTGGGGTCGCTCTCCGACCGTGTGGGGCGCCGGCCGGTGGTCCTGGTGTCCGTGGGCCTGCTGGCGCTCGGCGCCGTACCCCTCCTCGCGATGGCCAGGAGCGGCTCGGTGGGGGCCCTGCTGATCGCCGACCTGCTGTCGGGTGGGCTGGTCGGCGGTGTCCTGTCGGTCGCGCTGCTGGCCGAGATGTTCCCCACCGGCCTGCGCGCCACCGGGGTCGCTCTGACCGCCGGCCTGGCCTCGGCCGCGGTGGGCGGGACGGCACCCTTCATCGACCAGGTGCTCTTCCAGACGACCGGTCAGGCGATGGCTCCGGCCCTCTACGTCGCCACGGTCGCGCTGCTCGCGTTCGCGGCCCTGTGGTCCTGGCCGGAGAGCGCCTTCGGCGACCTCGGCCGGGGCGCTCAGACCTCGGTGGACGACGCGTCCGGTAAGTCGTCGGGGGCCTCGGGTTCGTAGTCCATCTCCTTGCGGACGTCGACGAGCAGGAAGCCCTCGCGGCGCAGGGCCTCGAGCACCCCGTGCAGCTCGGCCTCGTCGGCCAGGTCGGCGCGGATGGTGCTGCCAGCGACGTCGACCGTCACGGTGACGCCCTCGAAGTCCTCGAGGACGCGGGGCGGCACCTCTCCGACGGCACGGATCTCGTAGGCGGCTCTCGACATGGGGGTCTCGATTCGGCGACGTACGGCGATGACCGGACCACCATGCTCCTCGCACCGGGTCGGGCGAGTCACCCTTCGCGGGTGACGCCACCCCCGGCGACGGTCGCACGGTGGACCATGCCCAGCTCCGAGCAACCCGCCAGCCACAGCACGCGGCCCTCCGACGAGGTTGCCCGTCTTCAGGACGAGGTCGCACGCCTCCGGGCGCCGCTCGCCGCTCAGGAGCTGCTCACCTCGCCGGCGTGGCTGGTGGCGGCCGGTGGTGGCCGGGCTGCTGATCGCCATGGCGGCGCTGCTGGCGCCCCTGTCGGTACTCGCCACCTGGGCCGGCGGTCAGATCCAAGACACGGACCGGTACCTCGCGACAGTGGCCCCGCTCGCCGACGACCCTGACGTCCAGGACGCTGTCGCCGCGCGCATCGAGGAGGTCGTCTTCTCCTACCTCGACCTCGACGCCGCCACCGACCAGCTGATCACCGCGCTGGAGGCGCCGGGACGCCCGCCGGAGGCGGCCGACACGCTGCGCGCGCTGTCGGGGCCGCTGACCAGCGGGGTGCGCAGCTTCGTGCGCGACCGGATCGACGCCCTCGTGCGCTCTGATGCGATCGCGAAGGCCCGGGTCGAGGCCAAGCGCACGGCGCAATCCGAGCCGGTCGCCGCCCTCACCGGCAAGACCGACGGCGCCGTGGAGATCAGCACGGCCAGGTCTCGGTCAACCTGGCCGTGCTGATCGACGCCGTGAAGTCCCAGCTGTCGGACGCGGGCTTCGGCATCGCCGAACGGATCCCCGAGGTTGAGGCGTCCTAGGCACTCGTGCGCTCCGACGACCTGTCCCGGGTGCAGAGACTCCTCGGGTTCGTCGACGACCTCGCGCTCTGGCTGCCCGTGCTGGGACTGGCCCTGATCGCGACGGCGGTGGTCGTCGCCCGTGACCGCTCGCGGGTGCTGCTCGTCTCCGGCCTCGACACCAGGCTGGGGGTCGCGCTGGCGCAGTACCGCGGACCGCTCCGGGTCGCGATCGTGGGCATCGCCGCCCTGGGCTACCTCGCGCAGGACCATCCGACCGGCGGCACGGCCCTGCTGTTCGTCCTGGTGACCGGCTTCGCGCTGCTGGTCGTCGAGTGCTCGCGAGCGATCCCCCGGAGACGGACCGGGCGACGACCTCGGTCGCCGCGCCGACCGAGGTCCCGTGACGATGAGGCCCGGTCCTACTCGGGCTGCGGCTCGAAGACCCGCACGGTGAAGAACAGCAGCAGCGCGGTGACGGCGGAGATGAGTATCGCGGCCAGAATCGTGGCCAGCACCCCGCCGACGTCGAGGGCGTCCGTCAGTCCCGCGGTGATGGCGAGCAGCGCGCCGTTGACGACCAGGCCGAAGAGGCCGAGTGTCACCATGGTCAGCGGCAGGGACACCAGCCTGAGCAGCGGGCCGATCAGGGCGTTGACGAGGCCGAACAGCAGGGCGACCCCCAGGAGCGCGACGAGTCCTCCGTCGATCTCCACCGACGGGACGAGGGCGGCGGTGACGGCGATGGCGGCAGCCACGACGAGCCACACGACGATCAGCTGCTTCAACATGACGACTCCTGGGGTCGAGGGCGGGGCAGCGCGGGAACGGCCTCCACCGCACGGTAGGAGCGACGCCCGGCGCAACGCTCACCTGCCACGGGTGAACCGGCGACGTCGGTACGACGGCACTGTCGGCCTGGAGCCACGACTGCCGACCGCGAAGGGTGAAGCCAGATGACTGAGACGCCACAGGAGCTACGCGGGCCGATCGACTTCGTGCTCATCGAGTTCCAGGGCGATCGGCTCACGGGTGGGGGAGCGGAAGCCCTGCTCGAGCTCGTGGAGTGGGGGATCGTCAGCGTCTACGACATCCAGGTCATCGGCAAGGACGCCGACGGGGCGGTGCACGCCGTCGAGCTGACCGACCCCGCTTCGGGGCTCGGCGGCTTCGCCCGCCTGGCCTGGGCCGTCTCGGGGCTGCTCGACGAGTCCGACATCGCCGAGGCCGCCGGCGCGATGGAGCCCGGCACCCTCGCCGTCCTGGTGGTCTACGAGAACACCTGGGCCATCCCCTTCATCACTGCTGCCTGGGAGTCCGGAGGACGCCTGATCGCCAGCGCTCGGCTTGCCGAGCAGGACGTCACGCGTGCACTCGACGAGCTCGACGCCCACCTCACGACCAACGCAGGAGAATGACATGTCACTGTTGCGAGGCATCGCCCGAACCGCCGTGATCTCCGGGACCGCGACCGCGGTGAGCGGGCGGGTCGCGCGTCGGCAGGCCGCCCGGTTCGCCGAGGACGACGCCAGGACGGCCGTCCTCCGCCAGCGGGCCTACCAGGAGCAGGTGGGGCAGGCGCCGCCCTCCGCAACACCATCGACCGACGACGTCATCACGCAGCTGCGTGCCCTCGCCGACCTCAAGGCGCAGGGGATCCTCACCGACGACGAGTTCCAGGAGCAGAAGGCCCGCATCTTGGCGCGCTGACGAACCGGTTCCCGCGGCGAGCCATGGCCTGCTCAGTGCAGCAGCTCCTCGGTCGGCGCCGTCTCGCCGACCGACTCGAGGGCGGACCGGAGGAAGAACGGCCCGATGGCCTCATTGAGGACCACGGTGCCGATCACGACGGTCGCGAGGGTGTCACCGAACCTGGGGTAGGTCTCCGCGACGGTGGCCGCCAGTGCGAGCGCGATGCCGGCCTGCGGCACGAAGGCCTTCCAGGCCACCTTCCGCACCTGGTCGCTCTCGCCCGCAACCGTCATCGCCGTGCGGGAGCCCACCCAGAGCCCCGCACCGCGTACGACCCACAGCAGCGCGGCGGGGACGGCGGCGGCCAGGAGGGCATCCAGGTGCAGCCCCAGGCCCGTCAAGGTGAAGAAGACCACGTAGACCGGCGGCGCCAGCCTCTCGAGGAGCTCGGCGAAGGGTCCCTCCGCGGCGGTGTTCGCCACCAGCACCCCGGCGATCATCGCGACCAGCAGGGACTCCACCTCGGCATGGACGTCCAGTCGAGACTCTGCCCAGTGCACGGCCACGACCGCCAGCCACACGCTCGCTGCCGAGGCCGCCACGATGAGGAGCGCCGCGCTCCGGAAGCTGCCGGCCCGGCGTACGACGAAGATCAGGAATGCGCCGACGACCAGCCCGGCAGCCACGGACAGCAGCAGCCCCACCGTCACCCCGGCCACCAGGCTGCCGAGGGACGCATCGTCACCCAGCAGCGCGTTGGCCGCCGTCAGCGCCACCGAGAAGCCGACGACTACCACGACGTCCATCACCACCGTCGCGCCCAGGACGAGCCTGGTGAAGGGACCAGCCGCGCGAGACTCCGAGATGACGGCGATGGCCTCTGGTGGCGACAGGGCCAGCATGATCGTCCCGGTGAGCAGCGCTGCGGCGACGGTCACCGACGTCTCCTGGTCGCGCAGGACGAACGCGACGATCCCCGACGCGAACAGCGGCACGGCGACGCTCATGCCCACGACCTGCAGGCCGATCGCGCGTGCCTGGCGACGGATCGCCGGCCACACCAGGTGGCTGCCCGCGACGAAGCCGATGACGCCGAGGGCGACCGACGACACACCGGGGAAGGCCACGTCCGCGGCGTCACGGGCGTGGGAGATGGCCAGCCCGGCCAGAGCGCCGACCGCCAGGTAGACGGGCAGTCGCGGCACATGGCGCTTGGCCAGCACCTCGCCGGCGAGGTACGCGACGACACAGATCGCACCCAGGACTGCGATTCGACCGATGTCCATCTGCGTCTCCTGAGCGCGGCCGGGATCCGTACACCAGCGTGAAGGGTCAGCATGCGCACGGCCACGCACCCCGGTGACTCACCCGGGGCGGGTGAACCTCGCCTGGCGTCGCCCGAGCTCGGCGCGTGAGTGCTCGGGCGCTCCGGTGGCCGAGACGTTGAGCGGGAACTATCGTGCGGGCATGGCAGAAGGAACCGGCGCCCCGGAGCCGAACCTCATGGACATGTTCGACGCGGATTCCAAGGACCGCCTGATCTGCCGGGTGTGCGGTTCGCTGGTCGCCGGCGCCGGCGACTACCCGAAGGCCCACTGGGACTGGCACGAGGCCTCCAACGGCGCCTGACCGCCGTTCCTAGGCACCCTGCCACAGGGGCTCGATCTCACCTCGTACGACCAGCTGCTCGAGTGCCAGGGAGCAGCCCGACTGCCACTGCCACTGCCGGTCCTCGAACGAACCACGGCCTCGCCGGCGCACGAGCCGGCGTCGTCGCCGCGCTGCGCATGGTGCGAGCACTGCCCTTGTGCGGCCATCGATCCGGCCCCGGGCAGGTCGGGGTCGTAGGTGTGCGCGTCGGCGAGCTCAGCCAGGGCCGCCGTGACCGACGCCGCCAGCACCGACCCCGGTGAGCGCCACGGACACGTCCGCCTCGAGCAGTCGCCGTACTCCGTTCGCCATCTGCTGCGCGCCCCTCGGTGACCACGGGGCCGGGCTCGACACCGAGTACGTCGAACGTCATGGATCCGTCGTGGGCGACCACGGCTCCCAGCCAGGTGGTCACGTTTGCCGGAGGTCAGTGACTCGGGGTGCGGAGTGGTGTCGGTGATGGCCGTCCTCCGCAGATCGGGCGGATCCTTGCCCGTGTCAGGTACCCAGCGGGATCGTGCGGAAACCGTGACCGGCGTTTCCGGGGCGCGGTGCTGGGTACCTCGAGGCATGACTCACGAGCGCACAGCAGACGACCCGTCGGCAGCGGACGACACCGCTGCGGGCGGCCAGGTCTCCGAGGTGTCGGGGCTGGACCCCGACGGTCCCGACCCGATCTCCCCGTCGGACGCGACGGCAGGCAGCCCGGACGCCGAGTCCGGTCGCCCTCAGGAGGGCACGGCGGGACCTGACGCTCCGCCGCGGCACGGCATCCCGGAGGAGAGCAACGAGTCCTCCCGCTGACCTGCGCCTCGACGCCCGGGCGTGCGGGTTGAACCCCGCCGGTGGGCGCGGCATCGTGAAGAGGTCGTCAGAGGTTTGCAGAGGAGGCAGTCATGCCCCAGCAGGGATGGAGCAAGAAGCGCGAGCGCCAGTACGACCACATCAAGGAGGGCCTCGAGGAGCGCGGGCACAGTGAGGAGAAGGCGGAGGAGATCGCGGCCCGCACCGTCAACAAGGAGCGGGCACGTGCCGGCGAGGCGAAGGAGAGCAGTGAGCTCTCCACGAAGGACATCTCCTCGGGCCGCCGCGGCGGGCTCCGCTCCCACACCGGCGGCGGAGGGCGCACCCGCGACCAGCTCTACAACGAGGCCAAGGACAAGGGCGTCAAGGGCCGGTCGAAGATGACCAAGGCCGAGCTCGAGAAGGCCGTGGGGCGCTAGGGCTGTGGGTAGTCGCCGCGCCGCTCACCGACGAGGGGTACGACGGCCCAGCACACCGCGAAGAACGTCAGGGCCACGCCGAGGGCGACCAAGCCGGGCGCGGTCCCGAGCGCGACGTCGAACACGAGGAAGAGCACACCGGAGCTGGTCAGCGCGAGCAGCGCCAGGCCGACCCGGGCGCACCGGTTCGCAGCCTCGACCAGCCAGCGTCGCTGCCGGCGCCGGAAGAGCACGCGGTGGAAGGCCACCGGTGCGACCACCAGGCCCGTGGTGAGCACGGCCCCGGCCATCACCACCAGGTACGTGGTCACCTGCAGCCGGTCGAGGTCCTCGAACCGCTCGGTGAACGGCACCGTGAGCAGGAACCCGGTGAGGATCTGGACCCCGGTCTGGGTGACCCTCAGCTCCTGCAGGAGCTCGTTCCAGTTGCGGTCGATCGTCTTGCGATCGTTGGGGTCCGCGGCATCCATCGGCACACGGTACGCGCGCTCAGCGCTCGGTCGAGGTCGTCCCTCCGCAGCCGCCGAGGCGGCGGCCGTGGCCCATGGCGCCGAAGCCGATGAAGAAGATCAGCACCCACAGCGGCCAGCCCGTGAGCACGGTGAGCACGATCAGCACCGCGAGGACGGGCAGGAACGGCAGTGCCCGCAGCCTCTGCCACGGGACCCGCGACCGAGCGGGCCGCGACGGCCGCGGCGGCTCGGGCTGGAGGCGCGGCAGGTCCTCGAAGATCGGCGCCAGGTCGCCCGCCGTACGGGCGGTCCAGATGGCGTCGAGCCGCTCGTCGTACTCGTCGTTGCCAAGCCGCCCGTGGGCGAAGTGGTCGGCCAGGTCGGCGGCTGCGCGCTCGCGCTCCGCGTCCCCGATGCGCAGGATGTGGTTCATGGCCGGAACTCCTCCTCGTCGTCGATGTCGGGCTCGGCGGCGGGAGCGGCGCCGTCGGCCAAGATGCCGTAGAGCTCGCGCCGGGTGGCGACCAGCGTGTCGACGGCCGCGCGACGCTGCTGGTCGGAGCCCTGCGTCACGATCTGCCAGACCGCGCCCATGACCTGGCCGATCTCGGCCTTCAGGTCCGGGCTGCCGGACCGGGTGCCGGATCCGGTGGGACGCTCGCGGCGCTCGAACGGCGCCCACACTCTCGTGAGCTCCTCGGCGTGCTCTTCGGCGTAAGCCTCCCCGGTGGCGGTGAGGCGCAGCGTCCGGCGGCCGCGCTCGTCGTCGGACTCGACGAGCCCCTCGTCCTGGAGCTGCTGGATGGTCGGGTAGACCGACCCGGGGCTGGGCCGCCACGCGTCGTTGCTGCGCTCGGCGATCTGCTGGATCACCTGGTAGCCGTTGACGGACGTGCCGTCGACGGCGGCCTGCCGGAGCACGTCGATGATCGCCATCCGCACGTCGCCGCGGCGCACCTTGGGGCCGGGCTGCTGAGAGGGAGCTCCGGCCGCGCCCATCCCGAAGAAGCCCTGCAGCCACGGCGGCGGGCCGCCGTGCCCGCGTCGCCCTCCCCAGCCCGGGTTGTCGGTCCAGCCCTGCCAGTGCCCACCATGTCCGTGTCCCATCGCGGTTCCTCCCTACGACAAAGCTGTCGACGCATCGCGTCATAGTCACGATATATCGCGAGCGTACGTCGACACATCGGCGTGCACAAGTGGATTCCTGCTGTCTGAAGGTCGGCGCCGGCGGTGGACGGACGGAGACGACCGGCCATGGCGGGACGGAGCGGGTACGGATACGCTCGGTGCATCCGGATGACCCGTCCGCCCCTGAGGGAGCCAGCGCGTGCGAGAGATCGTCGTCTTCAGCGGCTCCGCACATCGGCCACTCGCCGCCTCGATCTGCGACGCGCTCGGGGTCGAGCTGAGTCCTGTCGAGCTGACCCGGTTCAGCAACGACTGCCTCCAGGCGCAGCTGCTCGCCAACTGCCGACAGCGCGACGTCTACATCGTCCAGCCGCTGTCCCCGCCCACGCAGGACCACCTGATGGAGCTGCTCTTGATGGTGGACGCCGCGCGCGGCGCCTCCGCCCAGCAGATCACCGCGGTCATCCCGTACTTCGCGTATGCGCGCTCGGACAAGAAGGATGCCTCGCGCATCTCCATCGGCGGCCGCCTGGTCGCCGACATGCTCGTGGCGGCGGGTGTCCACCGGGTGCTGACGATGAGCCTGCACGCGCCGCAGGTGCACGGTTTCTTCTCCGTCCCGGTCGACCACCTGACCGCCCTCGGGGTGCTCGCCGACCACTTCCAGGGCCAGGACCTCACCGACGCGGTCGTGGTGTCCCCGGACTTCGGCAACGCCAAGACCGCGAGCCAGTTCGCCCGGTTGCTGGGCCTTCCCGTGGCTGCGGGCAGCAAGAAGCGTCTGGCCGACGACCAGGTCGTCATCGACGCGATCGTCGGTGACGTCGAGGGCAAGCGGGCGATCGTCCTCGATGACGAGATCGCCACCGGCGGCTCGATCGTCGAGCTGCTCGACCGGCTCGCCGAGCAGGGCTGCACCGAGGCGGCCGTGGCGTGCACCCACGGCCTCTTCGTCGGCAAGGCGCTCGAGCGGTTGCGCGAGCACCCGATGATCTCCGAGGTCATCACCACCGACACGGTGCCGCCGCCGTTCGACTGGCCGGACCTGAAGGTGCGCACGGTCGCGGGGCTGTTCGCCTCGGCCATCGACCGCATCCACGACGGTGAGTCCGTGAGCAGCCTCTTCGACGGGGTCGACCCCGCCCACGGCCCGCCGCAGCCACGCCTGTTCGACTGACGCTCCTGGCTCTGTGTCAACCTAGGGTTGACACGCGCTCAAGCAACCTGCGCTGTGAGAGGTGTGCCGGACCCGGCTGCCGGGCGGGTCAGCGGGGCGGGAGGCCGGACGGCGTGCAGAGCTGCTTGGAGATGCCGTCGGTGTCGTCCTCGATGATGTGCTGGAACATCTGCTGGGAGCGCTCGTCGTCCCAGTTGACCGCGAGGTCGCGGATCGGCACGCCACAGGTCAGTCCCTTGCTCCCGTCGACCCGGGTCATCGCGACGCCGAAACGGCCGAGCGAGAAGGCGCTGGTGCCGTCGCTCACGTTGAACGATCGTGCCGAGGCCATGGCGAGGTTGTAGTAGCGGACCGGGTTGAGGACCGTCCACGGCGAGAGGGCCTCGCTGCCGATCGCCGACACGACCTCGCGCTGGTGCTGGGCCCGCTTGATGTCCCCGAGCTGCTGCGACGTGTGTCGCGAGCGGGCGTAGCCCAGGGCGGTCTTGCCGTCGGCCTCCTGGCAGCCCTTGGGGATGTCCAGGTTGGCCAGCGGGTCCTTCATCGCGTTGTTGGGGCAGATCTCGACGCCGCCGAGGGCGTCGACCATGCCGACGAAGCCACCGAAGCCGATCTCGACGTAGTCGTCGATGCGGATCCCGGTGTTCTGCTCGATCGTCTGCACGAGCAGCTTCGGGCCGCCGTACGCATAGGCGGCGTTAATCTTGGTGCTGTCGTGACCGGGGATGGCGACGATCGAGTCGCGAGGGATCGACATGAGCAGGTTGGGGCCGGATCCGGTGTGCAGCAGCATGATCGTGTCGGTGCGCTGGCCGACGTCCCCGCCCGTGCCGAGCTGCTTGCGCTCCTCCTCGGTGAGGTCGGCGCGGGAGTCGCTGCCGACCAGGAGGTACGTCGTTCCGGGCTGGTCGCCCGGGCGGTCGCCGCCGGGCATGGCGTCGACCTTCGAGACCTTCGTCCATGCCCAGAACGGCACCGCGACCAGGAAGACCAGCCACAGGATCAGCACCCACTTGACCCAGCGAAGGCGCACGCGCGGCAGCCGGCGTGGCCGCGACGGCCCTCGCCCGCCGCTGTCGCGGCCGGTGCCCGGTCCGCGCGGAGGTGGCGGTACGTCGGCGGGGGAGGTCTGGGTGGCAGCACCCTGCTCGCGCTCGCCGCGCGCCCGGTCGGCGCGCGACATGGTGGGCAGCACGCGGGTCTCGTCGGTGCGGGGCCTGCTCGCCCGGGGCACGGCGCGCGTGGCGTCGTCCGGCGGCGGGCCGTCGTGGCCCTTGCCGTAGAGCCAGTCGTACTCGGGCGTGCCCTCCTCCGGGCCACCCTTTCCCGGGGGACGTCCTGCCATGGCCGAGACGCTACCGTGCGAGTCATGAGCGAAGCGCGCGGCAGCGGCGGTCCGGAGCCGGGTGTCGACGGTGAGGATGCTGTCGCGCTGCGAGCGAATCAGACGAGTCAGGGCGAAGCGCGCGGCAGCGGCGGTCCGGAGCCGGGTGTCGACGGTGAGGATGCTGTC
>NZ_JAFCWV010000003.1:39520-110941 GCF_049897745.1 Nocardioides sp. LHG3406-4
CGGTCCGGAGCCGGGTGTCGACGGTGAGGATGCTGTCGCGCTGCGAGCGAATCAGACGAGTCAGGGCGAAGCGCGCGGCAGCGGCGGTCCGGAGCCGGGTGTCGACGGTGAGGATGCTGTCGCGCTGCGAGCGAATCAGACGAGTCAGGGCGAAGCGCGCGGCAGCGGCGGTCCGGAGCCGGGTGTCGACGGTGAGGATGCTGTGGCGCCGGGTGCCGACGGTGAGGATGCTGTCGCGCTGCCGCCGTCGTACTCGCGCGTCGCGCTGGGCGTCCTCACGAGCAGCACGGAGGCCAACCTGCTCGGGAACGTGCACGGTGGCGAGATCATGAAGCTCGCCGACTCGACGGCCGGCGCCGTCGCGCAGCGGCACAGCGGCGGCCCGGCCGTGACCGCGGCGCTCGACGAGATGGTGCTGCTCGAGCCGGTCCACGTGGGCGACATCGTGCGCACCTTCGCCCAGGTCAACTGGGCCGGCCGGTCGTCGATGGAGATCGGCGTGCGGGTCGAGGCGCAGCCGTGGGGGAGTGCGGCCGACGAGCCGCTGCACGTCGCCTCGGCGTACTTCGTCTTCGTCGCGATCGACGCCGACGGGCGGTCCCGTCCGGTGCCCGGGCTGATGCCGGAGACGCCCACGGAGGTACGCCGCCTGCGTGAGGCGGAGATCCGCCGCGCCCACCGGCTGGCGCGCAAGGAGGAGATCGACCGGGGCCGCCGGGCCTGACCGGCGGGCTGCGCCGACGCCCCGAGCGCAGGGGGGCGCCCACTCCGGCCGACGGCCCCACGGCGTGCCTGCACGGATGTGACCCATGTGACTGGTGATACTGGGCCGACCGCATCTGCCCCCTTCCCCAGCAGAGGTGCCCTCGATGCATTCCGCATCCTTCCCGACAGCTGACGCCGGCAACCGCGTCGACAACCGGGTCCCCGACCGCGCCGCCCGCGTGCGCTTCCGTCGGGCGGTGGCGCTGATGCTGATGACCCTCGTCCTGCCCGGCTCGGCGCAGCTGGTCGCCGGCAACCGCCGCGTGGGCCGGATCGCCCTCCGGCTCTGGTTCGCACTGGCGCTGGTCGGCGTGGGTGCGCTGGTCCTGGGTCTGGTCTCACGCGACTTCGCCTTCTGGGCGGTCTCCAACACCACGCTGCTCGGAGCGCTGCGCCTGGCACTGATGGCGCTCGCCGTCGGCTGGGCCTACCTCATCGTCGACGCGTGGCGGATCGGCCAGCCGCTGAGCCTGCGGCAGAACCACCGACTGGCCGTCGTCGGCGTCAACGGGGTGCTGTGCTTCTCCGTGGCCGGCACGCTGCTCTTCGGCGCCCATATGGTCGGCGTGCAGCGCGACTTCATGGTCACGATGTTCGGTCACGGCGAGGTCGTCGGTGCCCACGACGGCCGCTTCAACGTCCTGCTGCTCGGCGGCGACTCCGGAGCGGGGCGCTGGGGGCTGCGTCCCGACTCGATGACGGTCGCCAGCATCGACGCCGAGTCCGGGAAGACCGTCCTGGTGAGCCTGCCGCGCAACATGGCGAACTTCCCGTTCCGCAAGGGCTCGGTGATGGACAAGCAGTTCCCCCGGGGCTTCGACTGCGACGGCTGCTACCTCAACGGCGTCAGCACCTGGGCCGGCGACCACACCGATCTCTTCAAGGGATCCGACAACCCGGGCGTCGACGCCACGATCATGGCGATCGAGGGGATCACCGACCTCAAGATCAACTACTGGGCGATGGTGAACCTCGAGGGCTTCAAGGAGCTCGTCGACGCCGTCGGCGGCGTGGAGCTCACCGTGCGCGACCGGATCCCCGTAGGTGGCCTCGGCAGCGACGTCACCGGCTACATCGAGCCGGGCACCCGCCGGCTCAACGGGCACGACACGCTCTGGTTCGCGCGGTCCCGCGAGGGCTCCGACGACTACTCGCGGATGGCGCGGCAGAAGTGCGTGATGGGCGCGATGCTCGAGCAGATCAGCCCCGAGGTCGCCGTACGCAACTTCCAGAAGATCGCCCAGGCCAGCACCCAGATGATCTCGACCAACCTGCCGCAGAGCGAGGTCGACAACTTCATGGGCCTGGCGCTGCGCGCGAAGTCGCAGAAGATCGCCACGGTCTCGTTGGTGCCGCCGATGATCAACACGGCCGACCCGGACATCAAGCTGATCCGGCAGAAGGTCGGCGAGGCGATCGACAGGGCCGAGGGCAAGCAGGTCACCCTGGCCGCCGGTGACGCCGACGCGGGCGAGGGCAAGAAGAAGGCCAAGGTGCCCAGCACGCCGTCGCTCACCGGAGGCTCGTTCGGGTCCCTGCGCGAGGGCTACGCCGCCAACGAGGCCGAGGACCTCGGCAGCGCCTGCTGACTCCTGCCACCCGTCCCGGCCACCCCCGGCACCTAGGGTGTACGCCGTGACGCAGGGGCCGACGCAAGCACACGACCGACGCATCGTCGCGGTCGTCGTCACCTTCAACCGCCTGGCACTCGTGCAACGCCTGCTGGCCCGGCTGCGCGAGGTCGAGGGGCTGGCCCAGATCCTGGTGCTCGACAACGCCTCCACGGACGGCACGGGCGAGTGGCTGGCCCGGGAGGCGGCGTCGGGGTCGACACCCGGGCTGCTCGCGAGGTCGCTGCCGACGAACCGGGGCGGCGCCGGCGGCTTCCACGACGGACTGGCCTGGGCGATCGACCTCGATGCCGAGCTCGTCTGGCTGATGGACGACGACGGGGTGCCCGAGCCCGACTGCCTCGAGCTGCTCCTCGAGCACGCCGGCAGCCTGGACTTCTGGGGCCCGGCGGTGCTGGCCGAGCACGACGCGTCGAGGCTGTGCTTCCCGATCCGGCTCCCGGGCAGCAGCCGTGTGGTGCACGACATGGCAGCCGTCGAGAAGGCCGCCACCCACGGCCTGATCCGCGACGTCGTCATCCCCTTCAACGGCGTCCTCGTCACGAGCGAGCTGGTCGACCGCATCGGCCTGCCACGGGAGGAGTTCTTCATCTGGGGGGACGACGTGGAGTACCTGTGGCGGGCCATGGAGTCCGGAGCCCGGTGCGCCACCGTCGTCGACGCGCGCTTCCTCCACCCGGCGACCGACGACCTCGGTACTCCGATGATGCGCGGGCTGACCACCTACAACCACAGCCCGAGCGACCTCAAGCACTACTGCATGGCGCGCAACAACCTGGTCAACCTGCGGGACTACCGCGGTGGGCTGGCTGCGGCCGCCTTCGTGGTGAAGACGCTGTGGTTCTACACCTTCACCAGGCCGAGCCTGAGCCGGCTGAGGCTGAGCCTGGGCGCGATGCGCGCCGGCCTGCGCAGCGACTTCACCGGCCACGAGAGGTTCCTCGCGTGACCACCGTCGCCGTCGTCATCGTCACCTTCAACAGGTCGGAGCTGCTCAGCCGGATGCTCGACGGCCTGGCCGCGCAGACCCACTCGCCGGACGCCGTCTTCGTCGTCGACAACGCCAGCACCGACGGCACCCGAGCGGTGCTCGAGGCCCGCACCGACCTCCCGCTCCACCGCACGCACTCGACCGACAACCTCGGTGGCGCCGGTGGCTTCCACCTCGGCGTCCAGCAGGCCTACGACGCGGGCTTCGACCGCATCTGGCTGATGGACGACGACGTGGTGCCGGCTCCCGACTGCCTGGCGGTGCTCCTGTCCCACGGCGGCCCCTGCCTGATGGCGGTGCGCGAGGACCTCGGCGGCCGGCTCGTGGAGAAGTCGGCCGTCCGCTTCGACCTGCGCAACCCCCTCGCGATCCGGCCGAAGACTGCCAGCGTCGACTCGACCTGGCCCGCCCGCGCCGACCTGCCTGCGGAGGTGCCGATCGAGGTCGTCGCGTTCGAGGGCTTCATGGTGGCCCGCGAGGTGGTCGAGGCCATCGGGCTGCCCGACCCGTCGTTCTTCATCTTCTACGACGACGCCGACTACGCCCTGCGGGCGCGGCGCGCGGGCTTCCCGATCGTGGCGGTGCGCGACGCCGTGCTGGTGCGACAGTTGGACTTCAACCAGCAGCACGACCTCTCCGGCTGGAAGGGGTTCTACATGTACCGCAACCTCTTCGTCGTCCACTTCCGCTACGGCGAGAACCTCCTGGTCCGCCTCAAGCCCTACCTCGTCACCCTGGGCGTGGTGGCGCTCAGCCCGGTGCGCGGTGGCCGCGGCGAGGCCGCCAACGTGCTGCGGGCGCTGCGCTCCGCACGCGGGATGCGGTCGGTGCCGCGATGACCGAAGCCCAGCCGGCCTGTTGCGCGCCCTCCCGCGAGGGCGGGGCCACCCCGCCGCCGCGGCGCCCGACCCGGCGCCCGACCCACAGGGGCGGCTCGCTGCGCGGGATGGTCGACATCCCCGCCGGCCGCTTCGCGATGGGCGACCCGTTCGACGAGGGCTACGCCGGAGACGGCGAGCAGCCGGTCCACGACGTCGAGCTCCAGGCGTACCGCATCGGCGCGACGACCGTCACCAACACCGCGTTCGCGACCTTCGTGAAGGCGACCGGGCACGTCACCGACGCGGAGGAGTTCGGCGTCTCGGCGGTGTTCCACCTCGCCTTCGGCGGCGATCCGGGCGACGTGGTCGGCTCCGCGGAGGGCACGCCCTGGTGGCTGGCCGTGCGCGGTGCCGACTGGCGCCACCCCGAGGGACCGGGCTCCGACGTGTCGACCCGGCCCCAGCACCCCGTCGTGCACGTGTCGCACCGCGACGCCGAGGCCTACGCCGCGTGGGTCGGCGGCCGGCTGCCCACCGAGGCCGAGTGGGAGTACGCCGCCCGGGGCGGCCTCGACGGCGCGCGGTTCCCATGGGGCGACGAGCTCACCCACGACGGCCGGTGGCGCTGCAACATCTGGCAGGGCACCTTCCCGACGACCAACACCGCCGAAGACGGCTTCGTCACGACCGCGCCCGTCAAGACCTACGCGCCCAACGGCCACGGCCTGTGGCAGACCTCGGGCAACGTCTGGGAGTGGTGCGCCGACTGGTTCGACCCCGGGTGGTACGCCGTGTCGCCCGTCACCGCACCGGTGGGACCCGAGACCGGCACCCACCGGGTCATGCGTGGCGGCTCCTTCCTGTGCCACGACTCCTACTGCCACCGCTACCGGGTCGCGGCCCGGTCGGGCAACACCCCGGAGTCGGCGGCGAGCAACGTCGGCTTCCGGATCGCGGCGCCCGCCGCCGCCGTACCGGGTGCGGCAGCCACCGCGGCGTCGTGACGAGCCGACGCGCGGGCGCTCGTGCCGACTCGGAGCCAGCACCACCCGGACCGTAGACTGACGGGCGCCCCAGACCCAGGAGAGCCGCTGCCTTGACCTCGCCCGAAACCACCACGACGTCGTCGTCCGAGCCCGACCAGTCCGCGCAGCCCGACCTCGTGGTCGTCGGCTCCGGATTCTTCGGCCTCACCATCGCCGAGCGGTGCGCCAACGACCTCGGACTCAAGGTGCTGGTGCTGGAGCGCCGCCACCACCTCGGCGGCAACGCCTACAGCGAGGCGGACCCGGAGACCGGCATCGAGATGCACGTCTACGGCGCGCACCTCTTCCACACCTCCAACGAGAAGGTCTGGGAGTACGTCAACCGCTTCACCGCGTTCACCAACTACCAGCACCGCGTCTTCGGCCAGTACGCCGGCCAGGTCTACTCGCTGCCGATGAACCTGGCGCTCATCAACACGTTCTTCGGCAAGAGCCACACCCCCGACGAGGCCCGCGCGCTGATCGCCGAGCAGGCCGCCGAGTTCGACACGGCCGAGGCCGGCAACTTCGAGGAGAAGGCGATCTCGCTGATCGGCCGTCCCCTCTACGAGGCCTTCATCAAGGGCTACACCGCCAAGCAGTGGCAGACCGACCCGACCAGGCTGAGCGCCGACATCATCACGCGCCTCCCGGTCCGGTACAACTTCGACAACCGCTGGTTCAACGACAAGTACGAAGGCCTCCCGGTCGACGGCTACACCGCCTGGCTGACGAAGATGGCCGACCACCCCAACATCGAGGTCCGCCTCGAGACCGACTTCTTCGACGTCGCCGAGGAGTACAAGGGCCGGGTCCCGATCGTCTACACCGGACCCGTCGACGAGTACTTCGGCAACTCCGAGGGGCGCCTCTCGTGGCGCACCGTCGACCTGGAGGCCGAGGTCAAGCACGTCGACGACTTCCAGGGCTGCGCGGTGATGAACTACAACGACCAGGAGGTGCCCTGGACCCGGATCCACGAGTTCAAGCACTTCCACCCCGAGCGCACCTACATCAAGGGCAAGACCGTCATCGTCCACGAGTACTCCCGGGCCGCGGGCGACGACGACGAGCCGTACTACCCGATCAACACCGCCGAGGACCGGGAGAAGCTCCTCAAGTACCGCGAGCTCGCCAAGCGCGAGCAGATGGTGCTCTTCGGCGGCCGTCTCGGCACCTACAAGTACCTCGACATGCACATGGCGATCGGCTCCGCGCTGTCGATGTTCGAGAACAAGCTCAGGCCGCACTTCGCCGACGGCGCCGAGCTCACCAGCGGAGGGGTCGACGCATGACCACATCAGCGACCACCCGGAGGCTCCTGCAGCGGCAGATCCTGCCGATCGACAAGGACACCGACGTCTTCGCCCTGTACGTCGACCCCGAGGAGGCCCGCCTCGACGCCGACCGCTACGAGATCGGCGGCAGCCGCGCGGCCAAGGACCTCAACAACGCCGCGATCCGGCAGACGACCTCGACCGGGGTGTCCATCCACCCCGACCAGATCGAGTCGCGTACGGCGCTGCGCGTGCCGCAGGGCCGCAAGCTCTCCTTCGGCACCTACTTCAACGCGTTCCCGGCGTCGTACTGGCGGCGCTGGACCGTCGTCGACGAGGTGCGCCTGACCGTCGAGGTCACCGGGGCGGGCGCGGGCCTCACGGTCTACAAGTCGATGGCCAACGGGCGCTCCCAGCGCGTCGACTCCGGCACCGTCGACCGCTCCGGGCAGGCCACCTTCACCTTCGACCTGACTCTGACGCCGTTCGTGGACGGCGGATGGTACTGGTACGACATCGTCTCCGGTGACGAGGACGCCGTCGTGGTCTCGGCCGAGTGGTCCGCCGAGGTGCCCGCCGACCGGGCCGATCACGGCACCGCCGACATCGCCATCACGACGATGAACCGGCCCGACTTCTGCGCCAAGCTGATCGGGCAGCTGGCCGAGGACGAGACGCTGCGCCCCTACATCGACCAGGTCCTGGTCATGGAGCAGGGCACCAAGCCGGTCACCGAGTCGGAGTTCTTCCCGGCCGCGGAGAAGGCGCTGGGCGACCAGCTGCGCGTGATCGTGCAGGGCAACCTGGGCGGTTCCGGCGGCTACGCCCGTGGCCAGCTCGAGAGCCTGCGCAAGGGCACGGCGACCTACGCGCTGATGATGGACGACGACGTGGTGTGCGAGCCCGAGGGCATCGTCCGGGCGGTCACGTTCGGCGACCTCGCCAAGCGGCCCACCATCGTCGGCGGCCACATGTTCAGCCTCTACTCCCGGGCGCGCCTGCACTCCTTCGGCGAGATCATCCAGCCGTGGCGCTTCTGGTGGATGACGCCCCTCGACGGCTACAGCGACTGGGACCTCGCCGCCCGGAACCTGCGCTCGTCCCGGTGGCTGCACAAGCGCGTCGACGTGGACTTCAACGGCTGGTTCATGTGCCTCATCCCGCGGGTCGTGATCGAGGAGATCGGCCTCTCGCTGCCGCTCTTCATCAAGTGGGACGACTCCGAGTACGGCCTGCGGGCCCGCTCGGCCGGCTTCCCGACCGTGACGTTCCCCGGTGCCGCGGTGTGGCACGTGCCGTGGACCGACAAGAACGACGCCGTCGACTGGCAGGCCTACTTCCACCACCGCAATCGCATCGTGGCGGCGCTGCTGCACTCGCCGTACCCCAAGGGTGGGCGGATGATCCGGGAGAGCATCAACCACCAGATCGCCCACCTGGTCTCGATGCAGTACTCCACGGCCGAGCTGCGGCACCAGGCCATGGAGGACGTGCTGGCCGGGCCGGGTCACCTGCACGAGATGCTCCCGGGCCGGCTGGCCGAGGTGAACGCGTTCCGCAAGCAGTTCACCGACGCCCAGCTCGAGGCCGACCGCGAGTCGTTCCCGCCCGTACGCCGCAAGAAGCCGCCGCGCAAGGGTCGCGACATCGTCGAGATCCCCGGCCGCTGGGCACAGCTGGTCACCGCCGGCCTCGCGCCGATCCGCCACCTCAAGCCGGCCCGCGACCTGGCCAAGGAGCACCCCGAGGCCGAGATCCGCGCCATGGACGCCAAGTGGTACCGCCTCGCGTCCTACGACTCCGCCGTGGTCTCGATGAACGACGGCACCTCCGCGGCGTTCTACCGGCGCGACCCCGCGAAGTTCCGCGAGCTGGTGGCCAAGACCGTCGAGATCCACGAGCGCTACCGCCGCGAGTGGCCGCGCCTGGCACGGGAGTACCGCGCCGCCCTGGGCGACATCACCTCGCCCGAGGCGTGGGACAAGACCTTCGAGCCCTGGACCACCGAGCCGGAGGGGCGTGCCGAGGCCAACGATGACTGACACCGTCAAGGGCCCGGGGGGAGTGGGCTCGACCAGCTCCGACAACGTCGTGGTGCGCCACGACCTGGCGCACGTCCCGCTGATCGACCCCGCCGGCTCGACGGGGCTGCTCGAGGTCTTCCGACGCCGCTACCTGCTGCGCCTGCTCGTCTCGCGTGAGATCAAGGCCCGCTACCTCGGCTCGCGCTTCGGCCTGCTGTGGTCCTACATCAACCCGCTGATCAGGTTCCTGACGTTCTACTTCGTCTTCGGCATGATCGCCGGTCGCGGCGCCAACACCCCGAACTTCGCGATCCACCTGTTCGCCGGCATGGTGGTCGTGCACTTCCTGACCGAGAGCTACGGCGCCGGCATGCGCTCGATCCTCGCGAACAAGAGCCTCGTGCAGAAGATGGCGATCCCGAAGGAGATGTTCCCGGTCGCCTCCATGCTGGTCTCGCTCTACCACACCGGCCCGCAGCTGGTGGTCCTGGTCGGCGCCTGCTTCATCGCCGGCTGGAGTCCCGACATGCTGGGCCTGGGCGCGGGCCTGATGGCCTTCGCCACCGTCTTGATGCTGGCGACCGCGCTGGCGCTGCTCTTCTCGGCGCTCAACGTCCTCTTCCGCGACTTCGGGCGGGTCGTGCAGAACGTCACCCAGGTGCTGCCGTTCAGTGTGCCGATGATGTACCCCTACGCGCTCGTGGTCGAGCGGTTCGGCACGGGCCTCCCGCACAGCATCTTCATGGCCAACCCGGTCGTCGAGGTGGTGCTGCTCATGCAGCGCGCCTTCTGGGTCACCACCACCGGGGACGACCAGGCCGCGCTGCTCGAGAACTCCTTCCCGAGCGACCTGTTCCAGCGGGGCTTCGTCGTGCTCGGCGCCGTGTTCGTGTTCCTGCTGTTCGCTCAGTGGGCCTTCAACAGGCTCGAGCGCCGGCTTCCCGAGATGATCGGGTGATCGGTCGATGAGCGTCCATGCCTCTGCTCCGGAGTCGATCATCGTCGACCACGTGACGAAGGAGTTCCGCCTCCAGTACCACCGCACCCTCAAGCAGATGGCGGTGGCCAAGACGCGCGGCCAGAAGATCAGCGACAAGTTCCTGGCCGTGAACGACGTGTCCTTCTCGGTCAAGCAGGGTGAGTCCATCGGCCTGATGGGGCTCAACGGCTCGGGCAAGTCCACGCTGCTGCGCATGGTCAACGGCAGCATGGTCCCCGACGGCGGCAGCGTCCGCACCCGCGGCCGGATCTCCGGCCTGATCGCCACCGGCGCCGGGTTCCACAGCCAGCTCACCGGTCGCGAGAACATCTACCTCAACGCCGCGATCCTGGGCATGTCGGAGAAGGAGACCAACGCCAAGTTCGACGAGATCGTCGACTTCGCCGACGTCGGCCGGTTCCTCGACACCCCGGTCGGCGTCTACTCCTCGGGCATGTACTCCCGCCTCGGCTTCTCCGTCGCCGTGCACGTCGACTGCGACGTGTTCATCGCCGACGAGGTGCTGGCGGTCGGCGACAAGCCCTTCAAGAAGAAGTGCATGGCCAAGATGGAGGAGGTGCGCCAGAGCGGCGTCACCCTCTTCTACGTCAGCCACGCGGCCGGCTCGGTCAAGAAGATGTGCGACCGGGTGCTGGTGCTCGAGAAGGGCCGCCTCGTGTTCGACGGCGACGTGCAGGAGGGCATCGACTTCCTCGAGTACGACGGCGACGAGGAGAACGACGACGAGGTGCTCGGCGCCGACATCTGACCGCGCATCCGCCCGCGCGGCATGGGCAGGCGGCGGGCGCGAGGGCAGGTCGGCCTGCGGGCGGCGCTCCGGCGCGCCACCAGGAACTTGACAAAGTCGGGATCGCCCGGCGTGTCGACTGGAAATTACAAGCTTGTAGTTACTCAGAAACCATCGCGTAACCAGTGTGACTCGTGTGAATCTTGCTATCCCGTGTGAATCTTCCCCTTCACTGGAGTAGCCACTAATGCGTTCTTCCCAGGTCCGTTTCATCACCGCCTGCCAGCAGCTGCTGGCGCTGGGCGTCGTGGTGGCCGTGCTCACCCCGGCCGCCAGCATCGTGTCGCTGGACGTCGTCGCCCGCCAGCCCGGGGCGCAGGGCGGACAGCCCAGCGCCGCGGCGTACCTCTCGTCCGCGCGGGCCAGGGTCCCGGCGAAGGCGGTGGAGCCGAAGGTCACCGACTACTCGCTGACCCCGGACGCCGCTGCGACGAAGGGCGGCACCATGGGCGGCCAGCGGCAGGTCGTGGCTCCCCACGAGCTGGTCAGCGAGCCGGCCCCGGTCGTCGGGTACGGCGCCGTCGGCGTCACCTGGGAGCACGGCGAGCAGGTGCCCGCCGACGACATCGCGGTGACCGTGCGCACCCGCACCGGCGACGACTGGTCCGACTGGATGAGCGTGCCGTACGACGACGACCACGACCCCGACCCGGCCAGCCGCGAGGCCCGCCACGCCCGTCCCGGCACCGACGCGCTCCTGGTCGGCGACGTCGACCAGGTGCAGGTCAAGGCGGTCACCGACGCCGGCGCCGCACCGCTGCCCGACGACCTGCAGCTGTCGGTCATCGACCCGGGCAAGCCGACGGCCACCGTCGAGGAGGCACCGGCGCTCGAGACCGGGGCCGCCGGGGCGCGGGTGCCCGCCGACCAGCCGCAGCCCCAGGGCCAGGAGGCCATCGCGATGCAGGCGGCGACCACCGCCCCCATGCCGGTGATCTACTCGCGGGCCCAGTGGGGCGCCGACGAGCGGATGCGAGACGCCAAGTCGCTGCGCTACGGCACGGTCAGCGCGGGCTTCGTGCACCACACGGTCAACGCCAACGACTACACCGCCGACCAGGTGCCGGCGATCATCCGCAGCATCTACGCCTACCACGTGAAGTCCCGCGGCTGGAGCGACATCGGCTACAACTACCTCGTCGACCGCTTCGGCCGGATCTGGGAGGGCCGCTACGGAGGCATCGACAAGCCGGTCGTGGGCGCGCACACCCTCGGCTACAACGACTACTCGTTCGCGATGTCGGCGATCGGCAACTTCGACGTGGTCCAGCCGCCCGAGGTGATGATCCAGGCCTACGGCGCGCTCTTCGCCTGGAAGCTCGGCCTGCACGGCGTGAACCCCGCCTCGACCTCTCAGCAGGTCGGCAAGAAGGTCTTCCAGGCCATCAACGGCCACCGCGATGCCGGGAGCACGGCCTGCCCGGGCAAGTACCTCTACGCCCAGATCCCGCGGATCCGGCAGTTGGCGGCCAGTGCCCAGTCCGGGTGGACGGCGACCAGCCTGCAGTCCAACCTCGCCGGGACCGCCTACCCCGACATGGTGGTGCGCCGGGCGAGTGACAAGCGCGGCTTCGTGGTGACGACCGGTGGTCTGTCGGCCTTCTCGAAGCCGGTCGTGCTGGGCGCGCGCGGCTGGAAGGGCAAGAAGCAGGTGCTGGTCTCCGGCGACCTCACCGGAGACGGCCACGCCGACCTGGTGATGACGTCGCGCAACGGGGTCGCCAAGATCCGTCCGGGCCGCGGGAACGGCACCTTCGCAGCGACGACGCGCACGATGAAGTCGTTCAAGGGACACAACCTCGTCACGCCCGTGGGCGACATCAACCACGACGGCCGCAACGACCTCATCGCCAAGGTCAAGGGCGGGGCTCGCGTCGACGCCTTCCTCGGCACCCGCAAGGGCCGCCTGAAGCCTGCGAAGGTCGACAGCAAGTGGGGGCGATTCGTCTCCCTCACGGCCGCCGGCGACGTCACCGGCGACGGACGGCCCGACGTGCTCGGCCGCGACAAGCAGGGCGCCGTCTGGCTCCGGGCCGGGACCGGGGTGGGCACCTTCGAGAAGTCGCGCAAGGTGGTCGGCAACTGGGCGCCGTACAACAAGGTCATCGGCGGCAGCGACTACACCGCCGACGGGCGCCCCGACCTGATCGGCCGGATGAAGAACGGCAAGGTCTACCTGCTGGCCGGGCGCGGCGACGGCACGTTCGGCGCGCCGGTCGGCGCGATGCGCAACGTCGCCGGACTTCAGGACATCGGCAATGGGGGCCAGCTCGTGGGCGACCCGGCGCCGGACCTGATCGCGCGCCGGGGCGGTGAGCTGGTGGTGGTCCCGAACGCCGGCACCTACGACCTCGGCAACCCGATCGACACCGGCGCCGACCTCAGCGGCTCCGACGTGCTGCTCAACGTGGGCGACTGGGACCGTGACGGCTTCGGCGACGTCATCACCCGCGAGGCCAACGGCACCATGCAGCTGCGGCGCGGCGACGGCCAGGGCCACCTGGCCGCACCCCGTCAGGTGGGCACCGGATGGACCGGGGTCGCGAACCTGGCCGCTGTCGGCGACGTCACCGGCGACGGTCTGCCCGACCTCTCCGGCGAGGTCGGCGGCGTGGCGCAGATCTACCCCGGCACCGGCTCGGGCATCGGCGCAGCGCGCACCGGTGTGGGCGCGGTCAGTCCCCGCTCCGCGCTGAAGTACGACTTCGCGCCGTACGACTGGGTGATCGGGATCAGCGACATCAAGGCCAACGGGCACGCCGACGTGCTGGCCCGGGAGCGGGCGACAGGTCACCTGTACGTGCTCTACGGGAACGACACGGGCGTCTCAGGGCGCCGGTTCCTCGGCGAGGGGATGGGGATCTACGACCTGGCCGGGTGACCGGCGTGGACGAGACGCTCAGGACCGGGTGAGCTCCCTGGCCGTCGCCCGCTCCTCGGCGTACAACGCGTCGAGCCGGGCGGGGTCCGCCCCGGCAACAAGGACCACGGAGCCGCGGCGTACGAGCGGCTCGGTGAAGGCAGCGGCACCTGGTGGGGAAGCCGGGTTCGCTGTCGTGAGAAGACGGCCGCCGTCGGTGAGGAGACTCCCGCCGGCGGCCGTCGCTCGCGTCGGGCCGAAGAGGTCAGCCTGCGTGAGTGAGTCGGTCGCCGGGTCGTCCGGGCCGGGCGGGTCCCAGGCGGTGAAGGCGTCGGGCTGGCCCCAGATCTCCGTGCCGACGTCGTGGACCCCCGACGGCACGCCATCGGCGAAGCGGACCCCCAGCGGCAGCAGGCTGCAGGCGAGGACCGGCAGGTCGGAGGCCCGAGGGGCCCACTCGGCCAGCGTCCCGGGACCACAGACCACGGCGTCCGGCTCGTCGTGGGCGGTCACGACCAGGCCGATCGTCCAGGCGGCTCCGAGGAACACCGGACCGAGCCAGTGGGTCGGCAGGTCGATCCGCAGGGACTGGCCGCGCTCGAGGTCGCACTCCTCGACGAGCAGCCCGGCCGCCTTCGACACCCAGTTGGCGTACGTCGTCGCGGACAGCTCGACCCGCTCCCCGGTGGCGTCGTCGTAGAAGGTCACGAGCGGGCGGCCGGCGTCGCGCGCCAGCAGGTCGCGGAGCACGGTGCTGAAGGTGGTCACCGGCTCAGCCTAGAAGCACCCGGCTCGCTACCCTCGCGCCCATGACCTCCAGCCAGGGCACGGCACTCGACCACTTCTGGGCGGTGATCCCCGCGGGCGGGGCCGGCACCCGGCTGTGGCCGCTCTCACGGCGCGCGTCGCCGAAGTTCCTCCACGACCTCACCGGCAGCGGCCGCACCCTCGTGCAGGGCACCGTCGACCGGCTCGTCCCGCTGGTGGCCGACCGGGTGCTGGTCGTGACGGGGAGGGCGCACCGTGACGCGGTGCTCGCCCAGCTGCCCGGCCTGTCGCCGGCCGACGTGGTCGCCGAGCCGTCGGCACGCGACTCGATGGCGGCGATCGGGCTGGCCGCGGCGCTGCTCGAGCGTCGCGATCCCGACGCGGTGATGGGGTCCTTCGCCGCCGACCACGTGATCGGCGACGTCGAGACCTTCCGGGCCGTGGTGAGCGAGGCGGCCCGGGTCGCGCGCGACGGCTGGCTGGTCACCGTCGGGATCGCCCCGACCCACCCGGCCACCGGCTTCGGCTACATCCGGCTCGGCGACGCGATCGAGGGCAGCGCCCGCCGCGTCACCGAGTTCGTCGAGAAGCCGCCACGAGACGTCGCCACCGGCTACGTCGCCGAGGGAATGCTCTGGAACGCCGGGATGTTCGTGTGCCGGCCGAGCGTGATGCTCGACCTGCTCGCGGAGTCCGACCCAGGCTTCGCCGCCGCCCTGCGGGGTGTCGCCGCCGAGCCTGCCACGCTGGAGGAGGTGTGGCCGCAGCTGCCGAGGATCGCCGTCGACCACGCGGTCGCCGAGCCCGCCGCGGCGCTCGGCCGGGTCGCGGTCGTCCCCGGTGCCTTCGGCTGGGACGACGTGGGCGACTTCGCGTCCCTGCTCGGCATCCTCGACGCTGGCGACGCCGTCACGGTGCTCGGTGACCCGGGCCTGGTGCGGAACGTCGACTCCTCGGGCCTCGTCGTACCCGCAGGGGGGCGGACGGTGGCGGTGGTGGGTCTGGACGACGTCGTGGTGGTCGACACCGGCGACGCGGTGCTGGTCACCACCCGCGAGCGTGCGCAGGACGTGAAGCGCATCGTGGCCGCCCTCGACGAGGACGGCCACGGCGAGCTGACCTGAGGCCAGCGGGGCTCAGACGACGTTCGGCTCCGGGGAGTCGAGGTAGGGGTAGTCGAGCATGAACTTGTCGAGGGCCGCCCCGCTAGGAGCCGAGCAGTACTGCCAGACACCGACCTGCTTCTCCGGGTCGGTCTCGCCCTCGCCACCGGCGGACCAGTGGGTGTAGGCGATGTGGGCGTCCTTGGGGAACGGGTCGCCGTCCTCGCTGGTCCAGGGCACCGCCTTGAACTTGTTGCGGAGGTTGTCGTCGCTGCCGAACTTCGACGCGATGCCCCTGATCTCGTCCATCATCTTCTCGTCCCCGGCGGCGGTCTCGTCGTACCAGAGGATCGTGTAGCCGTGCTCGAGGTTGTGCACGAGCTCGCCGAGGTCGGGCCGGTCGCCCGTGGTGTAGAGCTTCTTGGTGATGGGAGCCCACACGTTGTAGTGCTGGCCGAACGCAGGTGGGGCGTCGGGGTAGTTGAGCGGCGTGCCCGGCGGGACGTGGTCCTGGTTGCCCTCGGCCTTCTTGGTCTCGACCTTCTGGCACGCGTCGGCGGGTAGGCCGATCTCGGAGAGGTTCTTGTCCTTGAACGACTTCAGGTCGAAGTAGTCCTTGACCGGCTTGTAGGCGGCGGCACCGATGATCAGCAGGCCGACGAGCACCGCGACGCCGAGGATCATGCCTCCGCGACGGCGTTCGGCGCTCTTCTGCTTGTTGCGGATCTCGTCGATGACCGCCTTACGGCTGGTCTTGTCCTGCTTCGCCACGTGGGAGTCCTCGGTCGTCTCGAACGGTTCGTCGGCTGAGTCTACGTAGTGACGGGTGACACGCGTACGGCGATGCCCGCAGTCGTGTCGTCGATCGTGTCCACCTGCCAGCCGAAGGCGAAGCAGATCGCCGCCACGGCGACGCCGGCCGGGGTGTCGGCAAGGACGTGCGCACTGGCGTCGTCCTCGCTGGGGACGACCTCCCGGACACCGGGAGCTTGGACCAGGGCCGCGGCGAGGTCCTCGGGAGCGGCCGGCGCGCCGAACGGCGCGCGGTCGCCCGGCTGCCCGGCCAGCGCCCGGACGACGGCCTCGCGGGCGCCGTACCCGAACATGTCGGAGGTGTCGTCGCGCACCAGCGCCCGGGCGCCCGGGCCGTGCTCGCCCGGCGGGAGGACCAGGTCCGCGCGCCCACGGAGTACGGCGACCGGCCGGCCGTGCAGCTTGCCCTGCACCAGCTCCGCGGCACCGGCGAGCTCGTCGGCCACGGCCGGCCGGGTGACCGCCAGCTCGTTGCCGTGCGCGTCGACCCGGCCCACGAAGTCCTCCAGCGGGGTGATCCCGGCGGCGCCGATCGCCATGTCGGTCTGGCCCTCGCGCCAGGCCCGCCCGGCGGTGTCGGTGACGATCACCGCGACGTTGGCCCCGGTGAGGTGGCGCAGCCGCTCGCGCAGCGACCGGGCCGAGGCATCGGGGTCGACCGGCAGCAGCACCACCGTCCCGGAGGCCACGTTGGAGGCGTCGATGCCGGCGGCCGCCATCGTCAGCCCGTGGTGGGTGCGCACGATCAGCACCGGGCCGCGACGGGCCACCACCCGCGCGGTCTCGCCGGCCACCGCGTCCTCGCGGGGGCCGGGCCGGACCCGGCCCTCGGCCTTGGCGACGACCTTGCTCGTCACCGCGACCACGTCGCCGTCGCGCAGCTCGGTGTGCTTGGCCACCAGCCCGGCGAGGTCGGCGCCGGCGGAGATCTCCGGCAGGCCGTCGGGGGCGAAGGCCTGCAGGCGCGCCTCGGTCACGAGACCAGGTCCACGGCCGCGGAGGCCATCGCGGCCGTCACCGCGGGCGAGGTCATCATCAGCGGCACCGCCGCGGCCCTGATGCCGGCGGCGGCGAGTGCCGGCAGGTGATGGGCGTCGCGCTCGTCGACCAGCCAGCCGTCGAGCAGGCCGCCCGCGTCGCGTGCGCCGTAGTGCAGCCCGACGCCGGCGGCCGACACCTCCACGCCGATGGAGTCGAGGAGCTGGTGCGCCATGCCCCGCACGTGCGTGTCGCCGACGATGGGGGACAGGCCGACCACCCGGGCGCTGGTCGCGACCAGCGCGTCGCGGACGCCCGGCACGCCGAGGATGGTGCCGACCGACACGACCGGGTTGGACGGCGGCAGGACCACCAGGTCGGCGTCGGTGATGGCCTCCACGACGCCGGGAGCAGGTGACGACTCGTCGAGACCGACGACCACGACTGCCTCGGCCGGTACCTGGGCCCGGAGCCGCACCCAGTACTCCTGGAAGTGCACGACCCGGCGTCCGCTCGGGCTCTCGGGGTCGGCGATCGCGATGTGGGTCTCGACCCGGTCGTCGCTCATCGGCAGCAGCCGCACCCCGGGCTGCCAGCGCTTGCACAGCGCCTCG
Source organism: Nocardioides sp. LHG3406-4 (assembly GCF_049897745.1). Taxonomy (NCBI): domain Bacteria; kingdom Bacillati; phylum Actinomycetota; class Actinomycetes; order Propionibacteriales; family Nocardioidaceae; genus Nocardioides; species Nocardioides sp. LHG3406-4. Next base: position 56,978 of record NZ_JAFCWV010000003.1, read on the forward strand.
GTGACCTCCGAGAGCGAGTAGCCCGCCTCCAGCATCTGCGTGCGCACCAGGTGGGTGGCCAGGTCGCGGTCGCCGAGACCGAACCACGTGTTCTCGACGCCGTACGCCTCGAGCTCGTCCTTGATGCTCCAGGTCTCGTCGCGGCGCCCCCAGCCCCGCTCGGTGTCGAGCCCGTCGCCGAGGGTGTACATCACGGTGTCGAGGTCGGGGCAGACCTTGAGCCCGTGGATCCACAGGTCGTCGGCGGTGTTGGACACCACGGTGACCTCCGCTGCCGGCGCCCCCGGAGCAGGCGAGGACGTGGAGAGCTGCGGCAGGGTGCCGGTGTCGAGCGCGTGTCGCAGGCCGCGGAGAAAGGTCGCTCCGCCGAAGCCCCCCGACAGCACGGTGATCTTCTGCATGCGCACACTGTGCCGGACAACCCGCACGGACTAGTTCATCGGGACCAGAGGCTATAGCAGATCCGGGCTTGACTTCCGGGGTACGACAGGCATGTAATTCCAGCAGTGTTCTTCCAGCAGGGGGCTGGCACTGCCAGGCGGTCCGGTAGGTCGGTCTGGGACACGTAGGGTCGAGAGGGCGAGGGCCGATGCGAGAACTGTTTCTCCTTGATTCCGACGCCGAAGAGATGGGTTGGCAGGACCGCGCGCTGTGCGCGCAGACCGATCCTGAGGCGTTCTTTCCTGAGAAGGGCGGATCGACGCGCGAGGCCAAGAAGGTGTGCCTCACGTGCGATGTCCGCGATGACTGTCTTGAGTACGCACTGATGAACGACGAGCGCTTCGGCATCTGGGGCGGTCTCTCCGAGCGCGAGCGTCGCAAGCTGAAGAAGCGCGCCGTCTGACGGCGGTGCGGCGTCCATCGGGGTCGGATCGGCCCGCTTCCGGCTGATTCGGCCCTTGCTGGAGCGGTGGCTAGGCTGCCCCGGTGATCGTCACCGCCGTCCTCGTCAGCCATGACGGGGCCCGCTGGCTGCCGGCGGTGATCGACGGGTTGCGCGCCCAGGAGCGCCCGGTCGACCGCGTGGTCGCGATCGACACGGGCAGCAAGGACGCCAGCGCGACCCTGCTCGCCGACGCCCTCGGCGACGACGCCGTGCACGTGGTCTCCGGCGCCACCACCTGGCCCCAGGCAGTCGCCCTCGCACTCGACCAGGCGCCGCCCCTCGACGACGAGTGGCTGTGGTTCCTGCACGACGACGCCAACCCCGCCCCCGGTGCGCTCGCCGCCCTGCTCGACGTCGCGACCATGCGTCCCGCCGCCGCGATCCTCGGCCCCAAGCTGCGCGAGTGGCCCTCGCTGCGCCGGCTCCTCGAGCTCGGCGTCACCATCTCCGGCACCGGTCGGCGGGAGACCGGCCTCGAGCGCGGCGAGTACGACCAGGGCCAGCACGACGAGGTCCGTGAGGCGCTCGCGGTCAACACCGCCGGCATGCTCGTCCGCCGACGCGTGCTCGAGGAGCTCGGCGGCTTCGACGCCGACCTGCCGATCTTCGGCAACGACATCGACTTCGGGTGGCGTGCCGCCGAAGCCGGGCACACCACGCTCGTGGTGCCCCAGGCGGTGGTCTTCCACGCCGAGGCGGCGCACCGCGGCGTACGCCGCACCCCGCTCACCGGACGGCACACCCACTACCAGGAGCGCCGTGCCGCGCTCTTCACGCTGCTGGCCAACGCGCCGAGTCGGCGGCTCCCGTGGCAGGTGGTCCGGCTGTTCTTCGGGACCCTGCTGCGCGTCCTGGGCTTCCTCGTCGTGCGCTCGGTAGGGGAGGCGCTCGACGAGCTCGCGGCCCTGGTCTCGGTTTACTCCCGGCCTCGGCACCTGGTCTCCGCCCGGCGGTCGCGAGCCGTTCGTCGCACCGGTGAGCCGGCCGATGTGCGCGCGCTGCTGGCCCCGGCCTGGGTGCCCTACCGGCACGGTCTCGACTTCCTCAGCGATCTCGCGAGCGCGGTCACCAACCAGGCACAGGACGTCGCCGAGCGCCGGCGCGCCGCCAAGCTGGCTGACTCCGGGGGGACGGCGCAGGGCGTCGCGCGCGTCGACGCCCGCCCCGCCGAGTCCCGTCGCCACTCCGGGGCCGACGAGGACGATGAGCTGCTCGCCGACTCCGGGTTCGTCGCCAGGTTCTTCACCAACCCGGTCGCGCTGACGATGACCCTGGTGGTGGTGCTCGCCCTGGTGGCCGCCCGGGTCGCCTTCGGCTCCGTGGTCGGCGGCGGGCTCGCCCCCGTGCCGGAGTCCCTCACCGACTGGTGGCGGCTGCACGTCGAGGCGTGGCACCCGCTCGGCACCGGCACCGGCGTGCCGGCCCCGGCGTACCTCCTCCCCTTCGTGGTCGTCGGCGCCTTCATCGGCGGTCCGGGTGCGGTTGTCTCGGCCCTGATGCTGCTGGCCGTGCCGTGCGCGCTCTGGGGAGCGTGGCGCCTGCTCAAGGTCGCCGGCCACCTGGTCGACGCGCGCGGTGTGCCGCGCTGGCTGCTGGTCTGGGGCTCGGTGACCTATGCCCTGGTCCCCGCGACGTCGGGTGCGTGGGGGGAGGGCCGGTTCGGCAGCGTCGCGGTCACCGCCCTGTTGCCCTGGCTGGCCCACGCGGCCCTCGGGTTCGCAGATCCCGAGCCCGACCGACGGTGGCGCGCCGCCTGGCGCACCGGGCTCCTGCTGGCGCTCGCGACCGCGTTCGTGCCGGAGGTGTGGCTGTTCGCCGTGCTGGCCGCGGTCATCGTGGTGGCTGCCGGCTTCGCGATCGCTCCGCGGCTCCTGCGCGACCGCTCGGCGTGGGCTCCGCCCGCCGTCGCGCTCGGCATCGTGCCCGTTCTCCTCGCGCCCTGGCTGCTGCCGCTCGTCACGACCGGCTCGGCCGCCGGGCTCCTGCTCGAGGCGGGCCGGCTGCCGGTGGCCAGCGTCGAGCACCTCGACCTCATCACCGGCCGGATGGGCGACCTGGGCGCGCCGTGGTGGCTGGGCGGCGTCGTGGGGGTGCTCGCCGTCCTCGCGCTGGTGCCCCGCGCCACCCGGGTGCCGGTGCTGGTGTGCTGGGTCGTCGCCCTGGCCGCCGCCCTGGTCGCCGCCGTCCTCGGCTTCGTCACCCTGCGACTCCCGGCGACGACGACCCCGCCCAGCCTGGGCTTCCTGGTCGTCGTGCTCCAGGGTCTCGCCGTGGTCGCCACCGTGCTCGGCGCCGACGCCTGGCTGCGTCGGCTCGAGCAGCACCACCCCCTCTGGCAGCGTGCGCTGGCCGCCGGTCTCGCCGTGGCCGCCGCCGTCGTCCCCCTCGGCGGGCTGGTGTGGTGGCTGACCGAGGCGCCCGACGACCTGGCGCGGGACAGCGAGGCGGTGGTGCCCGCCTACATGGAGCAGAGCTCGCTCACCGGCGACGAGCACGGCGTGCTGGTGGTGCGGGGCTCCGTCGACGACGGCCTCACCTACCGCGTGCGCCGCGGCGACGGCGTGACCCTGGGCGAGGACGAGATCCTCGCGCTGGCCGACGAGGACGCGGCCTTCTCCGCGGACGTCGCCGAGCTGGTGTCGCGGCCGACCTCGACATCGGTCACCGCGCTCGCCGCGGCGGGCATCGAGTACGTCGTCATGCCGGCACCTGCCGACGGGCGCGTCGCCTCCGGGCTCGACGCGACGTCGGGCCTCGTGCAGGCCAGCGCCGAGGACCGGCAGACGCGCGCCTGGCGGGTGGACCGGCCGCTCGACCCGGATGCGGTGTCAGGTCCGGGATCCGTGCTGCGCGTCGTACTCCTCATCGTGCAGGCCATCGCCATCGCCGTCGTCGCCGTGCTCGCCGGCCCGACCGTGCGGAGGCGGGAGTCGTGACCACCGACCCGCAGCCCCCCGCACCCGGCCGGCGTGCCTCGACCTCTGGCTCGCGGCGGCCAGGGCCGACGACCGTGCTGGCCGTGCTGGTGCCGCTCCTCACCGTCGGCGCCCTGGCGCTCGTGCAGCCCGAGGCCCAGCCCGACCTCACCCGTGCCCCCAGCAGCACGTCGCTGACGCGCGCCACCCTCGTCTGCCCGCCGGCCGGGCCGGGAGCCGGGGCGGTGGCCGCGGCGAGTGCCGATCCCGAGGCCGCCGGACAGCTCGTGCTCGGCGACGAGGAGGGCACCCTGGCCGTCAGGGCAGGCAAGGTGCCCGAGACCGACTCCGACGGGCCGCTCGTGATCCGCGGCGAGGACGACCTGGCGCCCGGGCTCGTGGCGGGTCGCGCGGGACCCACCGCGGCGACCACCTGCGTCGACCCCCAGCCGGAGGCCTGGTTCACCGGCATCGGAGCCGGCGCCGAGCACCGCTCGATCCTCGAGCTGGTCAACCCCGACGGCGGCCCGGCGGTCGCCGACATCACCGTCCTCGGGCCCGACGGCCCGCTCGACGTGCCCGACCTGCGCGGGCTCACGGTGCGCGGCCACCGGTCCGAGAGGGTCGAGCTCGCTGACGTCGTGCCCTCCCGTGACGACCTCACCCTGCACGTCCAGGTCACCCGCGGCCGGCTCGGCTCCTCGGTCCTGGACACCGTGGTCGACCTGGGCACCGACCGGGTCGCCCGCGACTGGCTGCCCGGCCAGGCCGAGCCCGCGACGGCGTCGTACCTCCTCGGGGTGGGCGCGGGCCAGGGTGAGCGCACCCTCGCGGTCGCCAACCCCGGCACCAGCGAGGCAAGGGTGAAGATCCGGCTCGTCGCGGCGCGCAGCGAGTTCGCGCCCACCGGGGTCGAGGAGCTGAGCGTCGCACCCGGCGCCACCGCCGTCGTCGACCTGACCGAGGTGCTGGCGGGCAAGTCCGCCCGTGACGCGCTCGGCGTCCGGATCGACGCGACCGGACCGGTGACCTCGAGCGTGCGCACCCTGGTCGACGGCGACATCGCGCGCGCGGTCCCCGGTGTGGAGCTGACCGGCCGGTCGGCTGCGGTCGTCCCGGCCGGCCCCAAGCGCCTCGTACTGGCGGGGATACCCAGGGTGGGAGAGGCCACCGTCCTCCTGCGTACGGCGTCCGGCAGGTCCCTGAAGCCGCGGACCGTCGACCTCGACGTCGGTGCCGCGGCGCGGGTGCGGCTGCCCGAGAAGGCCGCCTACGTCGAGGTGCAGCTCGACCGCACCAGCGCCGTAGGCGTCGTCGAGCTCGGGGCGCGCGGGCTGGCGGTGCTGCCGCTCGTGCCGCTGGTGCTCAGTGGCCAGGTCGCCGACGTGCGCCCGGCCCTGCAGTGAGCCAGGAGCTCCCCCGCGCGCTGTCGAGGGGTGACCTGGTTGCCCTGGTCTCGCCGGCCAGCTGGTCCTCCGAGGAGTGGATCGAGACGAGCACGGCCGTTCTGGAGTGTTGGGGCCTGCGCGTGCGCTGCGGTGTGCACGCTGACGACCGGCTCGGGTACCTCGCCGGGCGCGACGAAGACCGGCTCGCGGACCTCAACGCGGCCATCCGCGATCCGGAGGTGCGCGCCGTGATCACGCTGCGCGGTGGCTGCGGAAGCTCCCGGCTCCTCGCCGGCGTCGACGTCGACGCGCTCGCGAAGGACCCCAAGCCACTGGTCGGCTACAGCGACATCACGGCCCTGCATCGCCTGTGGCACATGGCCGGCGTGCCCTCCCTGCACGGCGCTGTGGCCGGGGAGCACGCGGAGATCGTCCGCGACATCCTGTACGGCGGAACACCGGCCCCGGTGAGGGCCGACCCGACGCAGTTCGGCGCCGAGCTCACCACCGGGGGCAGAGCCGTGGGCAAGCTCTTCGGGGGCAACCTGGAAATGCTGGCACGCAGCGTCGGGGTGCTGGACTTCGACATGCGCGGCCACGTCCTGCTGCTGGAGATCAACAAGCTGGCGGGTCTCGGTAACGTCGACCGGGCCCTGACCCAGCTCCTGATGTCGGGCGCCCTCGACGGCGTCGTCGGTGTCGCGCTCGGCTGGCTGACGGGCTTCGAGGACTACGAGGACAGGGGATGGACCATTCTCGATGTCCTGCGCGACCGCTTGGGCACGCTTGACGTACCCCTCCTCGCTGGTCTGCCCTTCGGGCACGACTCGAACCCGAGGGTCGCGCCTCTCAACGTGCCATGCACCCTCGACGCAGATGACGGCATTCTCACGCTCGCGGCTGCACTGAGGTAGGTCTCAGCGCGCGTAGCGCGGGTCGACGTCCTCGGCGTCCATGCCGAGCAGCTCGGCGACCTGCTCGACCACGACCGTCAGCACCAGCGCATGTAGCTCGTCCCGCGTCTCGCACCGGTGCTCGATGGGCCGCCGGAACAGCACCAGCCGGGTCGGCTGCCCACCCTGCCCGCGGATCAGCGACGACAGCGGCACCGTCTCGGCGCTCCAGTCGTCGGGCACGAGAGGGGTGTCCTCGACGGCGTACTCGACCAGCCCCAGCTGGCGTTGCCAGCGCTCGTCGATCTCGGTGACCACGTCCAGGGCCAGCGCGTCGAAGCGCTCCCGGGCGGTGCGCCGGGCGGGCGTGCCGAGTCGCCTCGGCAGGATGCCGGGACCGCGCATGCCGCGCCCGCGGCGGTCACGCGTCCGACGTACGGGCGCCTCGTCGAGGCTGCTCTCATCCACGCCGCGAGCCTAGTCCGGCGCGGTCTCCGTGAGGGGTAGCCTGCCCGCGTGAGCCTCGCCCGACGCTGTTCGCGGACCGCCTGTGGTCGTGCCGCGGTGTGCACGTTGACCTACGTGTACGCCGACCAGACCGCTGTCCTGGGCCCGCTCGCGACCTACGCCGAGCCGCATGCCTACGACCTGTGCGACCAGCACAGCGAGCGCCTGTCCGCGCCTCGTGGCTGGGAGGTGCTGCGGCTGGCGGCCGACACCTCGTCGCGCGGTCCCAGCGGTGACGACCTGCTCGCCCTGGCCGACGCCGTACGCGAGGCCGCCCGGCCGCCGGAGCCCGCGCCCACGATCCACCCGGCCGACGACCCGTCGCACGGCGTCAAGCGCGGTCACCTGCGCGTGCTCACCAGCGACTGACCCCTCGGCACCACGGTCCGGTCCCGGGCCTGGTGCCACTAGGCTGCGCGCATGGCCCCCGGCAGTCCCTCCAGCACCCTGGACCGCGCCAACCTCGACGCCATCTTCAAGGCGTACGACGTGCGCGGCACCGTCCCCGACCAGCTCGACGAGGCGCTCGCCCGTGCCACCGGGGCGGCCTTCGTGGCCGTGACCGGGGCCCGCGAGGTGGTCGTGGGCCACGACATGCGTCCCAGCTCGCCGGGCATGGCCGGCGCCTTCGCCGACGGCGCCACCTCGGCCGGTGCCGACGTGGTCCTCATCGGGCAGGCGTCGACCGACCAGCTCTACTTCGCCTCCGGACACCTCGACAGAGCGGGGGTGATGTTCACCGCGAGCCACAACCCGGCGCAGTACAACGGCATGAAGATGTGCCGCGCAGGCGCCCAGCCGATCGGGCTCGACACGGGGCTGGCCGAGATCCGCGACCTCGTCGCGTCCGGCACGACCCCGGCGGCCGCGGCCCCCGGCGAGATCTCCCACCACGACGTGCTCGCGGCGTACGCCGCCCATCTCCTGACGCTCGCGCCGGTCGAGGGCCGCCGGCTCAAGGTCGTCGTCGATGCCGGCAACGGGATGGCCGGGCTCACCGCCCCGGTGGTGTTCGAGCGGATGGGCGCCGACCAGGTCGAGCTCGTGCCGATGTACTTCGAGCTCGACGGCTCGTTCCCGAACCACGAGGCCAACCCGATCGAGGCGGCCAACGTCGCCGACCTCCAGCGGCGGGTCATCGCCGAGGGGGCCGACATCGGGCTCGCCTTCGACGGCGACGCCGACCGCTGCTTCCTCGTCGACGAGCGGGGCGAGATCGTCGCGCCGTCGACCCTCACGGGCCTGATCGCCGCGCGCGAGCTGGTCAAGGAGCCCGGCAGCACGATCATCCACAACCTGATCACCTCCCGCGCGGTGCCGGAGATCGTGACCGAGCTCGGCGGCAAGCCCGTGCGCACCCGCGTCGGGCACTCCTTCATCAAGGCCACCATGGCCGAGACCGGGGCCATCTTCGGGGGCGAGCACAGCGGGCACTTCTACTTCCGCGACTTCTGGCGCGCCGACTCCGGCATGCTCGCCGCGCTGCACGCGCTCGCGGCGCTGGCCGAGACCGACCAGCCGCTCTCTCAGCTGCTCGCGCAGTACTCCCGCTACCCGGCGAGCGGCGAGATCAACTCGACGGTGGCCGACCAGGCCGCCGTGCTCGCGGAGCTGGAGGAGACCTACGCCGGCGCCGACGGCGTCGCGGTCGACACGCTCGACGGGCTCACGGTGACCCACGACGACTGGTGGTTCAACGTGCGCGCCTCCAACACCGAGCCGCTGCTGCGGCTCAACGCCGAGGGCAAGGACGAGGCCACGATGGCCCGCGTCCGCGACGACGTACTCACCATCATCAGGAGTGACCGATGAACCTCGACCCCCAGCTGCTCGACATCATCCGCTGCCCCGCCTGCCGGTCCACCCTCACCCCGAAGGACGAGGAGCTGGTCTGCTCCGGCTGCGGCAACGCCTACCCGGTGCGCGACGACATCCCGGTGTTGTTGCTCGACGAGGCCCGCAAGCCCGCCTGAGCGGGACCGACATGGTGACCTGGTTCGACGAGGCCCGGCTCGACGACGAGGCGGCCCTGGCCGCGGCGGACGGTGCGCTGCGCCCGCTGGCGGAGGCGGGAGCGCGCGTCCGCCGGGAGGCGCACGACGCGCAGGAGGCGACCCGCGAGGCACTGTCCCGCAGCCGCGACCTGTCGCGCCCGCGTGCGGTGATCGCTGCCGGTCCGGACTCCCGGCTGCTCCGCGCCGTGCTCGAGCCCTGGTGCCCCGTGCCATTCGTGGCCTGGCCCGCGCCCGCCCTGCCCGGCTGGGCAGGGAGCCTCGACCTGGTCGTGGTGCTCGCACCCGGCGGGTCGGACGCCGGGTCCGCCGCTGCCGTCGCCGAGGCCGTACGCCGCGGCTGCCAGGTCGTGGTGGCCTGCCCGCCGAAGTCGCTGGTCGCCGAGCACGCCGCCGGCCGCGACGTCACCATCCTGCCGACCGTCACGGGCGACCAGCTGGCCACCGCGGTGGTGATGCTGGAGTTCCTCGAGCAGATCCACCTCGGCCCGCGCGCCGACGCAGAGGGGGTGGCGACCGCGCTCGACGACGTGGCCATCGCCTGCTCGCCGCACCGTGACCTCGCGGTCAACCCCGCCAAGATGCTGGCGATCGCCCTGGCCGACACCAACCCGATCGTCTGGGGCGGGTCGGTCCTCGCCGCCCGGGCCGCCAGGCGGGTGGCCGAGTCGATCCGGCGGGCCAGCGGCCGGTCGGCCATCGCCGGAGACATCGAGCACCTCCTCCCGGTGCTCGAGGCCACCCAGCAGCGCGACGTCTTCGCCGACCCGTTCGACGACGGACCCCGGGGAGACCTGCGGCCGCTGCTGCTGGTCCTCGAAGACGGGGACGAGGAGCCGGTGATCCGTGAGCAGCGCGGACGCCTGCTGGCCGCGGCGGCCTCGCGCGGCGTACGCGTCGAGACGGTCAGCACCGACGCCGACACCGAGCTCGCGCGGTACAGCTCGCTGCTCCTCAGCGGCACCTACGCCGCGGAGTACCTCCGCATCGGCCTGGTCGACGACTGAGCGCCGAGCCCGTTGGCGACACGCCCGAGGGTTTGATCCGGCGGCATCGGCTTGTCATGGTGGTGGGGTCCTGACCGCCATCGGAAGGAGAGCCCGTGCTCACCCTCACCGAGAACGCCAGCACGATCGTCCGCGACATCACCAGCCAGACCAGCCAGACCAACCAGTCAGGCGAGGCAGGTCTGCGCATCTCCATGGAGGAAGAGCCCGAGCCCGGCTTCGCGATCACCGCCGCACCGGCCCCCGAGCCGGGGGACGCCACGGTGGAGCAGGACGGCGCGACCGTCTATCTGGACGCCACCTGCGCCGAGCAGCTCGACGGGATGGTTCTCGACGCCAGCATCGACCCGAGCGGCAGCGTGCAGTTCGCGCTCGGGCAGCGGGCCTGACGCCGTACCGGCTCAGCGCAGCGCCAGCGACAGCGCCATCGACAGGGCGGCCGGGAGCGATCCCGGCCGCCCCGGTCGGTTGGCGGCCACCCCTTAGGGTGAGCGCGTGACCAAGCACAGCCACTGGGCGACCCGATGAGCGCCGGTCTGTTCGCACTCCTCGACGACGTCGCCGTGCTGGCCCGCCTCGCGGCCGCCTCGATCGACGACGTCGGCGCGGCGGCCGGCCGGGCGAGCGTGAAGGCAGCCGGCGTGGTGGTCGACGACACCGCGGTGACCCCGCAGTACGTCCACGGCGTCGCCGCCCAGCGTGAGCTGCCGATCATCAGGAAGATCGCCGTCGGCTCGCTCCGCAACAAGCTCCTGTTCATCCTTCCCGCGGCGCTGCTGCTCAGCCAGTTCCTGCCGTGGCTGCTCACGCCGATCCTGATGCTCGGCGGCACCTATCTCTGCTTCGAGGGCGCAGAGAAGATCTGGGAGAAGCTCAGCGGGCACGAGGAGCACGAGGAGCTCGCCACCGAGATCAGCCCCGAGGCCGAGAAGTCGATGGTGAGCGGCGCGATCCGCACCGACTTCATCCTCTCGGCCGAGATCATGGTGATCTCCCTCAACGAGGTGGCCGACGAGTCGTTCCTGCCGCGCGCCATCATCCTCGTCCTGGTGGCCTTCGGCATCACCGTCCTGGTCTACGGCGTGGTCGGCCTGATCGTGAAGATGGACGACATCGGCCTGCACCTCAGCCAGCGCAAGTCGGCAGGCACCAAGAAGATCGGACGCGCCCTGGTCGCGGGCATGCCCCGCCTGCTCACCGTCATCTCCGTCGTCGGCACCGTCGCCATGCTCTGGGTCGGTGGCCACATCCTGCTCGCGGGCACGGACGACCTCGGCTGGCACGGCCTCTACGACGTCGTCCACCACCTCGAGGAGGGGGCCCACGACGCCCTGCCCGCCATCGGCGCCGTCGTCGGCTGGCTCACCAACACCGCGGCCTCCGCCGTGATCGGCCTGGTCGTGGGCGCGGTGGTCGTGGCGATCATGCACGTCCTGCCCTTCGGGCCCGGACACGGCAAGGCTTCCGCCGACGAGGGGCACGACGAGAGTCACGACGACGCCGAGGCCGAGAACGGCCCCTCGGCAGCGCCACCGGCAGGGTAGCCTCGCACCATGCGTGACAGCCCGGCGTAGGTCCCAGCCTCCTCCCTGCCACCTGGGCGTGCGTTCACCGCGCACGTCCTGGCCTACTACGCCACGCGCGACCTGGTCCCGCTCTACAGCGTCTACGCGCTGCTCTTCGCCGACGCGGGCGTCTCCGCGTCGCAGATCTCGTGGCTGTTCGTGATCTGGTCGCTCACCTCCTTCGTCACGGAGGTGCCGTCGGGGGCCTGGGCCGACCTGCTCGACCGGCGGCTCCTCCTGGTCGCCTCGGCGACGGTTTACGCCGGGGCCTTCGCGGCCTGGCTGGTGCTACCGACCTTCGCCGGCTTCGCCCTCGGGTTCGTGCTGTGGGGGATCTCGGGGTCGATCATGTCGGGCACCTTGGAGGCCCTTCTCTACGACGAGCTCGACGTGCGGGGCGCGGCAGCCCTCTACCCGCGGCTGGTCGGCTGGGCCGAGTCGGCCGCCATGCTCGCCAACCTCGCGTCAGCCGGACTGGCCGTCCCGCTGCTCGCCGTCGGCGGGTACGCCCTGGTGGGGTGGGCCTCGGTCGGGCTCGTCGGCGTCCATCTCGCGCTGGCCGCGACCCTGCCCGTCTCCACCCGGGCGCGGCGGCCCCACCGCGACGGCGACCTGCTCCTCGCGACCGAGCGGCTCACCCAGCGGTACGTCGCGATGCTCCGCACCGGCGTCCGCGAGGCGACCACGTCGGTCGACGTGCGCCGCGCAGTGCTGCTGGCCGCCGTGCTGGTCGGGCTCACGGCGTACGACGAGTACTTCCCGCTGGTCGCCCGCGAGGGCGGTGTCGCGCTCTCCACGGTGCCGGCCCTGATCCTCGTGACCGTGCTCGGACAGGCCGTCGGGACCGCCCTCGCCGGCCGCGCCGCCAGGCTGTCGTCGCGCACGCTCGGGGCGATGGTGCTGGCCGGCGCCGGGCTCGTCTCCGCCGGTGCGACGGTGACGCCGTACGCCGGCTTCGTCGCCATCGGCGTGGGCTACGGACTGCTCAACAACACCATGATCGTGGCCGAGGCCCGCCTTCAGCAGGTCATCACCGGCCCGGCCCGGGCGACCGTCACGTCGGTGCACGGACTGGCCACCGAGGTGGTGGCGCTGTGCGTCTACGCAGCCTTCGCCGTCGGCGCCGGGTGGCTCTCCTGGTCGACGCTGGTCGCAGCGCTCGGGGTGCCGATCGTGAACGTGGCGTGGGCCGTGGCGCGATGGTTTCCCGGGCCTCGCTGAGGGTGCCGAGGATTCTGCGATCCGGGGAGGCTCGCCTTAATCTCGTGTGGTTCACACCGGCGTCACCGCCGCCATCTCACAGGGGGAGAGCACCCATGGACTTCAAGGTAGCCGACCTGAGCCTGGCCGACTTCGGCCGGACCGAGATCAAGCTCGCGGAGCACGAGATGCCCGGCCTGATGGCGATGCGCGAGCGCTACGGCGACTCCAAGCCGCTCGCCGGTGCCCGGATCGCCGGCTCGCTGCACATGACCATCCAGACGGCCGTGCTGATCGAGACGCTGGTCGCGCTCGGCGCCGAGGTGCGCTGGGCCTCCTGCAACATCTTCTCCACCCAGGACCACGCGGCCGCCGCAGTCGCCGTCGGTCCCGAGGGCACCGTCGACAGCCCGGCCGGCGTGCCCGTCTTCGCCTGGAAGGGCGAGACGCTGGAGGAGTACTGGTGGTGCACCCAGCAGATCCTGAAGTGGCCCGAGGGCACCTTCGCCAACATGATCCTCGACGACGGCGGTGACGCCACGATGCTGGTGCACCTCGGCGTCGACGCCGAGAAGAGCGGCGTGGCCCCCGACCCGGCTACCGCCGCGAGCTACGAGCAGAAGGTCGTCTTCGACGTCCTCAACGCCTCGCTCGCCGAGAGCAAGGACCGCTGGACCACCATCGCGGGCCACATCCGGGGCGTCACCGAGGAGACCACCACCGGCGTGCTGCGCCTCTACGACATGATGAAGGAAGGCTCGCTGCTCTTCCCGGCCATCAACGTCAACGACTCGGTCACCAAGTCCAAGTTCGACAACAAGTACGGCTGCCGCCACTCGTTGATCGACGGCATCAACCGCGCCACCGACGTGCTCATCGGCGGCAAGGTCGCGGTCGTCTGCGGCTACGGCGACGTCGGCAAGGGCTGCGCGGAGTCGCTGCGTGGCCAGGGTGCCCGCGTGATCGTCACCGAGATCGACCCGATCTGCGCGCTCCAGGCGGCGATGGACGGCTACCAGGTCTCCACGCTCGACGACGTGCTCGAGATCGCCGACATCATCATCACCGCCACCGGCAACAAGGACGTCGTCACCGTCGACCAGATGTCCCGGATGCGGCACAACGCCATCCTCGGCAACATCGGTCACTTCGACAACGAGATCGACATGGCCGGCCTCGAGAAGCCGGGCGTCGCCGAGCGCAAGAACGTCAAGCCGCAGGTCGACGTGTGGACCTTCCCGGCCGGCAACGCGATCATCGTGCTCTCCGAGGGCCGCCTGATGAACCTCGGCAACGCGACCGGCCACCCGTCGTTCGTCATGTCGAACTCCTTCACCAACCAGGTCCTCGCGCAGATCGAGATCTTCACCAAGCCCGAGGACTACCCGGTCGGCGTCTACGTGCTCCCCAAGCACCTCGACGAGGAGGTCGCCCGCCTGCACCTCGACGCCCTCGGCGTGAAGCTGACGACGCTCACCGCCGACCAGGCCGGCTACCTCGGCATCGCGGTCGAGGGCCCGTACAAGTCCGACCAGTACCGCTACTGAGCTCGCGTGGAGGCGTCGGCTGGCACAATGGCCGGATGAGCCAGCAGCCGGCCGACGCCCCCCACCGAGGGCGCGTCCTCGTCGTCGACGACGACGCCTCCCTCGCGGAGATGCTCACCATCGTGCTCCGCCAGGAGGGCTTCGACAGCCGGATGGTGGGTCGCGGTGACGAGGCGATGTCGGCGTTCCGCGACTACCGTCCCGACCTGGTGCTGCTGGACCTGATGCTGCCCGGCAAGGACGGCATCGACGTCTGCAAGGAGATCCGCGCCGAGTCGGGCGTCCCCATCGTGATGCTGACGGCCAAGGGCGACACCATCGACGTCGTCGTGGGTCTCGAGTCCGGCGCCGACGACTATGTCGTGAAGCCCTTCAAGCCGAAGGAGCTCGTCGCGCGCATCCGTGCCCGCGTACGCCGCTTCGACACGCCCGACTCCGAGTCGCTCCACATCGGTGACCTCGACATCGACGTCGCCGGACACCGCGTCACCCGCGGCGTCGAGCCGATCAACCTCACCCCCCTCGAGTTCGACCTGCTGGTCTGCCTGGCGCGCAAGCCGTGGCAGGTCTACACCCGCGAGATCCTGCTCGAGCAGGTCTGGGGCTACCGCCACGCCGCAGACACCCGCCTGGTCAACGTTCACGTGCAGCGCCTGCGCTCGAAGGTCGAGCACGATCCGGAGAACCCCGAGATCGTCGTGACCGTGCGCGGGGTCGGCTACAAGGCCGGCGTACCCGCCCGCGACCCGACCTGACCCGCATGGCCATCCGTGCCGAGCTGACCACCGCCGTACGCCGCGGGCTCACCGTGTGGCGTCGATCGATCCAGGTGCGGGTCGTCGCGAGCACGGTGCTGCTCTCCGCAGCGGTCGTCAGCGTGGTGGGGTGGTTCCTGCTGCAGCAGACCCGTGAGGGGCTGCTGCAGAACCGGGTCGACGCCGTAGTGGCCGAGGCCCGCAACGAGACCGCGGACGCGCGCAGCCGGCTGGCGGCCGCGCCCGGCAACAACGCCGACGCCCCGGGCCAGCAGCAGGAGCTCGTGGAGCCGATCATCGACCGGGGAGCGACCCGTGGCTTCGCCGTGGTCCTCTCGCCCCCGGTCGGCAGCGGTCTGGATCTCGCGACGGGCGGCACGAAGTTCACCCCGAGGCTCGACAAGGCGACCGTGCCCGCCAAGCTCGAGGAGACCTTCTCCAAGCCGTCACCGACGTCGTGGACCTACACCCGCATCCGCACCACCGGGTCCAACGCGGGCCTGACGCCCGGGCCGGGCATCGTCGTCGGCTCGCAGCTCACGCTGCCGGCCGACGGGGAGACCTACACGCTCTACTACATCTTCCCGCTGGAGGAGGAGTCCGAGACGCTCGCCCTGGTCACCCGGGCCATGCTCACCGCAGCAGTCCTCCTGCTGCTGCTCGTGGCGGGGCTGTCGTGGCTGGTGACACGCCAGGTGGTGACACCCATCCGGATGGCGCGCATGGTGGCGGAGCGACTGGCGGCGGGGCAGCTCCAGGAGCGGCTGCGCGTCACCGGTGAGGACGACCTCGCCCGCCTGGCCACGTCCTTCAACCAGATGGCCTCCAACCTGCAGCGCCAGATCCGCCAGCTGGAGGAGCTGAGCCGGCTGCAGCGGCGCTTCGTCTCCGACGTCTCGCACGAGCTGCGCACCCCGCTCACCACGGTGCGGATGGCCGGCGACGTCCTGCACGACGCCCGGCACGCCTTCGACCCGGTCACGTCGCGAGCCGCCGAGCTGCTGCAGACCGAGCTCGACCGCTTCGAGACGCTGCTGGCGGACCTGCTCGAGATCAGCCGCTTCGACGCCGGTGCCGCCGTGCTCGAGACCGAGGACGTCGACCTCGTCGACGTCGCCCACCGGGTCGCCGACATGACCAAGGCGCTCGCCGCGCAGCGCAAGACGCGGGTGCTGGTGCGCGACCCCGGGCACCCGTGCCTGGCCGAGGCCGACGTGCGTCGGGTCGAGCGGGTCGTGCGCAACCTGGTCACCAACGCCATCGACCATGCGGAGAGCGGCGACATCGTCGTGCACGTCGCGGGCAACGAGGACTCGGCGGCGATCGCGGTTCGCGACTACGGCGTGGGGCTGGCGCCCGGCGAGTCGGCGATGGTGTTCAACCGCTTCTGGCGGGCGGACCCGGCGCGGGCCCGCACCAGTGGCGGCACCGGCCTGGGTCTCTCGATCAGCCTGGAGGACACCCACCTGCACGGCGGCTGGCTGCAGGCGTGGGGCCGACCGGGCGAGGGTGCGCAGTTCCGGCTGACCCTGCCGCGGCGGCTCGGTCACAAGCTCCGCCACAGCCCGCTCCCGCTCGTGCCGCTCGATGCGGAGGTGTCGGCATGAGCCGCACCTTGCGCGGAGTGGTCGTCGTGATGCTGTCGTTGCTGGCGCTCACCGGCTGCGTGCGCATCCCCACGGAGGGCCCGGTCGTGGAGTCGGAGGGCCGCACTGCCGGCAACGCCGTCAGCGGCACCTACTACGACCCGCCGCCGCCGCAGCAGGGGGCGTCGGCCAACGAGATCGTGATCGACTTCCTGGAGGCGATGAAGGCCACGCCGATCCGCACCAGCGTCGCGCAGGAGTACCTCACCCAGGCAGCGCAGAAGACCTGGAAGCCCGAGGCCGCCACCATCACCTACGACGAGATCGGCGAGCCCGTCGGCGACCTCACCCTCTCGGTGCCGATCACCGGTGTCAACGAGTACGACGGCCGGGGGGCCTGGACGCGACAGGTCGGCAACGGGGCCGCCGACGGGGTGCCCGACGCCGCCCTCGACTTCCGGCTGACCGTCGAGGACGACGAGTGGCGCATCAGTGAGCTGCCCGACGCCCTCGTCGTACCCTCCTCGTGGTTCGACGACCGCTTCCGCAGGGTCTCGCTCTACTTCTTCGACCCGACCGCGCAGGTGCTCGTGCCCGAGCCGGTCTTCGTCCCCGAGGGCGACCAGTTCGCCGGTGCGCTGCTGCGCGGCCTGCTGGCCGGCCCCGGGCCCTCGCAGGCGGCGCGGTCGTTCATCCCCGAGGGGCTGGAGCCGGGCCTGTCGGTGCCCATCAGCCCTTCCGGGGTGGCCGACGTGTCGATGCTCGGGGAGATCGGCGACGCCAGCCGGCTGGTCACCGAGCAGATGCTCGCCCAGCTGGTGTGGACACTGCGCCAGGAGCCACGCATCCAGGCGCTGCGCCTGAGCCTGGGCGCCGAGCCGATCCCGCTGCCGGGCGGCGAGAGCGAGGTGAGCATCAGCTCCGGCGGCCGCTTCGACCCCAACGGCGTACGCACGAACTCCCAGCTCTTCGCCCTGCGTGACGGACTGCTCATCACAGGAGGCCTCCGCGACCAGCAGCCGACCGACGGCCCCTTCGGCGCCGAGCGGCTGGGTCTGCGCGCGGTGTCGGTGAATCTCACGGGCGACGTCGCGGCCGGCGTCTCCGGCCAGGGCACGACGGTGCTCACAGCCCCGGTCGACGCCTCCGACGAGAGAGCCACCGTGGTGCTCAGCGGTGCGGTCGACCTGCTGAGGCCGGCGTGGGATTTCAGCGGACGCCTCTGGCTCGTCGACGCCAACAACGGACGAGCGCGGGTGTCGGTGCTGGTCGACGGCCAGGCTCGCGAGCTGGCGGTGCCCGGGGTGACCGGCAAGCGGGTGGTGCGCTTCCTCGTCTCGCGCGACGGCACCCGCTTCGCCGCGCTCGTGCGAGGTGCCCGCGAGGACAAGGTCGTGGCGGCCCGCGTGCTCCACGACGCGCAGGGACGCGTGCTGCGGGTGGGGGAGTCGCGCCGGCTCGACCTGGGCGAGGGACAGTCGCGACGCATCCGCGACATCGGCTGGCGCTCGATGACCTCCCTGGCGATCCTGAACCGCATCACCGACGACCTCGCACAGGTGCGCACGGTCGCGGTCGACGGCGCTCCCGGTGACGCCGAGCCGCCCGTCTGGCTGCCCATGCGCGGCAACGCGGAGAGCCTGGTGACCTCGCCCGTCGAGGGCCAGGGCGTCTATGTGCTGACCAGCGAGGAGTTCTCCGACGTCACCGACCCGGACCGCAGGATCGACGACCTCGATCCCAAGGTCGCGTCCGTGGGCTACGCCGGCTGATCGTCCGCCGTCCACAGGCCGGCGCGCGCGGCCTTGCGGCGCCGGCTCCTACGCGCTGTCCTGCAGGGATGATCCTCGGCGACCTCCTCGACCACGCCCTCGACCTGGCCACCGGCAGCAGCTGCGTCGGCTGCGGGCAGCCGGGGCGGCTGCTGTGCGGAGCGTGCCGAGCCGGGTTGTCGGGCGACGCCTTCGTCGCCTGGCCGACTCCGCCGCCCGCCGGCCTGGCGGTGCCGTGGACCGCCGCGTCGTACGACGGGGCGGTGCGCGAGCTCGTCGCCGGCCACAAGGAGCACCGGCGCGTCGCGCTGTCGGGGCCGCTCGGCGAGCTCCTGGCGACGGCCGCGGCGGCCGCGGCAGGTGATCGGCCCGGGCCCCTGGTGCTCGTGCCGGTGCCGTCGCGGCCGGGGACGGCACGGCGCCGCGGGTACGCGCCGACCGAGACGCTGGTGCGGGTGGCCGCCCGCCGGCTGCGGGCCGAAGGACGCGAGGTCGACGTGGCCGACCTCCTCGTCTCGCGGCGAGGCGTGCTGGACCAGTCCGGGCTGGACGCGGCGGCCCGGTCCGCGAACCTCGCCGAGACGATGCACTGCCCCTCGCGGCGCCTGCGTGCCCTCGCCGTACGCCGTCCGGCAGCGCGCCTGGTCGTGTGCGACGACGTGCTGACGACCGGCGCCACGGCGCGGGAGGCGCAGCGCGCGCTCGAGGCGGTCGGCCTGCCGGTGGCCGGCATCGCGACCGTCGCGGCGACCCCGAGGAGGTTCTCGACGGGAGCCTGTCCCGGACCTGACCATTTGGCTGGACACCCGCTTTCATCCTTTGACGCCAAGGGCTAGCGTCGGTGCATGGAGTCCGTCCGGGTCCGTGGTTGCGTCACTCGGACACCTCACGTGTCCGGGTGGCAAGCCGATGCCAGTCGCAGGCGAAACGGTCCACGTAAGGCTCGCGGAGCTCACGCTCCGGGCAGCCGATCACGGTGCGGCTTAGAAGTAAGTCCTGCCTCGGCGTCGTCGTCAGATGCGACGGGTGACCGGGAGAAGGCCAGTAGTGGCAGAGAAGCTGCGAACGCCTCGGCAGGCGATTGTGGGGACGAAGACCAGGTCGGCCGGGCGGGCTCCATCCCACCCCGGACCACGCGCCCCTCGGGGTGCTGGCGCGCCAGCACCGGCGCCGGGGTGAGGCCGTACACGGTGTAACCAACGCACACATCGGAGGTTCACATGGAGGTTGTGGTCACGGGACGACACTGCGAGGTGTCCGACAGGTTCCGAAGTCACGTCTCGGAGAAGCTCGTCCGGCTGGAGAAGCACGACCATCGCATCATCCGCGTACAGGTCGAGGTCGAGCAGGAGAAGAACCCTCGACAGCACGATCGCGCCACCCGCGTCGAGCTGACCGCGTTCTCGAAGGGGCCCGTGATCCGGGCCGAGGCGGCGGCCGAGGACAAGATGGGCGCGTTGGACCTCGCCCTGGACAAGATGGCCGCGCAGATGCGCCGCGCCGCCGACCGGCGTCGCATCCACCGCGGCCGGCACGCGCCGGTGTCGGTCGGCCAGGCCCTCGCCGAGGCGTCGTCGGAGACCCCGGACGACGCGGGTGGGTCCGGTGACGGCGACACCGTCACCGAGCGCCAGGTCGGGCCGATTACGGTGACCGGCGACGGCCCGCTGGTGGTGCGCGAGAAGACGCACCCGGCCACCATGATGACCCTCGACCAGGCGCTCTACGAGATGGAGCTGGTCGGCCACGACTTCTACCTGTTCGTCGACAAGGAGAGCGAGCGGCCCTCGGTCGTCTACCGGCGCCGCGGCTACGACTACGGCGTCATCTCTCTCGACGTCCGAGACTCAGCCGGCTAGGGGCCTCGACTGCGCGGCGCGGGGGCGTCTTCGTGTCATGATGCCCCCGTGACCGAGCAGCCCGTTTCAACAGAGCCGATCCGTGCCCTCGTCGTCGATGACCAGGAGCTGTTCCGGCGGGGTCTGGTGATGCTGCTCAGCTCCGAGGCCGACATCGAGGTGATCGGCGAGGCCAGCGACGGCGTGGCGGGCACGGAGATGGCGGCCAGCCTGGCCCCGGACGTCGTGCTCCTCGACGTGCGGATGCCCAAGCGCACCGGCATCGAGGCGTGCCGGGCCATCAAGGAGGCCGTGCCCTCGGCCAAGATCATCATGCTCACGGTCTCCGACGAGGAGGCCGACCTCTACGAGGCCGTCAAGAACGGCGCGGCGGGCTACCTCCTCAAGGACTCCTCCATCGAGGACGTCGCCCAGGCCATCCGGGTGGTGGCCGACGGCCAGTCGCTGATCTCGCCGTCGATGGCGGTCAAGCTCATCGACGAGTTCAAGCAGATGTCCAAGCCCAACCGCGGCCAGGTGCCCGGCCTGAGGCTGACCGAGCGCGAGCTCGAGGTGCTGCGGCTGGTCGCCAAGGGGCTCAACAACCGCGACATCGCCAAGCAGCTCTTCATCTCCGAGAACACCGTCAAGAACCACGTGCGCAACATCCTCGAGAAGCTGCAGCTGCACTCGCGGATGGAGGCCGTGATGTACGCCGTCAAGGAGAAGCTGCTGGACCTGCCGTAGGGGCAGGCGTCTCACCCGCTGAGGCAACCAGCAACAGCACGACCGTCGGCGCCACGTGATTGCATGCACCCGTGCCCGACACGTTGAGCCTGAGCCAGGCGCGCAAGATCGCCCTCGCGGCCCAGGGGTTCGCCGACAAGCCGCACGCCACCCCCACGATGCGCACCCTGATGCGCACGGTCGAGCGCACCGGCGTGCTCCAGGTCGACTCGGTCAACGTCCTGCAGCGGGCCCACTACATGCCCCTCTACTCCCGGATGGGGAGCTACGACGTCGACCTCCTGCGCCGCGCCTCCGGGGCGAGCCCGAGGCGGCTCGTGGAGTACTGGGCCCACGTCCAGGCGCTGATGCCGGTCGAGCTGTGGCCGCTGATGCGGCACCGGATGGAGTCCTACCGGGCGCGCCGCGGCAAGTGGTGGCCGGTCGTCGACACCCGGCCCGGCCTCGAGCACGAGGTCCTCGCCGCGGTGCTCGACCGGGGACCCGTGACCGCGCGCCAGCTCGAGGACGACTTCAGCACCGGCCCGCGCACCCGCGAGCACTGGGGCTGGAACTGGTCGGAGGCCCGCAAGGTGCTCGACTTCCTCTACATGGCAGGTGACGTCGCGATCTCCGGTCGCAACAGCCAGTTCGAGGTGCTCTACGACGTGCCGGAGCGGGTCATCCCGGCGGAGATCCTCGCCCGGCCGGTCCCGACCCAGGAGGAGGCCGACCTCGAGCTCCTACGCCGCGCGGCCCGGTCGCACGGCGTCGCCACCGCGCGCTGCCTGGCCGACTACTACCGGATGCGGCTGCAGCCCGGCGACGGGCTGAGCGGGGCGAAGGCGGCGATCGACACGCTCGTCGAGACCGGCGAGCTGCTGCCGGTCAGGGTCGAGGGCTGGGCCCGGCCGGCGTACCTCCATCGCGACGCCCGGCTGCCGCGCCGGGTCGCTGCCCGGGCGCTGCTGAGTCCCTTCGACCCGGTGGTCTGGGAGCGCGAGCGTGCGCTGGCGCTCTTCGACTTCTTCTACCGCATCGAGATCTACGTGCCGGCGGCCAAGCGACTCCACGGCTACTACGTGCTGCCGTTCCTGCTCGGCGACCGGATCGTCGCCCGGGTCGACCTCAAGGCCGACCGGGCCACCGGCCGCCTGCTCGTCAAGGCCGCATTCGCGGAGTCGCACGCCCCCGACACGACCGCCGAGGAGCTGGCCACCGAGCTGCGCCGCCTCGCCGGCTGGCTGGGCCTGGGCGACATCGTCGTCGAGCCCCGCGGCGACCTCGCTTCCGCACTGGCCGCCGTGGTGTGTGCCTAGCGGGAGGCGTGCCTGTCAGGCGCTTCCGGCGGGTGCCGTCGGAGCCCACGGACACCCACGGACCCCGGCCACCCGCGTCTCCCGGGCCTGCCGTGACTGGAACGCGTGGGTAGCATGGCCGGTGCTGCCACCCGCCCGGTGCGCGCAGCCGCCCCGAACGTCTCAGGAGACAACTTCCGTGCCTGCCATCATCGACAAGCTCCTCCGCATCGGCGAAGGCAAGATCCTCCGACAGCTCGAGACCATCTCGAAGGCGGTCAGCGCCATCGAGGACGACTTCGTGAAGATGACCGACGACGAGCTGCGCGGCATGACCGCCGAGTTCAAGGAGCGGCTGGCGAACGGCGAGGAGCTCGACGACCTGATGCCCGAGGCGTTCGCCACGGTGCGCGAGGCCGCCAAGCGCGTGATCGGTCAGCGGCACTACGACGTCCAGGTGATGGGCGGCGCGGCTCTCCACCTCGGCAACATCGCGGAGATGAAGACCGGTGAGGGCAAGACCCTGGTCTCGACCCTGCCGGCGTACCTCAACGCGCTGACCGGCAAGGGCGTCCACGTCGTCACGGTCAACGACTACCTGGCCAAGTACCACGCGGAGTGGATGGGCCGCATCCACCACTTCCTCGGCCTCACCACCGGCGTCATCCTGCCCGCCATGCGGCCCGACGAGCGCCGGGTGGCCTACGCCGCCGACATCACCTACGGCACCAACAACGAGCTCGGCTTCGACTACCTGCGCGACAACATGGCCGACGCGCTCGCCGACTGCGTCCAGCGCGGCCACAACTTCGCCATCGTCGACGAGGTCGACTCGATCCTCATCGACGAGGCGCGGACCCCGCTGATCATCAGCGGTCCCACCCAGGACGAGGTGCACTGGTACGCCGAGTTCGCCAAGCTCGCGCGCACGCTGACGGTCGACGTCGACTACGAGGTCGACGAGAAGAAGCGCACCATCTCGGTGCTCGAGCCGGGCATCACCAAGGTCGAGGACCACCTGGGCATCGTCAACCTCTACGACTCGGTCAACACCCCGCTCATCTCGTTCCTGAACAACTCCATCAAGGCCAAGGAGCTGTTCCGCAACGACAAGGAGTACGTCGTCATGGACGGCGAGGTGCTCATCGTCGACGAGCACACCGGCCGCATGCTCTCGGGGCGCCGCTACAACGACGGCCTCCACCAGGCCATCGAGGCCAAGGAGGGCGTCACCGTCCGCGAGGAGTACCAGACCCTCGCCACCGTGACCCTGCAGAACTACTTCCGCCTCTACGACAAGCTCTCCGGCATGACCGGTACGGCCATGACGGAGGCGAGCGAGTTCGACAAGATCTACGGCCTCGGCGTCGTACCCATCCCGACCAACAAACCGATGATGCGCGACGACAGGGCCGACCTGGTGTTCCGCACCGAGGACGCCAAGTACGACGCCGTCGTGGACGACATCGCCGAGCGCCACCAGGTCGGCCAGCCCGTGCTGGTCGGCACGGTCTCGGTGCAGAAGTCGGAGCACCTCTCCGCCCTGCTCACCAAGCGCGGCGTCCCGCACACGGTGCTCAACGCGAAGGTGCACGCCGACGAGGCCAAGATCGTCGCGATGGCCGGCCACAAGGGTGCTGTCACGGTCGCGACCAACATGGCCGGTCGAGGCACCGACATCATGCTCGGCGGCTCGGTGGAGTTCCTCGCCGACCAGGAGCTGCGCAAGCAGGGTCTCGAGCCCCTGGGCGAGACCTCCGCCGCCTACGAGGAGGCATGGCCGGCCACCCTGGAGCGGGTCAAGGCGCAGGTCGCCAACGAGCACGACGAGGTCAAGAAGGTCGGCGGGCTCTACGTCGTCGGCACCGAGCGTCACGAGTCGCGTCGCATCGACAACCAGCTGCGTGGCCGCTCCGGCCGGCAGGGCGACCCGGGGGAGTCCCGGTTCTACCTGTCGCTCGAGGACGAGCTGATGCGGCTGTTCAAGTCCGACTGGGTCGACCGCATCCTGCAGGTGCTCAAGGTCCCCGACGACGTGCCCATCGAGAACAAGCGGGTCACCGGTGCCATCGCCAGTGCGCAGGGCCAGGTGGAGTCGCAGAACTTCGAGTCCCGCAAGAACGTCCTCAAGTACGACGACGTGATGAACCGTCAGCGCGAGGTCATCTACGGCGAGCGGCGCCGGGTCCTCGAGGGCGCCGACCTCGAGGAGCAGATCCGCACGTTCATCGACGACGTCGTCGCCGGCTACGTCATGGGTGCGACGACCGACTTCGCCGAGCAGTGGGACCTCGAGGCACTCTGGACCGCGCTCGGCCAGCTCTACCCGATCAGCCTGTCGCTCAAGGAGATCGAGGCCGCTGCCGGTGGCCGGGCCGGGCTGTCGCGCGAGGTGCTCGTCGAGGACATCACCAAGGACGCCCAGGCTGCCTACGATCGGCGTGAGGCCGAGGTCGGCGACGAGGTCATGCGCGAGCTCGAGCGCCGCGTGGTGCTCTCCGTGCTCGACCGCAAGTGGCGCGAGCACCTCTACGAGATGGACTACCTCCGCGAGGGCATCTACCTGCGCGCCTACTCCCAGCGCGACCCGCTCGTGGAGTACCAGCGCGAGGGCTTCGACATGTTCGCCGCGATGATGGACGGCATCAAGGAGGAGTCGGTCGGCTTCCTGTTCAACCTGCAGGTCGAGGTCGACGACGACGAGGACGACGACGCGCACGACCACGACCACGACCATGACCACGACCATGACCACGACCACGAGGTCACCGCGGCTCCGGCCGCGGGCGGCATCGACCTGGCGGCCGCCGCGGCTCACGCGCCGAGCATCCGGGCCAAGGGTCTCGAGCGGGAGCGGAAGCCGCAGCGACTCGCCTACTCCGCGCCCAGCGAGGACGGCGAGGCCGAGGTCGTCGGGCAGCCCGCGAGCAACGCCGACGACGAGTTCGCCGGGGTGGGCCGCAACGCCGACTGCCCGTGCGGCTCAGGCAAGAAGTTCAAGAAGTGCCACGGCGCTCCGGGTGGGCCCACGGGTCTGACCGCGCGCGTCAACGGCTGATCTCTCCAGAGCCGCCGGACGTCATACGGATGGAGCCTCCGGGGGCTCCGTCCGTATGACGTCTTTGGGCTGCGGCTGCCTTTCGCCCGCGGCGCGGTGGGCTGAGGCTGCCGTTCGCCTCACCGGGTCTCGACGCGCGGTCGCGACCTCGTTCCTCGGTCGCGCTTGCTCGACCTGCCTGAGCCCACGCGTGGCACTCGTTCCTCGTGCCCCGCTGCTCAGGCAAACTCCAGGGCCACGCAGACCCAGCGGTCGCGGAGGAGCTCGAAGCGGGCGGCGACGGCGCGGCACCGGGCGCCGTACCTCACGATCAGGCAGGCCTCCACCGCGTCGTCGCGCACGAAGCTGGTGCGGGCCGACACCAGCTGGGGACGGATCGCCTCGCGGGTGCGGCCCTGGCCGGGCGTGTGCCCGCCGGCGCGGGCGACGAGCAGCGCCCGGCGCCGAAGGTCGGCGTAGACGTCGGGACGGGTGTGCCGGACCACCTGGGAGGCCGGCCGGTCACCGGCGACGATCTCCACGACGGCCCGGAGGTAGCGACCCACGAACCCGTCGACGCGGGTGCGCTCAGCGACGTCGACCTCGACGACGTCCTGCGACGGCGCGGGCGGGACCAGGGTGGGCGCCGGCGGGTCGAAGCGAGGGGAGAGCTCGAGCGCGAGCGCGCCCTGAACGCTGCCCACGCCGACGGGGGCGCGGAGGGGGGTGACCGAGGCGGTCCGCTTGCTGGTCATGGTCGACACCTTTCCGAGGAGGCGAGGGGGCAGTGCGCTTTCAGGTGGGCGGCAGCGTCAGGCGCAGCCCGGGGCGGATCAGGTCGGGGTCGGGGCCGATCACGGCACGGTTGGCGGCGTAGATCTCGCGCCAGCGGCGCTCGATCTGCTCGGCCCCGGCCCCGCGCGGCAGGGACGCGGCGGCGACCGTCCACAGCGAGTCGCCGGCGAGTACGACGACAGAGCCGGTGTCGTGCGGCGCCGGATGCGCGACCGGGCGGGTGTGCGCGGGGCCGGACGAGGCCCGAGCCGACGGCTCAGCACCAGCCGCTCGCACGGAGTCGTCGATGCTCGCGCGGTCGGGCAACGGCAGGCCGCCGATCAGCCGGCCCTGCACCGAGGGCGACGCGGCGCCGGCGGGATCGGTCCAGCCCGGCGCCGCACCGGCCGGTGCCCACCCCACCCCGCTGACCAGGGCGACCCCGCAGGCCGCGAGGACGAGCCGGCGCACCGGCCCGCTCGTCGAGGCCGGTCGCTGGAGGCCGCACGCCGCCTCCACCACCGTGACGGTCGTGACCAGCCAGATCCAGGCGCCTGCGGCGGCCGCGGCCAGGGCGGAGACTCGCACGAGCCCGGCGTCGAAGGCGAGCAGCGCCCAGTCTGCGGTCAGGGCCGCGGAGATCTCCTCGCGGATGGCGATGACTCCGAGCCAGACCGCGGCCGTGACACCGACCCACACCATCAGGCAGCGCACCGTCCGGTGCCCGGCCGGGCGGGCACGGGTGCCCGGCGGCGGCATCGGTGGTGTCCTAGACATGGATGACTCTTTCGTTTGCGTGCGTTTGCTTGATTGAAAGACGCTTTGCTCACGAAGTCAATCCGTTGTGCACAGTTGCGAGGAAGACGGTCGTGCCGTCGCTCGGTGCGTCAGACTGGGCGCATGTCGGGGGCGCCGTGAGCTGGGAAGAGCAGCTGTCCGCCCTGTTCGACGACCTCGAGGGTCAGGCCGAGGCGCTGTACGACGCCGAGCGAGAGGCCGAGGTGGCCGACCGCAGCCGCGCGGAGTACCAGCACGTCACGCTCGCGAGCCGGCTGATGGCATCCCTCGGCACCGAGGTCGGCGTGCACGTGGTCGGGCTCGGTGCCCTCCACGGCGAGCTGCACCGCGTGAGCGCGGAGTGGTGCCTGCTCGTCTCTTCGGCGCAGGAGTGGATCGTGCCGCTCTCGGCGGTCGCCGCGGTGCGCGACGCCTCGCCGCGATCGGTTCCCGAGGTGGCCTGGTCGCCGCTCACGCGGCTCGGTCTCGGCTCGGCCCTGCGCCGGCTGGCCGAGGCGGGCGAGCGCTGTCTCGTCCACCTCGCCGACGGCTCGCGTCACGAGGCGCGCCTCACCCGCGTCGGAGCGGACTTCGTGGAGACCAGCGGCGAACGCGGGGCCACCATGCTCGTCGGCTTCGCGCGGCTGGCCGCGGTGCAGAGCCGCACGCGCTGAGGAGCCGGGTGCCGAGCGTCAGGTCGCCTCGACGTCGTACGGCGGGACCTGGCCGTCGGGCAGCCGTCGGTCCCTGCGCCGGCGCTCGGAGGCCTCGTCCTCCTCCATCGCCTCGATGATGTGCTTCCGCACGATGGTGCGGGGGTCGAGGTCGCGGAGCTCCAGGTCGGCGAACTCGGGGCCGAGCTCGGAGCGCAGCTCGTCGCGCGCGCTGTTGGCCATCGTGCGCGCCTTGCGGAGGAGCTGGCCCGCCTGCTGGGCGAGCCCCGGGAGCCGGTCCGGACCGAAGACGAGGACCGCGACGAACGCGATCACTGCCATCTCGGGCAGACCGACGCCGAACATGCGTCAGAACCTACTCGACGGCGTGAGCCCCAGCTGCATGCCGGCCAGGCCGCGTCCGCGGCCGGAGAGCGTGGCCGCGATGGCGCTGAGCTCGAGGGCCGCCGGCGCGGTCGGGTCGGACTCGACGATCGGCTTGCCGGCGTCGCCGCCCTCGCGCAGGGAGATGTCGATCGGGATCGCGCCGAGCACGGGCACGTCGTACCCGAACCGCTGCGACAAGGTGGCTGCTACTCGCTCACCGCCGCCGGACCCGAAGATCTCGAGACGGTGCTCGGTGCCGGCCTCGGCGCAGTGCGGGCAGGGCAGGAAGCTCATGTTCTCGACGACCCCGACGACCCGCTGGTGCATCATCGAGGCCATCGTGCCGGCGCGCTCGGCCACCTCGGCGGCGGCCTCCTGCGGCGTGGTCACGACCAGCACCTCGGCGTTGGGCAGGTGCTGGCCCAGCGAGATCGCGACGTCGCCGGTGCCGGGCGGCAGGTCGAGCAGGAGCACGTCGAGGTCGCCCCAGTAGACGTCGGCGAGCATCTGCACCAGTGCCCGGTCGAGCATCGGGCCACGCCAAGCGACCACCTGGTCGCGGCGCGGCTTGAGCATGCCGATCGAGATGACCGAGACGCCCGAGGGGGTCGGGACCGGCATGATCAGGTCGTCGACCTGGGTCGGCCGGGAGTCGGCCACGCCGAGCATGGCCGGCACCGAGTGCCCGTAGATGTCGGCGTCCACCACGCCGACCTTGAGCCCCTGCTTGGCCAGCGCCAGCGCGAGGTTGACCGTCACCGACGACTTGCCGACGCCGCCCTTGCCGCTGGCGATGGCGTAGACCTTGGTCAGCGAGCCCGGCTGGGCGAACGGGATCTCCCGCTGCGCCTGGCCGCCGCGCAGCGTCTCCCCGAGCTCGCCGCGCTGCTCGGGTGACATGACGCCCAGGGTGAGCTCGACCCGGGCGACGCCGGGGACCCGCTCGACGGCGGCGCTCACGTCTCGGGTGATGGTGTCCTTCATCGGGCAGCCGGCCACTGTCAGCAGCACGGTCACCGAGACGACGCCGTCGGCCGCGATGTCGACCGACTCGACCATGCGCAGCTCGGTGATGGGGCGCTTGATCTCGGGGTCGTTCACGGTCTCCAGGGCAGCCTGGACCTGCTCGAGAGTCGGGGTGCTCATGATCCCCAAGAGTAGTTGCTGCGCCGTGGCCGACCACCGCCGGAGCGGGTCAGGAGTCTGTGACCTGTGCCTCCGCAGAGGACTCCAACGTCGCCTCGGGCTCGGGCCGGGCGCGCTCGTCGAGCTCGCTCAGCAGGGAGCGCAGCTCCGAGCGCATGAAGTCGCGGGTGGCCATCTCGCCCACCGACATCCGGAGCGAGGCGACCTCGCGGGCGAGGTACTCCATGTCGGCGTGTGCGCGGGCGTTCGCCTGGCGGTCCCGCTCGTTGATGATCTTGTCGCGGGTCTCCTGGCGGTTCTGCGCGAGCAGGATGAGCGGGGCGGCGTACGACGCCTGCAGGCTGAGCATCAGGGTGAGGAAGATGAACGGGTAGTCGTCCCACCGCAGGCCGGCGGGCGCCAGCAGGTTCCAGGCGACCCAGACGACCACGAAGAGCGTCATGTAGAGCAGGAACCGCGCCGTGCCCATGAAGCGGGCGAACTGCTCGGCGAACACGCCGAACGCGTCGGAGTTGTACGACGGCCGCCGGACCAGGGCCCGCCGCGTCTCGCGCGGGGTGTCGAGACGGGGACGAGACGTGCGCGACTTGCTCACGAGACACCGCCGATCGGGCCGGGCCGGACGGCGTTGTCTCGCCAGTTCTCGGGCAGCATGTGGTCGAGCAGGTCGTCGACGGTGACCGCCCCGAGGAGGCGGCCCTCCTCGTCGACGACCGGCGCCGCGACGAGGTTGTAGGTCGCCAGGTGGGCCGCGACCTGGTCGATCGTCGCCTCGGGGCGGAGCGGGTCCATCGACTCGTCCAGGGCGGCGGCCACCAGCGTCGACGGCGGCTCACGCAGCAGGCGCTGGATGTGGGCGGCGCCGAGCAACCGTCCCGTGGGCGTCTCGAGCGGCTGCCGGCAGATGTAGACGAGGGCGGCCAGCGAGGGCGTGAGCTCGGGGTTGCGGACGTGGGCGAGGGCGTCGGCCACGGTCGCCTGCGGGTCGAGGATGACCGGCTCGGGCGTCATCATCGCGCCGGCCGTGTGCTCGGCGTACGACATCAGGCGCCGGACGTCCTCGGCCTCGTCGGGCTCCATCAGCGCCAGCAGGGTGGCCCCCATGTCGGCGGGCAGGTCGGCGATCAGGTCGGCGGCGTCGTCGGGGGACATCTCCTCCAGCACGTCGGCGGCGCGCTCGGAGTCGAGGTGCTCGAGGATCTCGACCTGGTCCTCCTCGGGCAGCTCCTCCAGGACGTCGGCGAGGCGCTCGTCGTCGAGGGCGGCGATGACGGCGCGCCGGCGCTCGGCGGGCAGCCCGTGGATCATGTGCGCCGCGTCGGCCGGGCGCATCTCGTTCATGGCGGCCAGCAGCTGGGTGGCGCCCTGGGTGGCCTCGCGACGGGTGAGCCCGTCGACGTCGCGCCACTCGGCGACGTGGGTCTGCCCGCGACGCCGGAAGCCCTTGGCGGACTC
Organism: Nocardioides sp. LHG3406-4; assembly: GCF_049897745.1. Classification (NCBI taxonomy): domain Bacteria; kingdom Bacillati; phylum Actinomycetota; class Actinomycetes; order Propionibacteriales; family Nocardioidaceae; genus Nocardioides; species Nocardioides sp. LHG3406-4. The sequence continues at coordinate 87,102 of NZ_JAFCWV010000003.1, forward strand.
GGCCACGGCGACCCGACTGAGAACCCAGTCGCGGTTGCGCGCCTGCTCCATCGCGACGTCGTAGACCGTGCCGGTGATGCCCGACGTCCGGATGGTGACGGAGCGGTCGAGCATCTGCGCCATCACCAGGGTCTCGGTGGGGCGCTGCTCGAAGCGCCGCATGTTGAGCAGCCCGGTCGTCGACACCTGCCCGGCGTCGACGTGGGTGACCCGCGTCATCGGCACGAAGATCCGGCGCCGTCCGAACACCTCCGCGACCAGGCCGAGCACGCGGGGCTGGTTGGCCTCCGAGCGCAGCGCCACCACGATGTCGCGCACCTTCGCCACCTGGTCGCCCTGGGGGTCGAAGACGGGCAGCCCGACCAGACGGGCGACGTAGACGCGGGTGGGGGTGGTGCTCACTGTCCAAACGTACCGGCCCGCACGGCCCCTGATCGCTCGCTGGTCAGCGTTGCGCGGAGGAGTAGAACTCCTTCGCGCACGTCTCGCCGGCGCAGGTGTGCTGCTCCTTGGCCAGCCGGCGCAGCTCGCGCAGCTGGGTCGCGAAGCGCGGATCGGCGGCGACGCTGCTCAGCTGCCAGGGGTCGAGGTCGCGGTTGTAGAGCTCCTCGCGGCGGGCGGGGGTCCGCACGTAGGTCCACGGCCCGGCCCACACGCCGTAGTAGAGCGGGGTGAGACCGCCCTTCACGCGGTAGCCCTCGATGGGTACGACGCGGGTGTCGGCGTCCGTCGTGAGGTAGGGCGTCACGTCGACGCCGTCCTGCGGTCGCGTGGGGGTGGCGCCGGCCAGCGCCGCGAACGTGGTGGCCAGGTCCGGGTTGGTGACCGGGGTCGACACGACCTTGCCGTGCGGCAGCCCCGGCCCGCGCATGACCATCGGGATGCCGAGGATGTCGGAGAAGTACCAGAGCTTGCCGGCGATGTTGTGCTCGCCCTGGGAGTAGCCGTTGTCGCCGGTGAACACCACCCAGGTGTTGTCGAGCTGTCCGGTGTCACGGAGCGCCTCGATGGTGTCGGCGACCGCGTCGTCGACCGACTGCAGCGCCTCGAGCCGCTGCTGGTAGGACTCGCGCAGCAGCTCGCGGTCGCGGTCGTTCCACCTGTCCCAGGTCAGCTTGGCGACCGTCTTGTCGGACGTCTCCGCCTCGAACATGTCGGGGGTGTCGGGCAGGTCCTGGTCCTCGAATGTGTCCTCGTACTCCCGCGCGGGCACGGTCGTCTTGAGGTGCTTCTCGTTGTCGGGGTCGGTCTCGGCCGGGTCGTCGTCCTGGGCCGGCTGCCCGGTGTGCGGGGCGACGTAGTTGACCCACATGTACCACGGCTTGTCCTGGCGCGCCGGCTCGGAGATCTGCTCGACGGCGAGGTCGCGCAGCAGGTCGGTGGAGTACTCCTCGTGCTCGCTCAGCTCACCGTTGTGGTTGATCGTGGGCTTCTCGAAGTCGTACGTCGTCGGGTCGACGGTGGCCTGCCAGTCGGTCCACCCCGGCGGCACGTAGGTGGCGTCGTCCTCGCCGTAGCCGTTGAGGTACTTGCCCACGAACATCGTGTCGTAGCCAGCGGCCTGCAGCCACACGGGCAGCGTGTCCTGGTCGGCGAAGGCGTCGAAGCCGCCCCCCTCGCCCTCGATCGTGACCGCGCCGTGGTTGTGGGCGTACTGCCCGGTGATCAGGGACGCTCGGGCCGGCACGCAGATCGGGGTCGGGGCCAGCCCGTTCTCGACCGTGACGCCCTCGTCGGCGACGTACTGCTGGAGCTTCGGCATGTGGTCGAGGTCGCCGATGGCGGCGTCGTCGGCGGTGATCAGCAGGATGTTGGGCCGCCCGGCGCCCCGCGACAACGGCCTCGGGGCCACGGCCGACGCCGGCAGCACCGTGTCGCGCGGACCGGGATCGGGCACGGGCGCCGCGGTGGTGGGAGTCTGCCGCTTCGGCTTGGCGCGCGGCTGCGCGTCGTCGGAGGTGCACGCCGCGGCGCCGGTGGCCATCAGGGCGAGGGTCGTCAGGGCCACCAGGCACCGACGGCCGGGGCGTTGCGGGCCGTGCCGCATGCGGAGCACCTCACTGATGACGGGTCTGGGGGAGCAGGCTCTCGATCCTAGACGTGGCAGGACAACGGCGGATGCTAGGTTCGCCCCTGTTGACGAGCCTTTGGAGACCGGATCGAGGCAGCAAGTGACGCGTCGGGTGATTCTTCACGTGGGTGCGATGAAGACCGGCACCAGCTTCGTCCAGTCGGTGCTGGCCACCCATCGCGAGGCGCTGGCCGAGGCCGGCATCGGCTATCCCGCGGCGAGCCCGCAGGCAGTGCTGGACCTCCTCAAGCTGCCCCGGCTCCCGAAGGAGCACCGCGAGCGCTGGCAGGCCCTGGCGGCAGCCACCGACGGCGACCTGCTCGTCTCGATGGAGTTCCTCAGCTTCGCGACCGAGCGCCAGGTCGCCGCCGCGCTCGAGCCCTTCGCCGGCGACCGGGTCGAGGTCGTCGTGTCCGTGCGTGACCAGCTCGGTGCGATCCCCGCCCAGTGGCAGACCTACTGCCGCAACCTCGGCACCGAGGGCTGGCCCGACTACCTCCGCTCGATCGAGCCCACGTTCCTGGGCCGGCCGCGCCGGACCCGCGCGTTCAAGACGTTCAACCGCGCCCAGCAGATCCCCACGTTCGTACGCCGCTGGGAGGAGGCCCCAGGAGTCTCGAGCGTCCACGTCGTCACCGTGCCCCCGTCGGGCTCGCCGCCCGGGGTGCTGTGGCAGCGCTTCGCGGCGGCCGCCGGCCTTCCCGACATCGAGGTCGACCTGTCGATCGTCGAGTCGAACCCGTCACTGGGCTACGGGTCCTGCGACCTCCTGCGTCGGGCCAACGAGCACCTCTCCGTGGTGCGACCCAAGGACTACCGGCGGGGCGTGCGCAAGCTCGCCCGCGGCGCCCTGGTCGTCCGGCGCGGCGAGGAGTCCAAGCCGGTCCTCGACCGTGGGGGCGTCAAGCTCGGCCTCGCGATCAACCGGGAGGTCCGCTCGTTCCTCGAGGAGCGCGGCTACCCGGTCTTCGGCCACCTGGCCGACATCCGCCTCGACGCCGACATCGACGCCGTACCCGACAAGGCGCCCGCCGTCGACGAGTCCGAGACGCGTGCCGCAGCCCTGGCCGCCCGCACCTGGCTCGCCGGCCGGCTGGGTGAGGATCCGGGTCCCGCGCACGGGCCGCTCGACGAGCTCGTCCGCGACACGTCCCTGCTCCTGGCGCGCGCCAACGGCTGGAGTGGCGTGGGCTCGCCCGGCCCGGCGGCCGGGGTGGGGGTGCGGTGAGCGTGGCGACGATGCAGGACGTCCGGGTCGACGACGACGGGATCCGGTTCAGCTCTCGTGACGACGTCGTCGTCGACGTGACGTTCGACGGCCGCCGGGTGTGGTCGTTCTGGCTCCAGCGGGACACCCAGGGCCGTGGCGGCGAGCGCGAGATCGCCTGGCCGCAGCCGCTGCGCCGCTTCCTGGACGGCGAGACCCGGCTCGCTCTGGTCGACCACGTCGCCGAGGCCGAGCTGTACGCCGCCGACGTGACGCTCGGAGAGGGCAGCGGCCGGATCGCCGTACAGGATCGCAAGGGCCGGCCGCTCGGCCTCGACAAGTCCAACCGGCTCTCCCGGCTGTTCGAGAGCCGCGACAGCGACCAGGTGGCACCGCTCATGGACGCTATCGACACGGTGCTGAAGGCGCTCGACGACTGCGGCATCGAGGGCTTCGTCGCCTACGGCACCCTGCTCGGCGCCTTCCGCGACGGCAGGCTCATCGGCCACGACTCCGACGCCGACCTCGGCTACGTCAGCAGGCACACCCATCCGGTGGACGTGATGCTCGAGTCGTTCGCCCTCCAGCGCACCCTCGTCGAGATGGGCTTCGTGGTCACCCGCTACAGCGGCATCGCGGTCAAGGTGCACGTGCCCGAGGCCGACGGCACCATCAGAGGCCTCGACGTCTTCGGCGGCTTCATGCGCGACGAGATGCTCTACCTGATGGGGGAGGTGCGCGCTCCGTTCCAGGAGGAGTGGATCTTCCCGCGCGGCACGGTTGAGCTCGAGGGCCGCACCTTCGCGGCGCCGGCGCAGCCCGACCGTCTCCTGGCGGCGATGTACGGCGAGAGCTGGCGCGTCCCCGACCCCGCCTACGAGTTCACCACCCCCGACTCCACGCGGCTGCGGCTCAACGGCTGGTTCCGCGGGATCCGCGTGGGCCAGGGCCGGGGCATGGGTGGCAGGGACATCAGCCCCGACGAGCCCAGCAGCTTCGTGCGGTGGGTGCACGCGCAGGCGGCCCCGGACGTCGGTACGTTCGTCGACCTCGGCTGCGGCTACGGCACCGACGCGGTCTGGCTGGGGCGCCAGGGTCGCTCGACGTGGGGGATGGACGCGCACTACAAGTCCTACGTCCGGATGCGGAAGGTCGCCGAGGCCGAGGACCTGCCAGTGCGCTACCGCTGGGTGAACCTCACCGAGCACCGGTCCGTCCTCGACGCGGCGGCCGACCTGTCCCGGTTGCCCGGCCCGCGCGTGGTGATGGCCCGCCACGTGCTCGACGTCCTCGACGGGACCGGTCGCGACAACCTGCTGCGGCTGGCCCGGGTGCTCACCCGCGGGGGAGGCACGTTCTTCTGCCAGGTGCAGATGACCGCCGACCGCAACCCCGAGAGCCATGGACAGGTGACGCCCGTCGACCTGTCCGGACTTCTCGACCTGGTCGCCGGCCACGGTGGCAGCGTGGTCGACGTCGACACCCTCAACGAGGCCGACCCCGCTGGCGCCGACAACATCGCCAGACTGATCGTCACCTGGAAGTGAGAGCCATGAAGACTGACAACGTGAAGAGCATCGCCGGCCGGTTCGCCGCACGGCGGTCCCTGCGCGCTCGGGTGACGGCTCTCGAGGAGGCCGTGCAGGAGAACCGACAGCTCAACCTGCGCATCGCCGAGCTCACCGACGCCATGATGGAGCTGGTGGTCCCGCTCTCCGAGCGCGACGAGAGCAAGGTCCAGGCCGTCGTCGACCGCTACCGCGAAAGCCTGGGCGGGCCGCGCTGATGAGCCGCCGGGTCTTCGTGCATCTCGGCCTGCCCAAGACGGGTACGACGTACCTCCAGGCAGCGCTGTGGTCCAACAAGACCCGCCTGCGCAAGGCCGGTGTGCTGGTGCCGGGCCAGGGGCACCGTCGGCACCTGCTGGCCTCGTTGGACATCCGGGAGGACCCCCGGCTCTCGCGGCGGGCCGGCAACATCAAGAACCCGTGGCAGGACCTCGTCGACGAGGCGCTCGCCTTCGACGGCGACGTGCTGATCAGCCACGAGTTCTTCGGCGCAGCCGCCCCCGAGCACGTGCAGCGGATGGTCGACTCGTTCCCCGACGACGAGCTGCACGCCATCGTCACGGCCCGGCCGCTGACCGAGCTTGTCGCGTCCCGCTGGCAGGAGTGGATCAAGAACGGCGGCTCGCTGGCCATCGACGACTGGCCGGTGCGCAAGGCCTACGACCCCGTCAACGAATGGGGCTGGGGCTCCTTCGACCTGCACGACATCCTCAAGCGGTGGTCGCAGGTGCTGCCCCGCGAGCGCATCCACGTCCTGCCCGTCGACCCCGGCGCCGACGACCCCGAGGAGCTGTGGCTCAGGTTCTGCGGCGTCCTGGGCCTGGACGGGTCCCGCTTCCCCGCACCGTCGGAGGTGGTGAACCCGTCCCTGGGCGTGGTCGAGGTGGAGCTGATGCGCCGCGTCACCCCGCACCTCACCGACTTCCTCACCGCCGGTGACCGGGGCCGCTGGGTGCGCGGCTACCTCGCCGAGGGCGGCGTGCTCCCGGAGTCCGGTGAGCGGTTCCGGGTCGGCCGGGAGGCCTACGAGAAGCAGCACCTCAAGCGAGCCCGCAAGGCGGTCGAGCTGATCGCCGAGGGCGGCTTCGACGTCCGCGGTGACGCGGCGCTGCTGGAGCCCCGCCCGCTTCCCGACCGGCGGCACCCGAGCGAGGTGAGCGACGCCGAGCTGGTCGAGTCGGCTGCCCAGACGATCGCCGCGATGCTCGAGGACGTCCGCAGCATCTCCCGCGAGCGCGACGAGCTACGGCGCCAGCTCGCGGAGGAGGAAGGGCTCGCGTCCACCCCCGGCTCTGCCGATGAGGACGAGCCCGCGACCTGGGTTAGGCTCTCTCGGTCGCTGAACAGACTGCGGAGGCATGGGGAATGAAGTTCCGGGGGATCACCCTGCTCGTTGTGGTGCTCGTTTTCACCGCATTGGCTGCACCGGCCCAGGCCGGGCGCAACTGGGAACCACGCGAGGGCGGTCATTTCAACCACCCCCGTGAGGCACTCCGCAAGGAAGTCCGCATCGAGAGGACGATCCTCGAGACCATCAACCACGCCAAGCGTGGCTCGCGGATCCGGGTGTCGCTCTTCTCCTGGGACCGTCAGCGGATGGCTCAGGCCCTCGTGCGCGCCAAGAAGCGCGGCGTGCGCGTCCAGGTGCTGCTCAACAACCACCAGTTCACCCCCGCCCAGAGGATCCTCAAGCAGGGCCTGGGCGGCGGTCGTTGGAACAAGAGCTTCTCCTACGAGTGCCACTTCGGCTGCCGGCACTACAACCGCGGCGAGAACCTCCACACCAAGATGTTCCTGTTCTCCGCGCTGAAGAGCGGCGCGACCAACGTCGTGTTCACCGGGTCGTTCAACCTCACCGAGAACTCCGTGGTCAACCAGTGGAACGACATGTTCGTCCGCAAGAACGACCCCGCGCTCTTCGCGGGCATGGACGAGCTGTGGCGGATGATGCGCAAGGACAAGCGCACCAAGGACCCCTACTGGGTCAAGCAGGCCGGGGAGTTCCTGCTCCAGGCCATGCCGTTCCCGTCGCCGACGATCAAGACCGACCCCGAGATGGCGATCCTCAACCAGATCGACTGCAAGACCCCGCCCGCACCGGGCTACGGCCGTGACGGCCGCACCCTCGTGCGCGTCTCCATGCACTCCTGGGCCGACGCGCGCGGCGTCTACCTCGCCAACAAGATGCGCGAGCTGTACGCCGCGGGCTGCGACGTGCAGGTGATGTACGGCATGGCCGGGGTCGCTGTCCGCAAGGCCCTGGCCGGCCGCACCGCGCGCGGCTACCTGCCCGTCCACGTCGACGGCTACGACACCGACTACGACGGTGAGATCGACCTCTACAGCCACCAGAAGTACCTCGCGGTCTCCGGGACCTACGAGGGCAACCCGGCGAACGCCGGAGTGTGGACCGGGTCGAGCAACTGGAACTTCGGCGGGCTCCGCGGCGACGAGCTGATCATCCGGCTCCCCGGGCGCTACTTCCCGCAGTGGCTCGAGAACTTCGAGTACATCTGGCGCAACGGCTCCCACCTCGCTCTCTACATCCCCTACCGGGTGCCCACCGGCTACGGCCGGATGGTGACGCAGACGCCGGTCGACGAGCCGCAGCTGAAGAAGGGTGATGCCTGGGAGGACGACTGATCCTTCCGGCACTCCGCCTGGCCGTCTCGGGATGCAGGTCCCCGACCGACGGCGTCGTACCCGCCCGTAACATGGCGGGTCGTCGGGCTCGCTCCACAGATAGGACATGCCATGGGTCGTCTCTGCCAGACCGAGGGTCTCTCCGAGGACCAGACCGAGATCCTCAAGGCGGTCCGCACGTTCGTCAACGACCAGATCCTCCCGGTGGCGACCGAGCTCGAGCACGCCGACGAGTACCCGCAGGAGATCGTCGACGGACTCAAGGAGCTCGGCATCTTCGGGCTCACGATCCCCGAGGAGTACGACGGCCTCGGCGAGTCGCTGCTGACGTACGCGCTGTGCGTCGAGGAGATCGCGCGCGGCTGGATGAGCGTCGCCGGTGTCATCAACACCCACTTCATCGTGGCCTACCTGCTCATGCAGCACGGCACCGAGGAGCAGAAGAGGAAGTACCTGCCCAAGATGGCCACGGGTGAGGTGCGCGGCGCGTTCTCGATGTCGGAGCCGGGCCTGGGCTCCGACGTGGCCGCGATCAAGACCCGGGCGAAGCGGACCGACTCCGCCGACGGGGGAGGCTACGAGATCACCGGCCAGAAGATGTGGCTGACCAACGGCGGGTCATCGAACCTGGTGGCGGTGCTGGTGCGCACCGACGAGGGCGACGACGACACGTCGGTCTACAAGAGGATGACGACCTTCCTGGTGGAGAAGGAGCCCGGCTTCGGCGAGACCGCCCAGGGCGTCACCATTCCCGGGAAGATCGACAAGATGGGGTACAAGGGCGTCGACACGACCGAGGCCGTCTTCGAGGGCCACCGGATCTCGGCTGACCAGATCCTCGGTGGCGAGGCCGGCAAGGGCTTCTACCAGATGATGGACGGGGTCGAGGTCGGCCGCGTCAACGTCGCCGCACGCGCCTGCGGCATCGCGAACCGGGCCTTCGAGCTCGCTATCGCCTATGCGCAGCAGCGGGAGACCTTCGGCAAGCCGATCGCGCAGCACCAGGCGATCCTCTTCCGGCTCGCGGAGATGGCCACCAAGGTCGAGACCGCCCACGCGATGATGGTCCGCGCCGCCCGGCTCAAGGACAAGGGCGAGCGCAACGACGTGGAGGCCGGGATGGCCAAGTACCTCGCCGCGGAGTACTGCAAGGAGGTCGTCGAGGACTCCTTCCGGATCCATGGCGGCTACGGGTACTCCAAGGAGTACGAGATCGAGCGGCTCTACCGGGAGGCCGCGTTCATGCTCATCGGCGAGGGCACCGCCGACATCCAGAAGATGATCATCGGCCGTCGCCTGCTCGAGGACTACAAGCTGCGCTGATGCCGGCGTGGCACTCCGGGCGTCGGCGAATGTCCGGCCTCGGCACGGGCCAGAGGTTAGACTCGGGGCACCGCCCGGTGGAGACACCTGTGGCGCGACATTGACTCAGCACCAGGAGGCGAAATCGTGCGGCCATCTCGGTACGCCCACACCGACGTACTGCGTGCAGGCGCCGTGGCGGTGGTCGTCGCCCTGATCCTCGCCGCGCTGACGCTCGACCTCGACAGGTCGCCGCGCAAGGAGGCCGCGCCCGAGGAGTCGTCGACGACCTCCACCGACGTCGTCGAGCAGGTGGCCGCCCGCCCCAAGAAGACCGAGGCCAAGACCGCCAAGGCGCAGGTCGCCGAGCGGGAGCAGGCCGTCAAGAAGCTCGCCCGCGTCGCCCAGTCCAAGGCCGACTACCGCGAGGAGCTGCTCACCAAGCTCGGCCGGGTCCCGGTGGGCGCCACCGCACCCACGAGCGTGCGGATCAGCTCCTTCAACATCCTCGGCGCCGGACACACCGCCCCCGGCGGCAACCGCACGGGCTACGCCGCCGGCTCGACCCGGATGCAGTGGACCACCAGCCTTCTCCAGCTCCACGACGTCGACGTCGTCGGGTTCCAGGAGTTCCAGCCGCCCCAGTACACCGCCTTCATGGCGACCTTGGGCGGGCAGTACGGCGTCTACCCCGGCCCGGAGCTCGGCCCGGCCGCGATGGCCAACTCCATCGCCTACCGCCTCGACAAGTGGGAGCTCGTCACCGCCACCGGCATCGACATCCCCTACTTCGGCGGCAACCCGATCAAGATGCCGTTGGTCCTGCTCAAGAACAAGCAGACCGGCCGCCAGATCTACTTCGCGAACTTCCACAACCCGGCCGACGCGCAGGGCCCGGCGCAGCAGTGGCGCAACCAGGCGACCCAGATCCAGGTCGACATGGTCAACAACCTGCGCGCCACCACCGGCCTGCCGGTCTTCATCACCGGTGACATGAACGAGCGCGAAGAGTACTTCTGCCCGATCACCACGCAGGCCTCCATGAAGGCGGCCAACGGCGGCGGCACCGGACCCGGCAGCTGCGCGATGCCGCCCAAGCCGTGGCAGGTCGACTGGATCTTCGGCTCGCCCGAGGTCACGTTCTCCAACTACGTCGCCGACCGCAGCCCGCTGGTCGCCCGCACCACCGACCACCCGATGGTGGTGGCCGACGCGACCGTGGCGGCAGCCATCGGCACGGGCGAGTGCTTCCCGGTCCGCAAGGGGGCCGGCTGGGTCGGCTGCCCCGGAGACGGCACACTGGGCCGCACCAACACCGACACCGGCACCACCGACTCACCGACTAGGGAAGGCCAGTGACGATGAGCGACACGACCGGCAACGAGGACATCAAGGCCAAGATGCGCGAGGCCCTGGACCGCAAGAACACCAAGGAGAAGGGCGTCCACCAGGACGGCCCGGTGCGCGAGAAGGCGCACGGCTCCGAGGTCGAGGGCGGCACGGGTCCGAAGATGCACCGGCGCAAGGCCGGCGGCGGCGGCTCCTGACGGCGGCGGGCCCGTGAGATAACCCACGCGGGCCGGTGGTCGCGGGGCGCGGCTCCGGTCCGACAGGATGGGGCTCATGCAGTTCGGACGCAGCTATGAGGAGTTCGAGGTAGGTGCGACCTACAAGCACTGGCCCGGGAAGACGGTCACCGAGTCCGACGACCACCTGTTCTGCCTCCTCACGATGAACCACCACCCGCTGCACCTCGACGCCAACTACGCGAGCGAGACGACGCAGTTCGGCAGGAACGTCGTGGTGGGCAACTACGTCTACTCCATCCTGCTCGGCATGAGCGTGCCCGACGTCTCGGGCAAGGCGATCGCCAACCTGGAGGTCGAGTCGCTGCGCCACGTGGCGCCGACGTTCCACGGCGACACGCTCTACGGCGAGACGACGGTGCTCGACAAGTGGGAGTCGAAGTCCAAGGACGACCGCGGCGTCGTACACGTCGAGACCATCGGCTACAACCAGGACGGCACGGTCGTGTGCATCTTCCGCCGCAAGGTGATGGTGCCCAAGGACAGCTACCTCGCCGAGCGCGGAGGCGAGCAGCCCGGTCGCCCCACCCCGAAGCCCGACCGGAACTGGCCCGGGCAGCGCGCGGACTAGCTCTCAGCACCCGTCAGGTCCCCGCGACCGGGAACCGGTCGCCGGGCCTGCCATGCTTCCCCCATGACATCTGAAGCTGGCCGTCCCGAGCTCTGGATGTGCCGCCACGGAGAGACCGAGTGGAGCCGTGACGGCAGGCACACCTCGACCACGGACCTGCCGCTGACCGAAGCCGGGGAGCAGGTGGCGACGACGCTGGCGCAGCGGCTGGCCGGCACGTCGTTCGACCTGGTGCTGACCAGTCCGCGGCTGCGGGCCCGGCGCACAGCGGAGCTGGCCGGCTTCGGTGACGCGGTCGTCGACGGCGATCTCGTCGAGTGGGACTACGGCGACTACGAGGGCGTCACGACCGACGAGATCCGCCGGACGGTGCCCGGCTGGACCGTCTTCACGCATCCCTCGCCCGGCGGCGAGACCGCCGAGCAGGTCGGGGCCCGTCTCGACCGGGTGGTGGCGCGCGCCCGGGGGGCCGGCGGGCGGGTCCTGGTCTTCGGGCACGGCCACGCCCTCCGGGTGCTGGCCGCTCGCTGGCTCGAGCAGCCGGTGCTCGACGGGCGCAACCTGCGGCTGGACACGGCGACGATCTCGACGCTGGGCTTCGAGCGCGAGACGCCCGTGCTGCTGCGCTGGAACACGGAGGCTTGACGCGCCCCGGCGCACGTTCCACCGTGGAGCCATGTCTCTCGTCCCGGGGTGCCCACGCTGCCCCGCGCCGGTCACGGAGCACGACGGCGCGTGGGCCTGCGTCGACCACGGACCCACCCCGCCGCTGTGGCGACCCCGGGAGGCGTCCTACGACAGCTTCGTCGACCATCTTGGCGTGGCCGGTGCGTTCCCCACCCTCCTGCCCTGGCCGCTCGGACCTGACTGGCAGGTCAGCGACTTCGCCGCCGTGTCCGCATCGGCCGACCGCACCAGCGCGACCTTGACCTGCACCTCCGGCACGAGCGATCTGGACGGGCCGGTGGACGTGTACGTGGTCGCCGAGGAGCCCGGCACCGGGCTGGGCGCACGGGTCGCCGGCACGCGCGGCCCCGACCCGGGCCCGGCGGTGGGGGACGGGCCGCCGATGGCGAAGGTCCTGATCGGGCACAAGTCGGTGCCCCTGTGGGCGGTGTCGACGAGCGGGGAAGACCACGAGCTCGACCGCTTCGTCGTGGCCGGGGAGGCTGGCGGGCGCTGGCTGTGGCTGGTGCTCCGGCCCGCGTCGGCGGTGCTGCTGCTGCGGGACGAGTGGATCCTGCGCGACGTGTCGGGCCTCGGCCCACCCCTGGTGGAGACGCGTTTCGGTGGGCCGTCCCCGGCCTGGTGAGACCCGCTGGAGATGCGGATGGCGCCCGGCGCAGGCACTACCCTCGGGGCGTGCGCATCGACCTCCACACCCACTCGCTCGCGAGTGACGGGACGCAGACTCCCGCGGAGCTGGTCGAGGCGGCGGCGCACGCCGGCCTCGACGTCGTCGCCCTCACCGACCACGACACGGCGGTCGGCTGGCCCGAGGCGGCCCGGGCGGCCGAGGCGGCCGGCATCGCGCTGGTGCGGGGCATGGAGATCAGCACCAGCTATGGCGGACGCGGCGTGCACCTGCTCGCCTACCTGCCCGACCCGACGTACCCGCCCCTGGTCGAGGGACTGGACCGCGTCCTCGAGGGCCGAAACGCCCGGGTGCCGGCCATCGTCGAGCAGCTCCGCGAGACGGGCGTCGAGGTCACCGAGGCCGACGTACGCCGGATGGCCGGCGCGTCCGCTGCGGCCGGCCGGCCGCACGTGGCGGACGCACTGGTGGCCAGCGGGGTCGTCGTGGACCGGCGCGAGGCGTTCAGCCGCTACCTCAACCCCGGCCGGCCCGGACACGTGCACCGCTACGCCGCGGAGCTGGTCACCATGCTCGAGACCGTCCACGCCGCCGGCGGGGTGACGGTGATCGCGCACCCGTGGGGACGGGCCGCGCGGGGCGCCCTCGACGAGGCCGCGTTCGCGGCGCTGGCCGAGCGAGGCCTGGCCGGGATCGAGGTCGACCACCGCGACCACACGGTCGAGCAGCGCGACGAGCTGCGCGGCATCGCGGCCAACCTGGGCATGGTCGTCACCGGCTCCAGCGACCATCACGGCCTCGGCAAGGTCGACCACGATCTCGGCTGCTTCACCACCGCCCCCGAGGAGTACGCGCGGCTGCTCGAGCTGGCCACGACGGCGGCGCGCCTCTCGGGTCGTAGGACGCCCGAGGTGGTGGGATGAGCGGCGTCCTCGACGTCGTGCTGCTGACCGAGGTCTTCGTGACGCTCTTCGTGATCATGGACCCGGTCGGCACCGTCCCGATCTTCCTGTCGCTGACCTCGGGCCGGTCGCCCGCGACCGCCCGCCGGGCCGCCTGGCAGGCGGTGGCAGTGTCGTTCGTGGTGATCACCGCGTTCGCGTTCTTCGGCCAGCAGATCCTCGCCTACCTGCACATCTCGCTGCCCGCGCTCCAGTGCGCCGGCGGGCTGCTGCTCCTGCTGGTCGCCCTGGAGCTGCTCACCGGGAACGAGAAGGAGCCGACGGCCGCCGCGGGCACCAACGTCGCGCTGGTGCCGCTCGGCACCCCGCTGCTCGCCGGCCCTGGCGCGATCGTCGCGACCATGCTGTTCTCGCAGCAGGTGCACGGCCTGGCGACTTTCACCGCGGTGGCCCTCGGCGTGGTGCTCACGCACCTCAGCCTGTGGCTGGCGATGCGCTTCTCCCTGCCCATCCTGCGGGTGATCCGCGAGAGCGGCGTCCTGCTGGTGACGCGGATCGCGGGCCTGCTGCTCTCGGCGATCGCCGTACAGCTGGTGGCGGACGCGGTCCGGGCGTTCATCGCCGGCGAGGGCTGATCCTCACCGCCGGCCCAGGGACTGGAAGGCCTGCAGCACGCGTGTGGGGATCAGGCGCGTCAGCGCCACCACGGTCCTGTACTGCGCGCCCGGCACCGAGAGGTGGCGGCCGCGGTCGTAGTCGGCGAGGGCCCGGGTGACCACGAAGTCCGCGTCGAGCCAGAGCAGGCTCCGGGCCGAGCCGCTCCTGACGTCCATCCGTCGGTGGAACTCGGTGCGGGTGAAGCCCGGGCAGAGCGTCATCACGCGCAGGTCGGCGTGGGCGTACTCCGCCGCGAGCCACGCCCCGAAGCTGTTGACCCACGCCTTGGCGGCGGCGTAGGTGCCACGCGGGAGGTACGCCGCCACGCTCGACACGTTGATCAGCCCACCGTGACCACGTGCGGACATGCCGGTCAGGGCCGCGTGGCTGAGCCTCATCACCGCGACGACCAGGACGTCCAGCATCGCCTGCTCGGCGGCGACGTCGTTGTCGAGGAAGCGTCGCTTGAGCCCGAAGCCGGCATTGTTGACGAGCAGGTCGACCGGCCGGCCGGTGTCGGCGAGCCGGGCCTCCACCCGGGCCAGCTGGTCGCGGTCGCCCAGGTCGGCCGGCAGCACCTCGACCTCGACGCCGTGCGTCGTACGCAGCTCGGCGGCGACCGCGTCGAGCCGGGCCTCGTCGCGCGCGACGAGCACCAGGTCGTGGCCGCGACCGGCCAGGTGGTGGGCGAAGCGGAGACCGATGCCGGCGGTGGGGCCGGTGACCATGGCTGTCGTCATGCGCCCAGCCAACTGTGTCGTCACCGTCGCGGCAAGCGGGGTCCGGCATGATGGGCACCGATGACCACGACACTCGCGATCGCCAACCAGAAGGGTGGCGTCGCCAAGACCACGACCGTGGCCTCGGTCGGGGCCGCGCTGGCCGAGCTCGGTCACTCCGTGCTGCTCGTCGACCTGGACCCGCAGGCGTGCCTGACCTTCTCCCTGGGCATCGACCCCGAGGACCTCGACACCTCGATCCACCACGTGCTCACCAAGGGCGTCGACCCGGCCGAGGTCGTCATCGAGACCGATGACGGCGTCGACCTGATGCCGGCCACCATCGAGCTGGCGCGCGCCGAGGCCGACCTGCTCACCCGCACCGGCCGCGAGCACGTCATCAGAGCTGCCCTCGAGACCCTCGGCGAGAGCGACCGACCCTACGACTGGGTGCTCCTGGACTGCCCGCCGTCGCTGGGCGTGCTCACCGTCGCCGCGCTCACCGCCGCGGACGGCGTGCTCATCCCGCTGCAGTGCGAGACCCTGTCGCACCGCGGAGTAGGCCAGCTGCTCGACACCGTGCACGACGTGCGTCGCTTCACCAACCGCACGCTCGAGGTGTGGGGCGTCCTGCCGACGCTGTACGACGGTCGCACCAACCATGCCCGCACCGTGCTCGAGACCATCTCCGACACCTACGACCTCGAGGTGCTCGGGCCCCCGATCCCCAAGACGATCAAGTTCGCCGAGGCGCCGGCCGCGGGCCGCTCCATCCTGTCGACCAGCCGCAGCAGCAAGGGCGCCCAGGCCTACCGCGAGGTCGCGGCCAACCTGATCGTCCGCTCGCAGCGGCCCCGCAAGCCGGCCGGTCGCACGAAGGTCGCTCCTCGCAGGGGCGCGGCCCAGTGACGCGGCACCGCCAGCAGCCGGTCCGGCCGAGGTACGGCCGGCTGGTCCTCGTGCTCGCGTCGATGGCCGTGACCTCGGTGGCCGTGCTGGGCGGCGTCGGAGTGCTGCCGGTCGCCCAGGCCGACGGGCGTCGTACCCCCGACGCCTCGCTGTCCACCGCCGAGCTCCAGCCCACCACCCCCTCACCCACGCCGACGCCCACCCCGACGCCGACGCCGACCGTCGAGACGGAGCCGGCGGGCGCGACGGCACCGGCCGCCGACGCACTCCCGGCAGACTCGGGGGAGGGGCGCCGAGTCGTCTTCAGCGAGGGCAGCCAGCGGGTCTGGATCGTCGGCGCGACCGACCGGGTCCGTCGTACCTACCTGGTCTCCGGGAGCCTGGTCGACAACCTGCACCCCGGCAGCTACGAGGTCTACTCCCGGTCGCGCTGGGCCGTGGGCGTCGACGACTCCGGGGTGATGGAGTACTTCGTGCGCTTCACCCAGGGCAGGCACGCCGCGATCGGCTTCCACTCGATCCCCACGAAGAACGGCACGCCGCTCCAGTCGCGGGCCCAGCTGGGCACGCCGCAGTCGCACGGGTGCATCCGGCAGGCGCACCCGGACGCCGTGCGCATGTGGGACTTCGCCCAGATCGGGACGAAGGTCGTCGTCACCGCCTGAGGCGGCTCAGCTGGTTGCCGGAGCCTCGGTCTTCGTGCCCGAGCCACCGCCGCGGCGGCGCCGACGACGGTTGCGGGAGGCTCCGGTGGAGCCGTCGCCCTCGGCGGGCTTCTCGGTCTCGACGGCGGCCGTCTGCTCGCCCTCGACGGGGCGGCCGTTGCGGGTACGGCTCCGGCTGCGGTCCCGGTTGCGCGGGGCGCGCTCGGTGCGCTCGCGGTCCGGGCGCTCGGCCCGGGGTGCCCGCTCCACGGGGGCCGGGTCGACGATGCGGCCCTTGGTGCCGGGCGCGATGCCCTGGTCGTGGAAGAGGTGCTCCGACGTGGAGTAGGTCTCCTGCGGCTCGTCGAACGGCAGGTCCAGCGTCTTGTTGATGATCTTCCAGCGGTTGAGGTCGGCCCAGTCGACGAAGGTGATCGCCGTGCCGGTGGCGCCCGCCCGGCCGGTGCGGCCGATGCGGTGGACGTAGGTCTTGTCGTCCTCGGGGCAGGTGTAGTTGATGACGTGCGAGACGCCGCGGACGTCGATGCCGCGAGCGGCGACGTCGGTGGCCACCAGGACGTCGAGCTTGTCCTCGCGGAAGCGGGTCAGGGCCTTCTCGCGGGCCACCTGGGCCATGTCGCCGTGCAGGGCACTGGAGCGGAAGCCGCGCTCGGCGAGGTCGTCGGCGACGCGCTGGGCCTGTCGCTTGGTGCGGGTGAAGACGATGATCTTGCCGGCGTCCTCGGCCTGCAGGACGCGGCCGATGATCTCGGGCTTGTCGAGGTCGTGCGCGAGGTAGATGAACTGCGCCGTCGCCGGCACCATCGTCGTGTCGTACGACGACTCCGCGCGGATGTTCATCGGGTGCCGCATGTGGGTGCGGGCCAGGGCGACGATCGCGGCGGGCATGGTGGCCGAGAAGAGCATGGTCTGGCGGGTCTCGGGCGTCATCGAGAGGATGCGCTCGACGTCGGGCAGGAAGCCGAGGTCCAGCATCTCGTCGGCCTCGTCGAGGACGAGCGCGTGCACGTGGGAGAGGTCGAGCGCGCCCCGGTTGGCCAGGTCGATCAACCGGCCCGGGGTGCCGACGACGATGTCGACGCCGGCCTTGAGGGTGTCCAGCTGGGCGTCGTAGCCGACGCCGCCGTAGACGGTGAGGACGCGCATGCCGCGGTCGGCGGTGGCCAGGGTCATGTCGGAGGAGACCTGGAGCGCCAGCTCGCGGGTCGGCGCGACGATGAGCGCCTGCGGCTTGCCCTGCGGGAGCTCGGCGTAGTCGGGGTCCTTCGGCGCGATGGAGCGCTGGATGACCGGGATGCCGAAGGCCAGAGTCTTGCCGGTGCCGGTGCGGGCCTGGCCGATCAGGTCGGTGCCGACCAGGGCGACCGAGAGGGTCATCTCCTGGATGGCGAAGGGGGTGCTGATGCCGGCGCGGTCGAGCGCGTCGCAGATCTCGGGGTGGACCCCGAGCTCACGGAAGGTGGTCACGGTGTGTCGCTTTCGTCTGGAATCATCCACAGCAGATGCGGCGGGCCAGTCGAGAATCGACGACGGGGGTTCCACCGCGCACATGCTCGGCGGGGGCTCCCGCCGGAAGTCAATCGAGCCTCAGTCTATCGGTAGGGTCGGCGCATGACGGAATCCCTGCCCGTGGCCCTCCAGGACGCCGACTACCGCGAGGCAGTCGTCGACCTGCTGGGGGCCATCGCGTACGGCGAGCTCTCGGCCTTCGAGCGGCTGGTCGAGGACGCCAAGCTGGCCCCGTCGTTGGAGGACCGGGTCGAGATCAGCGCCATGGCCGCGGCGGAGTTCGGGCACCTCGACGCGCTGCGGGAGCGGCTCACCCAGCTCGGCGCCGACCCGTTCGCCGCGATGCGGCCGTTCCGGCGGGCGATCGACGACTTCCACCGGCACACGGCCCCCTCGGACTGGTTCGAGGGCCTCATCAAGGCCTACGTCGGGGACGGACTGGCCGCCGACTTCTACCGCGAAATCGCGGCCCACCTCGATCCCGACACCCGCGACCTGGTCATCGACTCCCTCGCCGACACCGGCCACTCCGCGTTCGTGGTCGACCGGGTGCGAGCCGCCATCGCCGAGGACCCGCGTCTCGGTGGACGACTGGCCCTGTGGGGCCGGCGGCTGATGGGCGAGGCACTCACCCAGGGCCAGCGGGTCGCCGCGGAGCGGGACGCGCTCAGCGCCCTGCTGGCCGGGGGAGTGGACCGGCCCGGCCTCGACCTGGCCGCCATCGGCCGGATGTTCACCCGGCTCACCGACCGCCACGCCGAGCGGATGGCCGAGCTCGGCCTCGACTCCTGAGCCGACTCCTGAGTCGACTCCTGACATGACGAGGCCCCGCACCCATCGGGTGCGGGGCCGCGTCGCTTCGTGCTGCCTGTCAGGTCTTGTGGTCAGATCCTGCTTCGGGAGCGTCCGGTGACCATCGAGGCGATGATGACCAGGACCATGGCGGTCAGGACGGTGACGATGCCCTGCACCCAGTCCAGCCCGTCGCTGCCGTCGCCGCCGAACGCGCGGTAGATGACACCACCGATGAGCATGCCGCCGATGCCGCAGACCAGGACCAGCCACAGGGGGATGTTGTCCTTGTCGCCCGGTGCCAGGAACTTGCCGATCAGGCCGACGATGGCCCCCACGATCACGTAGAACAAGATGGTTGTGATGTCCATAGCTACCTACCCTTCATTGCCACATGTTCGTGGCCCAGGTATGTCGATCCAGTCGACCTACCGCCATCATCCTCCTCCGGAGGATTGCCCACATCATCCGGACCGGTGAGGCCCGAAGTGTCCGGTCAGCGGAAGCCGACGGTGCCGGGCGTGCCGGTGCCGATCTCGACGTAGGCGATGTTGTGGGCCGGGACGACGATGCGCCGGCCCTTGCTGTCGGTGAGGGCGAGCACTCCGTCGCCGGCCACGGCCTGCTCGAGCTGCTGCTCGACATCCTCGGCGGTGGCGTCGGTCTCGACGACGAGCTCACGGGGGGCGTGCAGTACGCCGATCTTGACCTCCACGGTCGGGTCTCCTTCTGTTGCGGCCATCAATGGTCGTCGGTCAGGGGGTAGCCGCGAATGCCTCGCCAGGCGAGACCCGCCACGAGCGCGGCGGCGTCCTTCTGGCTGATGTCACCCGAAGCGCCGGCTCCGGACAACCAGAACCGTGCGCTGACCTGGGCCATTCCCACCAGCGACACCGCCAGGAGGCGGGAGGCCTCGTCGGGCAGGCCGGTGTCCTCGTGGATGACCTCGGCGATCATCTCGGCGCAGTCGATGGTGACCCGGTCGACCATCGCGCGCACGGCGGGCTCGTTGGTGAGGTCTGACTCGAAGACCAGCCGGAACGCACCGGTCTCGCTGGCGACGTAGGCGTAGAAGACCTCGACGGTCGCGGCGACCCGCAGCTTGTTGTCGTTGGTGGAGGCCAGCGCCTGCCGGCAGTTGTCGATGATCATGTCGCACGAGGAGTCGAGCAGCGCGAGGTAGAGCTCGAGCTTGCCCGGGAAGTGCTGGTAGAGCACCGGCTTGGAGACCCCGGCCCGCTCGGCGATGTCGTCCATCGCGGCGGCGTGGTAGCCCTGCGCGACGAAGACCTCGAGTGCGGACCCGAGGAGCTGCTCGCGGCGCTCCCGGCGCGGCATCCGGCCACCACGGGGACGGACCTCGGTGGCGTCGTGCTCGGCCACTAAGCGACTCCTTCTCGTGGTGGGCTCCGGTGCGCGGCGTGGTGCGGGCCGCTGTGCGTGAACCCTACCGGCACGCCAGGAGGGGCCCCGCGAGCGAGGCCCCTCCTGGTCACGATCCGGTCAGCGACCGGTTACTGCGCGCGGGGGTTGGAGACCTTGACGGTCAGGTGCCCCTTCTTCTCCTTGACGACGGTCGCGCGGACACCGAGTCCCGAGACGAGCGTGCTGTTCTGCGGGTTGGCCGCGGACCAGTACCGGTCGGGGTCGGAGTCGTCGAACGTCGGGATGCCGGGACCTGCCGGTGCGCAGGCCTCCAGCGTGCGGTAGCCGTCACGGTTGTCGGCCGGGACCTGCTTCTCGAGGCAGGTCTCGCGCACCTTGGAGAGGCCGAACGCGGCATCCCACGGCTGGCGACGGTTGGTCGGCATGGTGCCGTCGGACCACTTCATCGGCTTCGGCCGGGCATCGACCACGAGGGTCTCACCGTGGCCGGGCGTCAGCGAGGTGTTGTTGTTCGGGTAGGACTTGTCGGTCACCCACACCAGCATGCCGGGACGGAACTGGAAGAACTGCACCCAGTCCGGGCGGGTGACAGCCTCGGGGAAGCTGTACGGGCCCGTGCGCAGGGTGTCGTCCCAGCCGACGTACTGACGGTTCTCGAGCAGGTAGTAGTAGTCGGTCGTCTGGACGTCCGTGCCCGTGGAGCGGGTCCAGCCGTCGACCGTCCAGCCGTTGTTGCCGACCTCGGCGCCGTCGGTGGCGACCGTCGTGCCGTCGACCGCGACCGTGATCTGGTCGAGGAACGCGCCGGCCTCGTTGACGCCGCCGTCGGTCTGGTAGCGGAACCGGAAGATGCTCGGCACGCCGCCGGGGTCGTAGCTGAAGGCCAGGTCGGTCCAGGCGTCCTCGGACGAGCCGGTGACCGGTTCACCCGCGTCCACCCAGGTGGCACCGCCGTCGACGGAGTACTCGCCGTACAGGTAGTCGAAGCCGGCCTCGATCTCGTACCACGCCGAGGCGCTGACACTCACCGAGTCACCAGCGGCGACCGGACGGGACATCGTGTTGTTGAGCTTGTCGCCGCGGCCGGACCACCAGGCGTTGTCACCCTCGGGCGGGGTGGTGTAGTCGGTCTCGGTCACCTTGTCGGGCAGGTTGACCTTGATGGCCTGGTCGGACTCGTTCTCGACCGTGCCCGGGTTGTCGTAGGTGTTCTGCGACGGTCCGAGGTTGGCGGTGTAGGTCTGGCCCTGGTTGACCTCGGTGTAGTCCAGCCAGCCGAGGTCCAGCTTCTCCTGGGGGCCGAGGCCGCCAGGCGTCGTGCCGATGCCCTCGTCGCCGTGACCCAGCCACGAACCCGAGGACATCAGCGTCCAGAAGGCCGTGCCGTTGTCGCCGCTGTTGGTGTCGTAGAAGTCGGGGAGGCCGAGGTCGTGGCCGAACTCGTGGGCGAAGACCCCGAGTCCGCCGTTCTCGGGCTCGACCGTGTAGTCGCCGATCCAGAAGTCGGTGGTGCCGATCCGGGTGCCGCCGAACATCGCGTTGGCAGGGCCCGTGCGACCGTAGTCGTCCTGGTTGACGTACCAGCGGTGCGACCAGATGGCGTCCTCGCCCTGGGCTCCGCCGCCGGCCTCCTCGCCCTCACCGGCGTGGATGGCCTGGAAGTGGTCGATGTAGCCGTCGGACTCGTTGAAGTCGCCGTCGCCGTCGTGGTCGTAGCGGTCCCACTGGTCGAGCGACTGGAGGTAGGTGTTGATCTCAGCGTCGGTCTTGCCCTGGGCCTTCTGGTCGGCGTACCAGGCGTTCGCGCTGTCGGTGATGAAGTCCCACGCGCCGCCGTTGTCCTCGTGCGGGTTCGCGCCGTAGGAGGCCGCGTCGCCGGGCACGGTCACCCAGTCCTGCACCTGGTTGACGGCGGTGTAGCGGCCGCCCGACTGCGCGAGGTAGTAGTTCTTGAACGACTCGCCGTCGCCGTTGAACAGCTCCTCGTAGTGCGCCTTGTTGAAGTCCGGCACCCAGTACGTCGAGTTGTCGACGTTGCGGTTGGGCTCGGGGATCTCGTTGTTCAGGGGGCCGGAGCCGCCGAAGTCGGCGAGGATCGAGAAGACCTGGTCGGTCTTGTCGAGCGGGAACTCGTAGTGCTGCGTGTGCTTGTCGCGCGCTGCCTTGGCGGCCGGGCCCTTCTGAGCCTCGCCGCGCGGGCCGCCCTCGAGGGTGACGACGGCGCCGCCCTCGCTGGAGGGATCCAGGCTGGCGCTGCCGTTGGCGAGGCTGGCGAGCGCCTTCTCGCGGAGCATGTCCTGGCGGGCGGTGAGCGGCCCAGGACGGTTGTCCAGCCGATGCGCCCCCTTGGTCACGCCCTTGCCGGCGTCCTTCTTCGCGTTGGCCACGGGGGCGTCCGCAGTCTGCTGTGCTTGTGCCGAGGGGAGCGCTGTGGCGCTCAGTGCCAGGGCGGCGACTCCGGCCATGAGGCCGGGTAGCAGCTTCTTCACGTGGGTGAACCTTTCGTCCGAGAACGGGCCAACGGCCCCTACCGTCCGGTGGGGGACGGCTCCTGGAGCACCTTCACCCGGAAAGTGCAGAAGAATCAAGAAATTCGTGCACTTTTCTCTGGTCGGTCCGGAATCCGGTCGCGGCGCCGTGGTCGCGGGTGGTCGGGAGAGGATGGGAAGAAGCCGCTCCCGGATGTCGTTGTGGGGGGAGCAGCCGAACCGATGAAGGAGCAACCGTGCCCTACCCAGCGCTCGTGGAACCCGCCGCCGAGCTGACCGTCGACGAGGTGCGCCGCTACAGCCGCCACCTGATCATCCCCGACGTCGGCATGACCGGCCAGAAGCGCCTGAAGAACGCGAAGGTGCTCGTCATCGGCGCCGGCGGCCTGGGCAGCCCGGCGCTGCTCTACCTGGCCGCCGCCGGCGTGCACACGCTCGGCATCGCGGAGTTCGACGAGGTCGACGAGTCCAACCTGCAGCGCCAGATCATCCACGGACAGTCCGACATCGGGAAGTCCAAGGCGCTCTCGGCCAAGGAGTCGATCGCGGAGGCGAACCCCTACGTCAACGTGATCCTCCACGAGGAGCGTCTCGACAACGACAACGTGATGCAGGTCTTCGAGGGCTACGACCTGATCGTCGACGGCACCGACAACTTCGCGACCCGCTACATGGTCAACGACGCGGCGTACTTCCTGAAGATCCCCTACGTGTGGGGCTCGATCTACCGCTTCGACGGCCAGGCGAGCGTCTTCGCGCCGTCGATGGCCGACGACGCCCCGTGCTACCGCTGCCTCTACCCGGAGCCGCCGCCGCCGGGCATGGTCCCGAGCTGCGCCGAGGGCGGCGTCCTGGGCGTGTTGTGCGCGAGCATCGGGTCGATCCAGGTCAATGAGGCCATCAAGCTGATCACGGGCATCGGCGAGCCGGCCGTCGGCAAGCTGGTGATCTACGACGCCCTGGAGCTCGAGTGGCGCAAGCTCAAGGTCCGCAAGGACCCCAACTGCGCCCTCTGCGGTGACAACCCCACCGTCACGGGGCTCATCGACTACGACACGTTCTGCGGTGCGGTGAGCGAGGAGGCCGCCGACGCGGCTGCCGGCTCGACCATCTCGGTCGTGCAGCTCGAGCACATGCTCAAGGAGCGTGCCGAGGGCACCCGCGACTTCGTGCTGGTGGATGTGCGCGAGCCCAACGAGTACGAGATCAACAAGATCCCGGGCTCGGTGCTGATCCCCAAGGCCGACTTCCTCAACGGCAGCGCGCTCGAGCAGCTCCCATCGGACAAGCAGATCGTCATGCACTGCAAGACCGGCGTGCGGTCGGCCGAGACGCTGGCGATCGTCAAGGGCGCGGGCTACGCCGACGCGGTGCACGTGGGCGGCGGCGTCGTGGCCTGGGTCAACCAGGTCGACCCGAGCCAGCCCTCGTACTGACGGGCGGGTGACGTCGTGGGGGTCGCCGCCACTCCGGGGCGCCCCCCCCCCCGGCCCCGGCGCAACCCCCGCCCCCCCCCCGGGCGGCCGCGGGCGGTGTGGGGGGGGCCCCC
>NZ_JAFCWV010000003.1:110951-516599 GCF_049897745.1 Nocardioides sp. LHG3406-4
GGTGGGGGGGGGCGTGGGGGCCGGTGACACCCCGGTCCCCCCGACCCCCCCCTCGTACTGCCGGGGGGGTGCCGGCGTGGTGATCCCCGGATATCCGGGGATCACCACGCTTCGCACTCGTTGCAACGGCCACGAACCGCGAGGAGTCCCGGCGAAGGTCGGGTCGGCACCCAGCGTGCCGTCGTACTGACAGGGCCCGGGTGAGCTCGCGATGCCCGACGTAACCCGTCGGTAACAACGTCGTTGAGCCTCTCGACAGACTCCCGGCGGCGACTCAGGGCCGCCGGTACCTGACGAGAGGGAGCTCATGCGTACCCATCGCACACGTCTCACCGTCGGCCCGCTGCTCGGCGCCGCCGTCCTGCTCACCGCCCTGACCGCGACCGCGGTCACCGCCACGGCCGCCACCAACGCCTCGACGGGCTGGGCACCCGCGGCCACCGCCCGGATCCACCCGGGTGTGCAGATGTACACCGACGGCGCGCAGTGCACCGCCAACTTCGTCTTCAGCGACGCGGCCGGCAACACCTACGTCGGGTACGCCGCGCACTGCGCGGGCCTCGGCTCCGCCACCGACACCGACGGCTGCCTGGCGCAGTCGTTGCCGCTGGGCACGCGGGTGACGTTCAACGAAGGCGGCTCGCTGCTCTCGGAGGGCAGGCAGGTCGGCGCCGGCACGTTGGCCTACAGCTCCTGGCTGACCATGCAGCAGGGCAACGAGCAGGACGCCAGCACCTGCGCCTACAACGACCTCGCGCTGGTCAGGGTCGACGCGGCCGACGTGTCGAAGGTCAACCCGTCGGTGCCCTTCTGGGGCGGTCCGGTCGGGATCGACACCAACGGCACCACCACGGGCGACAAGGTCTACACCTACGGCAACTCAAGCCTCCGCGCCGGCATCGAGATCCTGTCGCCCCACGTGGGCGTCAGCCTCGGGGACAGCGCCGCCGACACCGGCTGGACCCACCCGCTCTACACGGTGACCCCCGGCGTCCCCGGTGACTCCGGGTCCGGGTTCCTCAGCGCCGACGGCGCCGCGGTCGGCACCCTGTCGACGCTCGGCCTGGCACCGCTGCCGGCGTCGAACAACATCGGCGACCTGGCGCGCGAGCTCGCCTACGCGCAGGCGCACTCCGGCATCGGCGGCCTCGCCCTGGTCGACGGCACCGAGCCCTTCAGCCCGATCCTCTGACCTCCCCGGGGTACGACGCCCCGTCCGCCGCGGGGGGACGGGCGTCGTACGGTCCGGCTAGGTTGCTGCCATGCGCGGGCAGACGACTGGCGGCACGCGCGCAGGCGTCGTCGCCGTGCTCTCCGTCGCGGGCCTGATGCTCGTGGCGGTGCTGGCCGTGTGGGCGGCCTCGATCGGGCGCGACGCCGTGTTGTCCGGCGAGGGTCCCGAACGGGTGCAGGTGTCGACCGTGCCTGCCACACCGACCGCGGAGACCACCGGCCCCCTGCCTGCGGGGACCGATCAGCCGGGCGAGCCGCCTGCTCTCCTCGGGGTGCTCGCAGGGCTGGTGGTGATCGCCTTCTGGGTGCTGGTGGCGGCGGTGGCGTTCCTGGTCGTGCGCGCCCTGTGGGGTCAGGCC
The DNA here is from genome assembly GCF_049897745.1 of Nocardioides sp. LHG3406-4. Taxonomy (NCBI): domain Bacteria; kingdom Bacillati; phylum Actinomycetota; class Actinomycetes; order Propionibacteriales; family Nocardioidaceae; genus Nocardioides; species Nocardioides sp. LHG3406-4. Next base: position 112,544 of record NZ_JAFCWV010000003.1, read on the forward strand.
CGTCTCGCGCGTCGCGTGACCGACCCGGCGCCGGTCGACTTCGACGTCCTCGACCAGCCCGCGAGGGTCAGCGAGCAGATGGAGAGGGACGCCTCGATCCAGCGGGCCCTGCTCGACGAGGGCACCCCGCGCACGGCCATCGAGGCGTGCTGGCACCGGTTCGAGGTGCAGGCCCGGGAGGCCGGGCTGCCCCGTGAGCCCTGGGAGACGTCCTCGGAGTTCACCTACCGGATGCTCGACCTGGTGGGCGCCGACCCGCACGCGGTCCTGACGCTGGGGGAGCTCTACCGGGAGGCACGGTTCTCCGAGCACCCGCTGGGCGAGGACGCCCGCACGGCAGCCCGAGCCGCGCTGCAGGACATCCAGCTGAGCCCCCGCACGACCCGGGCAGACCGGGAGCCGTCGTGAAGGGGTGGGTCGGCCGCGTCGCAGTCGCCGCGGTCCTGTACGCCGTCCTGTACGTCGCCCTGCGAACCCTCGACTTCGAGCCGCACGCGGTGCCGCTGCTCCTGCTCGTACTGCTAGGACTGCTCGTCTGGTGGCTGGTGATCGACGCGCTCGACGCCCCACCTGCCGAGTGGAACGTCGCCTCGACGTCGCCGTTCCAGCCGCCCGGCCAGGACGTGGTGCTCTCCGGGTACCTGCGCCTTCTCGAGAGCCACGCCGCCTCGCGCGAGCCCGATCAGGCGCTGCGTCGACGGCTCCTCGCGCTCGGGCACGCGCGGCTCGAGGCGCGTCTCGGCGTACCCCCCGACGACACGACCTCGGCAGACGCGCTGGGGCCGGAGTGGGCCGCCATGTGCCGGGACCCGCACCGCCGCCTGTCGGTGGCCGAGATCGACCGAATGCTCACCCGAATCGAGGAACTGTGACCGCAGAGACGAACCCGACGATGAGCGTCACCGACGCGAGCGAGCTGGCCGGCCGGGTGCTCACCGAGGTCGAGAGGGCGGTGGTGGGCAAGGCCGACAAGCTCGCGCTGGTGCTGGCTGCGGTGCTCGCGAAGGGGCACGTCCTCCTGGAGGACTTCCCGGGGCTGGGCAAGACGCTGGCCGCCCGCTCGTTCGCGCAGGCCCTCGGGCTCGACTTCGCGCGCGCGCAGTTCACGCCCGACCTGCTGCCCGCCGACCTGACCGGGTCGTTCATCTACGACCAGCGCGAAGGGCGGTTCGAGTTCAGGCGGGGGCCGCTGTTCACCGGGCTGCTGCTCGCCGACGAGATCAACCGGACGCCGCCCAAGACCCAGGCCGCGCTGCTGGAGGCGATGCAGGAGCGCCAGATCACCATCGAGGGGGAGACCTTCCAGCTGCCGGCGCCGTTCCACGTGCTCGCCACCGCCAACCCGGTGGAGTACGAAGGCACCTACCCGCTGCCCGAGGCGCAGCTCGACCGGTTCCTGCTGCGCGTCAGCTTCGGATACCCCGGTGCCGAGCAGGAGTACGACGTGGTGGCGCGGCGGCTGGCCCGGCGACGCGAGGAGATCCAGCTGGAGCAGGTGACCGACGCCTCCGGGCTGCTGGGCATGCAGGCCGCGGTCGAGGAGGTCGAGGTCGACGAGAGCATCGGCCGCTACTGCGTCGACCTCGTCACCGCGACGCGGCGCCATCCCGACGCGCTGACCGGCGCCTCGCCCCGTGGCTCGCTGGGCCTGGTGCTGGCGGCCCGGGGCTTCGCGGTCCTGCGCGGTCGCGACTACGTGATCCCCGAGGACGTCAAGGCCGTCGCGCGGCCGGTGCTGTCGCACCGCATCACCGTGCGGCCCGAGCTGTGGATGACCCAGGCGTCGGGGGAGCGGATCGTGGACGCCGTCCTCTCCGACGTCGCCGCGCCGCCGACGCTGGGCGGCCGGAGGTCGTGACGGTTTGGCAGACGACGCCGGCCCTCGCCCGGGCCGCCATCCTGGCTGCCGTCGGGGCGCTGGCCGCCGTCACCCTCGGCGAGCCGGTGGTGGTGGTGCTGGTGAGCCCGTTCCTCGTGCTGACCCTGATGTCGGTACTGCACCGCCCGACCGAGCGTCCGAGGGTCGACAACCGGCTCGAGCACGTCAGCCTGCACGAGGGCCAGGGGACCCGGTCGCGGCTACGGCTGACCAACGCCGACGACGTGGAGGTCGTCACGCGCGTCGCGCAACCGGTGCCGTACGTCGCGATGCGTCCCGCCGCAGGGGCCCTCGTGGCTCTGGCGACCGACAACCACGACCTCCAGCTGAGCCCGCGCCGCTGGGGGCGCCGGCTGCTCGGCGCCGAGGGCGTCGCGCTGACGAGCCGGTGGGCGGGCTTCCGGTTCGGCGTGGTGACGGTCAGCGGGCAGGAGATGTTCGTGCTGCCCGCTCGGGCGCCGTACGACTCCCGCGCGGAGGCCCCTGCACCCGTCGGGCTCGTCGGTGCGCACCGCTCTCGCCGCAACGGGTCGGGCACGGAGTTCTCCGGGATCCGGCCGTTCGCCTCCGGCGACCGGCTGCGGCGCATCCAGTGGCGCACCTCGCTGCGCACCGGTGCCCTGCACGTCGTGACGACCCGGGCGGAGGAGGACAGCGCGGTGCTCGTCGTCCTGGACGCCCTCGTCGACCTCGGCCGCTCGGGAGGTGTGGACGGCGAGGCCAGCAGCCTCGATCTCGGCGTCCGGGCCGCCTCGGCGCTGGCCGAGCACCACGTACGCCGCGGCGACCGCGTGGGCCTGCGGGTGCTCGGTGCCCACGACGCGCGCCTCGCCACGGCCGGCGGCCAGCGGCACCTGCGTCGGCTGCAGGGACTCCTGGCCCGCACCCGCATCGAGCGGTCGCGGCTGCCCGAGGGCTTCACGCTGGGTGTCCCGGGAGGCACCGTGGTCTATGTGCTCTCGCCGATGCTCGACGACGGCGTGGTGACCGCGGTCGCGTCGGCCAGCCAGCGGGGGGTGCCCGTCGTCGTGGTCGACACGCTGCCGGAGGACGTGCGGATGGCGGTGGCCGAGGGCACCGACGAGGCGTTGGCGGAGCTCGCCTGGCGGATGCGGCAGCTGGACCGCGACGACCTGCTGCGCCACCTGGCCGCGACCGGCTGCCCGGTGGTGCCGTGGCGGGGCCCGGGCACCCTCGACCAGGTGCTGTACCGGCTGGCCCGGCGTGCCCAGCTGCCGACGGTGCGGGTCCGATGAAGCGCCTGCACGGCGGCGCCAGGATGTGGCTGATGCGGGCCGTGGTGACGGCCGCGCCGGTCGCCGCGGTGCTGCTGACGGCGACCGTCGGCGAAGGCCCGGGGACGGTGCTGCTGGTCGTGCTGACGGTGCTGGCGGGGGGCTGGGCGGTCTTCCCGGAATCGGCCGTCGGGGTCGTCGTACTCGCCCTGGTGGTCGCGTGGTGGGCGATCGGTCTCGAGGGCGACCAGGCCCTGCACCCGGTGGTGGTCGCAGCCGCGGGCTGCCTGGTGCTCGCGCACGTGACGGCACTGCTGTCGTCGTACGCACCCGCCGAGGTGGGCGTGCCCCGCGCCCTCGTGCTGACCTGGGTACGACGTGGCCTGGCGGTGCTGCTGCCCGTGCCCGCGCTTCTCGTGGTCGCGCGGCTGCTGCGTGGTGACGCGGATGTTGCGGGAGTCTGGACGGCAGGGCTGGTCGGCGTCATGGTCGCCACCGTGCTCTGCGCCCTGGCCGTGCGCGGACTGCGGGAGTCGTCGTCGTGACCCGCGTGGATCCCGAAGATTACGCCGAGCTGGTGCTGTCGTGCGTCGAGCAGGTGCCGTGGGGCCGGGTGACGACGTACGGCTCGATCGCCGAGGCCGTGGGCCGGGTGGCCGGCGGCGGCGGGCCGCGGCAGGTCGGCGCGGTGATGGCGGCGTACGGCGGGCCGGTGCCGTGGTGGCGCGTAGTGCGTGCCGACGGGTCGCTGCCGCCCAGCCACCAGGGTGAGGCCCGGCAGGCCTACCTGGAGGAGGCGACGCCGATGCGGCCCTCGGGATCGGTCGACCTGGCCGCGGCGTTCTGGCCGGCGGTGCTGCCTGTGGACGAGGCTGGGGATGAACCGGGCTCTCCTGTGGACAGCGGACCCGGCCCTGTGCACGACACGCCCGTCCGTCGCAAATAGTGGGGAAATTTCCCGAAAGCCCTTGTGCGCATGGGTTCCGTGCACATAGAACTTCTCCCACGCACTCCCTCCGGGGAGGGCGTGGTGGCTCAAAGACAAGGGTCCGTACGGTTGCTCAGCCCTCCGGGGCGGGGCCGCCGAGGCACCAGGGTGACGGGGTGTCGGGATCGGAGTCGATGGGCGATCGACCGGAAGCGTCACCACGATCCGGTCACCAGGGGGGCCCTTGCATCTCATACATGCAGGGGCCCTTCGTCCATCTCGGACACGGCGCCGGGCGCCGTCGCGAACCGGCATGATGACGCCATGCTCTATGGCCTGGTCCACCCCGTCATCGCCCCCCTCTCCAAGGCGGTATGGCGTCCCGTCGTCACCGGCCTCGACAACATCCCGCGCACCGGCGGCGTGATCCTGGCCAGCAACCACCTCAGCTTCGTCGACTCCGTGGTGATCCCGGTCGTGGTCCCCCGCAAGGTGGCGTTCCTCGCCAAGAAGGAGTACTTCGAGGGCACCGGCGTGAAGGGCCTGCTCACCCGGGCCTGGTTCGAGGGCATCGGCATGCTCCCGGTCGACCGCGACGACCCCCAGGCCGCCATCAACAGCCTCGACACGGCGCTCGCGGTGGTGAGCCGCGGCGGGGCCTTCGGCATCTACCCCGAGGGCACGCGCAGCCGCGACGGACGGCTCTACCGGGGCCGCACCGGTGCCGCCCACGTGGCGCTCACCGCCGGCGTACCCATCGTGCCGGTCGGACTGCGCGGCACCGAGGCGCTGATGCCGGTGGGGTCCAACCGGCCGCGGCTCGCCAAGGTGCACATCGCGTTCGGCGAGCCCCTCGACTTCACCGGGCGCTTCGACGGCGTCCCGCTGGGCCGCGCCCGCCGAGAGGTCACCGACGAGGTGATGGCCGCGATCGCCGCCCTGTCGGGCCAGGAGCTAGCCGGCGTCTACAACGACCGGGCACCGGACCTCTGACCCCGGTGTCCTTGTTGAGTTGCGCCCCTGTGCCTGTCGAGTTGCGCCGCCGTACCTGTTGAGTGGCGCCGCTGTACCTCTGCGACGGGTACGCGGGCGCGACTCAACTGGTACGCGGGCGCAACCCGACGGGTACGCGGGCGCGACTCAACGGGCACGGGCCAGCTCGGCGAGCCGGACCAGGGCGGCTGGGAAGATCTCGGCCGGCGGGGTGACCAGGCCGGCGCCGACCTGTCCGGTGCCGGGCACCTTGCCGGCCATCCCGGTGTTGATCTGCGGGAGGATGCCGGTCCGGCACACCCGGGTCACGTCGATGCCGGACGGTACGCCGCGGAACTCCAGGATCGGCACGGTCCAACGCGGGTTCTCGCCGAGCGTGATCTCGTGCATCCGGCGGGTGGTGGCCAGCGCGTCGGGCACGGTGCCGCCGACCAGGCGCACGATCGCGGGGGCGGTCGCCATCGCGAACCCGCCGATGCCGGCGGTCTCGGTGATGGCGGAGTCGCCGATGTCGGCGTTGGCGTCGTCGGGCCCGTAGTCGCCGAGGTAGAGGCCCTCGGCCACCTGCGCCGGACCCGTGAACCACTCGTCGCCGGTGCCGGCCACCTGGATCCCGAAGTCGGTGCCGTTGCGGGCCATCGCCACCACCATCGTCGAGCCCTCGATGCCGCGTGCGGCGTCCAGGGCCAGCTTGCAGGCCGGCATGGCGAGGTTGAGGAAGAAGTGGTCGTTGGCCCCGACGAAGCGCAGCGCCTCGCCGACGTCGGCGGCATCAGCCCCCGACATCGCCATCGCTGGAGCGAGGTCGCGCAGCAGCATCAGGGTGCCCGCGCGGTTGCGGTTGTGGGCCTCGTCGCCCATCTGGAGCATCTGGGTCAGGATCCCGGTCACGTCGACCGGGCCGGTGGCGCGCACGGCGGTGCGGAGCAGCGGGCCGAGCACGTCGCCCATCCACCGCAGTCGCTGGAGCACGTCCGGTGAGTAGGCGCCGTACCTCAGCACCTTGCCGAGGCCCTCGTTGAGCGAGCAGTGCGTACGCCGGCCCGTGGTCGGGTCCTCGAGCACGAACATCCACATCGACGGCGTGACCACGCCGGCCATGGGTCCGACGGTGTTGCGGTGGTGGCAGGGCTCGAGGCTGACGGAGGTGCCGGACTCGAAGAGGCGTACGGCGTCGTCGGGGTCCTCGACCAGCCCCTCGAGCGCGGCCCCACCCATCAAGGCCCCGCGCAGCGGGCCGGAGGTGCGGTCCCACCCGATCGGCGGCCCCGCGTGCAGGAACTCGCCCTGCTGGAGTCCTAGCACCTCGGACGCCGGGCCGACGTCGACGAGCATCGCCTGCACGCCGAGCATCGCCGCCAGGGCGCGCTCGTTCGCCTCGACACGCAGCGGATCTCCCGCGACGGTGGCGAGGTCGTCGGCCGTGCCCGACATCGGTGGGCGCCAGTCGACGCGGCTGACGTCGACGGCCTGTCCGGCCACCGCGTCGGCGAATAGGTCGGCGCCGACGCCTACCACGAGCTGAGGGGTCGTCATCGGGTTCCTCCCGCGAGAGTCAGGGCGACGGCGGAGCGGGTCGCCGCCGCATTGGAGAAGTGCACCTGCGCACCGGCGTCTGTCAGCGCCTCGACCTGCCTGTCGAGGCCCTGCGGGTCGGCGGAGGTGCCGACCAGGGAGACCACGACGGGCTGGCTGACCGCGGCGATGGCCGGGGCGAGCAGCGCCGCTGGATCGGGCTCGGCCCCGTGGCCGAGGACGACGTCGAGCAGGAGTACGCCGGTGGTCGGGTCGGCGGCGGTCCGGGCGAGGTGGTCCAGGCGCAGCGTCGGGTCGATCATCGGGTGCGCCCGGCCCGCGGTCAGCTCGTCGTCGCCGAAGTCGACCATCGTGTGTCCCTCGGCGGTGAGACCCGCGTCGAGCTCGAGGCCGGGCGAGAGTGGGATGTTGCTCCGGATCGGGCCCAGCTCCTCGGTCGCGATGAGCATCGCCTCGTCGCAGAGCGTGCCGCCGACGAACAGCCCGCGCAGGTGGCCGCCGGTGGGTTGACGCGGCGTCGCCGGCTCGTGCACGGGCCACGTCGGCACCTCCCGGCCCAGTGCCCTCAACGCCGACTCGGCCGCGGCGGTCAGGTCGTGCCGGCCGGCGCCGAGGAACGCCAGCTCGACCGGCGTGCCCAGCCCGGCGGCGTACTCCCAGATCTCCTCGGCGACGTCGTCGGCGGGCGGCTTGGAGACGAGGACGACGAGCTCGACGGAGTCGTCGGCGTCCAGCCGGGCCAGCGCGGCCCGGGTCGACAGCCCGCGTACGTCGGCCGAGAGGTCGCGACCGCCGACCCCCAGCGCGTGGGTGACGCCGACACCGGCGTGGTCGAGCAGGCAGAGGAGCTGCTGGGCGCCGGTGCCGGACGCCGCGACCAGGCCCACCGGACCGGGCTCGGTGGTGTTGGCGAAGCCGAGGCCGACGCCGCCGATGACGCTGGTGCCGCAGTCGGGTCCCATGACGAGGACGTCGCGCTGCGCCGCTGCCCGCTTGAGGGCGAGCTCATGGTCGAGCGGCATGTTGTCGCTGAAGACCATCACGTCGCACCCGGCCTCGACGGCGTCCATGGCCTCGACGAGCGCGTTCGGCCCGGGCACCGAGACGAGCACGAGGGCGCTGTCCGGTGCCGACCTGAGCGCGGTGGCGGTCGTGCGCGGGGGTGCCTGTTCGACGGCGGCCGACTCGGTGCGACTGGCGAGCGCGCTCTCCATCGCGGCATGGGCCTGGGCGAGCGCGTCGGGTCCGGCATCGTCGGTGAGTCGCACCGCGACGACCAGGTCGTTGGGCGTGGCGCCGCCGGGCACCTCGAAGCCCATCTGGGTGAGCACGTCGACGTTGAGCGGAGTGGCCATCGCGACCTGCGCCGCGGCGACACCCGGCAGCTGCTGGAGGGTGCGGCTGACCTGCAGCAGCGCGACGGAGTCGGCGTACGCGCCGGGCCGGAGCTCGACGTGGGTGGCAGTGCTCATGCAGCGGCCTTTCGGGAGAGATGGAGCAGGGCGGCGCGGGCGCCGTACAGCAGGCCCGCGCCGGATGAGTGACCGACCGAGGCGAGCTCGGCGGCGCGGGCGGGTTCGTCGGTCTCGTGCGCGGCGACCCAGGCGGCGAACTCCGGGATCACCTCGCCGTGGAACGCACACTCGAGCAGGGTGGCCGACAGGGTGGTGGTGCGTGTGCGAGCGATGCGTACGACGTCGTCGGCCCACGGAGTTGCGACGCCGAGCGACCGGTGCTGGGCGAGCCAGCCGCAGATCACGTCGTCGCCCAGTGGGGTCAGGCCGCCACCGTGGCCCAGCACCCGGTCCAGGTGCTGGGGATCGAGACGGAGGGCGGTGAGCTCGCCGGCCACGGTGGCGTCGATGCCTCGCAGCGGGTCACCGCCGTCGAGGACCCGAGGCATGGCGGGGACGGTCGCGTCCACGACCCGGCGTACGGGCAGGGCGACGCCGTCGACGTGCAGGACGCCGGCTCGGACCTCGGCGCGCTCGCCGGTCAGCGGGCCGACCGTGGGGGTCGCGAGGCGCAAGCCGCAGGGCACCGCGGTCGCGGCCGAGCCCAGCACCCCGACGCAGCGGTTGTCGGCGGAGGGCAGTGCGACGTAGACGGCGTGCGGCCCGCGATGGACGATCTTGAGGGCATTGTCGGCGGTGCCGGCCAGGAGGGAACGGAGCCGTGCCGGGGCGCTGACAGGCAGTTCGGCACTCACGTTCGACCACGCTAGAGGCCACGACTAGGGTTTGCCGATGTGAGGTTCTGCCAATGATCCCGTGGATGAGGTCCAAGAGTTGACGACACGCGAGGGCGCCAGTGCTGCGCTGGCCCGCATCGACGCGCTGCACTCGGCGCTGACCGAGCTGGTGCTGGAGGGCGGCGACCTCGACCGGATCGCCGCCGAGGCGGCGCGGGTTCTCGGCATCGGCGTGCTGATCACGTCGACGGACGGTCGCGAGCGAGCCTCGGCCATGACGGACGACCTGCGGGCCCTTCTGGAGGGCGGCGGGCTGGTCGACCCGACCGGCCGGTTCCGGGTCGAGCGTGCCGGCGCCGACGGCGTACCCGTGGGTGGTGGCGAGGCCCGCATGCTGCGCGTCGTGGCGGGCGGCACCGACCTGGCCCGGCTGGTGGGCTGCCGGGCGGACGGGTCGATCACCCAGGACGACGTGCACGCCCTCGAACGCGCGGCGGCGGTGGCCGCGCTGCTCATCACCCGTGAGCAGGCGGTGTCCGCCGTCGAGACGAAGTACCAGGGCGACTTCCTGCGCGACCTCTTCCTCGGCCGGGCCGGGGACAGCGCCTACGTCACCGGGCACCTGGCCTCCTTCGGCTGGGACCTCACCCGGCCCGTCGTGGTCGTGTGTGCCGAGATCGACCCGGCACCGGCGGACGTCGCGGGGGAGTCGGCGCAGCACCGGCGGTGGCAGGAGCGCTTCGCGCAGGCGTGGCGACAGGTCACCCGCGACGTCGCCGAGGGCATCCCCACGGCCGACTTCTCCTCCGAGGTGGTGGCGCTGCTGCCCGCGCTCGAGCACGACCGCCTCGGCCACGACGTCGTACGCCGGGTGGTGAAGGCAGTGGCCGGCGACAAGGGCGGCGGGCGGCGGCCGTTCACGGTCGGCGTGAGCCGGGTGACGTCCTCGCTGCAGGAGCTTCCGGGGGCCTACGCGCAGTCCCAGCGCGCCCTGTCGATCGGCAGGAAGCTGCACGGCAGCGGCTCGACGACGTTCTTCGACCAGCTCGGGGTGCACCGGCTGTTCGCGCTCGTCCCCGACGCCCGGGAGCTCGGGGAGTTCGCCCGCGACGTGCTGGGGCCGCTCGCGGAGCCGACCGCCGAGGCGGCGAAGGCGCGGGAGACGCTGCAGGTCCTGCTCGACACCAACTTCAACGTGGCCGAGGCCGCGCGCGAGCAGTTCGTCCACTACAACACGCTGCGCTACCGGGTGGGCAAGCTCGAGCGCCAGCTCGGCCCGCTCTCGAGCGACCCGCACCTGCGGCTCGACGTGGCCGTGGCGCTGCGCGTGCTGGAGATCGGCTAGGCAGATCGGCAGCGACACACGTCAACCTCTGCCAGCGACTTCGGCGTTCCTTCGACAGTTATCGCCCTGATGGGTGTGTCATGGAGAGCACTAACTTGGCACCTCGGGGTACTCACCCAGCACCAACGCGAGAGGGACTCCCAACATGTCGATGTTCAAGTGGGACGTAGTCGATCCCGAGCCCGGGGTGGCCGTCGCGCCCAACCAGCGGCTCGCCTGGGGCAAGACGATCGGGCTGGGAGCCCAGCACGTCGTGGCGATGTTCGGTGCCACGTTCGTCTTCCCGCTCGTGATGGGGCTGGACGCCAACCTCGCCATCATGTTCTCCGGCATCTGCACGATCCTGTTCCTGCTGATCTGTGCTAACAAGGTGCCGAGCTACCTGGGCACCAGCGCCTCGTTCGTCGCCAGCGTGGCCGCCATCCGCGCGCAGGGCGGCGACTCCGCCGACGTCACCGGCGCGATCATGGTCGCCGGCATCGTGCTGCTCCTCATCGGCGTGCTGATCCACTTCGCCGGCTCGGGCCTGATCCACCGGATCCTGCCGCCCGCCGTCACCGGTGCGGTGGTCATGCTCATCGGCTTCAACCTGGCGCCGGTGGTGGCCGGCATCTACTGGCCCCAGGACCAGTGGATCGCCCTCCTGACCGCCGCCTTCATGGTGCTGGCCGCGGTGACCTTCCCCGGCTTCTGGTCGCGCATCGCAGTGTTCCTCGCGCTGATCTTCGGCTACCTCATCTCTCTCTTCGCCGACATCCTCTTCGGCCCGATCACCTCGGTCCTCGGCGGCGCGACCGAGGCCACCTCGCACGACCGCGTCAGCTGGGCCGGCGTCGAGGCGGCCGACTGGATCGGCCTGCCGAGCGGGAAGCTCGCCGACGGCGTCAGCGTCGTGCACGCCCCCAGCCTCTCCCTCACCTTCATCCTGCTCGTCCTGCCCGGCGTGATCGCCCTGATCGCCGAGAACACCGGGCACGTCAAGGCGGTCGCCGAGATGACCGGCGACAACCTCGACCCCTACATGGGCCGCGCCATCGGCGCCGACGGCCTCGCCACGGCGTTCGCCAGCGCGTTCGGCGGCTCGCCGACGACGACGTACGCCGAGAACATCGGCGTCATGGGCGCGACCCGCGTCTACTCGACGGCGGCCTACTACGTCGCCGCGATCGTCGCGATCCTGCTCGGCCTGTGCCCGAAGTTCGGGGCCATCGTCAACGCCACCCCCGGAGGCGTTCTCGGCGGCATCACGGTTGTGCTCTACGGCATGATCGGACTGGTGGGAGCCAAGATCTGGGTCGAGAACCGCGTCGACTTCGGGGACCCCGTCAACATGGTGGGCCTGGCGGGCGGCCTGATCGCCGGCATCGGCGGCGTCACCCTCACCATCGGCGACGACTTCGAGCTCGGCGGCATCGCGCTGGGCACCATCATGGTCATCGTCTTCTTCCACATGGTGAACTTCCGCAAGAGCTCTGACTCGGGCAAGGTGACCCGGGCGCTGTGAAGCCTGCACCCTTCGCCTACGTCCGCCCGTCGTCGCTCTCGGACGCACTCGCCGCGCTCGGCCGCGACCCGGACGCGAAGGTGCTGGCGGGCGGCCAGTCCCTGCTCCCGCTGCTGTCGATGCGGCTCGCCGCCCCGACGATGCTGGTCGACATCAACGGGCTGCCCGGCCTCGACGACGTGCGGTGCACGGCGGACGGCGTCCGCGTCGGCGCGCTCGCGCGGCACAGCGACGTGCTCGCCTCCGCCGAGGCCGAGCGGGTGCAGCCACTGCTCGCCCTGGCCCTGCGGCACGTCGCGCACGCGACCATCCGCAACCGCGGCACCACGGTGGGCTCCGTCGTACACGCCGATCCGGCGTCAGAGCTGCCGGCCGTGCTGAGGCTGCTCGGTGGCTCCGTCGACGTCGAGGGGCCGTCGGGCCGGCGGAGCATTCCCGCCGACGAGCTGTACGTCGGCCCGCTCGAGACGTCGATCGGCCACGACGAGATCGCGGTGGAGGCGACCTTCCCCGCGCTCGCAGCGAACGCCGGGGTGGGCTTCGAGGAGATCGCCCGGCGGCACGGCGACTACGCGATGGCCGGCGTCGCCGCGCTGGTCCAGCTCGAGGGCGAACGGGTGGTCTCGGCCAAGGCCGGCTTCTTCTCCGTCTGCGACGTGCCGACGGTCGTCGACCTCACGGGCGTGGACGACCCGGGCGAGGCGGCGCTCGCCCACCTCGAGCCGGGCGCCGACATCCACGCCAGCGCCGACTATCGCGCCCATCTGGTGCGGGTGCTCACGCCCCGCGTCCTGGCCGCCGCGACCGGGCACGCCCGGGGGAGGGCCCATGTCTGAGGAGCTGCACGACGTCCGACTCACGGTCAACGGCGCCACCCACGACGTACGCGTGCCCGCCCGGCGGCTGCTGTCCGACGCCATCCGCCACGACTGCGGCCTGACCGGCACCCACGTCGGCTGCGAGCACGGCGTCTGCGGCGCGTGCACGGTGCTGCTCGACGGCCGGCCGGTGCGGTCCTGCCTGCTGCTCGCGGTCTCGGTCGCGGGCGCCGAGATCACCACCGTCGAGGGACTCGGCGGCGACGACGACTCGCTCGGACCGGTCCAGCAGGCCTTCGCCGACTGCCACGGCCTGCAGTGCGGCTTCTGCACCCCGGGCTTCCTGACCACCATCACCGCGGGCATCCGCGACAATCCGTCGCCGACGCGCCAGGAGGCGACAGACATGATCGCCGGCAACCTCTGCCGCTGCACTGGCTACCAGAACATCGTGGCGTCGGTGCTGCGCGCCGCCGAGCTGGCCGAGCAGGGCAGCCACGGCTCCTCCGGAGGCCAGGGGGAGCGACCATGACCACCAAGCTGTTTGGCACCAAGGTCCCGCGCGTCGAGGACCAGCGCTTCCTGCGCGGCAAGGGCAGGTACGTCGACGACGTGCTGGTCGGCACGCACGCGGGCACCCTGCACGCCGCCGTGCTCCGCTCACCTCACGCCCACGCCCGGATCGTCGACATCGATGTGGAGGCGGTGCTGTCCCTCGACGGCGTGCACTCGGTGTGGACGTACGACGACCTCGCCGGTGCGATGGCCGAGCCGCTGCCGCTGCTGATCCCGCACCCGGCGCTGACCCACGGGCGCACGCAGTACGCCCTGGCGAAGGACGAGGTCAACTACGTCGGCGAGGCGATCGCCTTCGTGGTCGCCGACGACCGCTACATCGCCGAGGACGCCGTCGACCGGATCCGGGTCGACTACGAGTTCCTGCCTCCCGTGGTCGGGATCGACGCCGCCCGGGCCGCGACCCACCTCGTGCACGACGACGTGCCCGGCAACGTCGGCGCTCGCATGGAGCAGAAGAACGGCGACGCGCCGGCGGCGATCGCCGCCGCGCCCCGCAAGCTCTCCCTCGACCTCACCATCGAGCGCAGCTCCTGCCAGCCGATGGAGGGCCGAGGCGTGGTGGCCCGCTGGGACCCCGACGTCGGCCGATTGACCGTCTGGAGCTCGACGCAGACCTCGACCGGCGTGCGGGGCTGCATCGCCGCCCGCCTCGGCCTGGACCTGGCGAACGTCGACGTGGTCACCCCCGACGTCGGCGGCGGCTTCGGCGTCAAGATCAACCACCCGTGGCCCGAGGAGCTGCTCGTGCCGATGGCGGCGCGGGTGCTCGGGCGGCCGGTGAAGTTCACCGAGGACCGGCGCGAGCACTTCATCTCCTCCGCGCACGAGCGCGGACAGGTCCACCACGTCGAGGTCGGCTTCGACGATGACGGCCGGGTGCTCGGGCTCGACGTGCAGTTCTGGCACGACCACGGCGCCTACTCGCCGTACGGCCTGATCGTGCCGATCATCACCGCCACCCAGCTGCTCGGGCCGTACAAGCCCGGCGCCTACCGCGTGGTGTTCGAGTCGCTGTTCACCAACACGGTGATGGTGACGCCGTACCGCGGTGCCGGGCGACCGCAGGGCTGCTTCGTGATGGAGCGCACCATGGACGCCATCGCCGCCGAGCTCGGCCTCGACCGGGCCGCCGTGCGGGCCACCAACTTCATCCAGCCCGACGAGTTCCCCTACGACCACGGGCTGGTCTTCCAGGACGGCCGCGAGCTGGAGTACGACTCCGGCGACTACCCCGCCTCGCTCGAGAAGATCAAGGCGCTCATCGGCTGGGACGACTTCCCGGCGCTCAAGGCGGAGGCGGCCAAGGAGGGCCGGCGGCTGGGCATCGGCCTCGCCTGCTACGTCGAGGGCACCGGCGTCGGGCCCTACGAGGGTGCGCACGTGCACGTCGAGACCTCCGGCAAGGTGAAGGTGGCCATCGGTCTCACCACCCAGGGCCAGGGGCACGCCACCGTCTTCGCGCAGATCGTCGCCGACGAGCTCGGCGTACCCATCGAGGACGTCGAGGTCGTCTCCGGCGACACCCGCAAGATGCCGTACGCCGTCGGCACCTTCGCCTCGCGCGCGGCGGTGATGAGCGGCTCGGCCGTGCACCTGGCTGCGAAGGCCACCAAGGCCAAGGCGCTCCGCATCGCGGCCGAGGCGCTCGAGGCGGACGTCGAGGACCTGGAGATCAGCGACGGACTGGTGCGGGTGCGCGGCACCGATACGACTCTCGCCCTCGGCACGGTGGCCGTGCTGTCGAACCCGCTGCGCTACGCCTTCGACGAGGCCTCCAAGCTGGCCACCCAGTTCGTCGTGGGCGACCCCGGCAAGCCGCCGGTCGCCAAGGACGACGAGCCGGGCCTGGAGGGCCGCGACTTCTACTCGCCGCAGCGCGCGACGTTCGCCTCCGGCATGCACGCCGTGATCGTGGAGACCGATCCCGACACCGCCGAGATCACGATCGTGCGGTACGCCGTGGTCCACGACTGCGGCAAAATCATCAACCCGATGATCGTCGAGGGCCAGATCCACGGCGGCGTCGCGCAGGGCGTGGGCGGCGCGCTCTACGAGCGGATGGAGTACGACGAGTCCGGCCAGCTGCAGAACGCGTCGTTCATGGACTTCCTGATGCCCTACGTCACCGAGGTGCCGAGCACCATCGAGATCGACCACCTCGAGACTCCCTCCCCGCTCAACCCGCTCGGCATCAAGGGCGCAGGGGAGGCCGGCGTGATCCCCGGCTCCGCCGCGATCGCCGCCGCCATCGAGGACGCCGAGGGCATCACCATCACGGCGATGCCGATCTCGCCGTCCGAGCTCCACGCCCTGCGTCTGACCAAGGAGACCCGATGAAGTTCACCGGCGAGAACGTCCTGCAGGCTCCCGTCGCGAAGGTCTGGGACGCCCTGCTCGACCCGGCCGTGCTCGTGCGCACGATCCCGGGCTGCTCGCGGCTCGAGGCGACCGGCGAGAACTCCTACGACATGACCGTCACCGCCGGCGTGGCCGCGATCAAGGGCACGTACGCCGGCACCTGCAAGCTCCACGACCTCAAGCCGCACGAGTCGCTGCGGATGGACCTGCAGGGCGCGGGTGCTCCCGGCACGATCGGCGCGGAGGTGTCGGTGGCCTTCGAGGACGCCGGTGACGGCACCACGAAGATCACGTACGACGCCGACGCCGTCGTCGGCGGCATGGTCGGCGGCGTCGGTCAGCGGATGCTCACCTCGGTCTCGCGCAAGATGGCGGGCGAGTTCTTCGGCAACGTCGGCGACGTGCTGTCGGGTGCCGCCCCAGCCCCGGTGGCCGAGTCGGCTGAGCGGCAACCGGCTCGTGACCAAGGCGAGACGGGTGTCGGCCAGGTGTTCACGGCCCCCGCCAAGCAGGCTGGCAGCCAGCAGGAGTTCCTCCTGGGCATCGCCGTCGGCGCCGGTCTCGTGCTCGCCGGGGTCTTCGCCGGCGCGCTCCTGGGGCGACGTCGGTGAGCGGGTGGAGCGGTCGGGATACCCGGCTACCCGGGTATCGCGACGCCTCACGGGGGTTGCAACCCCCGAGAAGCGTCGGAAAGCCCCGCGAAGCTCGCGGGAGGACGTCGTGACCGAGCTGACCGTCGACTCCACCGCACGGGACATGGCCGCGGCCGTGGCCGCCCGCGAGATCTCCGCTCGCGAGCTACTCGACCTGCACCTGGCCCGGATCGCCGAGCGCAACCCGGAGCTCAACGCGATCGTCTCGCTCGACGAGGATCGCGCGCGGGCCGGCGCGGCCGACGCCGACGAGGCGCTGGCATCGGGACGTGAGGTCGGCCCTCTCCACGGCCTGCCCTTCGCCTTCAAGGACACCCACGCCGTCCAGGGCTGGCGCACGACGTACGGCTCGCCGCTCTTCGCGGACAACGTCCCCGAGCGCGACGAGCTGGTCGTCGAGCGCGTACGCCGAGCGGGCGCGGTGACGATCGGCAAGACCAACGTGCCGGAGTTCGCCGCCGGCTCGCACACCTTCAACACCATCTTCGGCACGACGCTCAACCCCGTCGACCCGAGGTTCTCAGCCGGCGGCTCCAGCGGGGGAGCGGCGTGCGCGCTGGCCTCAGGCATGGTGCCGCTCGCCGAGGGCTCCGACATGGGCGGCTCGCTGCGTAATCCGGCGTCGTTCTGTGGGGTCGTCGGCATGCGCCCGTCCCTCGGTCGGGTGCCGGAGTGGCCGCTCTACAACCAGTGGGAGTCCACCTCCGTCGCCGGCCCGATGGCCCGCAACGTGGGCGACCTCGCCCTCCTGCTCTCCGTGCTCGCCGGTCCGGACTCCCGCGCCCCGCTCGCGCTGGGAGACCCCGGCTCCACCTTCGCCTCGCCGACCTCGGCCTCGCTGTCCGGGCTGCGGGTCGCGGTCAGTGTCGACCTGGGCGGCGCCTTCGAGGTGGACGACCGGGTGGCCGCGGTGGTCGATCAGTCGGCGGCGACGTTCGGCCGCGAAGGCGCGGACGTCTCCGGCGACCACCCCGACCTCGGCCTCGCCGACGACACGTTCCGCACGCTGCGCGCCTGGCACTTCCAGGCGAAGTTCGGCCGGCTGCTCGCCGACAACCCCGACTCCTTCAAGCAGTCGCTGGCCGACAACATCCGGCTCGGGGAGGACCTCACCGGCGCCGACGTCGCCCGCGCCTACTTCCAGCGCACGTCGCTCACGGAGACCATGCGCCTGTTCTTCGAGCAGTACGACGTCCTCGTGCTGCCGGTCTCCCAGGTCCCGCCGTTCCCGGCCGACCAGGAGTTTCCCTCCGACATCAACGGCAAGCCGATGGAGACCTACCTCGACTGGATGCGGTCGGCGTACTTCATCACCGTCACCGGCTGCCCCGCCATCTCGCTGCCCGTAGGGCACACCCCGGACGGGCTGCCGGTGGGCATCCAGGTCGTCGCCCCGCACGGGGCGGACCGGAGGCTGCTGGAGATCGCCGCGGCGTACGAGAGCGCCACCCGGGCGTGAGCCTTTAGAGGCCCCGAAAGTCGCGCGCCCACAGGGCGTGCGCCAACGCCCCTGCCGGGCGCATCATGAGGCATGACCAGCCACGAGGACTTCCTCACGTGGGTCGAGACGGCCTTGCAGGAAGCGGAGATCGGGCTGCTCAACGGCGACCCGACACTGCGGCGGGAGCTGTGGTCCCGCAACGAGCCGGTGAGCGTCCTGGGCGCGTGGCGCAACGCCCACGGCCTGCGAGAGGTCGACGAGCTCTTCAGCGCCCTCGGTGAGACCTTCTCCGGCTGCACGTCGTACGCCTTCGAGCTGCAGGAGTCCGACGTCGTCGGAGACCTGGCCTACACAGCCGGCCTCGAGCACGTCTCGGCGACCGTCGACGGCCAGCAGCGCACCTTCATCCTGCGAGCCACGCAGGTCTATCGCCGCGAGGCCGGCGACTGGCGGGTCGTCCATCGCCATGCCGACACCCTTAGCGAGGGCTGACGGAGGGGCATCAGCGCTTCGATTTGGCACCATATGCCAACGATCAGCAGGCTCGTCGGCACGTCCTGCCCTCGCTCGGTGCTGTGACGGCCGATTGAATGGTCCCCATGCCTGAGCCCGCAACTCGCCGGATCCGCATCGGGATCGACACCGGTGGCACCTTCACCGACGTCGTGGCCCTCGACGAGGAGAGCGGGGAGCTGGTCACCACCAAGACCCCCTCGACGCCGGCCGACCCCGCCGACGGGTTCATGGCCGGCATCGACAAGGTGCTGGGGCTGCTGGGGCTCCCCGCGGGTGACGGCAGCGCCATCGCGGCGGTCTCCCACGGCACCACGGTCGCGACGAACCAGCTGCTCGAGGGCAAGGTCGACGCCCTGGGTTTCATCACCACCGAGGGGTACGACGCGCTGCTCGAGATCGCGCGGCAGTCGGTGCCCGACGGCTACGGCAACTCCTACTTCTGGGTGAAGCCGCCCCGGATCGTGCCGCGGCACTTCGTGAAGGCGGTCGGCGGCCGGCTCGACTTCACCGGCGCGGAGGTGCGGCCCTTCGACGAGGACGGCGCCCGCGAGGTCGCGCGCTGGTTCAAGGCCAAGGGCATCGACACCCTCGGGGTCTGCTTCCTGCACGCCTACGCCAACCCCGACCACGAGGAGCGGATGCGCGCGATCATCGCCGAGGAGCACCCCGACGCGGTGGTGTCGATCTCGAGCGAGGTGCTGCGCGAGTACCGCGAGTACGAGCGCGCCATGACCACGCTCGTGGACGCGGCCGTGAAGCCCCGGCTGAGCCGCTACGTCACCAACATCAGCCGGCGGCTCGAGGAGTACGGCGGCCGCAAGGTGCCGTTCTACGTCATGAAGTCGAACGGCGGGGTGCTGTCGGCCGACGAGGTCGTGCACCAGCCGATCACGACCGTGCTGTCCGGCCCGGCCGCGGGCGCGCTGGGCGCTGCGCTGATCGCCAAGGTCGCCGGCTTCGACCGGGTGCTCACCAGCGACGGCGGCGGCACCTCCACCGACGTCTCGGTCGTCATCGACGGGCAGCCGGCACTCACCACCGAGGGGACGGTCGGCGTCTACCCCTCCAAGATCCCGATGATCGACGTCGTCACGGTGGGCGCGGGCGGCGGCTCGATCGCCTGGCTCTCGCCCGAGGGCACCCTCAAGGTCGGCCCGCAGTCGGCAGGCGCCGACCCCGGCCCCATCTGCTACGGCAAGGGCGGCGCCGAGGTCACCATCACCGACGCCCACGTGTTCTTGGGCCGCATCCCTCCGCACCTGCTGGGCGGCGAGATCCCGCTCGACGCCGATGCCGCACGAGACGGCATCGAGGCCCTCGCCAAGGAGCTCGGGATCTCCGCCGAGGCCTGTGCGGCCGGGGTGCTCGAGATCTCCGCGTGGAACCAGGCCAACGCGCTGCGCCAGGTCACCGTCAAGCGCGGCCTCGACGTCCGCGACTTCACCCTCACCACGTTCGGTGGCTCCGGCTCGCTGCTGCTGTGCCGGCTCATGGACATCCTCGGCGTGCCGACGGTGCTCGTCCCGCCGAACCCGGGCAACGTGTCGGCGTTCGGGCTGCTCACCGTCGACGTCAAGAACGACTACGTGCAGACGCACGTCGCGCTGCACGAGTCCCTCGACCCGGCGACGCTCCAGACGGCGTACGACGCGCTGACCGAGCGGGCGCGCACCGCGCTCGCCACGGAGGGGTTCGCCGAGGAGACGCACGTCTTCCAACGGACCGCCGACGTGCGCTACTTCGGGCAGGCGTTCGAGGTGCGCGTCCCGGTGCCGGACGGTCCGCTCGACCGCGCCGCGCTCGACGAGGTCGCGCGGCGCTTCCACGCCGAGCACAGGGCTCTCTACGGCTACGACTTCTCCGCCGACGACACCCAGCAGGTCGAGTGGGTGAACGTGCGCACCTCCGGCATCGGGCCCATCCAGCGGCCGGAGATCACGAGGGTGGATCCCCTTGGTTTCGAGGCTCAGGCGCCAGGGCGCCTTCGCACCTCAACCAGCGGGGACGCGCCAGGGCGCCTTCGCACCTCAACCAGCGGGGACGCGCCAGGGCGCCTTCGCACCTCAACCAGCGCGAAGAACAGCGGGAGGCCCGTCTGCTTCGACGCGGAGGAGGGGTACGTCGAGACGCCGGTGCTGTGGCGGCCCGACCTGCCACCGGGCCACTCGGTCGAGGGGCCGGTGATCATCGAGGAGTTCGGCTCGACGGTCCCGGTGCACCCGGGCTTCACCGCCCGCGTCGACGACTACCTCAACATCATCGTGACCCGCGTCGAGAAGAGGGATGAAGCATGAGCAGGCGCGCGCCGACCCAGTTCCCCTACGGCATGCTGACCGACGACGCCGGGGCGAGCGCCGACCCGGTGCTGGTCGAGATCGTGCAGGGCTCGCTGGCCAGCGTCGAGATGGAGGTCGAGACCGCCATCGGCCGCACCAGCCGCAGCCCGATGATCCGCGACGCGCACGACTTCCGCGCCGGCATCCACGACCGGCTGCTGCGCAAGCTCACCGGCCGGTCCTACTCCGCGCTGGTGCACCCGGTCGCCCGCGACTTCCCGATCGAGGAGATGAAGGAGGGCGACGTCTTCTTCCACAACGACGTCTACCGCTCCGAGGGTGGCATCGGCCACCTGCCCGACCTCTGCGTCACCGTGCCGGTCTTCGCCGACGGCAGGGTGGTGGCGTTCGTGCAGGCCTTCGGCCACCACGACGACATCGGGGGAGCGGTGCCGGGCTCGATGCCGAGCCACGCCACCAGCGTCTTCGAGGAGGGCCTGATGGTGCCGCCGATCCGGCTCTGGGACGCCGGGGTGCCCAACCGCGCCGCGCTGAGCATCATGACCCGCAACTCCCGGATGCCGGAGTCGCTGGCCGCCGACCTCGACGCGGAGTGCTCGGCCTGCCTGATGGGTGCCCGCCGGCTCGGTGAGCTCTTCGAGAGGTACGGCGTCGAGACGGTCGAGTCGTGCTTCGACGCGATCCTCGACCGCACCACCACGACGTACCGCCGCGAGATCCTCAGCCGGATCCCTGTCGGCTCCTGGACGTGGGAGGACTACGCCGAGCACGACGGCGTCGACGAGCCGCAGCTGCACACGCAGCGGATCACCCTGACCCGCACCGCGGCCGAGGACCCCGACGGCGAGCGGCTGATCCTCGACTTCGACGGCACCAGCCCGCAGGCCAAGGGGCCGATCAACCACTGCGGCGACTACAGCGACGGCGTCTTCCTCAAGAAGTGGCTGGCGCCGATCCTGCGCAACCTCGCCGAGTCGCCCGAGCGGATGGCCGAGCTCGACGTCAACGAGGGCATCGTGCCGCTCATCGAGATGCGCTTCCCCGAGCCCGGCACGCTGCTGACACCGGTCTTCCCGGCGCCGACCAACGCGCGCACCTTCGTCATCCTGCGGCTGCTCGGGGTGCTCGCGGGGGTGGTGGCCAAGGCGGTCGACGGCAAGATGCCCGCCGACCAGGAGACCATCCGCTACACCGGTGTGTACGGCGAGGACCGCGACGGCCGGTCCTACCTCATGCGCGAGGTGCTCGGCGGCGGCTCGGGCGGCCGCTACTACGCCGACGGCGAGGACACCATCCACGTCGTGCCCGACTCCCGCAACCTGCCGAGCGAGTTCACCGAGTCGCGCTTCCCGTTCCTCGTGGAGTCGCTCGGACTGGCGACGGACTCCGGCGGCGCCGGCCAGTTCCGCGGCGGGCTCGGCTACGAGAAGCACATCCGGATGCTCAAGGACGGGCACTTCATGTCGATCGCCGACCGATCGATCCTGGCCTGCTGGGGCGTGCGCGGCGGCAAGGCCGGCCAGCCCTTCGAGGTCACCATCGACCCCGGCGGCCCGAACGAGCGCCAGGTCGACGCCCTCGCCGACGACGAGGCTGTGCGGGCCGGCGAGGTCATCCGCATCCGCACGACCGGCGGCGGCGGCTGGGGCGACCCACTGGCCCGCGACCCGGAGCTGGTGGTGCGCGACGTGGTCTGGCGCAAGGTGTCTCCCGAGGCCGCGCTCGCCGACTACGGCGTGGTGCTCACCGGCTCGCTCGACGACGACACCCTGGGTCACGACGCGGACGCGACGGCGACCGAGCGCGCCTCGCGGGCGGCCTGGGTGCGCGAGGACGCGTTCTTCGACCGTGGCCCGGGATACGCCCGGCTCGCTGCCGACGGCACGGCGTACGCCGACGTCGACGTGGTGTGAGCGCCCCCAGCTCGTGTCAGACCGCCAGGTCGGCCACGGGCCCGGAGAGCGCGGCCCTGACCTGACGCGCGACGTCGTCGCCGAGCACCTCGTCCTGGCCCGCCTCGACGGCATCGAGCACCTGCGTCACGACGTCCACGGGGTCGGCCTTGGGCCCCTCGACCGACGCCGCCATGTCGGTGTCCACGTAGCCCATGTGCACGCCTACGACCAGCGTGCCCTGGCCTCGCAGCTCGGCGCGGGTGGCGTTGGTCAGCGACCACGCGGCCGCCTTCGAGGCGGAGTAGCCGGCGAGGCTGCTGAAGGACATCCACGAGAGCGCCGAGAGCACGTTGACCAGGGCGCCGCCGCCGTTGCGTGCCAGCACCGGCGCGAACGCCCTGGTCACCTCGAGGGGCCCGAGGAGGTTCGTCTCGAGCTGCGCGCGGACGTCGGCCACGTCGGCTCCCAGGACCGAGCCGCCCCGCGAGATGCCCGCGTTGTTGATCACCAGGTCCGCGTCGCCGGCGAGGCTCGCGGCTGCTGCGACGGAGGCCGGGTCGGTGACGTCGAGCCGCACGGGAGTGAGCCGGGGGTCGGTGATCGTGTCGGGGTTCCGGGCGGCGGCATAGACCGTCGTCGCGCCGCGCGCGACCAGGGCGTCGGTGAACGCCTTGCCGAGCCCGCGGTTGGCGCCGGTCACGAACGCGACGGATTCTGAGATCTGCATGGAGAGCCTTTCGAAAGATGCGGACCGATCGGTCCGTTACGGGTGGAGCCGCCGACCGACCCAGTTCATTCCCGATCGGGACCGATCGGTCCGTATCATGTGCGGATGACCCCGTTCGCCGACCCCGCCACGCGTGACCGGATCCTCGACACCGCCGGCCGGCTGTTCTACGCACGCGGCATCCGGGGCGTCGGCCTCGCCGAGATCATCGCCGCCGCGGGCTGCGGCAAGAACGTGCTCTACCGCTATTTCCCGGGCAAGGACGAGCTGGTGCGCGCCTACCTCGAGCGCTTCGCCGAGCGGCTCGGCCCGGAGATGGACGCCGCCGTCGCGGGCCTCGAGCGGGCTCCCGCCGCGGCGCTGGTCGCCGTGGCGCGCCACGTCGCCGACCAGGTGGCCGCGCCGGACTTCCGGGGCTGCCCCTTCCGCAACTACCTGCGCGAGATGCGCGACCTGTCCGGGAGCTCGGGTCGTCTCGCCCTCGCCGAGGTGCGGCGGCTCCGGGACCGGGTCGACGCACTGGTCGCGGAGCTCGGCACGGACGACCCCGAGGTCCTGGCCGAGCGGATCTGGCTGGTGCTGGAGGGCGCCTACGCGAGTGCGCCGTACGGCGACCGCGAAAAGGCCGCCTCGACCGCGGTGGGCCTGGTCCAAGACCTGCTCACGGCCGCCTGAGGGGCATCGCATGAGGATCGCGGTGGTCGGTGGGCGCGGCAAGACCGGCCGGGCGGTGGCGGCTGCCCTGGTCGCGCGCGGGGCGGAGGTGGTGGCGACCGGACGCGCGGAGTGGGACGACCTGCCGTCGGCGCTGGCCGGCTGCGACGCGGCGTACGTCATCGCGCCCAACCTGCACCCCGACGAGGCGGCGTACGTCGAGACAGCCGTGGTGGCGGCGCGCGAGGCCGGGGTGGCCAGGGTGGTGCTGCACTCGGTCGCCTCGCCATACGTGCCCCAGATGCCCCACCACCTCGGCAAGGCCGCTGCGGAGGACGTCGTACGACGCTCGGGCCTGGCATGGACCATCCTCCAGCCGGGCGCCTACCTGCAGAACCTCGACCTCACGCAGACCGTGCGGCTGCCGTACCGCGCGGACGCCCCGTTCGGATTCGCCGATCTCGGCGAGGTGGCGCAGGCTGCGGCCGTCGTGCTCACCGAGCCCGGCCATGACGGCGCGACGTACGAGCTGGCCTCGCGCCGGGCCACCGTCGCGGAGCTCGCGGCGGAGGCGGGCGTCGACGTGGTCGTGGCGCTCCCGTCGGGCGAGCCCCGGGACCGCGAGGAGGCCTGGCTGTGGGCGATGTTCGCCTACTACGACGCCCACGGCCTCCCGGTCGGGACCCTGCCGCTGCGCGCCCTCCTCGACGGACGAGCGCGCTGACTGCTGGTTGACTGCCGCCATGGATCGACCACTCACCCTGATCACCGGCGGCACCCGGGGGATCGGCGCCGCCACCGCCCTCCGGCTCGCGGACGACGGCCATGACCTGGTGCTGGGCTACGTCCGCGACGACGCGGCCGCCGAGGAGTGCCGCCTCGCCGTCGAGGACGCCGGCGCCCGGTGCGTCGTCGTCAAGGCCGACGTCTCGGCCCCAGCCGGGGTCGACGCCCTCTTCGCCCAGGCCGCGCGTCACGGCCGGCTCACCGGGGTGGTCAACAACGCCGGTGCCACCCTCCACGTCGGGCCGCTCGCCGAGACCCCGGTCGACGTCATCGCGCGCACCGTCGAGCTCAACCTCACCGGCGCGCTCTACGTCGCTCGCGCCGCGGTGCGTGCCCTCGCCACGACTCACGGCGGGAAGGGCGGGGTGCTCGTCAACGTCAGCTCCGGGGCGGCGACCCTCGGGTCGCCGGGGGAGTACGTCCAGTACGCCGCGGCGAAGGCCGGTGTCGACGCGATGACCATCGGGCTGGCCCAGGAGGTCGCCGACGCCGGGGTGCGTGTGGTGGGCGTCGCCCCGGGCATGGTGCGCACGCGCATCCACGAGGACGCCGGCGACCCCGACCGGCTGCACCGGGTGTCGACGGGGATCCCGCTCGGCCGGCCCGGCGAGCCGGCCGAGATCGCCGACGCGATCGCCTGGCTGATGAGCGACGCGGCGTCGTACGTCACGGGCAGCACGCTGCGCGTCGCCGGCGGCCGCTGAGCGCCCGGCAGTTTGGCAACAACTGCCTGACCTCGCGCGGTTCGTTGACCGTTGTTGCTGGTGCCCGCGCCGTGCCGGCGCCACTAGGTTCGTCGCCATGAGGGTCCTGCTCGCGCTCGGCGGCAACGCGATGACGAACGCCGAGGGCCGGGCGCGCCCGGACGACCAGATCGCCGCCGCGGAGGTGGCGATGGAGGCCGTGGCCGGGCTGGTCGCCGAGGGCGTGGAGGTCGTGGTCACCCACGGCAACGGCCCCCAGGTGGGCAACCTGCTCGTCAAGAACGAGCTGGCCGCGGCCGTCGTACCCCCGGTCCCGCTGGACTGGTGCGGCGCGCAGACGCAGGCCACCCTCGGCTTCGTCCTGATGGACGCTCTGGACGCTGCGCTGGCCCGTCGCGGCGTCGACCGGCGCAGCGCCGCGGTGGTGACCCGGACCCGGGTCGACGCCGCGGACCCCGGGTTCGCCGCGCCCACCAAGCCGATCGGGCGGTATCTCTCCGCTGACGAGGCGGCCTACCTGATCGACCACGGCGAGACCTGGGAGGACCGCGGCGAGAAGGGCTGGCGCCGTGTCGTCGCCTCGCCCGAGCCGCTGGAGGTCGTCGACGCACCCGCCGTGCACGCCCTGGTCGAGGCCGGCTTCGTGGTGATCGCTAACGGCGGCGGAGGCATCCCCGTCGTACGCCGCGACGACGGCACGCTCGCCGGCGTCGAGGCGGTCATCGACAAGGACCTCGGGGCGGCGCTGCTCGCCCGCTCCATCACCGTCGACGTGCTCGTGATCGCCACCGACGTGGCCAACGCGGTGCTGCGCTTCGGCACCCCCGACGCCGAGCCGGTCGGCCGGGTCACCGTCGCGGAGATGCGCGCCCTCGCCGCCGAGGGCCACTTCGCCAGCGGCTCGATGGGCCCGAAGGTCGACGCCGTCTGCCGGTTCGTCGAGCAGGGCGGCGGCCGCTCCGTCATCACCAACCTGGACCACATCGTGGAGGCGGTGACCGGCGACGCCGGCACCGTCGTCGTACCCAACTGAGAGGAAACTCCATGCCCCCTCGTCCATCAGCCATCGAAGTCCGCAAGGTCCCGATCCATTCCGTCGCCGACGCGTCCGAGTTCGCGAAGCTCATCGACGACGGCGTGATGGCAGCCGAACGCGTCATCGCGATCATCGGCAAGACCGAGGGCAACGGCGGTGTCAACGACTACACGAGGATCATCTCCGACCGCGCGTTCCGCGAGGTGCTGGTCGACCGGGGCGTGCCCACTGAGCAGGTCAAGCAGATCCCGATCGTCTGGTCCGGAGGCACCGACGGCGTGATCAGCCCGCACGCGACGATCTTCGCCACCGTGCCGGCGGAGGACGCCGTGCAGACGGACGAGCCGCGCCTCACGGTCGGCTTCGCGATGAGCGAGCAGCTGCTGCCCGAGGACATCGGGCGGGTCGCCATGGTCACCAAGGTCGCCGACGCAGTGAAGGTCGCGATGGAGAAGGCCGGCATCACCGACGTCGCCGACGTGCACTACGTGCAGACCAAGACGCCGCTGCTGACCGTGCACACGATCCGCGACGCCAAGTCGCGCGGCAAGACCGTCTGGACCGAGCACACCCACGAGTCGATGGACCTCTCCAACGGCTGCACTGCGCTCGGCATCGCCGTCGCGCTCGGCGAGATCGAGATGCCGACCGACGAGGACGTCATGCACAACCGCGCGCTGTTCTCGTCGGTCGCCTCGTGCTCCTCGGGCGTCGAGCTCGACGTGGCGCAGGTGGTCGTCGTGGGCAACGCCACCGGCGTGGGCGGGCGCTACCGTGTCGGCCACTCGGTGATGAAGGACGCCCTCGACCAGGACGGCATCTGGGAGGCGATCCGCTCCGCCGGGCTCGACCTGCCCGAGCGCCCCCGCACCGACGACCTCGACGGCAAGCTCGTCAACGTCTTCCTCAAGTGCGAGGTGTCGCAGGACGGCTCCGTGCGCGGCCGCCGCAACGCGATGCTCGACGACTCCGACGTCCACTGGCACCGGCAGATCAAGGCCGCCGTGGGCGGCGTGACGGCGGCGGTCACCGGTGACCCCGCGGTCTTCGTGTCGGTCTCCGCGGCGCACCAGGGTCCCGACGGCGGCGGCCCGGTGGCGGCCATCGTCGACCTTGGCTGACGGCGTACTCCCGCAACGTCATGCGGATCGTGGGAGCGTGTCCACGATCCGTATGACGTCCGGGAGCCGTCAGGACGACTCAGCTGTCACGACGCCTGAGCCGCGGCCAACACCGTGTCGGCGAGGCGCTGGTGGGCGGCCTGGCCGTAGTACTCGAACATGTCGTGGATCAGGCCGTCGCGGAACGTGACCCGGATGACCATGTCGTTCTGGTAGCGCATGCCGCCGTGGAGCTGCGCCGTCATGTGCTCCTCGACGAAGACCACGTCGGGGTCGTCGGTCTGGTGCACGCGCACGTCGGTGACGTCGATCCGTGCCGCAGCAGCCGCGAACCCGGAGAACAGCACCCGTAGCTGTTCGCGGCCCTCGACGACCGACGGGAACCCCTCGACCGGGTAGGCGACGGCGTAGCGCGGCTCGGCGGACCAGTGGGCCAGGAACTCGTCGATGTCGCCGGCATAGAGCGCGACCGCCGAGGCCCGCCACGTGGACTCGTTGCGGGCCCGGGCGGACGCGAGGTCGGGCGGGGTGGTGTGGCTGCTGGTCATGACGACCTCCTGAAGTGAGTGGTTGCGTGACTACGACGCTCCCAGCCCGGTCGCCCCTGAACATCGGGGAATCCCCTGTCCCTCACCGGTCCGGGTGCGCGATGCTCGCGGGATGCACGTGGTGGGCCGGGACGCGGAGATCGCCGAGCTGGAGCAGGCGCTCTCAACTGTTGCCACGGGTGGACGCAGGCTCCTGGTGCTGCGCGGGGAGGCCGGGATCGGCAAGACGCGGCTGTTGACCCTGCTGGTCGAGAGCGCCCGGCGGAGGCGGCTCGAGCCCGCGCTCGGCCGGGCGACGGAGCTCGAGAGCGACGTACCCCTCGCCATGTTCCGCGAGGCGTTGCCCGGGCTGTCGCCGGCCATGGGTGAGGAGGTCGAAGCCCGCTGGGAGCTGCTCCGCAGCCTCACTGCCGAGCTGGCCACCTGGCGCAGGCTGGTGCTGGTGCTCGACGACGCGCACTGGGCCGACCCGGTGTCGCTCGAGCTGCTCGAGACGCTTGTACGACGCCCTCCCGGGACGTCGCACGCCCTCGTCGTCGGCGTACGGCCGGGACCCGTCGCCGACTCGCTCGTCGCGGCTGCGAGGTCGACCGGGCGGCAGTGCACGGTCCTGGACCTGGCACCCCTGTCCCGCGCCGCCGCCGATGCCCTGGCCGGCGACCACCGGACCGAGGCGGAGCTGAGTCGCCTCTACACGGTCTCCGGCGGCAACCCGATGTTCCTCGAGGAGCTAGCCCGGGCCGGGAGCCCGGAGGGCGTCCCGCACGGGATCGTCGCTGCCGTCTCGGCTGACCTGGCCCGGCTCGGCGAGGCCGCCCGGAGGCTGGTCCGGGCAGGGGCGCTGGTGGGCGACCCGTTCGACATCGACATCGCCCGCAGGACCGCGGGCCTCGACCTGACCGCGGCCCTGGCCGCCGTGGACGAGCTGGTCGACCGCCGGATCGTCCGGGCGACGAGCACGCTTCGCGAGTTCGCCTTCCGCCACCCGGTGGTCCGCAGCGCCGTGTACGAGGGTCAGTCGGCGGCGCACCGGCTGCAGGGTCACGCCCGCGCCGCCGAGGTGCTCGCCGAGGCCGGACGCCCGCTGCCGAGCCGGGCCCGGCACCTGGCGCACGCCGCGGCACCCGGCGACGCGGACTCGGCGGCGCTGCTGCGTGCCGCCGCCGGGATGGTCCGGACGTCCGCTCCGTCCATCGCCGCGGACTGGCTGCTCGCCGCCAAGCGAGTTGCCCCGCCGACCGATTTCGGTCCGTTCTCCGACCTGGCCGAGGCGCTGGTGCAGGCCGGCCGGCTCACCGAGGCCCTCAGCGTGGCGGACGAGGGCCTCATCTTCGGTGCCGGCGCGAACCCCGACCGGGTGCGGCTGACGCTCGCCGCGGCCGCCGTCGAGCGACTGCTCGGCCGGCACGACGCCTCACTGCGCCGACTCTCGAGGACGCTCGAGGAGATCCGGGACCCGACCGGACAGGCAGACCTGATGGCGGCCCTTGCGCTGTCGGCGTACGAGCGCGGCGACTACGAGGGCCTGGCGCACTGGGGCCGGCTGGCCCACGACGACGCGTCGGCCGACCCGCTGGTGCATGGGGTGGCGGCTGCGCTGGTGGGGGTCGGCCTCCGGTTCGCCGGTCGCGGAGCCGAGTCCAGGATCGCGGGAGACCACGCCGTCGACGCCGTACGGCGCGCGTCGGACGCGGAGCTGGCCGCCCGGGCCGAGCTGGTGACCGCGATTCCGTGGGCGCTCGTGGCCGTGGAACGCCTGGAGGACGCCCTCGCGGCTGCCAGGCGTGGCTCGGCGACGGCGCAGCAGGTCGGGAACGTCGCCGGCGCCACCCCGTTGCTGATCGCCGAGGTGCTCGCCCTCGGCCTGCTCGGCAGGATGGAGGAGGCGGCCGCCGTGGCCGACCGCACTGAGCTCACGGCGCGACTGACGCACAACGACCAGTCAGTGCAGTGGGCACTCTGGATGAGGGCCTGGGTGCTGCTCGACCGGGGCGAGCTCGACGCGGCGCTGGCGACGGCGAGGGAGAGCGCGGCCCTGGCCGAGCGGCTCGACCGGTCGGCGCTGGTCACGATCGCCAATGCGGTCCTGGGCTCGGTGCTGCTGGCGATCGGGAAGCCGGAGGAGGCGCGGCCGCTGCTGGCGGCATACGACGTGGAGCCGGGCTGGGTCTGCCGGTGGGCGCCGGCGCTCGTCGGGGCCGAGATCGCGCTCGGCGACCTCGACGCGGCGGCGGCGGCGGCCCATCGGGCCGCCGCCCTGGCAGCAACGTCCGGACTGAGCGGCGCCCTCGCGGCCGCGGACCGGGCCGCGGCGATGGTCGCCCTCGCCCGTGGTGACCACGAGACGGCGGTGACGGTGGCCGTCTCGGCCATCGGCCACGGTCGGGCCATCGGTGCCGACCTGGATGCTGCCCGGGGACATCTGCTGGCCGCCGAGGCGCTGACCGGCACCGACCGGGAGGCCGCCGTCGGCCATCTCCTCGAGGCGCAGGGCCTGGCGACCCGGGGCGGCGCGGTGCGGACCGCGGACGCGGCCAGCCGCGCACTCCGCGGTCTCGGCCGGCGCGTCGCGCGCGGGGGTGCGCGGGGCACCGGGGCGACAGGAGTCGACGCGCTGAGCGGCCGGGAGCGCGAGATCGCGGGCCTGGTCGCGCAGGGGCTCACCAACCGCGAGATCGCGGCCCGGCTGTTCCTCAGCGAGAAGACCGTCGAGTCCCATCTGTCGAAGGCCTTCGCCAAGCTGGGTGTGTCCTCCCGCGCGGCCCTCGCGTCACAGGTCGCCTCCGGCTGAGTCAGGCACTCCAAGCCGGCGTGCGGCCCGCCCACGCGGCGAGCCGGTCGTAGACGCTCGCGTCGTCGGGCACGGCCGCCGGGGCGCCGAACACACCGCCCCGGTTGTCGTCGGTCAGGCTGGCGGACATGAAGGCCAGGCCGCGCTCGGCGACCTCGGGGTCGAGGCGGTCGACGTCCTGGCCGGTCGCCGTGGCCAGGTCCCAGGAGTGCACCGCCAGCTCCGCGATCTGCCAGTCGACCTGGCCGGCGTCGGCGGCGTCGCCCTGCTGGTGCCAGTAGTGGATCAGGTCGTCGGCCGCGGCACGGAACCGTGCGGCCCACCCCTCGGTGGCCGGCTCCGGCCCGGTCGACCAGTCCGGCTGCTCGCCCTGCAGCATCTCGAGGAAGCGGCCGGGCGCACCGGTCACGTGGCCGATGAGGTGCGCGACGTCCCAGTCGGTGCAGGGGGTCGGCTTTGAGAGCTGGTCCGCGTGCACGGCGGCCAGCACGTCCCCGGTCTGGTCGAGTGCCCGAGAGAGCACGATGACGGCTTCCGTGGCAGTGGTCATGGTGACACGGTAGGCCTTCCCGCACCTGTCGGTGCGCTCTGATTGGCTGGTCACATGACCGGATCCACCCCGATGGCGCGCTATCAGCTGACGCGCCCGCACGCGCCGGCGGCCGTGCCGGAGCTCGACGCCGACCAGCGCCGGGTCGTCGAGCACCAGGGTGGTCCGCTGCTCGTGCTCGCGGGTCCGGGCACCGGCAAGACGACCACGCTCGTGGAGGCGATCGTCGATCGGGTCGAACGAGGCGCCCAGCCCGACTCAATGCTGGCCCTGACGTTCTCCCGCAAGGCCGCCGAGCAGCTGCGCGACCGGGTCACCGCGCGTCTGGGTCGCACCACCGCCACGTCGCTGAGCTCGACCTTCCACTCCTTCGCCTATGCGCTGGTGCGTCGCTACGCCCCCGCCGAGCTGTACGCCGCCCCGTTGCGCCTGCTGTCCGCGCCCGAGCAGGACGTCGTGCTGCAGGAGCTGCTGGCCGACACCCCGGAGGCGGTGCGATGGCCCGACTCCCTGCAGGCGGCCGTCGGCACCCGCGGGTTCGCGCGCGAGGTGCACGCCGTGCTGTCCCGGGCGCGCGAGCGCGGCCTCGACCCGGAGGACCTCGTGGCGCTGGGCCGGGCCGAGGGCGTGCCGGAGTTCGAGGCGGCCGGGGCCTTCATGGCGCAGTACCTCGACAACCTCGGCGGCCAGAGCGCGATCGACTACGCCGACCTGGTCGCACGTGCCGTGGTCGAGGCCGAGATCCACCGCGAGGAGCTTCGGGCGCGGTTCACTGCCGTCTTCGTCGACGAGTACCAGGACACCGACCCCAGCCAGGTGCGGCTCCTGCACGCGGTCGCAGGCGACGGCCGAGACCTCGTGGTGGTGGGCGACCCCGACCAGTCGATCTACGGCTTCCGAGGCGCCGACGTGCGCGGCATCCTCGACTTCCCGACCGACTTCCCGCAGGCCGGCGGCGAGCCGGCGAGGGTGATCGCGCTGGGCACCACCCGCCGGTTCGGCTCCCGGCTGCTCACCGCGTCCCGCTCGATAGCCGCCGGCATCGGCATCACCGGGGCCATCCCGGCCGGCACCTACGAAGCGTTCCGGCACCCCACGCCGACCGTCCACGAGCTCGGGCCGGGGCAGGTCGAGGTGCTCACCTTCGACACCGCGCGGGCCGAGACCGAGCAGGTCGCCGACCTGCTGCGGCGCGCGCACCTCGAGGACGGCGTCGCGTGGAACGACATGGCCGTGCTGGTCCGCTCCGGACGCAACTCCATCCCGCCGCTGCGCAGGTCGCTCGCCGCGGCCGGGGTGCCGGTCGAGGTCGCCAGCGACGAGACCCCGCTGGTGCGCGAGCCCGCCGTCCTGCCGCTGCTCGACGTCCTGCGCGCCGTGGTCGACGCCGACGTCCACGACCCCGACGACCCCCGCTACCTCGGGCACGACCGCATCGACTCGCTGCTCACCTCCCCGATCGGCGGCCTCGACGCCACCGACGTACGCGCCCTCGCCCGGGTGCTGCGCCAGCGCGACGACACCGGCTCGTCGTCGCGTGCGCTGGTGCGGCGTGCCGTGCTCGAGCCGGGGTTCGTCACCGGGCTGACCGGTCCCTCCGTCGAGCGCGCCGCGCGCTTCGCGTCGCTGCTGGCGACCGCACGCGAGTCCCTCGCCGCCGGCGACACCGTGGAGGAGGTGCTCTGGGTGCTCTGGGAGGGCACCGACTGGGGGCGCCGCCTGCGAGCCGCCACCCGGGCGGGCGGTCAGGGCGCCCGGCTGGCGCACCGCGACCTCGACGCCGTCTGCGCGCTCTTCGAGGTGGCCGCGCAGACCGAGGAGCGCAAGGGCCACACCTCGGTCGGCGCGTTCCTCGACACCCTCGTGGGCCAGCAGATCCCGGCCGACACGCTCGCCGACCGCGGGGTGCGCGGCGAGGCCGTCCGGCTGCTCACCGCCCACCGGTCGAAGGGCCTCGAGTGGCGGCTGGTCGTGGTCGCACGCGTTCAGGACGGCACCTGGCCCGACCTCCGCAGGCGCGAGTCCCTGCTCTCCGCCGATCGGATCAGTCGCGACGGTCTCCTGCCGCCCGTCACGACCACTGCCATGCTCGCCGAGGAGCGTCGCCTCTTCTACGTCGCCAGCACCCGTGCCCGGCAGCGCCTCGTCGTCACCGCCGTCGCATCGCCCGACGACGACGGCGAGCAGCCGTCGCGCTTCATCACCGAGCTCGGCGTCGCGCCCGTGCACCGGGTCGGCCGGCCGCGCCGGCCGCTGTCGCTGGCCGGCCTGGTCGCCGAGCTGCGTCGTACCCTCGCCGACCCCGACCAGCCCGAGGCGCTCCGCGACGCCGCGGCCCGGCGGCTGGCCATGCTCGCCGCCACGCAGGTCCACGGCCGCCCGGTGGCCCCGCAGGCCGACCCGGCGACGTGGTGGGGGCTGCGCAGCCCCAGCCGCGCCGACCAGCCGGTCCGGGCAGGTGACGAGCCCCTGGTGCTCTCCGCCAGCGCCGTCGAGGGGCTGCTGACCTGTCCCGCGCAGTGGTTCCTGACCCGCGAGGCCGGCGGCGAGGTCCCGAGCTCGGCGAGCCAGGGCTTCGGCAACGTCGTCCACGCCCTCGCCGACCGCATCGCCAAGGACGAGCTGGCTCCTGGGCCGCGCCTCATGGACGACGTGATGGCACTGGTCGACGAGGTGTGGGGCCGGATGGACTTCCGCACGCCCTGGTCGGCGTCGCGCGAGCGCGCGGAGGTGCACGACGCGCTGGCCCGGTTCGTCGCGTGGCACGCGCGACCCGGAGCCCGGATGCTGCTGTCGACCGAGGCCAAGGTGAGCGCGGAGGTCACCCTGCCCGACGGCCAGGCGGTGCGCCTCCACGGCTACGCCGACCGCCTCGAGCTGGACGAGGACGGTCGCGTCGTCGTGGTAGACCTCAAGACCGGCAAGTACCCGCCCACCGCGGCCGAGGTCGCCGAGCACGCCCAGCTCGGCGTCTACCAGTACGCCGTGGCTCACGGCGCCGCCGACGAGCTGGTGGGCCGGCCCGCGCAGCCGGGCGGCGCCCAGCTGGTGCAGCTGCGCAAGGGCACCGAGCTGCCGAAGGAGCAGACCCAGCAGCCCCAGCAGCCCGACGCCGATGGCGTGACCCTGGTCGAGCGTCAGCTGATGCAGGTGGCCCGAACGCTGCGGGCCGAGGAGTTCGTGGCGCGCCCGGGCAAGCAGTGCGACCGGTGCGCCTTCACGGCCATCTGCCCCGACAAGAGCTCCGGGTCGGTGCTGTCGTGACGGCCCGCGAGATCACCACGCCGGAGCAGCTGCGTGAGGTGATGGGCACCGACTTCACGTTCAGCGCCCAGCAGTTCGACGCGATCACCGCCCCGCTGGGGCCGGCCGTGGTCATCGCCGGTGCCGGCTCCGGCAAGACCGCGGTGATGGCCGCGCGGGTCGTCTGGCTGGTAGCGACCGGCCGGGTCCAGCCGCACGAGGTGCTGGGCCTGACGTTCACCACCAAGGCGACCGCCGAGCTGGCGCACCGCATCCGGTCGTCGCTGCGGGCCGCCGGCCTGCTGCCGGCGCCCGGCACGCGTGCCCTCGACGAGTCCGAGGAGGTGGAGGAGCCGACGGTCGCCACCTACCACTCCTACGCCGCCAACCTGCTCTCCGAGCACGGGCTGCGCATCGGGCACGAGCCCGACGCCCGGCTGATCGCCGACGCGTCCCGCTACCAGCTCGCCGCCCGCGCCGTACAACGGCACACGGCACCCGTCGAGCACCTCACGGACTCGCCCACCCACGTCGTGCAGTACCTCCTCTCCCTCGACGCCGAGATGAGCGAGCACCTCGTCGACCCCGCCGACGTGCGTGCCCTCGACGCCGCCGAGCGGCCGCGCTTCGTCGAAGGCATGGCCGACGAGTCACGCAGCACCTACCGCGCCTTCAACGAGAAGGCGATCCTGGCGATCGACCGGCGGGCCGAGCTGCTCGACCTGGTGGCGGGCTACCGCGCGCTCAAGGCCCACCTGGGCCTGATCGACTTCTCCGACCAGATCGCCCTGGCCGCCCGGATGGCCGAGCAGTGCCCCGAGGTCGGGGAGCTCGAGCGCGGCAAGTTCAAGGTGGTACTGCTCGACGAGTACCAGGACACCTCGGTCGCCCAGGCGCTGATGCTCAGCCGGCTCTTCTCCGGGCCGGACGCCGCGTCCGGCCGCGGGCATCCGGTGACGGCGGTGGGAGACCCCAACCAGGCGATCTACGGCTGGCGCGGCGCGTCGGTCTCCAACATCCTCGACTTCGGCCGCGACTTCCCGGCCCTCGACCGCGAGCCGACGACGTACCCCCTCACCGTCAACCGCCGCTCCGACCGGCGGATCCTCGACAC
The DNA here is from genome assembly GCF_049897745.1 of Nocardioides sp. LHG3406-4. Lineage (NCBI taxonomy): Bacteria > Bacillati > Actinomycetota > Actinomycetes > Propionibacteriales > Nocardioidaceae > Nocardioides > Nocardioides sp. LHG3406-4. Next base: position 147,986 of record NZ_JAFCWV010000003.1, read on the forward strand.
CGCCAACCACCTGGCCGCCGACCTCTACGCCGACCTCTCCCAGGTGCGCCCGCTCGAGCCCAAGCCCGAGGCCGACGACGGCTCGGTCACGGTGGCGCTGCACGCGACGTATGACGACGAGCTCGCGTGGCTCGCCGAGCAGGTGGCCGCCGCGCACGAGGCGATGGAGACGCCCCGATGGAACGAGATCGGGGTGCTCACCCGCAACAACGCGCACGCGGCCCATGTCTTCGACGCCCTGTCACGGCACGAGATCCCGGTCGAGATCGTCGGCCTGAAGGGTCTCCTGCGCCTGCCCGAGGTGGCCGAGGTGGTGGCCACCCTCAGCCTGGTCTCCGACGTGACCGACAACCCGTCGCTGCTCACCCTGCTGGCCGGTCCGCGGTGGGCGATCGGGCCGCGGGACCTCGCGCTGCTCGGGCGCCGCGCCCGCGAGCTGGCCGGGCCGGGCGGGCGTCGGGCCACAGGCGCGCCCAGCGTCGCCGACGAGCTGGCGTCCGCCGTCGACGGCTCCGACCCGACCGAGATCGCCGCCCTCGGAGACGCGCTCGACGACCCGGGCGACCTGCCCTACTCACCGCAGGCCGCCAGCCGGTTCGCGCTGCTGGCCGCCGAGCTGCGCCGACTGCGGGCGGCAGCCAACGAGCCGATCCTCGACCTCGTCCGCCGGATCATCGACCTGACCGGCATCGACGTCGAGCTCGCCTCGTCGGTCAGCCCGGCCGCCGCGGCTCGCCGCGACAACCTCGACCTGTTCGTCCAGGCGGTGGCCGAGTTCCAGGCCGTCGACGGCCAGGTCACGCTGCCTGCGCTGATGGCCTGGCTCGAGGCCGAGGACAGCTTCGGCCAGGGCCTCGACGTGGCGACCCCGTCGGAGGCCGACTCGGTCAAGCTGCTCACCGTGCACCGCGCGAAGGGGCTCGAGTGGGACGTCGTGTTCCTCGTGGGGGTCACCGAGCAGAAGTTCCCGACCAACCAGTCCCGCAGCAGCTGGCTCACCGTGCCGTCGGTGATGCCCAACGTGCTGCGCGGCGACCATCGCGACCTGCCCAAGCTCGGGGGTCACCGCCCCGACGACATCAAGGCCTACGCCGCCGCCGCGAAGAGGCACGAGGCGACCGAGGAGCTCAGGCTGGCCTACGTCGCCTGGACCCGCGCCCGGCACCACCTCCTCGCCAGCGCCTGGTGCTGGCACCCGTCCCTCAAGCGCGGCCTGGGCGCGTCGTCGTACCTCCTGGCGACGCGTGAGGCGGTCGCGGGGTGGGGCGGCGAGCCGGAGCGCTGGCAGCCGGCCGTGACCAAGACCGACGTCAGCCCCTACGCGCTCGACGACCCCGACCAGGCGTGGCCGATGTCCCACTACACCGCCGAGGTGGAGCGGCGCACCGACGCCGCGAAGCGGATCGCCGTGGCCGAGGAGCAGCTCCGAGACGGGGCCCCCGAGGACGTCGTCGAGGACCTCCTCGTGGCCGACCAGGTGGCCCAGTGGGACGCCGAGCTGACCCGGCTGCTCGAGGAGGCGCGACGTGACCGCGCCGACACGATCGAGGTGACCCTGCCGAGCAGCCTCTCGGCCACGTCCCTGGCCAGGTTGCGTGAGGATCCCGTTCGCTTCGCCGCCGACCTGGCGCGGCCGATGCCGCGCAAGCCCTCGGCCTCGGCGCGGTTTGGCACGCGCTTCCACGCGTGGGTGGAGTCGCGCTTCGGGCAGCAGGGCCTGATCGACCCCGACGAGCTGCCGGGTCGCTTCGACACTGGCATCGACGACGAGGACGACCTGGCCGAGCTCATTGCGACGTTCGAGGCGGGCGAGTTCGCCGACCGGATGCCGTACGCCGTCGAGGCGCCCTTCGCGCTGGTGCTCGACGGCCAGGTCGTGCGGGGTCGCATCGACGCGGTCTACGCCGAGGGTGACGGCTTCCTCCTGGTCGACTGGAAGACCAACCGGCACGAGGCCGCTGATCCGCTGCAGCTGGCCGTCTACCGCGTGGCGTGGGCGGAGCTCCACGGCGTGGCGCTCGACCAGGTCCGCGCCGCGTTCCACTACGTGCGCACCGGGCACACCGTCGAGCCGGCCGACCTGCCCGACCGGGCCGGGCTGGAGGCGTTGCTCAGGCCGACGCTGCTGTGAGCGCGATGTCGACCATCGCGCCGAACGTCTGCTCGCGCTCGAGCGCGGTCGTCTCCTCGCCGGTGACGATGTGGTCGGAGACCGTGCAGATCGCCAGCGCCCTGCGGCGGTGCTTCGCGGCCAGCGTGTAGAGCGCGCTGGCCTCCATCTCCACCGCGAGCACGCCGTGCTCGACCATGGGCGCCATCAGCTCGACGCGCGGGGAGTAGAACGAGTCGCTGGAGAAGATCAGCCCCACGTGCGGGTCGATGCCCAGCGCCGTCGCCGCGTCGTACGCCGCTCGCAGCAGACCGAAGTCGGCGACCGGGGCGTAGTCGTAGCCGTGGAACCGGTGGGAGTTCATCGACGAGTCGGTGCATGCCGCGGACGCGATGACCACGTCGCGCACGGCGAGCTTCTCGGTGAGCGCGCCGCACGAGCCGACCCGGATCACCGACTGCACGTCGTACTCGGTGAAGAGCTCGGTGGCGTAGATCGCGAGCGACGGCTGACCCATGCCGGAGCCCTGCACGGAGACGGGCCGGCCGCGCCAGGTGCCCGTGTAGCCGTACATGCCGCGGACCTCGCTGTAGCAGCGGGCGTCGTCGAGGAACGTCTCGGCGATCCACTTCGCGCGGAGCGGGTCGCCGGGCATCAGGACGGTGGGTGCGATCTCGCCGTCGGCGGCGCCGATGTGGGTGCTCATGGTGGTGGAAGGTACCCAAGTACGGTGGCGGCGTGACCACCCAGGACACCAGCGAACGCCTCAGCACACTCCCACACCTGGCCCTCTCGGCCCATGCGCACAACCGCGAGGGCCTGCGCCGCACCGACGACGCGTGGCTGGCCGAGCGCTGGGCCGACGCCTCGACCCGCGTGCTGGTGGTGGCGGGCAATCGGATCCGTCCGGTGGACGGGATCATCGAGTGGGTGGCGCCGGCCGACGCACCCGACGGCGTGCGCGTGCTGCTGGGGGAGCGTGACGGCGTCACGAGGTTCGCGCTGATCTGCGACCCGGCGACGGCGCCGGGGGAGCGCGAGGAGTGGGTCGGCCTGCGTGGGCTCTTCCCGCACTTCGTCGACGGCGGCGCGGACGACGCTCCGTGGCTCTTCCACGCGATCGGTCTCGCCGAGTGGCACTGGGTCACCAGGTTCTGCCCGCGGTGCGGCGGCGGGCTCACCTCCAGCCATGCCGGGCACGAGCTGGTGTGCACCTCGTGCGGCAGGGCGCAGTTCCCGCGGACGGACCCGGCCGTGATCATGGCGGTCACGTTGGGGGAGCCCGGTGCCGCGGACGAGCGGGTCCTGCTGGGGCGCCAGCAGGCCTGGCCGGCCGGTCGCTGGTCGACCCTGGCGGGCTTCGTCGAGCCGGGCGAGACGTTCGAGGACGCCGTACGCCGCGAGGTGATGGAGGAGGTCGGTACCCCGGTCGGCGAGGTGACCTACTTCGGCAACCAGCCGTGGCCGCTGCCGGCCAGCCTGATGGTCGGCTTCCTGGCCCGCGCCACGAGTGACCGGATCGACGTCGACGGAGCCGAGATCGAGGAGGCGCGCTGGTTCACCCGCGCCGAGCTGCTCGCCGACGCGGCCTCCGGTGCCATCACGGTGCCGAAGGGCGTCTCGATCTCGTCGTCACTGCTCGAGAGCTGGGCCGGCGAGTCGCTCCACGGAGGCTGGTAGCAGCCGACGGGACGCGACCTTCACGGGGCTTCCATGCGCTTCACGGGGGTTGCAACCCTCGTGAAGCGTCGCGATACCCGGGTACCCGGGTATCGCAACGGGCAACCTCAAGCCAGCGCGGCCAGCTTCTCCTTGACCTGGGCCAGCGAGGGGTTCGTCTGCGCCGAGCCGTCGGGGTACACCAGGGTCGGGACCGTCTGGTTGCCGTTGTTGGCCTGCTCGACGATCGCCACGGCCTCGGGCACCTGCTCGATGTCGACGATCTCGAAGGGGATGCCCTCGCGGTCGAGCTGGCTCTTGAGCCGGTGGCAGTAGCCACACCACGGGGTGGTGTACATCGTGAAGGTTTCGCTCATCGTGGGACTGTCCCCTCGGACGTCTAGGGTTGCTGGCACATCTTGCAACCACCTCGCTCCAGGAGTTGTTCCCCGCCTTGCCCGCCCCGGTGCCCACGCCCGCCGACCTGCTCGCGGCGCTCGATCCCGAGCAGCGACGCGTCGCGGAGACGCTGCGCGGCCCGGTGCGGGTGCTCGCGGGCGCGGGCACCGGCAAGACCCGGGCCATCACCCACCGGATCGCCCATGGCGTCGCCACCGGGATGTACGCCCCGACCGAGGTGCTGGCGCTGTCGTTCACCACCCGTGCCGCGGGCGAGATGCGGGGCCGCCTGCGCGTGCTGGGCGCCTCGGGGGTGCAGGCGCGCACGTTCCACTCGGCTGCGCTGCGGCAGCTTCGGTTCTTCTGGCCGCGCCTCCACGGCAACGAGCTCCCGACGCTGGTGGAGTCCAAGCTCGGCATCCTCGCGACCGCGGCCCGGCGCCGGAGGCTGACCACCAACCAGGCGCTGCTCCGCGACCTGGCGTCGGAGATCGAGTGGGCGAAGGTCAGCAACGTCTCCCCGGCCGACTACCCACGCCTCGCCCCACAGCGGGGCCGCAGCGTGGGCGACGTCGCCCCCGAGACGGTGGCCGGCGTGTTCGAGTCCTACGAGGAGACCAAGCGCGAGCAGGGCCGGATGGACATGGAGGACGTCCTGCTCTTCACCGCCGGCATGCTCGCCGACGACGCCCGGGTCGCCGCCCAGGTGCGCCAGCAGTACAAATGGTTCGTCGTCGACGAGTTCCAGGACGTCTCGCCCATCCAGTACGCCCTCCTCGACCTGTGGCTGGGCGGTCGCGACGAGCTGTGCGTGGTGGGCGACCCCGCCCAGACGATCTACTCCTTCGCCGGCGCCCAGGCCTCCTACCTGCGCGACTTCGCCTCCCGGTTCCCGGACGCGGCGTCGATCGACCTGGTCCGCAACTACCGCTCCACGCCCGAGATCGTCGGCTTCGCCAACCAGGTGCTGGCCGGCACGCCGAGCCAGGGCGTCAAGCTGGTGGCCCAGCGCCCGTCCGGTCCCACGGTGGTCGCCCAGGCCTGTCCCGACGAGGTCGCCGAGGGACAGCACGTCGCCGGCCGCATCGCCGAGCTCCGCGCCGCCGGTACGCCGGCGTCCGAGATCGCGGTCCTGTTCCGCATCAACGCCCAGTCCGAGGCCTTCGAGGATGCGCTGGCCGGGCGCGGCATCCCCTACGTCATCCGCGGCGCCGCCCGCTTCTTCGACCGGGCGGAGGTGCGCCAGGCGGTCACCCTGCTGCGGGGCACCGCCCGCGGCGGCCAGTCGGCCGACGAGCCACTCGTGGACGTCGTCCGGGCCACGCTGGGCGGCATGGGCTGGTCGCCGGAGGCGCCCACGAGCCGCGGCCAGACCCGCGACCGGTGGGAGTCGCTGCAGGCGCTGGTCGATCAGTCCGTCGAGTTCGCCCGGGCGGATCCCCACGACCTCGGCGGCTTCGTCGACGAGCTCGACCGCCGAGCCTCCGAGCAGCACGCCCCGACGGCTGAGGGCGTCACGCTCGCCACCCTGCACGCCGCCAAGGGCCTCGAGTGGGACGCCGTCTTCCTCTGCGGCATGCAGGAGGGCACCCTGCCGATCGTCTACGCCGAGTCACCCGCCGAGATCGAGGAGGAGCGCCGCCTGCTCTACGTCGGCATCACCCGGGCGCGGCGCACGCTCTCCATCTCGTGGTCCGCCGCCCGCAACCCCGGCGGCCGGGCCAGCCGCAAGCCCTCGCGCTTCCTCGACGCCGTGCTGCGCGATCCGCGCGCCGTGCAGGCAAAGGGCCACGAGCCCGGCACCCGCCGCAACCGCCGGGCCGTGCACTGCCGCGAGTGCGGCAAGCCGCTCGACACCGCGGCCCAGAAGAAGATCGGCCGCTGCGCCGACTGCCCGGCGTCCTACGACGAGGAGCTCTTCGAGGCCTTGCGCACCTGGCGTCGCGAGCGGGCCAGCGACGACGAGGTGCCGCCGTACGTCGTCTTCACCGACGCGACCCTCCAGCTGATCGCCGAGCACAAGCCGCGCACCGACGCCGGCCTGCTCAAGATCGCCGGAGTAGGCCCGACGAAGCTGGAGAAGTACGGCTCGGAGCTCCTCGACCTGCTGGGCTGAGGAAGTCACGAAGAATTTCCGAGAAATACCCATAAAATGGTTTGCCCATTACGCAGCCGGCGCGATAGTTTTCCTCCCATCGAGTCCGCAGCGCACAGGGCTTTGGCACGGTCCGCGCACAACGCACCGAAGGAGGTGGCCCGCATGAACAAGCACATGATCACGATGACGGCGCAGACGCCGTCCTTCGGCATGCCCGGCTACGCCGCCTCCTCGACCCTCGCCTGCTCCGGCTGGGTTGCCGCGAAGCGAGTGCGTCAGCTGGGCGTCATCGCCGCGGACGCCAACCTCGTGACCGTTCCGGCCACCCAGGGAGCCTTCCCGGGGACCACTGCCTGGAGACCACCGTCCTGTTGAGACCCAACAGCGCCGGCACCTCCAGGCCGCGGATCCCGAATCAGGGATTCCGCGGCCTTTCTGTTTCTCCGAACCATTCAGCGATCAGGTCAGAAGGAGGTGACACACATGACCATCAGTGTTCTCGACCGTGTGCCGGAAGAGCTCCAGCAACTGGCTCCGTGCCGCATCAACGACCCGGACCTGTGGTTCGCCGAATCGCCCAGCGACGTGGAGCACGCCAAGACCCTGTGCCAGGACTGCCCGGTTCAGGCTCTGTGCCTCGACAACGCACTCGAACGGCGTGAGCCGTGGGGTGTCTGGGGCGGCGAACTCTTCCTGCAAGGCGTGGTGATCCCGCGCAAGCGCCCACGCGGCCGACCCCGCAAGGACACCAACAACGGGGTGGCTGCCTGAGCGGCGGACACCACATCACGAAAGACATCCCTTGATGAACCTCACCTCGAAGACCGAAGGACGTAACGACATGAATCTCATGCATGAAAACCTCGCGCGCGCACAAATGTCCGCGCGCCTGGGAGAGGCGCAGCAGTTGCGACGCGGCTACCAGCTGGCCCTGGCCCGTCGCATGAGCCGCAAGGCCGAGCGGGCCGCGCAGCAGGCACGCCTCGCCCTCGCCCGCGCGCTCTGATCAGGGCTGGTCACCAGCACTGACCTGATCGCGGGTGACTCTCACAAAAGCACGGGAGCCGGGTACGACGACCACGTCGTACCCGGCTCTCGTGCGTCCGCACCCCCTTGCTCGGGCGTAGCCTGGCGAGGTGTTCACGTGCGACAACTGTGGCCGCCAGGTCGAGACCGAGGGGGAGACCCTGACCTGGACGACGTCGGTCGAGAACGGCCGCCGGCGCAATTACTGCGACGCCTGCTCGCGCACCCACCTTCGGAGCATCGAGGGCAAGCTCGACAGCGAGTGGTGGTGACAGGGCGTGCTCAGCCGGTGACCTCGAGACCGGCCCAGCAGCAGCCGCACCAAGGATGACGTGTCCAGCCCCGCGCGACGGGCAGGGCGTCCTCCTCGAGCCAGATGGTCGACGACCACGTGGTCGGCTGATCGGCGTGGCACCAGCGCACCACGTCGGCGCAGGCCCAGGCCAGGGCCAGCGACACGAGCGAGGGCTCCACCTCCGCGACGGCCTCGGAGGCAGTCCACTGCTCGACGAGCACCGGATGGCGGCTGTCGCGGTCCCGGGCGTGGGCGTCGAGGCAGTGCAGGCAGGCGGTCCGGCCGGGCACCACCCACGGCCCGAGCCGGATCCGGCCGTCGACGGCGGCGACGAACAGGGTCGTCCGGTCGTCGTGCAGGCACCGGTCGGCCAGGTCCCGGTCGGGCTCCCCGGCGGAGAGCACCACGGCGAGGCCGGCGTCCACGTGCCGCTCGGCTGCCGGGACGCTCCGGATGCCCACCTCGGCGAGCCGGGCGGCCAGGCCGTCCTGCCACGCGGCGGGACCTGCGATCTCGACGAGAGTCGCCGAGCGCCGGAGCAGACGGCGATCACGCTCGCCGGGTGAGACGACGAGCCCGGCGGAGGCGAGGCGAGCGACGAGCCGGGCGGGACCCGGGCCGAGCGACGACGGGTCGAGCCCACGGACCAGCCTGGCGAAGAGCTCGGCGTGCGCCGGCGTGGCCGCCACGACGAGGCTGGCGTCGGGATGGGCGCCCACTTGGAGATGGCCGGCGTCGCGGCGTACGACGGGCACGCCCGATCGCAGCCGAACCCACTGTGCTGCCTGCTCGTCGCCCATGTCGCCCACCCTGGCATCGGGCGGCGGGGGAGCGCTGCGGCCATCCACAGCCTTCGAGCAGCTGCGCGATGGCCAGAACGCCTGCCCAGAACGCACAGAGGCGGCGCCACCCCGTAGGGGTGACGCCGCCGTGTCAGCTGTGGGGCGCTACTTACGCCTTGCCGAGAATGCGGTTCAGGTTGGTTCCGCAGACGGGGCAGACGGCCTTGGCCATCCGAGTGCCCTTGTCGTTGACCTTGACCTCACCCTCCGCCTCGCGCTTCTCCTTGCACTTGACGCAGTAGAACTCGCCGCTCCAGGTCTCCGCCATGACGGCCTCCTTGCCTATGAATTACTTGGTCGTCGCGACGGGGTTTCGGGGAAGCCCGCCGGTGCTCTGGGACGGGTGTCCCTGAGCCGTGATCGACCCTACTTCACGCCTGAGCCCAGGCGTGGCAGGGACCCCGCCAAGCGTGACCGTGTCGGGATGGCCACACACCCGGGACGAGCCCCGGACGAGCCCCGGGACCGGACAGAGAGGAGGCCCCCTGCCGCTCCGTCCGACGTGTGCCTTCCCCTTGCCAACGCCGTGCGGATGGGCCGGGGGCCTCATCGGGGGCCACGCTAGGAGTCGGGGACCACCACGGTCAACGCCACCTTGTCCACCCCTGTGGAGAACCCTGTGGACAAAGCTGTGGAGAAGGCCGCCGAGCCGTGGAGAACCCCCGTACAACCCGGGACGCAGCTGTGGAGGACACGCCCGGCCCGGGCGTCGTACCCGCCGCTGACCTGCACGGACACCGCGCGGGAGCTGGGGACGAGGGAATTCCTCAGCCGAGGACCCGGAGCTCGTCGCCGACGGCAACGGTGCCGACCCCGTCGGGCACCAGGTGGCGGCAGAACCACGTCTTCCCCTCCCACCGCCGGTGCCGCGCCAGGGTGCGGATCGGCTCGTGGCCGCGGGACAGCGTGTCCGGGTCGATGGTGGTCATCACGCAGCGGTCGACGTCCTTGACCACCCGGAACGCCACGGCCCCGATCGCGACCCGGGTCCAGTCGTCCTCGGCGTACGGCGCGGGCGAGCCGGAGATCACGATGTTGGGCCGGAAGCGAGCCATCGGCAGCGGCGGGGAGGGTTCCTCGCCGCGCTCGAGTGCCGTGCCGGTCACCTGGTCGTTGAGCCGGGACAGCGACTCCGTGGTCGCGAGGGTGACCGGGTAGCCGTCGGCGAAGGCGGTGTGGTCGGCGTCGGCGGCGAACATCGGGTTGAGCCTGCGGCGAGTGGGATCGTCGCACCAGACCAGCCGCAGACCGCGGCGCCCGGTGGCGCACGAGAGCCACTCGCCGGCCTCGGCCCCGGCCTCCCGCGCCCGCATCGGGGGACGCGCGAACATGGTGACCTCGACGTCGGGGCCGGCGGGCTCGTCGAGCTCGAGGTCGGGCATCCCGGGGGCGCGGAGTCGCAACGCCGAGCGCAGCGCCGGGTCGGTCGACGAGGTGTCGGAGACGACCCGGAAGAGCTCGGGCAGCTCGCGGGCCGACACCATCGCGGCGGCCTCGTCGACGACCATCCAGGTGCGGTCACCCCGCAGCCCCGCCGGGCCGACGTCGGCGCGGAGGACCGATCGAATCGCAGTGCTCTTCACCGGGTGCACGTTGAGCGCCTCGATTCGCACCCTGCAAACCGTAGTCTTGCCCCATGGCCAGCACCCATCCAGACCCTGCCTACACCGCGGGTCCGGTGGCGGCTCTACGACGCATCGCCTTCCTCCTGGAGCGTGGACGCGAGGACACCCGGCGGGTGCAGGCCTTCAGGACCGCCGCCGCCGCGATCTTGCCGATCCCCTCCGACCAGGTGGCCGACATGGTCGAGGCCGGCACGATCACCGACCTGTCCGGCATCGGGCCGAGCACCGGCGCGGTGATCGCCGACGCCGTGCGCGGCGTCGTACCCGAGCGGCTGGCCAGGGCCGAGCGCGAGCACGGCGGGCCGCTGACCGACGGCGGCACGACCCTGCGCGCCGCGCTCCGCGGCGACCTGCACTCGCACTCCGACTGGTCCGACGGCGGGTCCCCGTTGGAGGAGATGGCGTTCACCGCCATCGAGCTGGGCCACGACTACCTCGTGCTCACAGATCACTCGCCACGGCTCACCATCGCCCACGGTCTCAGCGCCGAGCGGCTGGCCCGCCAGCTGGACGTCATCGACGCGGTCAACGTGCACCTCGGCGGAAACTTCACCCTGCTCAAGGGCATCGAGGTCGACATCCTCGACAACGGCGACCTCGACCAGACCGACGAGATGCTCGCTCGGCTCGACCTGCGCGTGGCCAGCGTGCACTCCAAGCTGAAGATGGAGTCGGCCGCGATGACCCGCCGGATGATCGGCGCCATCGAGAACCCCCGGATGAACGTGCTCGGCCACTGCACCGGCCGCCTGGTCACGGGCAACCGGGGTGTCCGCGGGCAGAGCGAGTTCGACGCGCGCGCGGTGTTCGAGGCCTGCGCCGAGCACGGTGTCGCCGTCGAGATCAACTCCCGTCCTGAACGCCGGGACCCGCCGACGAAGCTGCTCGAGCTGGCCCGTGACGCCGGCTGTCTCTTCTCGATCGACAGTGACGCCCACGCTCCTGGACAGCTCGACTTCCTCGTCTACGGCTGCGAGCGCGCCGAAGCGGTCGGCATCGACGCCGAGCGCATCGTGAACACCTGGCCGAAGGATCGACTGCTCGCCTGGGCGGCGGGAGGGTCGTCGTGACCGGGCAGGAGCCGGAGGTCGAGGTACGCCGCTCCGCCAGGCGTCGCCGTACGGTCTCGGCGTATCGCGACGGCGACCGGATCGTGGTGCTGATCCCCGCGACCATGAGCAAGAGGGACGAGGCCTCGTGGGTGGCCAAGATGATCGCCCGCTTGGACCGCGCCGAGGCTCGCAAGCGCCCCAGCGACGACCAGCTGATGACCCGGGCGCGGCAGCTCAACGACGAGATCTTCGGTGGCCTGGCGATGCCCGACTCCGTGCGCTGGGTCGACAACCAGCGCTCCCGGTGGGGCTCGTGCACTCCGGGCGACAAGTCGATCCGGCTCTCCGAGCGGCTGCAGGGCATGCCGACATGGGTGATCGACTACGTGCTCGTGCACGAGCTGGCCCACCTGCTCGAGCCGGGGCACGACGCGAGGTTCTGGGCCTGGGTCGACCGCTTCCCGCGCGCCGAGCGCGCCAGGGGCTACCTCACCGGCTGGTCCGCCGCGGCGCACCTCGAGCCACCCGAGGGCGACGACGTCGACTAGGCGGCGCGTTGCGCCCACCGGGCGCGGGAGAGGTCGATCAGCGTGTGCATCTCGTCCTCCAGCTCGGGCAGGGCGTCCACCGGCCACCAGCGCACGTCGAGCGACTCCTCGCTCACCTCGTGTACGGCGTCCGGTGCGGCCCGCGCGGTGTAGCGCACGTCGAGATGGGCGACCGTCCCGCGCGGGTCGCAGAACTCCACCGTGTGCTCGTCCAGGTGGACCGGCACGGGGTCGAGGTCGAGCCCGGCGATGCCCGACTCCTCGGCCGCCTCGCGGGTGGCCGCAGCGAGCAGGGTGAGGTCACCCGGCTCGCAGTGACCACCGAACGCGAACCAGCGGCGCGCCTTGCGGTGCAGGTTGAGCAGCACGTGGTCGAGGTCGGCCGAGAGCACCAGGGTGCCCGCGGTGAGGTGGTCGGGGAAGCACGCGCGGGTCATCCCCTCCGGATGAGCCCGCAGGTGGGCCACGAAGCGGTCTCGGAGGGCCAGCTGGTCCGGGGCCGGCGGCGTCCAGCGGGTCAGGCTCCCGAGGGCGTCGGCGTGGAGCGTCACTCCTTCGGACGGTCGTCGCCGGGGCCGTCGAGCAGCTCGCGCAGACCCGCCTCAAAGTCCTCCTCGGTGAGTGAGTCGGGCGTCGCGGCGTCCTCGCGGAAGCCGAGCGGATCGTCGAGGTCGGCGGTAGTGGGCAGCAGATCGGGATGCATCCACACGCCGTCGCGGGCCTCGGTGCCCTGCCGGGTGCGCAGCGAGCCCCACAGGGTGGAGGCGTCGCGCAGTCGACGGGGGCGCAGCTCGAGCCCGACCAACGAGGCGAAGGTCTGCTCCGCGGGACCGCCGGCGGCGCGGCGGCGGCGTACGGCCTCCTGCAGCTTGGCGGCCGACGGCATCCGCTCCGCGGTGGCCTGGCCGACCACCTCGTCGACCCAGCCCTCGACGAGGGCGAGGGTGATCTCGAGGCGCTGCAGGGCGGCCTGCTGAGCAGGCGACTGGGCGAGGTCGAACAACCCGCCCTCGAACGCGTCCTGGAGAGCAGCGGGGTTGCTGAGGTCGAGGCCGCGCACCTGCTCCTCCATCGAGGCGGTGTTGATCTCGATGCCGCGGGCGTAGTCGGTGACCGCGCCGATCAGGTGCTCGCGCAACCAGGGCACGTGTGCGAACAACCGCTGGTGGGCGGCCTCGCGCAGGGAGAGGTAGAGCAGCACGTCGTCGTGACCGACGTCGAGGCCGCCGGCGAACGTCGCGACGTTGGTCGGCACCAGGGCGGCGACCCCGGGCGCCGAGAGCGGCAGCCCGATGTCGGTGGCGCCGAGCACCTCGCCGGCGAGCGCGCCCAGCCCGGACCCGACCTGGCTGGCCACCATCGCGCCGGTGGCCTTCGAGAGCATCCCGATGAGCGGGCCCGCCATCGCGCGGGCCTCCTCGGGCAGCGCCTTGCCGAGCGACTCGACCGCCTGGCTGGCGATAGGCTCGACGAGCACCTTCCACGCGTCGGTGGTGTTGACGATCCACTCGGCACGGCTCCAGGCCGCGGTGCCCGTGACGCCCGACGGGAAGTCGGTCGCCGAGTCGAGCCAGTGGTCGGCCAGCCGCATGGCGTCCGCGACGGCGTCCTTGTCGCGCGACGTGGGGGAGGGGTCGGGCTCCTGGGCGGCGGCGCGACGTGCCATGTCGATGGCGACGTCCCAGTTGATGGGGCCGTCGTGGGGCTTCATCATCGCCTGCATCTGGCCCATCAGGGCGGAGAGGTCCATCCCGCCGAACGCGGCCCCGGCGCCGGAGAACAGCTGCTCGAAGGGCGTGCCCTTGAAGGGGTTCTGCTCAGGCTCGTCGGGCGGGCCGCTGGTCGGATCATTCGTGAAACCCATGGCCCCACGGTACTCAGCCTTCCCTAGCGCGTCTCCATGCTGAGTCAGCCGCGCGCCCATCACCGGCACGCACCGTCACTCGAGCGGTGGGTCAGCCACAGTCCGTGGCCGGCTGAATGTGGTTGGCTCACCGCCGACCGGGGCGAAGGTGGGTGGCCCACCGCTGCCCGGGGGCGGGAGGGCCGGTCCGCCGGAGCACGGGGACATCTAGACTCGGCCCGTGACTGACGCCGTACGCCTGGTCGACCTGCGCGAGACCCCGCTCGACGTGAGCGAGGTGCTCGCCGCGCTCGACGACGCCGAGTCCGGCGGGCTCACCCTCTTCGTCGGCCGGGTGCGCGACCACGACCACGGCAAGGGCGTCAACGGCCTCGACTACTCCGCCCACCCCACCGCTCTCGACCGGCTGCGCGCCGTCGCCGAGCGGGTCGCCGAGGAGTACGACGTGCACGGTGTGGCCGCCGTGCACCGCATCGGCAGCCTCGCCGTCGGCGACATCGCCGTCATCGTGGCCACGACCGCCGCCCACCGCGGGGAGGCCTTCGCAGCGTCCCGCGCACTGATCGACACCCTCAAGGCCGAGGTCCCGGTGTGGAAGCACCAGCGCTTCGACGACGGCTCCGACGAGTGGGTGGGCACTCCCTGACCGGCACGCCTCACGCGAGACACCCCACGGAGTCCCTACCCTGAGCCTCGTGGACATCCTCCTGTGGCTCGTGCCGCCCCTGGTCGTCACCCTCGGCGCCATGGCGTGGGTGATGTGGCTCGGCCGGGACGGCCGGGGCGAGGTCGACCGCGACGTCGCGGTACGACGCCTCGCGCACGCCCTCGAGAAGGACCTGCCGCGCGCCGACCCGGTGGTGCGGACCCGCGAGCGCAGCACGGGCATCGCCGTACGCCCGACCCGCGACGCGTCGTAGTTGCCAACGTTTGAGAGGGTTGGCGCATGAGTCAGCGCACCCTCGCGGGGATCCTCGCGGTCCCGCTCCTCGTGGTGCTCTGGGTGGTGGCGCTCACCTCGGGCCTGCCCTACGTCACCTACCAGCCCGGTGTGACGGTCGACGTGCTCGGCTCCCAGGACGGCAAGGAGATCGTGCAGGTCTCCGGCCACAAGACCTACCGTGACGACGGGCAGCTGCGGATGACGACGGTCTACGTGACTCGGCCGCAGTCGACGGTCAACCTCTTCGAGGCGACCGGCGCCTGGATCAGCCGCGACGACGCCGTCGTGCCGTACGACGCGGTCTACGCGCCGGACGAGACGCAGGAGGACTCCAAGACGGAGTCGGCGGTCGAGATGGTGTCGTCGCAGGACTCCGCCGTGGCCTCCGCGCTGACCGAGCTGGGCTACGACGTCTCGCCGGTGACCGAGGTGCTCAACGTCGCGAAGGGGATGCCTGCGTCCGGAAGGCTCGAGGTCCGCGACGTGCTGCTCGAGATCGACGGTCGCAAGATCACCTCGGCCGAGGACGTCGTCGACGTCGTCGACGCCGCGCCGGCGGGCAAGCCCCTGACCTTCCGCGTACGACGCGGCGAGTCCGAGCGCACCATCGAGGTGACGCCCAAGATGGTCGGTGGTGACAAGCGGGTAGGCATCACGCCGGGTCCCGGGTTCGACTTCCCGTTCGACGTCAGCGTCAACATCGACCCGACCATCGGCGGACCCAGCGCAGGGCTGATGTTCTCGCTCGCGATCTACGACACGCTCACGCCGGGCTCGCTCACCGAGGACGCCGTCGTGGCCGGCACCGGCACGATCGACGAGAAGGGCGAGGTCGGGCCGATCGGCGGCATCCCGCAGAAGATCGCCGCGTCGCGAGAGGCGGGCGCCGAGCTCTTCCTCGTGCCGATCGACAACTGCAAGGAGGCCGCGAAGGCGCCCCGGGGCGACATGCGGCTGGCCGTGGTGGCCACGATGCACGAGGCTGTACAGGCCATCGAGACGTGGACCGACGACCCCGACGCTCCACTCCCGACGTGCCCCGAGGAGGGCCCCCAGTGACCGACCTTCCCGAGGAGCTGAGCACTCAGCTGCCCAGCGATCCCGCCCTGGCGACCGCCGTACTCGAGATCGAGGCGCATGCCGCCACGGTCGGCTGGGACCAGCAGGAGCGCCTCTACGCGCTGGTCGACACCGCACGGCTGGTCGCCTCCGAGCCGGCCCTGGCGGCGTCGATGGGTCTGGACGACCAGGCCCAGGACGGCTCGTTCACGGCCATCGAGCAGGAGGAGCTGCCGCCCGGGCAGCACCTCGAGCGGGTGCTCGAGCAGATCGTCTGGCCGCCGACCGTCACCGGCTGCGCGGCCGTCGTGGAGCGCCTGGTGCTGCCGCCCGAGGTCGACGACGACATCCCCGACGACCCCGAGGCCGCCGCCGCGTTCGCCAGCCAGCACCCGCTGCGCCAGGAGGTGCGCATCGTCGCTGGTGTCACCCGCGCCGGGGCGACGTACTCTGCGCTGCGTCTGCGCGCCCACGACGACGAGCTGTCCGTGGTCGACGGCACCGAGCTGGTGCCTGGCTTGCTGCAACTTCTGTTGAGTACCTTCGATGACACCAGCCTCGATGAGGAGCATCCGTGAGCGACATGTTGGGCGACGACCCGAAGTCAGGTCGGCCGCAGCCTGCCGCCACCGCGCCCCGGCGCTCACGCAGCCTGGTGATCACGGCGGGCGTGCTGCTGGCGGCGTTCCTGCTGTTCACCGGCTTCGCGTCGTTCTGGACCGAGCGGCTGTGGTTCGGCTCGCTCGGCTACGGCGACGTCTTCAGCAAGCTGGTCTGGACCCGCATCGGCCTCTTCGCGGTGTTCGGCGCGCTGATGGCCGCCACCGTCGCCCTCAACATGTATCTCGCCCACCGGTTCCGACCGTTCTTCCGGCCGACGTCGATGGAGCAGGACAACCTCGAGCGCTACCGCGGTGCCGTCGCGCCGATCCGGCGCTGGCTGCTGCTCGGCGTCGCGGTGCTCATGGGCGTCTTCGCCGGCACCTCGGCCGCCGGTCAGTGGCGCCAGTACTCCCTGTGGCGCAACGGCGTCTCGTTCGGCGAGAAGGACCCCTACTTCCACCGTGACGTCGGCTTCTACGTCTTCGACCTGCCCTGGTGGCACTACGTCGTCGACTTCACCATGGCGATCGCGATGATCGGGCTGATCACCGCTGCCGTGGTGCACTACCTCTACGGCGGCATCCGGCTCCAGGCGTCGAGCGATCGGCTCAGCCGGGCCGCGCAGGCGCAGTTCTCCGCCCTGGTGGGCGTCTTCGTGCTCGCCAAGGCCGCCGACTACTGGCTCGACCGCTTCGACCTGCTCAGCGACTCCGGCAACCTCATCACCGGCATGAACTACACCGACGACCGCGCGGTGCTGCCGGCCAAGAACATCCTGATGGGCATCGCGGTCATCTGCGCGATCCTCTTCTTCCTCAACGTCTGGCGCCGCACCTGGATGCTGCCCACGCTCGGGGTCGGCCTGCTCGCGCTGTCCGCCATCCTGCTCGGCCTCATCTGGCCCGGCGTCGTGCAGCGCTTCCAGGTCACGCCCAGCGAGGCCGACAAGGAGGCGCCGTACATCGAGAAGAACATCGACGCGACGCGGGCGGCGTACGACGTGGAGGACGTCGACGAACAGCCCTTCACCAGCAGCTCGGCCTCCGACGCAGCCAACCTGGCCTCGCTAGAGGCGGCCACCGCCTCGGTCCCGCTGGTCGATCCGCAGCAGGTGCGCGACAGCTTCGAGCAGCTCCAGCAGGTGCGTGCCTACTACTCCGTGGCCCCCGTCCTCGACGTCGACCGCTACGGCACCGGCGCCGACCAGCGGGCGCTCGTGCTCGGCGTCCGCGAGCTCGACCAGGCCGGCCTCGACGACGACGACAAGAACTGGTCGAACCTGCACACCGTCTACACCCACGGCAACGGCGTCATCGCCGCCTACGCCAACCAGCGCGCCGAGGACAACCAGTCCCAGCGCACCGAGGTGCAGTGGGCCGAGGGCGGGGAGCCCGACGAGACGGCGCTGACCGACCTGCCGCCCGAGCCCTACGAGACCCGCGTCTACTACGGCGAGCAGAGTCCCAGCTACTCGATCGTCGGCAGGGACCCCGACGGCAAGGCGGTCGAGCTCGACCTGCCGCGCGGTGAGCGCGACGACGACAACACGACCACCTCCTACGACGGCGCCGGCGGCGTTCCGGTCGGCGGGCTCTTCAACAAGCTGCTCTACGCCACGAAGTTCGGCGAGCCGAACCTCGTGCTGAGCTCGCGGGTCCACGAGGACAGCAAGATCCTCTACGACCGCAACCCGCGGACCATGGTCGAGAAGGTCGCGCCGTGGCTGACCGTCGACGCCGACCCCTACCCCGCGGTGATCGACGGCCGGATCCAGTGGATCCTCGACGGCTACACCACCACCGACCAGTACCCGCTCTCCCAGCGTGCGTCCTTCACCACGATGACCGACGACTCGCTGCAGCAGCAGACGGGCTTCCAGACCCTGCCGACCGACGACATCAACTACATGCGCAACGCGGTCAAGGCCACGGTCGACGCCTACGACGGCACGGTCCGGCTCTACGCCTGGGACGAGGAGGACCCCATGCTCAAGGCGTGGCGCTCGATCTTCCCCGGCGTCGTGCAGGACAAGTCCGAGATCTCCGACGGGCTGATGGAGCACCTGCGCTACCCCGAGGACCTCTTCAAGGTGCAGCGCTACCAGTACGCCCGCTACCACGTGACGGACGCCAAGGACTGGTACGAGGGCAACAACCGCTGGCAGGTGCCGTTCGACCCGAACGACGACAGCGACACGAAGTACCAGCCGCCGTACCGGCTCTTCGTCAACCCGCCCGGGACCGAGAGCCCGGCCGACCAGGTCTACTCGCTGACGTCGGTCTACGTGCCGCGCAACAAGAACAACCTGGCCGCGTTCGTGTCGGTCGACAGCGACGCGACCAGCCCCGACTACGGCAAGATCCGGGCGCTCGAGCTGCCGAACGAGGCGACCAGCGGACCCGGCCAGATCGCCAACGAGTTCGCGGCCGACGAGAGCGTGCGCGCCGAGCTGCTGAAGTTCGAGCAGGGCGGCCGGCGGCCGATCTACGGCAACATGCTGACGCTCCCGGTGGGCGACGGACTGATGTACGTGCAGCCGCTGTACGCCGCGCAGTCGGGATCGGACGCGTCGTACCCGATCCTCCAGTACGTCCTCGTGTCGTACGACGGCAGCGTAGGGATCGCGACCACCCTGACCGGGGCGATCGAGAGCGCGCTGTCCGGCGAGCCGTCGACCGAGACGCCGCCGACGCCGCCCACCGGTGAGCCGACGGAGGAGCCGACGGAGGAGCCGAGCGGGGACCCGACCGAGGAGCCCACCCAGCCGCCCACCGGCACGCTCAACCAGCGGGTCGGGCAGCTGCTCGAGCGCGCCGAGGACAAGTTCGCCGAGGCCGACCGGCTCCAGCAGCAGGGCGACACCGTGGGCTGGGCCAAGGCGCTCGACGAGGCCCGCGACCTGGTGAAGCAGGCCGTCCAGATCGCCGGCCGCACCCCCAAGCCGTAGCCGGCGTGACCGGTCGCGGAGCCTGCTCGCCGCAGTGCCGAGCGTCACCCCGACCCGATTTGGGTTCGCGTCCGGGCATCACGTAAGGTTCTGTTCAGCGACGCGGGGTGGAGCAGTTCGGTAGCTCGCTGGGCTCATAACCCAGAGGTCGCAGGTTCAAATCCTGCCCCCGCTACCAAACTCAGGCCCGGGATTCATTGTGAATCCCGGGCCTGAAAGCATTTGAGCAGTCATCCCTCCAGGTCGAGGTCGTAGTGGTTCGCCTCGGCTCGACGAGCCTCGGTTGCTGGCTCGCCCTGCTCGTCGGCCCGGGCCGAATCGTGTACGGGTCACTGCTCGGATGGACGAATTCCATGCCCAAGGAGTCGGCGAAGGCCTGGGGGTGACGGTGAAGGCACAGCACTGGGAGCCTCCCGATCCGCCGAAGCTGCTGGTATCAGCACGGAGAGCCGGCTAGGAGTTGGATATTCCGCTCTGGAAGGCGAGCGAGATCCGTTGGTGCCTGGCCGCTCGGGCCGTGATGTGGCGACTCAAGCAACGACGCTCACTGCCCCCGGCAGCTCTGGGCAAGAGGCACGGGACTGGATCTACTGGCTATCGAGGCAGCGCGGCCGTCAGCGCTCGTGCGGGTTGTAGGCGACACGCTGGGACGTCGCTGGTGCGGCCGCTCCACTTGCTGGCCTTCTCGGCATCGCGTAGACCTCATGCAGAGTGTCAAGCTCGTGGTCAAGCCTCGCGTGAGCCGGCCAGAAGCATCTCAGCCGTCGGAACGCCGCATCGTGTCCCTGCCCGCACCCGAGCCCGCGCCTCCGAACGCGCAGCGGACGAAGCCGAACTTCTCAACTTGAGAGCAATCTGACTGATCCAACGAGCCCCCGAGAACGCGCGGGCGAAACCTTCAGCCGGCAGTGTTGGTGGGATTGAGGGCGGCGGCCAGGGACCGGAGAACATCAGGAGCTGCGCGGTAGAACGCCCATTTGCCGCGCTGCTCACGGGTCACCAGGCCCGCCTCGACCAGCAACTTCATGTGATGCGAGACCGTGGGCTGGCTCAGGCCCACCGGCTCCGTCATGTCGCAGATGCACGCCTCGCCATCGGGGGCGGCTGCGATCATCGAGAGCAGCTTGACGCGGGTCGGGTCACTCAGTGCCTTGAACATCCGAGCGAGCGTCTCGGCCGTCTCGTCGCTGACGATGCCCGCGGTCACCGGGGAGCAGCAGGCGGCGAGCTCGGCGGGCTGGAGCACGGGCAGGGAAGACGGCATGAAAAGCATTCTGGCTCATACATTGACATTTGTCGATGCGTCCGTAGGGTAGTCGCATCGATGATCTTGAATGTGAGGAGTTGGGATGAGTGACCTTCCTGTCGTGGTGATCGGTGCGGGACCGCAGGGCCTGGCTGCTGCGGCGCACCTGCTGGAGCGGGGCCTGGAGCCACTCGTCTTGGAGTCTGGTGTGAGCCCGGCGTCGGCGGTAGCCGAGTGGGGGCACGTTCGGTTGTTCTCGGCGTGGCCCGAACTGGTCGACAAGGCTTCGGTGCGACTGCTGGAGCCGACCGGATGGGCGTCCCCCGAGACGGGCTACCCGACCGGCGCGGAGTGGATAGACGGCTACCTCGCCCCACTGGCGAAGGCGCTGGGGGACCGCATCCAGTACGACGCCCGGGTCACCGGGGTGTCCCGCAAGGGCCGCGACCGCCTGGTCGACGCGGACCGTGCCGAGCAAGCGTTCACGGTCCATCGGGTCGATGCGGAGGGCAACGAGTCGCGCCTGGAAGCCCGGGCGGTCATCGATGCCTCGGGCACGTGGCGCGGGCCCAACCCTGCTGGCGCGGACGGTCTGCCCGCGCTGGGCGAGCGGGCGGCGGCGGACGTGATCGCCTACCAGGTGCCGAATCGGGCCGAGCCCGCCCGGTTCGCGGGCAAGCACACCGTGGTGGTCGGCGCTGGTGACTCGGCCTTCAACGCGATCCACGAACTGGTCCAGATCGCCGCCGACCATCCGAGAACGCGGATCACCTGGGTGATCCGCCGGGTGGTCGGCGACGGGACCTTCGGCGGTGGCGCGGCCGACGAGCTGCCCGAGCGCGGTGCCCTCGGGCAACGGGCGAAGAAGGCCGTAGAGTCGGGGGCTGTCGACTTGGTCACTGGATTCCGCGTCGCGGAGATCCGCCGCATGGGGGGCGGCGCGGTCCTGGTCGGGGAGGACGGCCGGGAGCTGCCTGCGGCCGACACGCTGGTGGTGCTCACCGGTTTCCGTCCGGACCTGTCCTTCCTGTCCGAGATGCGGCTCGACCTCGACCCGACGCTCGAGGCACCGCGGAAGATCGCGGTCGAGATCGATCCGAACGTCCACTCCTGCGGCTCGGTGCGGGCTACCGGCGCCGCTGACCTGGCGCAGCCTGAGCCGGACCTGTACCTGGTGGGTATGAAGTCCTACGGCCGCGCACCCACCTTCCTGGCCCTGACCGGATATGAGCAGATCCGCAGCGTCGTCGCCCAGCTCGCGGGCGATCACGAGGCGGCCGCCCGGGTCGAGCTCGAACTGCCCGACACCGGGGTGTGCGGTGGCGCGGGTGTGTTCGACGACCCTGACAGCGCCGGTGGTGGTTGCTGCGCCCCAGCGCCGACGGTCCTGCAGATCGGACGCACCCCTGTCAGCCTCTGACACATCGCTCCGAGGGAGCCCGGCATCCGATCGAGGGCTCCCTCCGCCGGGTCCTGGTGGCCCTGTGCGTGACCGAGATCGTTAGATGCGGCGCTCCCTTCTACGCCTTCACCGTTCTGCTTCCGCACATCAACGCTGACGGAGAGCGGCTGGTCGCAGCCCGCCGTGACGGCCGCGTTCTCAGCGGGCAGCCTGACCGGTGGCGTGGCAGGGATCGTCGTCGGCCGCGCCCTCCAGCGGCACGGGCCTCAGTGGGTGATGACCGGCGGAAGCGCTCTTGGCACCGTCTCGATCCTCGGCGTCGCCTGGAACCCGTCGTACGTCGTGTTCTCCGGCACCATCTTCGCCCCGCTCACCGGCGCGCTGGACTCGCAGCTGACCTGTCGCTAGACCTACTTCGTGCTGGTCCTGTTCGCGGTGCTCGCTGGCGCAGCGCGTGGCCTGTTCACCCTGGTCGGCGCCACCAGGTCTGCGACTACTGCGGTCCTGAGCGGTATACCGCGATCAGCGGCCTCAACGCGCCGATCCGTGGCTCGGCGCCGTGATCGCGGACGCGACCGGCGGTCTCACCGGACTGTTCGCCTCCTCGTGGCGGTCACGGGTACGGCGGCCGTGCTGGCTGCGCGCGTGCAGCGCTCGGCCGCCTCAGTTCGGCTTCGCGGGCACGCCCAGTTCGTCGAGTAGCGCGAGCACGCGACGCTCGATCTCGTCGCGGATCGGCCGGACATCGGCGACATCGCGACCAGCCGGGTCCTCCAGCTCCCAGTCCTCGTATCGCTTGCCAGGGAAGTAGGGGCACGCGTCGCCACAGCCCATCGTGACAACCACATCTGCGGCTTGGACGATTTCATCGGTCCACGGCTTGGGGTACTCCTGGGCGATGTCGATGCCACGCTCGGCCATCGCCGCCACAGCGGCGCCGTTGACCTGGTCGCTCGGCTCCGAGCCGCCCGACCAGGCGACAGCCCGGTCGCCGGCGTGGTGGGTGAAGAAGCCGAGCGCCATCTGGGACCGACCGGCGTTGTGGACGCACAAGAACAGCACCACCGGCGTCCCGTCGGCGCCCTTGCCCTCGATCTTCGCCATCGCCTGGAGGCGCTGCTTGGCGAACCGTTCGGCCAGGAGCGGCAGGAAGTTGAGCATCGTGGCCTTGCCCGCGAACTCTCCGTAGGAGCTGTGCAGGAAGCGTTCGATGGTCTCGGTGTTGAAGGTTCCCTCGAACTCCTTGTGCAGACGCGTGGCGGCCGTCTTGAGCGCGACCTGCTGGTCCAGGGTGATCTCCGGGTTCACGTGGATGCTCATGTTGGACTCCTCCGGGTGACGTTACGGATGGGTTCGTCTACGTGGCTCAGGAAGCGACGGGGAACCGGCTAGCCAGCTCGGCGACGCGGTGCTCGATCTCTTCGTAGGCGGTGTCGAACGCAGGAGCGGTGCCGATCCGGACGGGGTCCGGGATCGACCAGTGCAGCTGGGAGCGCCGGCCGAGCTCCTCGTGGGCGAGGTCGCACACGGACACCACCAGGTCGTCGTCGGCGACTACGTCGTCGAGGTGCCGGGGCCGGACCCGCGGCAGGGGTAGATCATGTCGATGAGCCACCTCAATGGCGGCGGGGTCGATGCGATCGGCGGGGTGCGTCCCGGCCGAGATCGACGGAATCGGGCTCACCTGGCGCCACAACGCCGAGGCGAGATGAGAGCGGGCGGAGTTGGCCGTGCAGACAAACACCACCCGGTTGGGCGTCAGATGGGTGGACGTGCGCTGGTCCAGGGCGACGCCGGTGAGCCGCAGGTAGGTCCGGCGGCGGTCGCCCTCAGAGCGGTGCCGCGACACCACGTCGGCGCTTTCGAGGACGTTGAGGTGGTGGGCAAGCAGGTTCGACGGCATCCCCAGCTGAGTAGCCAGCTCCGAAGGAGAAGCATCTCCGAGCAGCAACGTGTCGACGATCCGAAGCCGCGCCGGGTCGCCGAGTGCCGCATGCACCGCGGCCCGCCGCTCCAGCTCGTCTGTTCGTTCAGTATTCATTGAGTCAAGTTTGACTGAGTGATTGTCGTTCGGTCAAGATGCCTGCGTGACTGACTCTCTTGCGCGCCGACTCCTGGCCGAGTTCCTTGGCACCGGCCTCCTTGTCGCCGTCGTTGTCGGCTCGGGCATCGCCGCCCAGCAGCTCTCCCCCGATGACATCGGCGTGCAGCTCCTCGAGAACTCCACGGCCACCGTGTTCGGACTGACCGTTCTGATCCTGTGGTTCGGGCCGGTCTCCGGAGCGCACTTCAATCCGGTCGTCTCCCTGGCCGACTGGTTCCTCGGTCGACGGACGCGGACCGGGCTGTCGTTGACTGACGTTGGCCTCTACTCGGTCGCGCAGATCCTGGGCGGCGTCTGCGGAGCGCTGCTGGCCAATGTGATGTTCGAGGTCGGCACGAACCCGTCCACCAAGGACCGCGTCACGGGCGGACACCTCGTCGGCGAGATCGTCGCCACGGCCGGTCTGGTTGCACTGATCTTCGCGCTAGTCCGCACCGAGAGAGGCGCAATCGCGGCACCGACGGTGGGCGCGTACATCGGCGCCGCCTACTGGTTCACCAGCTCCACCTCGTTCGCCAACCCCGCGGTCACGATCGGCCGGATGTTCTCCGACACCTTCGCCGGCATCGCACCGACGTCGGCCCCAGCGTTCATCGGCATGCAACTGGTCGGCCTCATCGTCGGCATCGGACTCACCCTCGCCCTCTATCCCGACGCCGGCACCAGGGCAGACGACGTCGTCGTCCCGCACACCCACTGACCTCGAAACGCCAAGGACACAACGATGAGACTCGTAGCCATCGGCGGAAGCGACGCCGGGATCTCCGCAGCTCTGCGAGCGCGGGAACTCGATCCGTCGGTCGAGGTGACCGTGGTCGTCGCCGACGCCTATCCGAACTTCTCGATCTGCGGGATCCCGTACTACATCTCCGGTGAGGTCGGGCACTGGCGCAACCTCGCGCACCGCACCCACGCCGATCTCGAAGCCACCGGCATGAGGCTGCGCCTGGACACCTGGGCGTCCTCGATCGACGTCGCCGGACAACGGCTTGCCGTGCGCAACCCCGACGGCAGCAACGACTTCATTCAGTACGACGAGCTGGTCGTCGGCACCGGAGCCGTCCCCGTCCGCCCATCGATCGAGGGACTCGACACCCTCAATACGGCGGACGGTGTCCACCTGTTGCACTCGATGGGCGACACCTTCGCCCTGACGGAGTCCCTCGACCGCATCCAGCCCAAGAGCGCGCTCATCGTCGGTGCCGGGTACGTGGGCCTGGAGATGGCCGAGGGCCTCACGATGCGCGGCATCCGTGTCAGCCAGGTCGAGACGCTCCCGGAGGTGCTCCCAACCGTCGAGGTCGAACTCGGCTCACTCGTCCACGACGAGCTGGTCAAGCACGGCGTCGACGTCCACACCAACGCCACCGTCACCCGTCTCTCAAAAGTCGACTCAGGCCTCCACGTCGACGGCACGACGGCCGACGGTGAAGCCCTGACCTGGGACGTCGACCTCGTCCTCGTCGTCGTGGGGGTCCGGCCCGACACCGATCTGCTCGTCCAGGCCGGCGCCCAGACCGGCCCGCGCGGCGCCGTACTCGTCGACCAGTCCATGGCTACCGGACTCCCTCACGTGTGGGCCGCCGGCGACTGTGTCGTCACCCATCACCGCCTCCTCGGCACGACCTACCTCCCACTCGGCACCACAGCCCACAAGCAGGGCCGCGTCGCTGGCGAGAACGCACTCGGCGGATCGGTGAAGTTCGCCGGCTCGCTCGGCAGCCAAGTCGTCAAGGTCTTCGACCTCGTCGCAGCCCGCACAGGTCTGCGCGAACACGAAGCCACCGCCGCTGGCTTCACGCCTGTCTCGACTACCGCAAACCCGGACGACCACAAGGCCTACTACCCAGGTGCCACCCCGATCTCGATCCGCATCACCGGCGACGCCGGCACGGGTCGTCTCCTCGGCGCCCAACTCATCGGCTCGAAGGGCGCTGAGATCTCCAAGCGCGTCGACACCTACGCGACCGCGCTGTTCCACGAGATGACCGTCTCCGGCATGACCGAGCTAGACCTCTCCTACACCCCGCCCCTCGGCTCGCCCTGGGACGCCGTCCAGATGGCCACCCAGGCGTGGGTCAAGGAACACCAGATCGACGCGGAGCGCGCCAGCCTCACGAAGGACAACTGATGACCAAGCCGACCCTGCTCTTCGTCTGCACCCATAACGCTGGCCGATCCGCCCTCGGTGCCGCGCTTGCGCGCGAGCAAGCAGGTGACGGCGCGATTGTGCTATCTGCCGGTGTCGCACCGGCCGAGACTGCGAGTGCCGGCACGATCGCCAGCCTCGCTGAGATCGGGATCGACGATTCCGCGCACGTTCCGACCAAGGTCACCGAGGAACTCGTGAGCAACGCGACTGTCGTGATCGCGATGAAGCCGGGCCTCGATCTGCCCGAGGTCGACGGCGTTCAGTACGAGACCTGGGACCTGCCCAACCCTCAGAACTGGGAAGCCCCGGCGATCCGACCGCTTCGCGAACACATCAGCAGGCAGGTCGAGGAGCTGCTCGACCGGGTTGCCCCACGCTAGCCACCGGATCGCAAGTAGATCCGGACTTGGGCGCACCCGATTCACGGAGGTGTTCGAACAGCGAACACCGCTACAACACGAGCGATTTGGCTGTTTCCCGCAACGTTCGGTAGCAACAGACAAGCTCTCGAGATTGCCCAGAGGTCGCAGGTTCAAATCCTGCCCCAGCTACCCGAGAGTGGCCCTTGATCAGCGAAGACGCAGATCAGGGGCCACGTGGGTTTGAGCCCACGTCGGCTGGTGTCGCGCGGACGCCTCAGAGCCGGGCCAGGGCGCGTCCACAGGCCATCTGAGCCGCCCACGAAGGCGTCGTCCGGCGGCCTCCCTGACCTCGTTCACCTGATCGACAGCCGCTGGCCCCTCCCTGAGACCTTCCCCCTCGCCCGGAGGTTGTCTCCGGTTCACCAGCGCTCCCTAGTGTCACGGCGGCTCCTGCCGAACACCCCTGATGCCAAGGAAGCGACTGCATGCCCATCACGCACTCGCGTGGCCTTCACCTGCCACGTGCCATCCCCTCCGTCCTCGCCGCCGCCCTCGCGGTCGCCGGACTCGCCGCCACGGCGCCTGCCGAGGCGACGCCCGCCGTTCAGATGGCGCCCGCCGACTACACCCAGTTCGTCAACCCGTTCATGTCCACCCAGGGCGACAACGGCCAGAACATCCCGGGCGCCCAGGTGCCGCACGGCCTGGCCAAGCCCAACCCGATGACCGCGCCGGGTCGCACCCACTCGGGCTATGACTACGCGCAGAGCAAGATCAAGGGCTTCACGCTCACCAACCTGGACGGTGTCGGTGGCTCAGGCGGAGGCGGTGACCTGCTGGTCGTACCGACGTACGCCGACTACACGACGCGGCCGTCGACCAGCACCTACGCCCTTCCGTTCTCACACAGCGACGAGACGGCGGAGCCGGGCTACTACCAGGTCGGCCTGCAAGCGGCCGAGGGCACGATCGACGCGGAGCTGACCGCAACGGTCCGCAGCGGGCTGGAGCGCTTCACCTTCCCTCAGGCTGGGCAGGCCTCACTCGTCGTGGACCTGGCGAACAACTTCACGGGCCGGCTCGCGTCCGACCTCGACGTGAAGATGCTCGACGACGGCCGCGCGGAGCTGTCCGGCAGTGTCACGGGCACGTTCAACGGCTACAACTACAAGCTCTACTTCGACTCCGTCACCAGCCGACCGGTCGCGAGCGTGCAGACCTGGGGCGAGGGGGCCGGCTTCGGGGCCACCAAGCACCGCACGGGCACTGACACCGGCGCCGTCATCAGCTTCGACGTGACCGCCGGCGAGGCCGTCCAGCTCACCACGACCCTGTCGCCGGTCAGCGTGGCCCAGGCTCGCAGGGACCAGACCGCCGAGCTGGGGGGCAAGTCGTTCGAGGATGTCCGCCAGGACGCGCACGACGACTGGCAGGAGACGCTGGGCAGGGTCGCGGTCACCAGCGACGCCACCAGCGACCCCGACGGAGACCTGGAGAGGATCTTCTACACGAGCCTCTACCGGATGCTCGCCACACCGACCGACGCCACCAGCACCGACGGCACCTACCGCGGTGTGGACGGCGCCGTCCACACCGCCGACGGCTACACGCACTACGACGGCTGGGGCACGTGGGACGACTTCCGCAAGTACTCGGTGCTGGCCACCATGTACCCGGACATGTACGCCGACGTCGTCCAGTCGCTCGTCGACCTCTACGCCGACGACGCCAAGGTGGGCAACGCGACGCTGAGCAGCCGCACCATGGCCGTGCCGACCGTCCGCTTCGAGCGCTCCGCGATCGTGATCGCCGACGCCGTCTCGAAGGGTGTGCACCTCGACCGGCTCGCGGAGGCCTACCCCGCGCTCGTGGCGAACTCCAACACCTACAACTCGGCCAACCAGTCCCTCGGCTACATCGCGGGCGACCCGGGCACGACCGTCGCCACGTCCTACGACGACTTCGCGCTGTCGGTGATCGCGACGTCGCTCGGCAAGACGGCCGACGCCGCGTCCTACGCGGCGCGCTCGGGCAACTACAAGAACGTCATGAAGCCAGGCGCGTGGACCGCGGAGGACGACACCCCGGTCTCCGTGCTCTCCTCCAAGGACGCCACCGGCGCCTGGGGCACCGACGACCTGGAGCAGTTCCAGGCCGCCAGGCTCTATCAGGGCACGCTGTGGCAGTTCAACTGGTACCCCTCCCACGACATGGCAGGGCTGATCGCGGCGATGGGTGGCACGGCCGCGACACAGCAGGCGCTCAGCCACTACTTCGGTGAGCAGGCACCCGACGACGGCACGAGGATGCTGAAGTCCAACGCCAACGAGGTCGACCTGCAGACGCCGTACCTCTTCAACTACGTCGGCGAGCCGTCGAAGACCCAGAAGTGGGTCCGCGACCTCTACACCAAGGAGACGTGGCAGAACTACATCGCCACCGGAGGCACCGATGGCAACAACCCGCCGTCGAGCAACGGCCACCTGACCCCGCCGATCAAGACGAAGGTCTTCAAGAACGAGCCGCTGGGCTTCCTGCCCACGATGGACGACGACACCGGCGCGATGTCGGCGACGTTCGTGGGGGCCGCCCTCGGCCTCTACCCGGTGACCGCCGGCTCCTCGCAGTACCAGGTCGGCTCGCCCTTCTTCCCGCGCGTCGACATCACGCACGCCGACGGCACCAGCTTCAGCATCGCCGCCGACGGCGTCTCCCCGGACGACTACTACATCCAGGACGCCGAGCTCGACGGCAAGGCCTACGGCAACACCTGGGTCGACTACTCCGACATCGCCGGCGACGGCTCGTTCGACGTCACGATGGGCGCCACGGCCTCCAGCTGGGGCACGGACAGCAAGCCGGCCTTCTCGCTGAGCACCGCCGAGACGGGCACGCCGGCTACCGCGAGCGCGACCGCCGACCGCGCGAGCATCACCGCGGACGCGGCCGGCAAGGTCGACGGCACCATCACGATGACGCTGTCGGGCGCGACGTTCGCCGGCGCGAACGGCGACGAGCTCACCGGCACCGGCACGGTGTCGGTCACCGGCCTGCCTGCCGGCGTCACCGCCACGGTCACACGGACCAGCGGCACCACCCTGGCGGTCAAGGTCACCGGCACACTGCCGAGGCTGGAGAAGGCCAGGTTCGCGGTCCGGCTGACCGACGGTGCGTTGAACGGCGGCGTCGCGGCGTCGTCGGTCACAGGCATCGGCCTGTCGGCACTCGACCCGTTCGCCATCGTGGTCACCGACCACTGGCGCGCGCAGCTGAAGGCGACGTACGACGAGGCGCGGCTGGTTGCGGCCGGGAACTACGACGGCTCGACGTACGCCGCCCTGGTCACGGCTCGCGACAGTGCCAGGACCGTCCTGGCCGACGCAAGAGCGACCGACGACGAGATCAACAACGCCGACGCCACCCTCACTGCTGCGCTCGACGGCCTCGCGCTGAGCCTGGGTGGCTACCGCAGGCTGGAGGCCGAGGAGCACGACTCCTGGTCGGGGGGCTCGGACCTGCACGACGAGCCCGGCGGCCTCGGTGGCGTCCGGCCGGGCTCGTGGATCGCGTTCAACGGCGTCACCTTCGGTGACGACCAGGTCCCGGACCAGGTCCAGGTGCGCTACTCGGGTGCCTCCGCGGACGGCTACGACAACGCTGCCGTCCAGGTCCACCTCGGTGCGGTCGACGGCCCGCTGCTGGCGACCGTCGCGATCCCTCCGACAGCGTCCACCTTCGGCACCTACGCCACCGCGACCGCTGACCTGACGAACGTGCAGGCGCTGCTGGAGGCCGCGCCGGCGACGATCTACTTCGTCTTCACCGGCTCGTCCACCGACGGGAGGGCTCACTGGGTCGCCAACGTCGACTTCATGCAGTTCGCCGAGTCCGGCGCTCCAGCAGACGTCGACAACGACACGGTGCTCACACCTGAGGGACGAGCCGAATGGGGCGGTGACGGCGTCAGCGTCGGCAGCAACACGATGAAGACCGAGACCGACACCGGCTCCGCGGGCAGCTTCACCGCCATCGCCAACACCCACAACGGTGACTGGGTGCGTTGGTCGGGTGTCGACCTCTCGCAGTCGCCGGACCAGCTGTCGGTGCACTACATCAACAACTCCAGCCGGGTGGCCGCCGACGCGAACATCGACGTCTACCTCGACTCGCGCGATGGCACCAAGCTGGTCAACGTGCCGCTGCCGGCCACCGGCAACGCATGGAACCTCGACGGGACCGCCACGGTGGACCTGCCCGCCGGAATCACCGGCACGCACGACGTCTACGTCGTCCTGCACGGCACGTACACCGCCGCGCAGCCCTACGTGGGCAACATCGGGAACCTCACGTTCGTCGTTCCCGACGTGGAGCCGTCCGACGGCCTCAAGGTCGAGTTCGAGGACCGGACCGCCTGGACCGGCGCGGAGCTCAAGACCGAGGCGTTCAGCAACTGGAGCGACGGCACCTCCGGCACCGACGTCGGTGGAAGCCACGACGGCAACGTGCTCGAGTACGACGACCTGGCGTTCGCGGACACGGCGACGTCGATGTCCGTGCACTACGTCAACAACTCCTCGCGCTGCGGCAACAACTCGCGGATCGACGTCTACCTCGACGCGGCGGTCGGAGACCCGGTGGTCACGGTCCCGCTCCCGGTGACCGGCTCGGGATGGTCCAACGCGGGCACGACCAAGGTGGCCCTCCCGACCGCCATCAGCGGGGTGCACAAGGTGGTCCTCGTCCTGCACACGGACGTTCCGGACGCCAACCACCCGTTCGTGGCGAATCTCGACTCATTCACGTTCAACTACGGGGTCGACAAGACCGGGCTGCAG
The DNA here is from genome assembly GCF_049897745.1 of Nocardioides sp. LHG3406-4. Classification (NCBI taxonomy): domain Bacteria; kingdom Bacillati; phylum Actinomycetota; class Actinomycetes; order Propionibacteriales; family Nocardioidaceae; genus Nocardioides; species Nocardioides sp. LHG3406-4. Next base: position 179,157 of record NZ_JAFCWV010000003.1, read on the forward strand.
GAGCTGTACGACCGGTACCAGCCCGAGCTGGCCGACGCAGACCGCTACGTCGGGGTCGACTTCCGGACGTTCTCCGAGGCGATGACCACCGCCGACGAGGTCCTCGCCGACCAGACCGCCGTCGCCTCGGGCGTCACCAGTGCGCTGCGCAACCTGCAGCTCGCTGCCGGCCAGCTGGCACCGCGGGCCCAGCGGTCGCTCGTGGCTGCGGTGACGGACGCCGAGGCGCTGGACCTCGACCGCTACACCAAGGCCACGGCCGATGCCCTGAGGGCGGTCCTGGCGTCGTCGACGGCGATGCTCGCGGCTGGAACCGCCACCGACGAGGCGTACGCCGGCCAGGCGACCAGCCTCGAGACGGCGATCGACGCCCTCGAGCTGAAGGCGTCCTCGACGCCCGACGCTCCACAGGCCGTCTCGGCGACGGCGTCCGGCCAGAGCATCAGCGTGTCGTGGGCCGCTCCGACCTACGACGGCAACTCTCCGGTCATCGGCTATCAGGTGCAGCTCACCGGTGAGGAGTCGGCGACCGTCGACGCCGACACCACGTCGTACACGTTCACGGGCCTCAGGCGCGGCCGTCAGTACCGGGCGAGCGTGAAGGCGCTCAACGCCTTCGGCGCTTCGCAGGCGGGTGAGTATGCGACGGACGTCCCGATCGCGAGCAGCAAGCCCGACGTCCCCGCCAAGCCCGGCATCTCGGTCGTCGGCCGGGCGGTCACGATCAGCTGGGAGGCGCCTGACGACGGTGGCTCGACGATCACCCGGTACACGGTGCAGCTGAGCGATGGCACCGAGGTGGAGGTCGCAGGCACGGAGAGGAGCCACACCTTCGGCGACCTCGCCCCCGGCGACTTCTCGGCCTATGTGGCGGCCGCGAACGTGAACGGCAGGTCGAGCTTCTCGCGGGCCTCCGACAGAGCGACAGTCCTCCCGGCGATCGTCATCCCGGCGACCGACCCTGTGCGCGACACCTCGGTGGGTGGCACCGGCCCGGCGACGGGGACGGGGACGGGGACGGGGACGGGGACGGACCAGTCCCCTCCGCATCCCGCAGTCGTGGCGCACGCGGTGCAGATCAAGGCCAAGGCGAAGGTGCGCAAGACCCTGTCGGTGAGCCTGCACGCCGGAGCCTGGACCGCAGGCACGCGGTTCAGCTACGTGTGGCTGGTGAACGGCCATGTCGTCGGGCACGGGGCCAAGCTCAAGCTCAAGAAGAGCATGAAGGGCAAGAAGGTCACCGTTCGAGTCACCGGCACCCTCGGTGACTGGACCCCCACCACAGTGACCAGCAGGGCGGTCAAGGTCAAGCACTGACCCGACCGGCAAGCCCGCCGCCCCGGCTCTCGAGCCGGGGCGGCGGTGCGTTCGGAGCAGAAGAGGCGTGGCCGCGGCCGGCCTTGCTCAGTCGACCTGGACGACGAAGCCCGCGTAGCCGCGCAGCACCGCGGCGACGCCGGCATCAAGTGCCCGACGTGCGCGCTCTACGGTGAACGTCGCCGGGTCGTGTTTCCAGGCGTTCCCGGCGCCGCTGCCGCCGCCTCGGGCCGTCGTGCCCTTCCATACCGCTGCCGTGACGTTGAACGTCGGCTCCGCCAGCTCGGCACCGAGGAGGAGGAACTTCTGGTCCGGCCAGCTCGCGGTGACCAGGGCCAGTGGGTCGGCGAGGGGGTCGCCGGCGCTGACCACCAGATCTGCGTGGACCTCGATCGCCTTCTCGATGGACGCGAGGTAGTTCCTCGGATCGTGCGCGGGCACCAGCGTGAGGTGGACGCCGGTGGTCCTAGCCCAGGCCTTCACGGCATCGGTGAGATGACGCGCAGCCATTGAGTCGTCGGTCGACAGGAGAGCGACCGTGTAGCCAGCAGGGACGGTGACGCTGGACCAGGACTTCGGGCTGGGGGTCATCGTGCCGCCCGGGGGCGGAGGCGCCGTCGGGGTGACGAACCCGGGGCGAAGGGTGCCGGTCCCAGGCGATGGCACGACGGGTCCGCCGTCGGCGCCCATGGGCGACGGGGAGGGCGACGCTGCGGGGCTCGCTGACGGGCTGGCCGACGAGGCCGACAGCGACGGCGGCGTGACCGACTCCTCGGCCGAGCTCGACGAGCAGGCTGACACGGTTAGCAGGGCAACGGCGGCTGTGGCGAGGCCGATAACGCGGGGGGACACAGGGGGCCTCTCAGAAGTGGGACGTGGCGAGGTCATATCTACCTGACGGATCGGAACGATTCCAAAGCGATCGCCACCTCTGCTGATGTGTTCGCCAGCGCGTCGCCGTTCGTTCATCTGTTGCCGACACTCTCCGCCTTGCCATGCGAAGAATCTGTGCGTTGCTCGTGTCCTGTGCCGTCCTGCTGCTGATCCTCCTGCCGCTCTCGCGAGCCGAGGCGCACGGGTTCTCCTCGGTCGTGTACGCCGACCTCACCGCTCCGTCGCAAGGGCACGTCCGCGTCGAGCTGGGGCTCGAGTACGACCTGCTGCTCTACTCGGTCGGCGACACCCAGCAGGACGACCTGCTGGTGAAGTCGGGCCAGCCGGCCTGGGAGACGGCTGACTTCCCGGGAATGACGAAGGCGGCGAACGACCATGCGGCCTCGGTGCTGGCCTACGTCGACGATCGGTTCGGCGTCAGCGTCGACGGCGCGGCCTGCACGCCATCCCAGGACGGGCATTTCACGGTCGAGATGCGCGACGTGCCGTACCTCCGCGCCGTCTTGGACTACCAGTGCCCCGACGACGCGCAGGCCCACCAGGTCCACAGCACGCTCTTCCCGGACGACGAGGGCTATGTCACGGGGACGAAGACGGTCGTCACCTACGACCTGGACTTCGTCGACGGCAGCGCGGCGCTCGACGCCTCGCAGACGTCGTTCTCGACCGACCAGTCGACGGCCGAGAGGTTCTGGGAGTTCTTCAAGCTGGGCTGCGAGCACCTGCTCACCGGCATCGACCACATCCTCTTCCTGCTCGCCCTGATCGCCGGGTCGCGTCGCCTGCGGGAGATCGTGCTGGCCGCGACGACCTTCACGCTGGCGCACTCGGTGACGCTCCTCCTGGCCGCCCTCGGCATCGTCACCGTCTCGGCCCGTGTCGTCGAGCCGACCATCGCCTTGTCGATCGCCGTCGTGGCCGGCTGGCACCTGTGGCGGTTGTGGCGCAAGCGCGAGCACGCGACCGACCTCGACGTCATCGGCACCAGCCACTTCGCGCTCGACCGCGCCGGCTGGAGCCGCCTGGCGGTGGTCTTCTGCTTCGGCCTCATCCACGGACTGGGGTTCGCGGGCGCGCTCGGGATCCAGCAGGCCTGGTCGTGGACGCTGCTCTGGTCGCTGATCGTCTTCAACCTCGGCATCGAGGCCGTCCAGCTCGGGCTCATCGTCCTGCTCTTCCCGCTGATGGCACTGCTGCGGCGCAAGGCGCCGACCGCCGGCCTGTTCGTGACAGGTGCGATCGCCGCAGTCGTCACGGTCTTCGGACTCGTCTGGTTCGTCCAGCGACTCGCTTCAGGCTGAGTGTTTCCTCAACCCCACCTGAGAGCACGCGTTCTATTCACCAGCCGGTCGCTGGACGTCGAAATGGTGAACCGATGAAACCCGCCTCTTCCTTGGATCCGAAAGGGAACTCACTTACATGACGTTCAAAATCACCCGTCGCCGTGTCGGCGCAGCAGTGGCGACTGCGTCGCTGACCGTCGGCGCGGTCGTGGGCGCCGGTGTGACCGTGTCTGCCAACGGTGCCGATCCGGCCGCCTTCTCCGTCAGCAGCATCGTCCTGGGAGTCGGTGACGACGAGACCTCGCGCAGCGTGGCGTGGTACTCCGCCACCGACCCGGCGGCCGGAGAGGCCGTCGAGCTGGCGACCAAGGCCGACTTCTCGGACAAGGTCGTCATCCCGGCGACGGTCGAGCAGAACACCACGAAGGACGCCAAGACCGGCCTCGCGCTCACCAGCTTCAACGGCAAGGTGACGCTGAGCGGTCTCAAGGAGAACACCACCTACCACTACCGCGTGGCCGAGAAGGGCTCGTCGTCGAACGTCTCGGACGAGTACTCCTTCAAGACCGGCACGTTCGGCAACGGCGACTTCCAGTTCCTCTTCTTCGGCGACCCGCAGATCGGCGCCTCCGGTGACCCGGAGGCCGACGGCGATGGCTGGGAGTGGACCATGGACCAGACCCAGAAGCAGAGCCCGAAGGCGGAGCTCTACGTCTCCGGCGGTGACCAGGTCAACACCGCGAACAACGAGACCGAGTGGGACAACTTCCTCCAGCCCGACCAGCTGCGCTCGATCCCGTGGGCAGCCACCATCGGCAACCACGACGTCTCCGGCTACGCCTACGAGCAGCACTTCGCCCTGCCCGACACGCTCGACCGCAGCGACGCGCTGTACACCAACGCCGCGAACAAGGCGACCCTGTCGGGCGGCGACTACTGGTACAAGTGGAAGGGCATGCTGTTCATCGACCTGAACTCCAACGCCTACTCGCCCACCAACGGCAGCGACCCGGCTCACGTCGCCTTCGTCACGAAGACGATCCAGGAGCAGAAGGACGCCGCCATCAAGCACGTCGTGCTCGTCTACCACCACGCGATCTACTCGCCGGCCGACCACGCCAACGACGGTGACAACCAGCTTCGTCGTGGCGACTTCACCAAGGCGTTCTCCGACCTTGGCGTCGACCTGGTCCTGCAGGGCCACGACCACTCCTACTCACGCTCCTACGCCCTCAGGGGTACGGCGCTCGGCTCGGATGCCGTCAAGGCCGACCCCAACGAGCAGCCCGGCCAGCCCACGGTCGTAGCCAAGGAGGGCGGCGTCGTCTACGTGACCGCCAACTCGGCCTCCGGCTCGAAGTACTACGACCTGACCGAGCCCGACGCGACCGAGGCTGGCTACGGGCCCGACACCAAGATCGGCGGACCGCAGTCGGTCCAGAGCGATGACACCACCAAGACGCATGTCCGGCACTGGGCCAACTCCGTGGAGAACCAGGAACACGTCCAGACCTACATCGAGGTCACGGTGAACGACAAGGGCCTCCAGGTCAAGAACATCCGCGCCAACGACGACACCTCGGGCCCGAACCCGGCCGTCGATCGCGGCAACGTCGACGGCATCGGCCCCGAGCTGGGGGCCTGGACGGCTCCGATCGGCTCCATCCAGGACCTGTTCAGCCTCTTCCGCAACCCGGAAGACGTCTCGCCGATCTTCGCGCCGATGGACGTGGTGACGAAGACCGAGACGGTCGTCAGGGACAACACCATCGTCAGGGACAACACCATCGTCAGGGACAACACCGTCGTCAAGGACAACACGGTCTTCCAGGACGTCGTCCCCGCCGCGGTGCAGGCGAAGGTCGCCGTGAAGATCAAGAAGCTCACCAAGAAGATCAAGAAGGCCCACGGCACCAAGAAGATCAAGCTCAAGGCCCAGGTGGCGGCCTACCGCGCCATCCGCAAGCAGCTCGGCTGAGCCCGTAGCGACAACCACATCAGCAGCGGCCCCCGGAGAAGACTCCGGGGGTCGCTGCTGCTCTCCTGGGTCAGGGTCGGGTCAGGGTGATGCGTCCTGAGGGGACTAGACCAGCGAATGCCGGCCCGCTGAGCGGGTACTGGGCCGTGGCGGGTCCCAGCCGTGGGGGGTGAGCGCTCGCAGGCCCCCGGGTCGTGGGGAAGGCCCCGGGGGTCGTCTCGGAAACCCACCCCACCGTCCGCATCCCTGATCGACCCTGTGGGTCCGTCGTGCGGCGCTCCGCCTCCTCGGCCTGCCCCGTCGGCAGACGTAGTCACAGCGCCTCGGCGGGACTACGTTGCAAGGGAAGCGGCTCGGGCACTTCCCGACCCTAAGGAGCAGCCATGCTGAACGACAGCAAGGTCACCGCCAACGTCCCGGCCTCGGACATCGACCGGGCGCGACGCTTCTACGCCGACAAGCTCGGCCTCACGCCCGCGGACGAGAACCCGGCAGGGCTCGTCTACACCACCAGCGGCGGGACGACCTTCTTCCTCTACGAGACCGAGTACGCCGGCCTGGCCGGCCACACCATCGCTCAGTGGCATGTCAGCGATGTCGCCGAGGAGGTGCGAGGGCTCAAGTCGAAGGGCATCGAGTTCGAGCACTACGACATGCCCGACGTGACCTGGGACGGCGACGTCGCCAGGATGGAGGGGATGGGCAGCGCCGCCTGGTTCAAGGACAGCGAGGGCAACATCATGTGCCTCGACGACGCCGCGACGGGCTGAGCACACTGCGGTCCACCGCCGGAGCGGTCCTCACCGGGGCCGCCCCTCGGGTGATCGCGGCCTGCGCCGGCCGACTCGAGCGGGATGGTCGTCATTCAGGCAACAGCCGCGAGCAGCGCCGCGACCTTGAGGCGGTCGACCTTCCCGGAGTGGGTCAGTGGGAGGGCGTCGGCGACGAGCACGGTCTTGGGTCGCTTGTACGGCGCCAGGTGCGCCTCGGCGTACGCGCGGACCTCGGCGTCGGTCACCTCCCCGGTCAGTGCTGCGCACACCCGTTGACCCCAGCGCTCGTCGTCCACGCCGACGACGCAGACCTTGTCCACGCCGGTGAGCTCTCCGAGGACCCGCTCGACCTCCGCGGGGTAGACGTTGACGCCCCCGGTGATGACGAGGTCTCCGCGGCGGCCCTCCAGGTAGAGGTAGCCGTCCGCGTCGATACGGCCCAGGTCGCCGACGGTGAACCAGTCACCGTCCCAGGCGGCCGCGGTCTTGTCGGGGTCGCCCCAGTACTCGAAGCGCGCGTGCAGCGGAGTGCGGCACCAGATCTGGTCGTCGACGGTCTTGAGCTCGCGGCCGGGCCTGGCCCGTCCGACCGTGCCCGGCCGCTCGAGCCACTCGTGCGAGGCGCACACCGTGAACTGGCCCTCGGTGGAGCCGTAGAACTCGGTGACGACAGACGCCCCGAAGCGGTCGATCGCCGCGTGCTTCACCCAGGTCGGGCAGGCCGAGCCGGCGTGCGCCAGCAGTCGGAGTGAGTGGTCGCGGGGCGGCGCCTGGGCCAGGACTCGCTGGAGGTGCGCAGGGGCCATGAAGGTGGTCGTGACGCCGGCGTCGCTCAGGAGGCCGCTCGTCTCGCCGGTGTCGAAGCGCCGCGGGAGCAGGACGGTGCCGCCGTGCAGGAGCGTGTTGAGCGCGAAGCGCAAGGGTGCGGAGTGGCTCAGCGGCGCGTTGACGAGATGACGGTCCGTCGGCTCGAACCCCCAGACGGCGCGCTCCTCGTCGGTCGCCGCGGCCGACGCCGACGCGTCCAGCCAGCCACTCCAGACCGCCTTGGGGCGACCGGACGTGCCGGAGGTGAAGTGCAGGGGCCGGCACGCGAAGGAGTCGTCCATCCTCGGAGTCGACGCACTCACCGGCGTCCGAGCCAGCGATGTGCACGACTCGTCGTCGACGACCAGGGCGATCGGGAGGTCGCGCAGCATGTCGTGGCGCTCGAAGGACGTGAGCGACGCGCTGAGCACGACCGGCGCGACGCGCGCCCGGAGACAGGCGAAGACGGCGGCGAGGAGCTCGGGGGAGTTGGGCGAGGAGAACGCCACCATGGCGCCGGACCCGATGCCGCGCTGGTGCAGCCCGGCCAGGAAACCGCTCGCGAGCCGCTCGGCGGCCGGGCGGTCGAGTTCGACGTGCATGTGGCTGGACGCTCCCGGTCTGAGGGATCTGCTCCGGCCCGAGCGGAGCGGTGGCGGCCCTTCCGGGCTGTAGGTAGTATGCAAAGTACTGAGTACGATCCGCGTACCGCAAGGACGGAGGGCGCATGACCGAGAATCGTGGGGCAGAGGGCGTGCTGCCCAGCGTGGCCGCGCAGCACTCGTCGCTCGCGAGTATCGCCCAGGACTGGATCGCGACTCAGATCATCGAGGGACGGATCAAGCCCGGGGAGAAGCTCGCCGAGGGCGCGCTGGCCGAGCAGATGGGCATCAGCCGTTCCCCGGTGCGCGAGGCGCTGCGGTCGCTCTCCGCCCAGGGGCTGATCGTCGTCGAGCCGCGACGCGGGGCCTTCGTCGCCGAGCTCGATGCCGAGCACGCCGCCGACCTGTACGTCTGCCGTCTCCTCATCGAGCCGGCATGCATCCAAGAGGTGGCGCGGAGCATCGACGACGGCACGCTCGCCCGCCTGGAGGAGTCGTTCGGGGACATGACGGCGGCCGCGGAGGGCGCCGACTCCGAGGCCTACGTCGCCGCCCTGACCAACTACAACCGGCAGCTGTTCGACGCGTGCCCCAACCGGCTCCTCTTCGGCTACGCCGAGTCGACGTGGCGCAGCTCGCTGCGCTACTGGGCCCTGCTGGTGCGCCACTCCGGCCAGTACAGCCAGCAGTCACTGCGCCGCAACGGCAAGATCCAGGCCGCCCTGCGCAAGCGCGACCCCGAGAAGGCGTTCCAAGCCACGACCGAGCTGCTCCAGTGGAGCCGCGAGGAGCTGCTCTCCGTGCTCACCAAGCTGCCCACCGGGAAGTGACCGTCCGCGAGGACCAGGAGGAACCGTGCCTGTTGAAGAGCTGACCGTCGACCTCGGCGCCGCCGCGCCGCTGACGATCCCGTACGTCGAGGTGGAGGGCCGCGCCGGCGACGGGCCGCACCTGACGGTCATCGCCGGAGTGCACGGCACGGAGTACACCTCCATCGCAGCCGCCCGAGAGCTGGCCGCGACGGTGGACGCGGAGTCGCTCCACGGGCGACTGACGGTCGTGCCCGTGGTCAACCTCCCGGCCTTCTGGGCACGGTCGCCCTTCGTGGTGCCGCTCGACGGGAAGAACCTCAACCGCAGCTTCCCCGGTGACGCCGCCGGCACCGCCTCCGAGCGGATCGCGGCAGCCGTGACCGAGCGGTTCATCAAGGGCTCCGACTACTTCCTCGACCTGCATGCGGGCGACCTGCCCGAGGCGCTGGAGCCCTTCGCCCTCTACGACGAGTCGCCGGTCTCCGAGCAGGCCCGGGCCCTCGCGCTCGCCTACGGTCTCGGACACGTCGTCCGGCAGGCCGCGGCCGGGCGGACGGTCGGGGGGAGCACGTCGGCGGTCGCGGCCGACCTGGGCATCCCCGCGATCACGGCCGAGTCGGGCCAGTGCGGGATCCTGGACCGGGCCGCCGTCGAGCGCCATCTCCGCGGCCTGCGCAACATCCTGTGCCACCTCGGCATGACCGGAGAGCCGGCGACGCAGTTCCCGGCCCCGGCCGAGCACGAGGGCTGGCTGTGGCTCTCCACCGAGGCCGAGGGATGGTGGGAGCCCGCAGTCCAGACCGGCGAGGACGTGCCCGCCGGTGCGCTGATCGGCACCGTCGCACCCGTGCTCGGCGGGGCGCCGACCGAGATCCGGGCACCCCAGGCCGGCGTGCCCCTCTTCATCACCAGCAGTCCGGCGGTGGTCGCCGGCGGCCTGCTCATGGGGCTCGCCCTGACCTGACCGTCGTCCACGGACGAACACCCCGAGGCCCCAAGGAGGCGCGCGTGCGTCTGCACGACATGAACTGGCAAGCGGTCGAGGCCTACCTCGAGACCGACGACCGGGTGGTGCTGCCCATCGGCTCGACCGAGCAGCACGGCTACCTCTCGCTCGGGACCGACGCCATCCTCGCCGAGCGCGTCGCGATCGAGGCGGCCGAGCCGCTGGGCATCCCGGTGCTGCCCGTGCTGCCGTTCGGCCTGGCGCCGTACTTCACCGCCTTCCCGGGCAGCCTCACCCTGCGCACCGAGACCTTCCTCGCGGTCATCCGCGACCTGCTCGACACCCTGGCGGGCCAGGGGTTCCGGCGGTTCGCCATCGTCAACGGCCACGGCGGCAACACCCCGGCGATGAACCTCGCCCGCGAGTGGATCGCGCAGCCGCGGGAGCACCGCGTCCAGGTCGTCTTCACCAGCTGGTACGCCGCGCCCCGCGTCGCCGCGCTCGCGGAGAGCAAGGAGCACGACCCGACGCACGGCGGCTGGTTCGAGAACTTCCCCTGGACCCGGCTGCCGGGAGTCGAGATGCCGGCGGGCGGGAAGCCCGTGCTCTCCCGAGACGTCGTCGGGCAGGCGAACCCGGCGGACATCCGCGAGCTCAGCGAGGACGGCAGCTTCGGTGGGTCGTACGCACTCGGCGACGACGTCATGGACGAGATCTGGAGGACGGGAGTGGACGAGGTGCGAGAGCTGCTGACCGATGGGTGGGCGTTCCGGTGATCGGGGCTGGGCTGTCCGGCAAGACCGCGGTCGTCACCGGCACGGCCAACGGCATCGGCGCCGCGATCGCCGAGGTGCTCGCCGAGGAGGGCGCCACGGTGCACGGCGTCGACAAGGCCGAGTGCGACGTCACCGACTCCGCAGCGGTCTCGGCGTACCTGGCCGAGCTCGGCCTCGTCGACGTGCTGGTCAACTGCGCGGGCGGTGTCGTCGGCCAGGTCCACCACCCGATCGAGGAGATCACCGACGAGGCCTGGGCCGCCGTGGTCGACGCCAACCTGACCTCGACGTTCCTCATGACGCGCGCCGTCGCGCCCGGGATGAAGCAGGCCGGCTGGGGCCGGATCGTCAACATCTCCTCCGGCGCCGGCCGCTCCGTGAGTCTCACCGGCGTCCAGGCCTACACCAGCGCCAAGGCGGGACAGATCGGCTTCACCCGGCAGATGGCACACGAGCTGGGGCCCTACGGGGTCACGGTCAACTGCATCGCGCCGGGTTTCGTTCTCTCCAACCCCACGACCCAGAGGCAGTGGGAGAGCTACGGCCCCGAGGGCCAGGACGCCCTGGTCCAGGGCATCGCCCTCCGCCGCACCGGTCGAGCGCTCGACATCGCCAACGGCGTCCGGTTCTTCACCTCCGAGCTGGCCGACTGGGTGAGCGGCCAGGTGCTGTCGGTCGACGGCGGCTCGGCGATGTTCTGAGCTGGAGGACACCGTGACCGAGACAGCCGAGCAGCTACTGAACTTCGAGCCGGACGACGAGCGCTACGTCGCCGAGCTGACCGAGTACGTCGCGATTCCCTCCGTGAGCCGTGACGCGGACGCCTCCACGATGCGTCGCGCAGCGGAGTGGATCGCCGAGAAGATCGACTTCGCGGACCCGCAGATCGTCGAGACCGGGGGGCATCCGGCCGTCGTGGGCGCCTGGCTCGGAAGGCCGGGCGCGCCGACCGTGCTCGTCTACGGCCACTACGACGTGCAGCCCACCGGTGCCCTCGAGGAGTGGGTGACGCCGCCGTTCGAGATGACCCGCTACACAGACCCGGACTCCGGCGAGGAGCGGCTGCGTGGTCGCGGCGCGACCGACGACAAGGGGCCGACGTACCTCGCCGTCGAGACCTGCCGCCAGTTCCTTGGCCAGGAGGGCGCGCTGCCGCTCAACGTGCGCTTCCTCTTCGAGGGAGAGGAGGAGATCGGCAGCCCGCACCTGGCGTCGTACGTCGAAGCCCATCCCGACGCGCTGGCCGCCGACCTCGTGATCTCCGCGGACGGCGCGATGTGGCGCCCCGACGAGCCGTCGCTGTCGACGGCGTCGAAGGGCCTGCTGGCGCTGGACATCGAGGTGACCGGCGCCGACCGCGACCTGCACTCGGGCCGCTACGGCGGGACGGTCGCCAACCCGATCCACGCCCTGGCCGAGATCCTCGCCTCGCTCCACCACTCCGACGGCCGGATAGCGGTGGCGGGCTTCGAGGACGGCATCGCACCGACGTCGGACGGCGAGCTCGCCGAGATCGCCGCCGTGGCCTTCGACGAGGAGGCCTACCGGACCGACCTCGGCGTCGACGAGCTGGTGGGTGAGCCCGGGCTCTCCACCCTGGCCCGGCTGTGGACGCGCCCGACCCTCGAGGTCAACGGCATCACCGGCGGTGGTGCCTACACGGTGATCCCTCGGGTCGCCTCCGCCCACGTGACCTGCCGGCTCGTCCCGGGGCAGGACCCGCTGGCGGTGTACGACGCGGTCCAGCGCCACGTGCACGCCCACACTCCCGCCGGGGTCAGGGTCACGACGACTCACGAGCCCGGTCCGGTCCCGGCGTACACGATCCCGGCCGACCACCCGGCGATCCGGGCCGCTCGGGCTGCCCTGGAGGTCGTCTACCCCGGTGAGCCGGTCCTGCTCGCGCGCATCGGCGGCACGCTGCCTGCGACGACACTGTTCGAGGAGGTGCTCGGCGCCAAGACGCTGTTCTTCTCCTTCGCGTTCGCCGACGAGTTCCACCACGCCCCGAACGAGTTCATGCGGCTGCGCCGGCTGCGCGAGGGCATGCGGGCGTGGGAGGCCCTGCTCCGGCTGCTGGCCGAGGGTGAGCACCGGCTCGGGACCGCACCGTGAGCTACGCCTCCTACGGCTACCTGCCCGAGGGCGAGATCCCCGAGTTCGAGCTGGACGCGGAGCTCGACCGGGTTCCGCCGTACCCGCTGGGGCTCGACGAGCAGCAGGCCCGTCGTGCCGAGCGGCTGCTCCGGGAGTCCCTCGTGATCAGCCTCCACGACCACCCGGTGGTGTTCCCCAAGGATGTGGCCCAGATCCCGGCGTACAACCGGACCGGGCGGCAGCGCACCGCCTTCGAGGGGCTGCGCCGCTCGGGGATGACCGCGGTCTTCGACAACATGATGGACGGCACCGCCTGCGTCAGCGGGCACGCGCCGTGGCGCTGGGACGACGTCGTGACCGACCTCGGCATGCGCCAGGCCGACCTCGCGCACCAGCACGACGTCGTGGTCGCGCGGAGCGTCGACGACATCCTCCGAGCGCACGCGAACGGCACCGTGGCGCTGGTCTTCGGGCTCGAGGCCGCCACGCCGATCGAGAACGAGCTCGACCGGCTCGACGTGCTGTTCGGGCTCGGGCTGCGTCAGATCGGGATCGCCTACAGCGACTCCAACGCCCTGGGCGCCGGACTCGTGGACGGCCCGGACGGAGGACTGACCGGGTTCGGTCGTCGCGCGGTCGCCCGCATGAACGCGGTGGGCCTCGCGGTCGACGTGTCCCACTCGAACGACCGGACCGGCATCGAGACCTGCGCCGCCAGCACGGCACCGGTGTTCATGACCCATGCGGGCGCGCGTGCGCTCTGGGACATCCCGCGACTGAAGGGAGACCCGGTCCTCCGGGCGGTGGCCGACACCGGCGGCGTCATCGGCATCTCCGCCGCCCCGCACACCACCATCTCCACCGCCCACCGGGAGCACTCGCTTGAGTCGGTCATGGACCACTTCGAGTACTGCGCGGAGCTCGTGGGCCTCGACCACGTGGCGTTCGGCCCGGACACGCTCTTCGTCGACCATGTCGGACTGCACCGGCAGTTCGCCCACCTGCTCGCCGGGGCGACCGACTCGGCGCCGGAGCATCCCCGCGTCCCGTACGTCGCCGGGTTGGAGAGCCCCGAGGAGTGCTTCCGCAACATCATCGGCTGGCTCGTCAAGCACGGCTACACGGACGACGAGATCCAGGCCGTGGTGGGCGGCAACATCCTGCGCGCGCTGCGCGAGATCTGGCCCGCCTGAGGCGAGCCCGGCTGGGCCGTCCCGCCGGGGCGTCAGGGATCAGGGGGCGAGCGCGACCTTGATCGCCTCTCGGCGGTCCATGGCGGCGTAGGCCTCGGGCGTCTGCTCCAGGGACAGCGTCAGGTCGAAGACCGGCGCCGGTGCGAGAGTGCCCGCGACGACCCGGTCGAGCAGGTCCGGCAGGTAGCGGCGCACCGGCGCGATACCGACCCGGACCCCGAGGTTGCGGGCCAGCAGCGGCATGGTGGCGATCGTGGGCGCGGTGTGCGGGACGCCGACGGCGCCGATCTGCCCGCCGTCGCACACCGTGTCGATCGCGGTCTGCCAGGCGCCGGGGCTGCCCACGGCCTCGACCACGGCAGGCGCCCCGTGGCCGTCCGTCAGGTCCAGCACGGCCTGCTTGGCATCCTCGCCCCGGGCCGCGACCACCTCGGCGGCCCCGAACAGCCGGCCGACCGCCTGGCGGGCCGGGTTGCGACTCAGCAGGATGACGCGCTCGGCCCCGAGGACCTCGACGGCGCCCAGCACGGCGCACAGCCCGACAGCCCCGTCGCCGACGACCACCACGGTGGAGCCCTCGGTCACTCCGGCCATGACCGCTCCGTGCAGGCCCGTGGCCATCACGTCGGACAGGGCGAGCAGGTTGAGCAGCCCGGTGTCGTCGTACGCCGCGGCGCCGCCGGGCGCCACCACCAGGTTGGCGTCGGCGAACGGGACCCGGAGAGCCTCGCCCTGGCCACCGTCGTCGCCACGGGCGCCCCACGTGCCCGAGTCGGGGCACGAGGTCGGAAGGCCCTGCAGGCACCACCAGCAGGTGCCGCAGCCGTAGCTGAACGGGGCGACGACCAGGTCGCCGACCCTCGAGCCGCTCACCTCCGAGCCGACCTCCTCCACCACGCCGACGAACTCGTGGCCGAGACGCGACCGGGGGTCCCGCTTGAAGGTGTCCCGGTAGGCCCACAGGTCAGACCCGCACACGCAGGACCGCACCACGCGGACCACGGCGTCGGTCGGCCGCTCGACCCGGGGTCGGGGACGTCGTCGACGACGACGTCGCCGGCATCGAGGTAGAGGGCAGCGCGCATGGGAGGGTTCCTCTCGATCGTGGGGTGGGGCGGGGTTTCAGGGCCGGAGCGCTGCTTCGACCGCCGCGGCCACCCGCAGCAGCGCCGCGTCGCCGCCGACGGGGGCCGCCAGCTGGACCGCGACCGGGAGGCCGGCAGCGGTGACCCCGCACGGGATGCTGATCGCGGGCTGCCCGGTGACGTTGTAGGGACCGGTGAAGATGCCCTCGATCTCGCCCTCCGGGGTGTCGATCGGCGGCGTGAGCTGCGGGGCGGCGTAGGGCACGACCGGCCCGATCAGCGCGTCGACCCCGGTGCACACGTCGGTCGCGGCCGGCTGGAGCAGCTCGCGCCGGGCCAGCGCCTCCGGCAGGACCTGTGGGTCGGTCCGGCCCGCCATGGCGAACAGGCGGCGGGTCGGCTCACCGTAGTGCTCCGGTCGGTTGCTCATGGCGTCCCGGTGCACCTCCCAGGCCTCGACCAGCAGGATCGGCTCGAGGAGCGCGCCGATCTCGGTGAGCGGGGTCGCGTTTCGTGGCGTGAGCTCCATCCCGGCGGACGCGAGCCTCTCCAGCGCAGCACGGGTGATCTGGGCGATCTCGGGGTCGAGCCGCGGATCGGCGAGCTGCTGCTCGAGGACGCCGAGGCGCACCGGCCCCTCCGTGGTGGCGGGCACCCGGGGGAGGTCGGCGACCGCCGCCATCACCTCGAGACAGTCGGCCACGCTCGCGGCCAGCACGCCCACGTGGTCGAGCGTGGGGGAGAGGGGCACGACCCCGTCGGCGCTGACCAGGCCGTACGTCGGCTTGAACCCGACGACGCCGCAGTAGGCGGCCGGGATCCGGATGGATCCGCCGGTGTCGGTGCCCAACGCCGCCGGGCACACGCCGGCTCCGACGAGGGCCGCCGACCCGCCGCTCGATCCGCCCGCCGTCCGGTCGGGATTCACCGGGTTGCGGGCCTCCGGCAGGTCGGGGTGCGGCGCGCCCGCGGCGTACTCCAGCAGGGTCGACAGGGCGAAGACGTCGGCGCCGGCCTCGCGGAGCCGGGCGACCACGGGCGCGTCCTCGGTCTCGGCCGGGCCGGACATGTCGTCGGGGTTCCCGTTGCCCCGCGGCGAGCCGGCGACGGCGATGATGTCCTTGACCGCGACGGCGACGCCGTGGAGCGGCCCCTCCGCGGCGCGGGCAGGGGCGGGCAGTGCCGTCACCACCGCGTTCAGCGGTCGGCCGAGTCTTTCCAGCCGCTCGTACGTCGCGAGCAGGTCGAGGTTCGCGACCTCGCAGCTGCGCTCGCCGCGCTCGATCGCACGGATCAGCGCCGAGACGTAGCTCGTGAGCGGTCCGTCGAGCGGGTCGAGACCCTCGGCGACCTCGGTGGGGCGCTTCCGCACGGCGAGGTCGCGGTAGATGCCGCTGTGCGACTTCGCGCTCCCGCGGTTGAAGACCACCAGTCGCTCGAGGGAGCCGGGCAGGTCGTCGGGCTCGAAGCCGTCGAACGGCAGCGGGGTCACCGGGGCCTGGTCGAGCACCTCGCGGGCGATCGCGAGCATGAGCGGCTGGTAGCGCGGGTCCTCCAGGCTGTCGGCGATCGACAGGTCGGAGACGGCCCCGGCCCACAGCATCGCGCCGTAGGCCTCCTTGGACCACAGGTAGCCCAGGATGCTGTCGGTGGCCTCGGCGTACGGGAGCGTCTCGGCGAGGAGGGCGAGCCGTTCGGTCAGGCGCCCGTCGAGCTCCCCGATGCGGAAGGTGCCCACATTGCCCTGGATCACCTCGCCGGGGGCGAGGTAGTCAGCGCCGAAGTTGACGAAGCAGACCAGCAGTCGCTCGTACCCGACGACAGGTCCGATGATGTCGGCCGTCAGCCCGTTCTGCAGCGAGACAACCAGGGCGTCGGGGGCGAGGCGACCGGCCAGCGGGGCCACGGCCTCAGCGGTGTGCTGCGACTTGACCCCGACCAGCACGACACCGTCGAGAACCTCGGGGAGACCGTCGGGGGTGACGGCACGGGCCGGCACGACGAAGTCGTTCACCGGGCCGGAGACGTGCAGTCCTTGGGCGTTCATGGCCTTGACGTGCGCCTCGTCGGCATCGACGAAGAGCACGTCATGACCGGCACGCACGAGATGGGCGCCCACGGTGCCCCCGATGGCTCCTGCTCCGATGACTGTGAACTGCATCCGGATCTTCGGCCTTTCTGTCGAGCGGCGTGCCCACCTCTGAGGTCAGCGGGCCGCTGGGTGGTGAGCGCCCCGCCGTGCCTGCAGGCCTGGAGGGACCGGTGCGAAAAGGGGAACGTGGACGTCTGAGGACGGTCACGCAGATTGTGCATATAGTACCGTGCTCTGCATACAGAATCCTCGAGCGGAGTGATCTGCGTCTCGACGAACCAGGAGTGCGTGATGGTGTCTTCCCAGTCGAGTGGTAACGGACAGCGACGTGCCGCGATGGAGGCGTACCGCCTCAGCCGGCGCGGCATGCTCCGAGCCGGCGTGATGGGTGCGGGCGCGGTCGGCTTCGCCAGCTTCCTCGCCGCCTGCAGCAGCGGCTCGGAGTCGTCGGGCTCGCCGTCTCCGAGTGCAGCGGGCAGCCTCAACCCGTCGGCTCCTCCGGGCACGCCGGGTGGCAGCGTGACGATCGCTCGAGCACAGGACGCCCAGGGCTTCGACAAGACGATGGTGTTCGCGAACTCCTCGATCTGGGTCTACGTGAACTTCTGGGAGACGCTGACGATCAGCAGCACCGACGGCAAGTCCGTCGAGCCCTGGCTGGCCGAGAGCTGGACCCAGTCCGACGACCAGCTGACGTGGACCCTCAAGATCAAGGAGGGCGTCAAGTTCGCCGACGGCACCCCCATGACCTCCGAGGACGCCAAGTTCACCCTCGACGAGGCGCGCAGCACCGAGGGCGGCTGGGAGTTCATCAACTCGGCGATCAAGACGGTCAGCGCCCCCGACCCGACCACCCTGGTCATCGAGACCAAGTACCCGTGGGCTCCGCTGCTGGCCGACCTCGCCTGCCCCAACAACGGCATCGTGCCGAAGGACTACGGCGGCCGCTCGAAGACCGACTACTACGACGCCCCCATGGGCACGGGCCCGTTCATGTGGGACTCGTGGAAGAAGGGGCAGAGCATCACCCTGAAGAAGAACCCGAACTACTGGCGCGAGGACGAGAAGGGCACCCAGCTGCCCTACCTCGACGAGGTCGTGTGGACCGTGGTTCCCGACACGAACTCTCGCAACGTGCAGATCCAGGGTGGGGAGGTCCAGATCAACGAGACGCCCCCGTTCTCCTCCATCGAGCAGCTCCAGGGCTCGGGCAAGGTCGACGTCACGCTGTTCCCGTCGACCCGCACCGACTACGTGGTCATGTGCCAGAAGACCGAGTTCTTCAAGGACCAGAACGTCCGCCTCGCCGTCTCCCACGCCATCGACCGTGAGTCGCTGATCAAGGCGGTGCTGTACGGCAACGGCACGGCGGCGAACTCGCTGTTCATGCCCACGTTGGCCTACTACGACGAGAGCACGCCGGGCCAGAGCTACGACATGGACAAAGCGAAGGCAGCGCTGGCCGCCTCGGCGTACGCCGACGGGTTCTCCTGCACCTACGCGGCGGCCTCGGGCGACGCGGTGGATGCCGCGATCGCCCAGGTGCTGCAGTCCTCGCTCAAGGAGCTGGGGATCACCATGGAGATCGAGAACGTGGACCCCAGCGCCCTGCACGAGCGGCAGTCCAACCTGGACTACGAGATCAGCCACACCTACTGGACGATGGACATCGCCGACCCGGACGAGCTGGTGCAGTTCGCGGTCCTTCCCGAGGGTGGCGGGCACTCGATGGTCACGGGGTACGAGGACCCGAAGGCCCAGGACCTGGCCAAGCAGGCCCAGCAGGAGTTCGACACCGCCAAGCGTCAGGAGATCTACTCCGAGCTGCAGAAGGTGCTGGCCGAGTCCGCGTTCGTCGCGCCGCTCTTCTACCAGCCGCTGCCCTACGCCACCGCGACGAACGTGCAGGGGTTCTACGTCAAGCCCACCGGGCTGTACGACATGGGTGTCGTCAGCCTCACCTCGTGAGCTGACCGCGCGCGCATGCAGTACGTCCTCTACATCGTGCGTCGCCTCGCGATGCTGGTCCCGGTGCTGTTCGGGATCACCCTCGTGGTCTTCCTCCTGGTCAAGCTGGTGCCGGGTGACCCGGCCGTCACCTTGCTGGGAACCCACGTCACCGACGAGGCCGTGGCTGCGCTGCACGAGCAGATGGGGCTCGACCAGCCGTGGTGGCACCAGTACCTGACGTTCCTGGGCAACGCCCTGCAAGGGGACCTCGGGGACTCCTACCAGTTCCGCGGCGTCTCGGTGTCCAGCCTGGTCTTCGGCAACCTGGCGCCCACGGTGTGGCTGGTCGTGGCGGGCGTGGTCCTGGCGATGGTGGTCACGGTGCCGCTCGCGATGATCTCGGCCAGCCGTCCCGGCGGGGCGGCCGACGGCGCGATCCGGGTCATCCCGCTGGTCGGCATCGGGCTGCCGTCCTTCTGGGTCGGCATCATGCTGGTGCTCCTGCTGGGACTGAAGTTCCCGATCCTGCCCGTCTCCGGTTTCGGTGACTCCTTCGCCAGTCACCTCGAGCACATCGTGCTGCCGGCCATGACGGTGGCGCTGATCCAGATGCCGATCCTGATCCGAAGCCTCCGAGCATCCCTGATCGAGGTGCTGGCCAGCGACTACGTGGTGACGGCGAGGGCCAAGGGACTGGGTCGGTCGCGGGTGCTCTTCGGCCATGCCCTGCGCAACGCGTCCGTATCGACCGTCACGGTCCTCGGCGTCAACCTCGCCTACCTGGTGGGGGCCACGGTCGCGGTGGAGAAGGTCTTCGCCCTCAACGGCATCGGCTACCTCATGTACAACGCGATCCTGGGGCGCGACCTGCCGGTGATCCAAGGGGTGACGCTGGTGTTCGCCGTCTTCGTCGTCCTCGTCAACCTGGCCACCGACCTCGCGCACGCCGCCCTCGACCCTCGCGTCCGCATCGGATGAACCGACAGGTGATGTCATGACAACCCTGCCTCTTCCAGGCGCTCCCGCCGTCGAGGTGGTCCGGCAGCGGCGCGAGCGTGGCCGCCCGAACCTCGCGCTGGCCCTGGGCCTGACGATCTTCGGCCTTATCGTGCTCGCCGCCATCTTCGCGCCGCTGCTCACCTCTGCCGACCCGCTGAAGCAGGATCTCCTGAGCGCCCGGCTGGCGCCCGGCTCGCCCGGACATCTGCTGGGCACCGACGAGCTCGGCCGCGACGTTCTGGCGAGGCTGCTCTACGGCGCGCGGGTCGACCTGCGCGTCGGCGTGCTGGCGGTGCTGACGCCGCTGGTCATGGGCTCCCTGCTCGGCCTGCTGACCGGGTGGTTCGGCGGCTGGCTGGACATGATCGTGATGCGAGTCATCGACGTCGTGGTCGCCTTCCCCTTCTACATCCTGGTGATCGCCCTGGTCTTCGCGCTCGGCCAGGGGGCGACCAGCATCTACCTGGCGATCTCGATGGTGGGCTGGGTGGCCTACTGCCGCATCGTCCGCGGCCAGGTGCTGGTGGCCAAGGAGCAGGAGTACGCCCTGGCCGCTCGTGCGAGCGGGCTGCCGACCTGGCGGATCCTGATCCGACACCTGCTGCCGAACGTGATGCTGCAGGCCCTCGTCTACTCCATGAGCGACATCGTGCTGACGATCCTCGCGATCGTCACCCTCAGCTACCTCGGGCTGGGCATCTCCCCGCCGACGCCCGAGTGGGGCTCGATGATCGCCGAGGGCCAGAACTCGCTGATGACGCAGTGGTACCTGTCGACGATCCCCGGCCTGTGCGTCGTACTCGTCGGACTGTCCCTGGCCCTTGTCGCAGACGGCCTCGTCACCAGGTTCAACCGGCGATGAGTGAAGGGATGACCGTGCAGAGCACGTCTCAGGAGGCTGGCACCCCGGTGCTCGAGGGGGTCGACCTCCACGTGGAGATCCCCCTGCCGAGAGGGCGGCTGCATGCGGTCCGCGGGGTGTCGTTCGGCGTGGCGGCCGGCGAGGCCGTGGGCCTGGTGGGCGAGTCGGGCTCCGGCAAGAGCATCACGCTCCGCGCCCTCCTGGGTCTGCTCCCGGTGCCGGCCAGGGTGGTCAGCGGGTCCCTGCTGCTCGACGGCGTCGACGTCCTCGGGCTCTCACCGCGGCGGCGGCACCGCGCGCTCACCGACGCCGTGAGCATGGTCTTCCAGGACTCCCTGACCGCGCTCAACCCCGTGATGCGCGTGGGCGACCAGATCGCGGAGGTGCCCCGTCGACGGCTGGGGATGTCGAAGAGCGCCGCTCGGGCGCGCGCCATCGAGCTGATGGACCAGGTCGGCATCCCCGATCCCGAGCAGCGGTACCGCGCCTACCCTCACCAGCTCTCGGGAGGCATGCGGCAGCGGATCTGCATCGCGATCGCCCTCTCCACCGATCCTCGGGTGATCCTCGCGGACGAGCCGACGACGGCCCTCGACGTGACGATCCAGGCACAGGTCCTCCAGGTGATCGACCGGCTGCGCGTGGAGCGGAACCTCGGGCTGGTGCTGGTCAGCCACGACCTCGCGGTCGTCAGCCAGACCTGCAGCCGGATCTACGTGATGTACGCCGGCCGCGTGGTCGAGGCCGGTGAGGCCGCCGGGCTGCTGGGCGCGCCCCAGCACCCCTACACGTATGCCCTGCTGCGCTCGGTGCCCGATCCCGATGCGCCGGCGGAGCGCCTGCTCACCATTCCGGGTCAGCCTCCCGACCTCGTCACGGTCCCACCCGGCTGTGCCTTCGCGCCGCGCTGCGCCTTCGCCAGGGACGTCTGCACCGCGAACCCCGAGCCGCCGGACCTGGTGCCCGTGGGGCACCGGCACACGAGTGCCTGCGTGCGGTGGCAGGAGATCGAGCTCAGGGACACCGCCGACCTCACGAAGGAGCGCGCATGAGTGCCGTGACCGTGCCGACCCGCGGCGAGGAGGCCCTCGGGGTGAGCGGGCTGGTGCAGCACTTCTCCGTGTCTCGAGCGTGGACCGACCGGCTTCTCAAGAAGACCCCGCCGGAGCCGGTGAAGGCGGTCGACGGCGTGTCCTTCTCGCTGGCCCAGGGGGAGACCCTCGGACTCGTGGGGGAGTCCGGCTGTGGCAAGTCGACGTTGAGCCGCGCGATCATGGGGCTCTACCGGCCGACGTCCGGCGAGATCCGCTACGGGGGAACCCCGGTGCAGGGCCTGCCGAACCGGCAGCAGCGCCGGGAGACGCAGATGGTCTTCCAGGACCCCTACAGCTCACTGAACCCGCGCATGACCGTCGGGCAGATGCTGGGGGAGCTGCTGCGCTACCACCAGATCGTCCCGAAGGCCAAGGTGGAGGAGCGCAGCCGCGAGCTGATGGACCTGGTCGGGCTCCCCGAGGACGCGCTCGGTCGTCGGCCTCGGCAGTTCAGCGGGGGGCAGCGCCAGCGCGTCGGGATCGCCCGGGCCCTGGCGCTCGAGCCCAAGGTCCTCATCGCCGACGAGGCGGTCTCCGCTCTCGACGTGTCCGTCCAGGCGACGATCATCAACCTGCTCGTCGACCTGAAGGCGTCGCTCGACCTGTCGATGATCTTCGTGTCGCACAACATGGCGGTGGTCCGCCAGGTCAGCGACCGCGTCGCCGTGATGTACCGCGGCCGGATCGTCGAGATCGGATCCACGCAGCAGGTCTTCGAGGAGCCCGCGCATCCCTACACCCGGCTCCTCCTCGGGTCGGTGCCGCGGATGCTCACCACGCCGCACGCGGCGGTCTCCGAGGGCACAGCGGACCCGCTCGCAGTGGTCGACGGGGAGCCCGAGGCCGACGAGTCGCCGTACTCCGCGCACACCGTCGAGCACGGCGAGGGCCCCGGGTGCCGGTTCCGGCCGCGCTGCACCGTCGCGATGCAGCAGTGCGTGCAGGAGCCCGGTCTGCTCAGCGTGCTCGGCACCACGGAGCACTCGGCGGCCTGCTGGCACGTCGAGGACCCGGAGACCGTCGGCGGAGCCGCCCGGTGACCACGCCGATCGTCATCGGCAGCGAGCGCAGCGAGATCGGGTTGCCGGCGGCCATGTCGATCCTGCGCGACGGCGGCACCGCTCTCGATGCGGTCGAGGAGGCGCTGAGCCGCTGCGAGGACAACCGGGCCGACCTGTACGTCGGCACCGGCGGCCTCCCCAACGCCCGCGGCGAGGTGGAGCTGGACGCCTCGGTCATGGTCGGCTCCACCCGCGCCTTCGGTGCCGTGGCGGCCGTCAAGGGGTATCCACACCCGATCTCGATCGCTCGCGCCGTGCTCGAGCGGCTGCCGCAGCATGCCCTCCTGGTCGGGCAGGGGGCCGAGCTCTTCGCGGCCGAGTGCGGCTTCCAGACCGCGGACCTCCTGACGGAGGAGTCGCTCGCCGAATGGCGTCGGGCCCTCGCTCCCGCGCAGGCGCAGTCGGTCGAGGGCGAGAACACCTCGGCGACGTCCGGTGACGTCGCCTACCGCGTCGCGGCCCTCGAGCTCGTCCGACGCCTGGCGCCGCACGAGGGTCCCTGGGGCACGATCAACGTGCTCGCTCTGGACGCCTCGGGCGAGCTCGTCGCCGGAGTCTCCACCAGCGGGTACCCCTACAAGTATCCCGGCCGGGTGGGTGACTCGGCCGTCCCCGGCGCGGGCAACTACTGCGACCTGCGCTACGGGGCCGTTGCCTGCACCGGCCGCGGCGAGCTCTCGCTCCGGGCGACCGGCGCGCGGGTCGTGGTGGACCGGCTGGCCGCCGGCGACGACCCCGAGACCGCCTGCGCGGTGATGCTGGAAGATGCCGCCTGCCTGCCCGACGCGTTCCGCGCCGAGCTGCGCGTCCTCGCCCTGACACCGGACGGGCGCCACGGCGGCGCGGCCGGGCAGGAGGGGTCGACCTACGCCGTGATGAGCGCCGACGACGACGCGGTGAGGTTCCGGCCTCGCCGGGTGGTGACCGCGTGAGGATCCTCGACCTGCTCGGCGTACCTGTGCGCGCCGGCTTCTTCCGCGACGACCAGGCGAGCATCCGGGCGGGCGCCACCCACGACGGCTTCCTGTACTCCGACGCACCGCTCACGCCCGGGTTCCGGGCCGTGCGCGAGCCCGGCATGGCGGTGTCGCTCATGCTGCTGCTGGAGGACGGAAGGGTGGCGCTGGGCGACTGCGCCGAGGTGCAGTACGCCGGTGCGGGTGGCCGGTCCACGCTCATCGACCCCGACCGGCTGCTCGACGAGGCCGTGCGGGGGCTGCGGCCGGCGCTGGTGGGACGGGAGATCGACGGGTTCCGGCCACTCGCGGAGGAGATCGACGCGGCCCTGGTGGACGGCGGGCCGATATCGCTGCCGCTGCGCTACGGCATCTCCCAGGCTCTGCTCGACGCGGCCGCCCAGGCTGCCGGCGTCACGATGGCAGAGGTGGTGCGCGACGAGTACGACACGGGCGTCGAGCTGGCGCCGGTGCCGATCTACGCGCAGAGCGGTGACGATCGCTACAGCACGGTCGACAAGATGATCCTCAAGCGCGTCGACGTGCTCCCGCACGGGCTGATCAACACCATTGACGGCAAGCTCGGGCGGCGGGGCGAGCTCCTCCTGGAGTACGTCGCCTGGGTCCGCGACCGGATCCTCCACCTGCGGGTCGACGACTACGCCCCCGTCATCCACGTCGACGTCTACGGCACGGTCGGTCTCATCTTCGACGGCGACCTCGACGCGGTGGCGGACTATCTCGCCCGGCTGGCGAAGGAGGCCGCGCCGTTCCACCTGCGGGTCGAGCACCCGGTCGACGCGGGAGACCGGGAGGGGCAGATCGCGGCGTACGTGGCGCTCCGGCGGATGCTCGCGTCACGGGGCGCGGCCGTCGAGCTGGTGGCCGACGAGTGGTGCAACACCCTCGACGACATCCGGGCGTTCCTCGCCGCCTCCGCCGCCGACATGATCCAGGTCAAGACACCCGACCTCGGCGGCGTGGGCAACACCATCGAGGCGCTCCTCGACGTACGCCGCGCGGGCTTCGGCGCGTTCTGCGGGGGGACCTGCAACGAGACCGACGTCTCCGCGCGAGTCTCCGCCCAGATCGCGATGGCATGCGGCGCGGACCAGGTGCTGGCCAAGCCCGGGATGGGCGTGGACGAGGGACTCATGATCGTCGGCAACGAGATGACGAGAACCGCCGCGCTGGCGCGGACCCGGAGCCTCCGGGCAGCGCAGACCGACTGAGGAGGAAGCAGTGAAGGTATGGATCTCCTGCGACATGGAGGGTGTCGCCGGCGTCGTGGACTGGGTGCAGTGCATGCCCGACGACGCGGCCTCCTACGCCCGCGGCTGTGACCTGATGCTCGGCGAGGTCAACGCAGCGATCGACGGCGCCGTGGCGGCGGGCGCGGACGAGATCGTCGTGAACGACTCCCACGGCCGGATGTTCAACCTCGATCCTGCTGCCCTGCACGGGCGGGCGAGCTACCTGGCCGGGCGCCACAAGCCGCTGTACATGATGCAGGGGCTCGACGAGAGCGTGGACGCGATCTTCTTCGTGGGCTACCACGGCTCGATCTCGGGTTCGCCGTCCGCGATGTCCCACACCTACAACCCCGAGGTCTTCTCCGGAGCCCGCGTCAACGGGCAGTGGGTGGGCGAGAGCGGGCTGAACGCCCTGGTCGCCCAGCACTTCGGGGTCCCCATCGCGCTCGTGAGCGGTGACCAGGTCACTCAGCGCGAGACCGAGCCCTTCGCCCCGGACGCGGAGTACGTCGTCGTGAAGGAGTCGATCACCCGCTTCTCGGCGCTCAACCTCCATCCGGAGGAGTCCTGCGACCGGATCCGCGAGGCCGCCGGTCGCGCCGTCGAGCGGGTCGCCGCCGGTGCGGCCGTCACGTCGTCGATCGTGGTCCCGGTGCGGCTCGAGCTCGACGTGCGGACCGGGGACATGGCGGAGGTCGCCACGTGGGTCGGCGGTGTCGAGCGGGTGGAGGAGCGCACGGTGGCCATCGCCGGCGACGACCTCCTCACGGTCTTCCGGCGCTTCGTCGCGGTCAACTACATCACCCGTCAGGCTGGGGGGCGCTGAGTGAGCCGGCCCGAGCACCCGATGCCCGACCCGGCGCGCGAGCTCGTGCAGCTGGGTGAGTCGTACTTCGAGACCAAGCACCGCTACGACCCCTTCAACGCGACGCTGCTCGGCCTGACCGAGTTCGACGGCCTGACCGGCTCGGCGAGCTCGGAGGCCTCCGCTGAGGCGGCCCGGGCGTTCGCCGCTCTCCGCCAGCAGGTCGAGCGCCTCGACCCCACGGTCCTGGACGAGCCGCAACGGGTCGATCGGGAGGTGCTCACCGCACTCCTGCGCGGCGCCGAGACGGACGCGCGGCACAGCCTGTGGGCCGCGAACGTCTCGGGATCCGGCTACGTGAGCCGGCAGGGCACGCTGTTCCAGGCACTGGCTGCTACGACGGTCACGAGCCCGGAGTCGTGGGAGCGGTACCTGGCTCGGGTGGGTGCCGTTCCGGACTACCTCCGCGAGCTCGGGATCCGCTACCGAGAGGAGCTGGCCTCCGGGCGCCTGGCGACGCGGGTCGGCGTACGCCATGCCATCGGGCAGCTGCGATCCGACACCACGGCCGCGGGCCTTCTCCGGCCGGTCACCGGGGAGCCGGCAGCCGCCTGGCGGACCCGGGCCGTCGAGCTGGTGGACACCGTCGTACCGGCCCTGGGCGAGCTCGCCGATCTCGTCGAGGGCGAGCTGCTGCCGGTCGCCCGCGACGACGACAAGGTCGGCGTGTGCTGGATGGCCGGGGGAGAGGAGGCGTACGTCGACGCGTTGTTCCAGAACACCACGACGGAGCTGTCCGCCCAGGAGATCCACGAGCTCGGCCACGAGATGCTGGCGGAGCTCGATGACCGCTGGGCGGTCGTGGGACAGCAGGCATTCGGCCTGTCCGAGCGCACCGCGATCGCCGAGCGCCTCCGCTCCGACCCCGCGCTGCGGTTCGAGACACGGGAACAGATCGTCGACGTCGTCCGGGGTGCCCTGGGGCGGGCGGAGGACGCGCTGCCGCGCTACTTCCCGACCGACGTGCCGATCGGTGAGTGCGACATCGTCGAGCTGGGCGCCGAGGAGTCGGAGAACAGCGCCCTGGCCTACTACCGCCCACCGGCGGTCGACGGGAGCCGGAACGGGGCGCAGTGCATCGCGACCTCGGACCCGACCACCCGGTACCGATACGAGTACGAGGCGCTGTCGTTCCACGAGTCGGTGCCGGGGCACCACCTCCAGCTCGCCACCTCGCAGCTGCTGGACCTGCCCCGCTACCGGCGTCACCTGGATGCCGAGGTCTGCGGCTTCAACGAGGGCTGGGGGCTGTACACCGAGGACCTCGCCGACGAGCTCGGCCTCTACAGCGACGACTTCTCGCGCCTGGGCATGCTGTCGTTCCAGGCGCTGCGGGCATGCCGGCTCGTCGTCGACACCGGGATGCACGCGCTCGGGTGGTCTCGCGAGCGCGCCGTGACGTTCATGTGGGAGAACACCGCCACGACCCGCGAGCACGTCGAGCACGAGGTGGACCGCTACATCGTCTGGCCGGGCCAGGCCTGTGCCTATGCGGTGGGCAAGCGGGAGATCCTCCGCATGCGGTCGCGAGCCGAGGCAGCGCTCGGCCCGCGGTTCGACCTGCCGGCCTTTCACTGGGCGGTGATCCGCAACGGCCCGATCCCACTGTCGGTGGCGGACCACGAGGTGTCGACCTGGCAGGAGTCCCTGCTCGGCTGAGCGCCTGGGGGAGGACCGCCCCAGGGCCCCTGGTCGACGAGACGGGGAGCGGCCTCAACCCTCCTGCGTGCAGGCCCCGAGCAGGTCGATGGCCGTCTGCATGTGCAGCCGGATCGCCTCACGCACGCGCACCGGATCGCGATCTCGCAGAGCGTCGACGACCGCGACGTGCTCACGCACCGTCGCCGACGGGTTCTCGTAGAGCGACTCGAGCTGCGTCATGCAGATGCGCGACTCGATCAGGAGAGTCCCGTGGATCCGGGTCAGGCGCAGGCTTCCCGACTCGTCCACCAGGGCGGCGTGGAACTCGAGGTCGGCGTTGGTCAAGGCGGCCGGGTCGCCCGCATCGGCTGCCTCCTGCATCACCCGGCACCGGTCGGTGAGCCGCTGGACCGCCCCGTCGACGTCTCCGTCGAGCACCTGCTCGGCGGCGGCGCACTCGACGGCGTTGCGCACCATGTAGATGTCACGAACTCCCTGCTGCCCGAAGGCGACCACGAACACGCCGCGGTTGCGGGCCCGGGTGAGCAGGCCCTCCTGCATCAGGCGCTGCATCGCCTCGCGCACCGGTCCTCGGCTCACCCCGAACCGAGAGGCGAGCTCCACCTCGCTCAGCTGCTCGCCCGCCACGATGCGGCCGCGGAGGACCGCGCTCCGCAGCTGCTCGGCGATCTGCTCCGCGGTGGATCGAACGTCGATGTGGGTGAGCTCGCCGTCGGCGGCCGAGTTCGTCTGGGTCATCGCAGTCCTTCTCGGTCGTCAGCCATCGGATCCAGGCCGAGCATCCCATCCGCGGGGAGTCGGGTCATACGCACACATTGCGATCGTGTCCATGTTCGTTTGAAGATTGTTGACATGTTAGCAACGCGATGCGAGAGTCCCGTCACACCAGTTCCTCGCTGTGGCCGCGGTCCGGCATGAGCGAGCTCGCGAAAGGTCGAACGTCGTGTCTCGTCACCTGCGTCCCAAGAAGTCAGCCCTCGCCGTCTTGTCGTCCGTGCTGCTCCTCGCCTCGCTCGCCGCCTGCGGATCCAGCGACGCGAAGGAGGCGACGGTGGACAAGGACGCGGCCCTCTACGCCGCGCTTCCCCAGTCGATCAAGGACCGTGGCTCCCTGATCGTCGGCGCCGACATCAGCTACGCGCCGATGGAGTTCTACGACGAGGACGGCAAGACGCCGAAGGGCGCCGACATCGACCTGGCGAAGGCGCTCGGCAAGGTCCTGGGCGTGCCGGTGACCTTCGCCAACGGCACCCTGGCGAGCCAGATCACGACCCTGAACGCCAAGCGCACCGACGTCATCATCTCCGCGATGACCGACACCCCCGAGCGCCGCCAGGAGATCGACTTCGTCGACTACCTCAAGGCCGGGACGGCGATCGTGGTGAAGAAGGGCAACCCCGAAGGCATCGCCTCGCTCGACGACCTGTGCGGCAAGAAGGTCGCGGCCCTCCGCGGGACGACCCAGGAGGCGATGCTGGACGACCAGAGCGCCAAGTGCACCGAGGCGGGCAAGCCCGGTATCGAGCAGCTCAACTTCGACAACGACTCGCAGGGCCTGCTCCAGGTGCGGCAGGGCCGCGCGGTGGCGAACCTGAATGACTTCGCCGTGGCCAAGTACAACGTCGAGACCGCCGGCGGCGGGGACTTCTACGAGGTGGCGGGCGACCTGATCCCGGCCGTGGGCTCGTATGGGATCGGCGTACGCAAGGACGACGCCGAGCTCCGGGACGCCATGCTCAAGGCGGTCGAGACGATCATGTCCGACGGCTCCTACGACGCCGTGCTCGAGAAGTGGGGGCTCGAGGGGAGCGCGCTCGACGCGCCGGTGGTCAACGGCGGCCAGCCCGGTGCCTAGGAGGGCGAGGGACGAGGGCGGTCTCACGGCTCCACCGGCCGAGGCGTCGACCGGCGGGTCGAACGACGTCATCGAGGCGAAGCCGCTCACGCACTGGGGCCGGTGGGTCTCGGCGATCCTGGTCCTGGCCGGGGTGGCCTTCCTGGTCCGGGCGGCGCTGCAGGCGGAGATCAGCTACTCGACGACGTTCGACTTCCTGTTCTCCTCGACCGTCGTCACCGGGGCGCTGAACACGATCCTCATCAGTGTCGCCGCCCAGGCGGTCGGCATCGCGCTCGGCGTCGTGGCCGCGGTAATGCGCATCTCGGACAACCCCGTGACCAAGTACGTGTCGATGCTCTACGTGTGGCTGTTCCGCGGGACGCCCATCCTCGTGCAGCTGCTGCTCTGGTACAACCTGGCCCTGGTCTTCCCGATGATCCTCGGGCAGTCGACCAACGACCTGATGACGCCGTTCCTGGCGGCACTCCTCGGCCTCGGCATCAACGAGGGCGCCTACATGGCCGAGATCATCCGGTCGGGTCTGCTCTCGGTGGACGAGGGTCAGAACGACGCGGCCGCGGCACTCGGGATGAGCCGCCAGCAGGCGCTGCGACGCGTCGTGCTGCCGCAGGCGATGAGGGTCATCGTGCCCCCGACCGGCAACGAGTTCATCAACATGCTCAAGCTCTCGTCGCTGGCCTACGCCATCCAGTACGGCGAGCTCCTGCTCTCCGCGGTCAAGATCTACACCAACAACCTGCAGATCGTGGAGCTGCTGCTGACGGTCTCGATCTGGTACATCGCGATCACCTCGGTGTTCAGCGTCCTTCAGCACTTCGTGGAGCGGCGGTTCGCGCGCAGTGTCTCCGGCGGGGACGTCCGCCTGGGCTCCCGGATCTTCGCGAACCTCAAGCTGGGGAGGACGGCGTCATGACGGCGAAGCTGCGAGTCGAGAACGTCCACAAGCGGTTCGGGAGCACCGAGGTGCTGCGCGGCGTGACGCTGGAGGTGGCTGAGGGTGAGGTGGCCTGCGTGATCGGGCCCTCCGGGTCGGGGAAGTCCACGCTCCTGCGCTGTGTCAACCACCTCGAGAAGGTCCAGGCAGGCCGGATCTGGGTCGACGACGAGCTGATCGGCTACCGGCAGAAGGGCGGTCACCTCCACGAGATGCGTCCCAAGGAGGTCGCCCGCCAACGCCGCCACATCGGCATGGTCTTCCAACGGTTCAACCTCTTTCCGCACATGACGGCGCTCCAGAACGTCATCGAGGCACCCCGGACGGTGGCTAGGACGGCCGAGAAGCAGGCCATCGCGAAGGCCGAGCAGCTCTTGGACAGGGTGGGCCTCGCCGACCGCGCCGGGTTCTACCCGAGCCAGCTCTCAGGTGGCCAGCAACAGCGGGTCGCGATCGCTCGGGCGCTCGCCATGGACCCCACGCTCATGCTGTTCGACGAGCCGACGTCCGCGCTCGACCCGGAGCTCGTCGGCGAGGTGCTCGACGTACTCAAGTCCCTGGCCGTCGACGGCATGACCATGGTCGTGGTGACCCACGAGATGGGCTTCGCCCGGGAGGTCGGCGACACGCTGACGTTCATGGACGACGGCCAGGTGCTGGAGAGCGGGTCGCCGCGCGACATGCTCTCGAGTCCGAAGCATCCCCGCACCCAGGACTTCCTGCGGCGCGTCCTGTAGCGCGCCGGCTCCGAGCTCGACCGCGTCGAGGACCCGAGCCGGTTGTCTCCGCCGCCGTCGAGGCGCATCGTGGTAGCTGACGCTACGAGGAGGAGCCATGAAGGCGAGTGTCGGTGATCTCTTGTGGATCGAGAGCAACTCGGCGGAGCAGCACCGCAGGGAGGGTGAAATCATCGAGGTGCGCGGGCCGGACGGGGATCCGCCGTTCGTGGTGCGCTGGTTCGACGGTCACGAGGCCCTGTGCTACCCGGGGCCGGACGCCCGCGTGCACCCGCGAGATCCGGCGTAGCACCGGATCCGGTCCTGCTCGGCTATCGGTCGATGCTCTGGTGGAGGCTGGATCCGTGCGCGGGCTCTCGGGCGTCGTCCTTCTCGAGCTCCGCGGCGACGGACACGGTGAGTCCGCCGAGCAGGAACCCGACCACGCCGGCGGCGAGGGTGCTGGTGTTCATCTCGTGCTCCAAGGGTCTGGGTGGGTGAGCGGGCCGGTCAGTCGCGAGGGCGCGGGCGCCCCGGCTCGTCGTGGCCCGCAGGTGCGCTGTGTTCATCGCCGTGCATGTACTGGTGGGTCAGGGCGTGGCCCCTCCCCTTGTCGATGAGATAGCGGTTGACGGGGAACGCGGCGACGAAGGCTGCGCTGAGGGCGATCATCATGCCGATCCAGAAGATCGGGTTGACCAGGCCGGCGTCCATGGCGCCGGGGATGATCGCCATGACCAGGTTGTCGACGACCTCCATGACGGCGATGGAGAGGGTGTCGGCGGCGAAGACCACGCTCAGTGCGGCGAAGAAGCCCAGGCCGGCCTGGATCAGCGGCAGGGTGGACAGCGCGTAGCCGAAGAGGAAGGCAAGGCCGATGGCCAGCGCGATGGTGACGGAGCTGCTGAGTCCGAGGGCGGTGCCGATCAGCAGGCCGACGACCTCGCCGATCGCGCAGCCGGTGAGGCAGTGGAGCGTGGCGCTCGCGGCCATGCTGTTGCGGGATTTCATCGTGCATCCTCTCGTAGATACCCCGGCTGGTTTTCATCGGTTAGGGAGTGACCAATCCGATCGGCCTTGACTTCATACCATAGGGGGGTATTGTATTGGGCACGAGAGAACCTATCACTAGATACCGGAGGGGGGTACCTTGAGGATGAAGATTCCGATGAAGAACCTGGAAGGCGCCGAGATGACCGAGACCGAGCCGACTGCTGAGCAGCCCGCGCACCAGCACAGCTACATCGCCAACAACACCAAGGGCGACTACCTCAAGCGGCTGCGCCGCATCGAGGGCCAGGCGCGTGGACTCCAGCGGATGGTGGAGGAGGAGCAGTACTGCATCGACATCCTCACCCAGGTCTCGGCGATGACGAAGGCGCTCCAGTCGGTCGCGCTGGGCCTTCTCAACGAGCACATGTCCCACTGCGTCGTCGACGCCGCGCGCGAAGGCGGGCACGAGGCCGAGATCAAGATCAAGGAAGCCTCCGACGCGATCGCCCGGCTCGTCCGCTCCTGACCCGCCCCACCAGCCATAGCCAGCTACGACGAGAAGGAACGAGAACGATGAGTCAGACCAGCACCTACACCGTCACCGGCATGACCTGCGGCCACTGCGTCTCCTCGGTCACCGAAGAGGTCCAGGAGATCGCCGGCGTCGAGAACGTTGACGTGGTCCTGGAGACCGGTGCCGTGACCATCACTAGCGCCGACCCGATCGACGAGGCTGCCGTGCGGGCCGCTGTCGAAGAGGCCGGCTACCAGCTCGCATGAACACCGCCACCAGGGTCGCGGGGTTCGCCGTCGCGCTGGCGGCGGTGTTCGCCCTCGCGCTCGGCGTCGGCAAGGCGTTCGGACCCGACGCGGAGCCGGCGCCCACCGCCCACGACTCCCACGCTGCCGACGAGGCCGGCGCCCCGCGGCCGGCCTCGGCCGGCTCGGCAGACATCCCCGGAGGCCTGATGGTCTCGCAGGACGGCTACACGCTGGCGCTGGGGCAGTCGTCCGCCGCGGCCGGCGCTGACGTTCCCGTGCGTTTCACGATCACGGGTCCCGATGGCGAGCCGGTGACGGCGTACGACGTCGCGCACGACAAGCAGCTGCACCTGATCGCCGTACGCCGCGACTTCACCGGCTTCCAGCACGTCCACCCCGAGCTGTCACCCGACGGCACCTGGTCGACGGCGCTGGACCTCACAGGGGGTCAGTGGCGCCTCTTCGCCGACTTCAAGGCCACCGGCGCCGACGCGCTCACCCTCGGGGCCGACCTCGCCGTCGCCGGCGGCTACCGGCCCGAGCCCCCCGCCGGGGACTCACGTTCCTCGGAGGTCGACGGCTACACCGTCACCCTGGGTGGCGACCTGGCCGCCGGGGCGGACGCGGAGCTGACCCTCTCGGTGGAGCGCGACGGCGAGCCCGTCACCGACCTCGAGCCCTACCTCGGCGCCTATGGCCACCTCGTCGCCCTGCGCTCCGGCGACCTGGCCTACCTGCACGTCCATCCGGACGGCACTCCCGAGGACGGCACGACCCGGCCAGGCCCCGACATCGTTTTCCAGGCGGCGGTTCCGAGCACCGGGACCTACCACCTCTACCTGGACTTCAAGCACCGCGGAGTGGTCCGCACCGCCGGGGTCACGGTGAGCGCGGACGGCACCGTCGCCGCGTCCCCGACGGCCGACTCAGACGACGGCCACACCGATCACTGACCGCGACCGCCCACGAAGGAGGAGCAGTTGAGCACGACATCCACCCAGGCCATCGAGCTGGAGATTAGCGGCATGACCTGCGCCTCCTGCGCCAACCGCATCGAACGCAAGCTCAACAAGATCGAAGGCGTGACGGCCACGGTGAACTACGCCACCGAGAAGGCGAAGGTCACCTTCCCCGCAGGGCTGGCCCCCGCGGAGCTGGTGACGACCGTCGAGCAGGCCGGCTACGGCGCTGCCCTGCCGAGGCCGGAGGGCGCGGACGCGTCGACCGAGCCGGTCGAGGCTGAGGACCCCACCCGCTCGCTGCGCCAGCGCCTGCTGCTCTCCGCCCTGCTCACCGTCCCGGTCATCGCGATGGCGATGGTCCCGGCGCTGCAGTTCGAGTTCTGGCAGTGGCTCTCGCTCACCCTCGCCGCCCCGGTCGTGGTGTGGGGCGCCTGGCCGTTCCACCGCGCCGCGTGGGTGAACCTGCGGCACGGCACGTCGACGATGGACACCCTGATCTCGCTCGGCACGATCGCGGCGCTGGGCTGGTCGGTCTACGCCCTCTTCTGGGGTACGGCGGGGACGCCGGGCATGACGCACCCGTTCGCGCTGACCGTGGAGCGCACCGACGGCGCGGGCAACATCTACCTCGAGGCTGCGGCCGGGGTGACGACGTTCATCCTCGCGGGGCGCTACTTCGAGGCGCGGTCCAAGCGCCGCGCCGGTGCTGCCCTGCGAGCCCTCATGGAGCTGGGTGCCAAGGAGGTCGCCGTACTCCGGGACGGGCCGGACGGGCCGGTCGAGGAGCGCATTCCCACCGAGCAGCTGGCCGTGGGGATGAGGTTCGTGGTCCGGCCCGGCGAGAAGATCGCGACCGACGGGGTCATCGAGGACGGTATGTCTGCCGTCGACGCATCGATGCTCACCGGCGAGTCCGTGCCGGTCGAGGTGGGTCCCGGGGACGTCGTCGTCGGTGCCACGGTCAACGCCGGCGGGCGGCTCATCGTGCGCGCCAGCAGGGTGGGCGGCGACACGCAGCTCGCCCAGATGGCCCGCCTGGTCGAGGACGCGCAGAACGGCAAGGCGCAGGTGCAGCGCCTGGCCGACCGCGTCTCGGGCATCTTCGTCCCGATCGTGATCGCGCTCGCGCTGGGCACGCTCGGCTTCTGGATCGGCAGCGGTGCCGGGCTCGCGACGGCGATCACCGCGGCCGTCGCGGTCCTGATCATCGCCTGCCCCTGCGCTCTCGGGCTGGCGACGCCCACGGCGTTGATGGTGGGGACCGGCCGCGGGGCCCAGCTGGGGATCCTGATCAAGGGCCCCGAGGTGCTCGAGTCGACCCGCCGGGTCGACACCATCGTGCTCGACAAGACCGGCACCGTCACCACGGGCCAGATGCCGCTGGCCGACGTCGTCGCGGCCCCCGGCGAGGACCCCGACGAGGTGCTCCGGCTCGCCGGTGCCCTGGAGGACGCTTCCGAGCACCCGATCGCCCGGGCGATCGCGACGGGGGCCCGCGACCGACTCGGCAGCCAGTCGACCGTGGAGGACTTCGCCAGCCTTGAGGGCCTCGGCGTCCAGGGAGTCGTCCACGGCGACGGACGCAGCCACGCCGTCCTGGTGGGCCGGCCGCAGCTGCTCGCCGAGTGGTCCCAGAACCTGCCTGCCGAGCTGGACGCCGCGATGAGCGACGCCCAGGCCCGTGGCGGTACGGCCGTGGCGGTCGGTTGGGACGGCGCCGCGCGCGGTGTGGTGGTGGTGGCCGACGCCGTGAAGCCGACGTCGGCCGAGGCGATCATCCGGTTCCGCGACCTCGGGTTGCGGCCGATCCTCCTCACCGGCGACAACGCAGCCGTCGCCCGGTCCGTGGCCGCACAGGTCGGGATCGAGCCGGGCGACGTGATCGCCGAGGTCCTCCCGGCCGACAAGGTCGACGTGGTCAAGCGGCTGCAGTCCGAGGGCCGGGTCGTCGCCATGGTGGGCGACGGCGTCAACGACGCCGCCGCCCTGGCCCAGGCAGACCTGGGCCTGGCCATGGGCACCGGCACCGACGTGGCCATCGAGGCGAGTGACCTGACGCTGGTCCGCGGCGACCTCCGGGTGGCGGCGGACGCCATCCGCCTCTCACGTCGCACCCTCGGGGCGATCAAGGGCAACCTCTTCTGGGCGTTCGCCTACAACGTGGCGGCCCTGCCGCTCGCGGCGGCCGGGCTGCTCAACCCGATGCTGGCCGGTGCCGCGATGGCGTTCTCGAGCGTGTTCGTGGTCACCAACAGCCTGCGCCTGCGCCGCTTCCGGCCACTCACCCAGGTGCCGGCCACCGGACGCTGATGGGGGAGGAGCCCCAGCTGGGGCCGTGCGAGCCACGTTCGTCGCGCGCGCCACGTCCAGCTGCCTGGTCCTCAGCGGTGCTGACCGCACGCCTCACATGACGAGCCAGATGCCCACCAGCGAGGTACCTGCTGCCACCAGGGTCGACGCGAGCCCCAGGACCGCGGCTCGGCCGCCGGTCCTGACCAGGCTCGGCAGGTGGACCGCCGTGCCCAGGCCGAACAACGCGCCGGCCAGCAGGAGCGTGGTGGCGGTGTGGGCCAGGTCCAGGACGCTGACGGGCACGGCGCCCGTGCTGCGCACACCCACCATCGCCACGAACCCGATGACGAACAACGGGACGAGCGGTGGCCTCTTGGTGCCGACGACCTCGGGCGTCCGCCTGCGCTGGAGCACGCTGTAACCGGCGATGATGGGAGCGAGCAGGACGACTCGCGTGAGCTTGACGACCGTGGCGACAGCCAGGGCGGCGGAGCCCGCCGCCGAGGCCGTGGCCACGACCTGCGCCACCTCGTGCACACTCGCCCCCGACCAGACGCCGAAGGAGATGTCGGTGAGGCCGAGCGGCCCCTGCAGCAACGGGAATGCCACGATGGCTGCGCTCCCGAAGAGGGTGACCAGCGCGACGGCCGTGGCCAGGTCGTCCTCGTCGCTGTCGCTCACGGCGTTCATGGCCGCTGCCGCAGAGGCTCCGCAGATGGAGAAGCCGGTCGCGACCAGGAGCGTGGTCCCGTGACTCACTCCGAGAGCACGACCGATCCACATCGTGCCGGCGAAGGTGATGGTGACCGTCGTGAAGACGACGGCGAGCACGCCGGGGTCCAGCTTCACGATCTCGCTCAGCGCCAGCTGCAGCCCGAGCAGGACGACGCCGGTGCGCAGCAGGGTCTTGGTCGCGAGCCGTGCGCTCTCGAGCGCACGCTCACTGATCAGCGCGAAGTTGCGAGCCGCGATGCCGACGGCGACCGCGACCGTGAGTGCGCTGACCGTGGGCACGAGCGCGTTGAAGGCGTACGACACCGCCACGCCGGCTGCTACGGCGAGCAGGCCGGCTCGGTAGCCCTGGGGACCTCGCGGTGCGGCGGGATCGGCGGGCGCGACGTGCTGACGGTGTTGGGCTTCGGTCACGTACTCATCGTCAGGTGGCACGGTCGGCCGCGGTAGCCCACATCTTCCCCGGCAGGTCATAGAGTGCGTCTATGAGTGCGCGACCGGATCTGGCCCTCCTCGAGACCCTCCTGGGCGTCGCCGAGCACGGCAGCATCGGGGCGGCGGCACGCGTGCTGGGCCTGCGGCAGCCCTCCGTCACCGATCGCTTGAAGCGGCTGGAGAGACAGCTTCAGCTCTCGCTGCTCGAGCGATCACCCAGAGGCACGCGGCTCACGGCCGAGGGCAATGCGGTCGCCGACTGGGCGCGCGAGGTGCTGGCTGCCTCCGACCGTCTTGACGCGGGGTGTGCCGCCCTGCGCCGTGAGCACGACAGCGAGCTGCGTGTGTCGGCCAGCATGACGATCTCCGAGTACCTCGTGCCGAGGTGGCTCATCGACCTGCGGGAGGCCTCACCCGGCCTGAGCGTCTCGCTGCGGGTCGGGAACTCCCAACAGGTAGCGGACGACGTGCTTCGAGGCACCGCCGACATCGGGTTCGTGGAGGGTCTCAAGGTGCCCAGGGGACTCGCACAGCGCGTGTTCGGCAGCGACCGGCTCGTCGTCGTGGTGGGCAGCGGTCACCCGTGGAGCCGGCGCAGCGCGATCACCGCGGCGGAGCTGGCCGCGACACCGCTGATCATGCGGGAGCCGGGTTCGGGCACCCGCGAGACGCTGGCCCACGCGTTGGGCGCCGCCGGTCACACCGCCGTCCCGCCCAAGCTGGAGCTCGGGTCCACCGCGGCCGTCAAGGCGGCGGTGCTGACGTCCCAGGGCGCAACGGTGTTCAGCCTGCTGGCGGCCTCCGACGACGTGTCCACCGGGCGACTGTGCATCGTGGCCCTGGAGGACCTCGAGCTGCGGCGCAGGCTTCGCGTCGTATGGCGGAAGGGGACGTCGTTGCGGGGGCCGGCGGCTCACCTCGCCCACCGGGCCGTCGCGGGGGAGGTCCGCACCGGTGAGAGCACCGGCGCGGACTAGCCCCACGTCGTACGGCTGAGTGGTCGCGCAACGCATCGAGGAGCCCGAGCTCCTCTACCGGCTCACTCCGCGGCGGGTGCAGCCTTCGGGTCGACGCGGTGAGCATGGGCGCTCGGGAGGAGCTCCCGTGTCTCGGTGTAGGTCGCCAGCGCGGCCATCGCGCGAGCAGCCGATCGGGCCGAGTCGTGTACGACGATGCCCAGTCCCTCGAGCCGGCTGGCCCACTCTCCGCGCAGCCCGCCGTGCAGGGTGACGTGGATGGGGATCTCCGGGCGCTGCTGACGCAGGTCCGCGAACACCTCACGCATGCCCTCGAAGTCGACGTTCGGGAGAGCGAGGAGCACGAAGAGCAGCTGGTCGACGGAGGGGTCCGCCAGCATCGCCCCGAAGCAGAGACGCGCCGCCCTACCCGGGTCTGCCTCCGCAGCCGACCAGAGGTCCGCCGGGTTGCGGACGTGCTGCCAGTCCGGCGCGAGCTCGTTCAGCTTCTCGCTCGTCTCGGGACTCAGCTCGGCGAGCGAGAGACCTGCCTGGACGACGGCGTCGGTCGCGGTGATGCCCAGTGCCCCGCTGTACGTGATGATCCCGACGCGACGGCCGGCTGGGGTCGGGCAGTAGGAGAAGGTGCGCAGCAGACTGACGAACTCCTCGTTGTCGTCGGCCCGAATGATTCCGTGCTGCTGCAGGAGCTGGTCGAGGATCGCGTCGTCGGAGGCCAGCGAGCCGGTGTGGGACAGCGCCGCCTGGGCACCCTCCTCGGTGCGTCCGGGCTTGAGGAGGACGATCGGCTTCTCGCGCTTGACCTCGGCGGCCCGGGCCAGGAACGCGCGCGCATCGTCGAACTCCTCGATGTAGAAGCCGAGCACCTCGATGTCCGCACGCGTGGCCAGCTCCTCCAGCAGGTCGAGCTCGGAGAGACCGATGCGGTTCCCGATGTCGATGCTGAGCCGGATGCCGAACCTCTGCGACGGGTCGCTCATCAGCTCGTGCACCACGGCCCCGGAGTAGATGCCGGTCATCGCCACGAGGGCGACCGGGCCGTCGTCCCAGCTCGGGAAGTTCACGAAGCTGGCGAACAGGTCGACTTCCTTGTTGATGTAGCCGATGGTGTTCGGGCCGATCGCGATGATGCCGGAGTCGGCGACCATCTCCTTGAAGCGCACCTGGGCTGCCTTGCCCATCTCGTCGCCCTCACCGAAGCCGGCGGTCACGATGACCACGCTGCTGGCTCCTACCTCGATGCACTGGCGCAGCGCCTCCTCGACGTGCGCACGGCCCAGCACGATGACCACGAGGTTGATCTTGGTGGGCACCTCGGCGACCGACGTGTACGCCGTGAGGCCCTCGATCTCGCCGCCGCCCGGGTTGACCGGGTAGATGGTGCCGGCGTACCCGCCCTCCATGATGTTGCGCAGGATGAGGTTTCCGGGCTTACGACGGTCTTTCGAGGCGCCTACGACGGCGACCGACTGGGGGTCGAGAAACGACTTCAGGTTCGACATGAGAATGCTCAGTTCCTTGGATTGTTGTCATGGTTCTCGGACACGCTGCCGGGCTCTCGGAGCACCACCGTGCAGTCCACGGCGACGGGGGCTCCATCGGAGCGGACGAGCAGCGGGTTGACCTCGATCTCGCGGACGTGGTCCCGGACGACGGGATCGAGGGCGAGGCGGCTGAACCGCTCGATCACAGCGGCGACCTGGTCGAGGGCCACCGCACCGCTGCCGTGCCGGCCCTCGGCCAGCGACCTGGTCGACCGACGGGAGTTGATCATCGCCAGGGCCTCGACCTCGTCGACGGGAGCCACGTGGTAGGCGACGTCCTTGAGCTCCTCGACCCAGATGCCACCCGCGCCGAAGACGACCACGGGGCCGAACGAGGTGTTCATCGTCAGGCCCATGAACACCTCGGCGCTCGCCTGGACCCACGGCTCGACCAGGACGCCCTGCGTGGACGGCGGCCCCGACCTCAGCATCCGGGCCGCTGCCTCCTCGACCTCGGACACCGAGTTGAGGGGCCCCGCCACTCCGCCCACGTCGCTCTTGTGCGGAAGGTCGCGAGCCACGAGCTTCACCACGCACGGCAGCCCGACCCGGTCCACGGCGGCGGCCGCACTCTCGGCGGAGTCCGCCAGCACGCCCGTCGGCACGTCGATGCCGACGCCCCGCAGGAACTCCTTGCCCGTGGGCTCGTCCAGCACCCTCACTCCGGCCGCGCGCAACGCAGCGAGGTCCACAGATGCAGCGGCGACGTCAGTCACCGACACTGAGGATCACCTTTCCGAAGCCACTCCGGCCGTCGAGGTACTCGTGGGCCGCGGC
The DNA here is from genome assembly GCF_049897745.1 of Nocardioides sp. LHG3406-4. NCBI lineage: Bacteria > Bacillati > Actinomycetota > Actinomycetes > Propionibacteriales > Nocardioidaceae > Nocardioides > Nocardioides sp. LHG3406-4. The sequence continues at coordinate 219,496 of NZ_JAFCWV010000003.1, forward strand.
GGCCTCCTGGAGCGGGAAGACGCGGTCGACGACAGGCTCGAACTTTCCTTCGAGCAGCAGCCGCGAGATCTGCTCGAACTCCCAGCGGGTGGCGCTGTTCGAGCCGATGATCGAGACCTGCTTGTGGAAGACGTGCGCGATGTTCATCGAGACGTCGTAGCTCGCCGTACCGCCGCAGGTGACGAGCCGCCCGTTGCGAGTCACCGACTGCACCACCTTGCCGAAGTTCTCGCCACCGATGTGCTCGAAGACGACGTCGACGCCCCGCTTGTTGGTCATCTTCATGACTTCGTCGTAGATGTCGCGCTCGTTGTAGTTGATGAGCTTCGACGGGTCCACGCCCATGCCGACGGCCTTCTCGAGCTTCCAGTCGGATCCAGCGGTGCCGATCACGTGCGCGCCGATGAGGTTCGCGATCTGGATCGCCGCCACGCCGATGCCGCTGCCGACGGCCTGGACCAGCACGGTCTCGCCCGGGCGGAGGGCCGCTCGCTCGACCAGCATGTGCCACGCGGTGCCGAAGGCCATCGGGAACGCCGCCGCGACGTTCAGGTCGGGGTAGTCGCCGAGCGGGAAGATGTTGCGCTCCGGCACCACGACGTACTCCGCGTAGCCACCCGGATACTTGGCCCCGAGGTAGCCGTAGCGCAGGCACGTGGTCTCGAAGCCGCGCAGGCACTGCTCACACCGGCCGCAGCTGATGACCCAGTGGAGGGCGACGTTCTCCCCGACTCCGACCTTCTCCTCGCAGCCCGGGCCGTAGCTGTCGACCGAGCCCACGACGTCGCCGCCCAGGATGTGCGGCTTCGCCTGCCCGGTCTTGTAGCGCCCGCCGCGAGCCAGCAGGTCGAAGCCGTTGATCCCACAGGCGCGAACGCGCACCAGCACTTCGCCGCGACCGGGCTCGGGCCGGTCGATCTCTCGGTACACCAGCTTCTCGGGACCTCCGGTCTCCTCGAAGACTGCTGCGCGCATGGTCGTTCCCATGTGTTCCTCCAATGTCGTGGTGCTGGTGTGACGTCGTGGACGGCCGCCCCGGGCGCAGCTCAGCTGCGGGGGAGATCAGTCTCGGTCCGCCAGGAAATGGACTCTGAGTCGGGGTGCGGGGCATCGATGACTGGATGGTCGAAGACCTGGTTGATGCTCGTGCCCAGTCGAGCGATGTCCGCACCGTAGATGTGTATCGAGATGGTCAGGCCGTCGCCCTGGTCGCTGTTGGCGACCTTGTGGATGTTCTCGTCCGGTGGGACGAGCGCGCAGACCTCGCCGGGCTCGTACTGCGACTCCTGGACCTTGGCCAGGACCCACGAGCCGTCGGCCTCGTGCAGCTCGTAGCGCGTCTCGGTCTCGCGCCCCTGCAGGACCCCCACGATGCACCAGCAACGGTGGTCGTGGATCGAGGTCTCCTGACCGGGCTTCCACACCAGGGCCACCACGGAGTACTTGCCCTCCGGGTGTACGTGGACCACGTGCTGCTGGTACCTGTCCTCGGCCGGCTGGCGATGGCGCTCCTCGAGGAACTCAGGGTGCTCGATGAGCGCGGCCAGGTGCCCGGTGGTCTCTTGTGCCAGGTGGTGGGGGTCGTCACTCCCCGCCACCAGGGCGTCCATCTTTTGGACGAAGGCGTCCAGATGCTCGTTCATCGGTGTCCTCTCAACGTCCGGTCAGGGCTTGACGGAATCGGGGAGGGGCTCGGACTGGAGCTCGTGCCAGATCTGCTGCCTGATCTGATGGAACTCGTCCGTGAAGCGGACCTCCTCGAAGTCCCGGGGGCGCGGGATCGGCACCAGGTGCTCGGACTTGATCCGCCCCGGGCCCGCCGTCATGACGACGACGCGGTCGGCCAGGGCGATGGCCTCCTCGACGTCGTGCGTCACGAAGAGCACGCTCTTCCCGACACGCTCCCAGATCTTGAGGAACTCTCCGCCGATCCGGATGCGGGTCTGAGCATCGAGCGGACCGAACGGCTCGTCCATCAGGTACAGCTGCGGGTCGTAGGCGAGGGTCCGCGCGAGCGCGACGCGCTTGCGCATGCCGCCGGAGAGCTGCCGAGGGTAGTAGTCGGCATAGCCGGCCAGGCCCACGAGCTCGAGGAGCTCCGCCACCCGAGCGGCGTGGTCGCTCTTCGGCATCCCGGAGATGACGAGCGGGAGGCGCACGTTCTCCCTGACGGTGCGCCAGGGGAGGAGCGCGTCGTTTTGGAAGACCATCCCGACACCCTTCGGGACGCCCTCTCCGAGGTTCTCCCCGTCGAGGTAGATGTCGCCGGCGGTGTGGCTGGCGAGACCCGCGATGATCTTCAGCAGCGTGGACTTGCCGCACCCGCTCGGGCCGACGATCGCGACGAACTCACGCTCGGCGAGGTCGAGGTTCACGCCGTTCAGCGCCAGGTGCCGGGTCTGCTTCGTCCGGTAGGAGAGGCTGAGGTTCTGGATGCTCAGCTTCGGCGTGACCATCGTTGCTTCCAGTCCTTCAGTGGTTGACGTCGAGGTCATGATGCGTCCGGCAGATAGCTGAAGTCGAACACCTCGTCGTAGGGGAGGACGGCGTCCTCCTCCAGGGTCCCGACGCTGACCAGGAGGTCGGTCGTGCTCTTGTAGACCTCTTCGGACACGGACAGGCCGTCCGGGATGGTGGTGATCCCGGCGTCCACGGCGGACGAGAGGACCTCGTCGCTGACCGGGAACTTCTCCTCCTTCATGGCGGTGAGGGCCCAGTCGGGGTCGCTCTTGGCCTTGTCGGCCGCGGTCGCGACGCCTTCGAGGAAGGACTTCATGGTGGCCTCGTTGTCGGCCACCCAGTCGGAGTCGGCGACGGCGATGATGGACGCGTAGTCGAAGTCCGGCTCCCAGACCATCCGGTAGTCGCCGCTCGCGATGAGCTCGGACTGCTGGGGCTCGCTGACCATGCCCGCCGCGACCTGGCCCTGCTTGATCGCCGAGGCCATCGTCGACCCGCTGCCGGCGCCGACGACCTTCATGCTGGTGTAGTCGACGTCGTTCTGCTCGGCGGCGATGTGCAGCTCGGTGTCGGCCAGGCTTCCGGGCGACGTGACCCCGACGTTCTCGCCCTCGAGGTCGGAGACGGACTGCACGTCCGAACCGGTCTCGGTGAGCAGCGCGTACGGCGCACGAACGTTGATGCCGGCGTACCCCTTGGTGGACAGGCCCTGGGCGCGGGTGGAGATGACGTGCTCGGTCGAGCCCATGAACACGTCGAGGCTGCCGCCGATGAGCGCCTGCATCGCGTCGGACCCGCTGTCGAAGCAGAGCTTCTCGACCTTGAGGCCGTCGGGGAAGGTGTTTGCGTCGATGGCCATCTGGGTGGCCATCGGGGTCATGCCCCCACAGACCATCGCGACCCGGATCGACCCGGCGTCGCCGCCCTCACCATCTCCGGACGATCCCGAGGACGAGTCGCCGCAGCTGCTGAGCGCGAGGGCGAGCACGGAGGCGAGAGCTACGCCCGTCGCCGCCTTCCGGTTGAGCTTGTTGCGCATTCCTTGCATGACTACTCCTGTGCGGATGGGTGCGTGGCACCGACGAGGTGGGGACTAGCGGTAACGCAGGACTCGCTTCTCGACGAGGGCCACGACTTGCTCGAGCAACATGGCGACGACGGTGATGATGATGAGTCCGGTGAAGACTCCTGTGGTGTCGAAGAGGTTGGAGGACAGCTTGATGTAGTAGCCCACCCCGACGCTGGACCCGATGAGCTCGGCGATGATGGCGCCGATGAGGCCGAGACCGATGGCAAGACGCAGCGCGGTGAGCATCCAGGCGCCGATCGAGGGCAGCATCACCCATTGGAGTGTCTGCCAGCGCGAGGCGCGGTAGCTCTTGGTCATGTCCAGCAGGTCCTGGTCGATGCTCTTGACGCCCTGGTACACGTTGTAGAAGGCGACGAACACGACCATCGTCACGACCATCACGACCTTGGAGAACAGCCCGATCCCGAACCACACGATGAAGAGGGGCGCCAGGGCGACGCGGGGGAGGCTGTAGAGCGCGATGACGTAGGGGTAGATCCAGCGACCCGCCACCCGTGACGTGGCGACCCCGATGCCGAGCACGACGCCGAGAGGAAGCCCGATGAGCAGCCCTAGCCCGGTCTCCAGCATGGTCACGCGCAGGTGTCTCCAGAGCTCGCCGCTGACGGCGAGGTCCACGATCCGCTCCGCGATCAGCGAGGGCTCGCTGAGGAAGAACCGGTCGACCCACAACCCGCTGACCAGCTGCCAGATGGCCAGGAACGCGACCCCGATGCCGACCTGGCCTGCGATGACGGTGTAGCGCTCACGCCGGTCCGCGGCCCGGTCCGCGGCGTCGGTCAGCGTGTCGGAGCGCGTGTCGCCCGAGCCGGCGCCTGCGCTGATCGGCGGTGCCGACCCAAGCGGGCCGACCTCGCTCGTAGCATCTCCAGTCTTTTCCATGAACCCCTCCAGGTGGGTTTCTACGTCGGACGTCTGACGACTGATGTGTGATCATGCACTCGTCGGGGTCCCGGCGCAAGGGTTGACAAGCCACTGCGGACGTCCCAAGCCTCTATCACGCCTGGCTGTCCAGGTGACCACGTTTGCGTGTTGGGACGTCTCGGCGTTGCTATTGCCTCGGTCACATCGGGACTGCTATAACTCGTGCGACGTCAGACGTCTGACACCTTGGGAGCTGCTCATGACTGGAACGCCCGCCCTACCGTCCGTGTGGATGCAAGACCTGACGTGGGAAGAGGTGGAGAGCTACCTCGAGCACGACCGGATCGCGTTCGTGCCGATCGGGGCGACCGAGCAGCACGGCCCGGCCGGCCCGCTGGGCGTGGATGCCTACGTTGCGATCACTCTCGCCGAGGACGCGGCCCAGCGCAGCAACGTCCTGTGCACGCCGCCCATCTGGTTCGGAGACTCCTCCCACCACTCCGGCTTCCCCGGCACCATCAGTGTGCGCACCGAGACCCTCATGCTTCTGGTCCGCGACGTGTGTCGCAGCCTGGCGCGCCACGGGTTCAACCGCATCGTGCTGATCAACGGGCACAAGGGATCGAACCTGCCCGGCCTGATCAGCTCGGTCCGCGCGTTGCACGAGGAGGAGTACCCGGGGGTCGTCTTCGCGGTCGCCGATCCCCTTCACCTGTCCCGGTCGGCCTCGCCGACGATCAAGGAGACGAACGAGCACCACGCAGGGGAGCTTGAGCTCTCCCACATCCTGCACCGCTTCCCCGGCCTGATCCGGATGGACCGCCTCACCGACGAGGGCGTCGACTTCCAGGAGGTGTTCGGCGGCTTCGTCGGCAACGACCTGTTCGGCCCGGCGCCCGACGGCGTGGAGATCATGTGGAGCGGCGACGAACAGCGGGCGTTCACCCCGACCGGCAGCTTCAGCTCGTCGATGGGGACCACCGACGCGAAGGGCAAGGCCTACCACGACCACATCGTCGGGCGGCTCTGTGAGCTCGTCGACTGGCTGCGACAGTACGACGGGCCGATCGGTGCCACGGATGGGTAGCAGGGGATCGCGAGATGCGAACGGCCTGCCGATCGTCGTCGGCATCAGCGGCGGGAGCGGCGCGATCTACGGCGTACGCATCCTTCAGGCGCTCGCCGAGCTCGGTGTCGAGCGGCACCTGGTCATCACCCAGCCCGGGCTCGCAACCCTGCGCTACGAGACCGACTACACGGCCGAGGACCTGAAGTCCCTGGCCACGACGGTCCACCCCATCCGCAACATCGGTGCGTCGATCGCCAGCGGCTCCTTCCTGACCCGAGGGATGATCGTCGCCCCCTGCTCGGTGAAGACGCTCTCCGGCGTCGCCCACTGCTACGGCGACAACCTGCTCCAGCGCGCCGCGGACGTGACGTTGAAGGAGCAGCGCCCGCTCGTGCTGATGGTCAGGGAGACGCCGCTGCACCGGGGTCACATCCGGCTCCTGGACGCCGCCGCGGAGAACGGCGCGACGATCTTCCCGCCGCTGCCGGCCTTCTACGCCCGCCCCACGACGATCGACGAGATGGTCGATCACTCGGTGGCTCGCGTGCTCGACCTGTTCGGGCTGGACGCGGGGATGCCACGGTGGAGCGGGCAGCAGACGGGAGTCGTGGCATGAGGCAGCCTCCCGAGGGGGTCAGCCCCCAGGTACGCGTGGGCAGCTCGGCGTTCTCCATCACGGCAGGACGCGTTCGACGCGACACCTACTCCCACGCGAAGGCCCAGCTCGAGCTGCTCATCGGCACCCTCGCGGCGGAGAACCAGCTCCGCCTGCCTTCTGAGGACGAGCTGTCGGAGAGCCTCGAGGTCAGCCGGGCCACAGTGCGCTCAGCCCTCCTCTCGTTGCAGAAGGAGGGGACGATCCAGCGGATCCACGGACGCGGCACCTTCATCAACAGGCACGCGTTCAAGATCCAGGCCAACATCAGCCAGGACCGTCCGTTCGCGGCCCTGCTCGAGGAGATGGGTCACAACGTCGCCGTCGACAACGTCGACCTGCACATCGAGCCGCTGGAAGACGCGCTGCTGACGCCTTTCGAGCTGACCGAGACCGAGGACGCCGTCCACGTGGAGCGCATCTTCGGGGCGTCGGGCAAGCCCGCCGTCCTGAGCATCGACGTCGTCCCGGTCAGATTCCTCCTGGACGGCATCGACGGTCTCGAGGGGTACGAGTCGGTGTTCGAGTTCGTGCGCCGCACGACCGGACGCCAGGTGCGCTACTCCGTCGCCGACATCGTTCCTTTCATCGCGACCACCAAGATCGCCGAAGACCTGGGGATCACGGCCGGAGTGCCGCTGATCCTCCTGCGCCACACGCACATCGACCAAGACGACCGACCAGTCGCGTTCACGCGCGCCTACATCAACGACGAGCTGCTTCGATTCTCCGTCGTCCGCACATACACCGACTCGTAGGAGAGCCAGTCATGACTTCCGACCTTCGCACGTTCTTGTCCGACCTGGTCAAGGCCCAACCCGGCTCCCTCAAACGAGTCGACACCCCAGTCGACCGCAACTTCGGCATCACCGCCTATGGAGCCAAGCTCGACAAGAGCAAGCAGTACCCCGCACTGCTGTTCACCGACGTCAACGACGCCGGGGTCTCCTGCCTGACGAACCTGCTCGCCACGCACGAGCGGATGGCCCTCGCCCTGGGCCTGGAGGTGGAGGACCTCACCAACGCCTCCGACCGCACGCAGGGCATGGAGCCGCACCCACCCGTCACCGTCGACCGGGCCGACGCCCCCGTCAAGCAGATCATCTGGCGTGACGACGAGGTCGACCTCGGAAAGCTCCCGATCCCGGTCCACAACGAGCTGGACGGCGGACCGTTCCTCACCGCCGCCGTCTCCTTGATGAAGGACCCCGAGTCCGGTGCCATCAACGCGGGCATCTACCGGCACCACGTCTACGACTCCCGACGCATGGGCGTCTGGTTCTTCGGCTCCCACGACGGCGGCACCATCCACCGCCGGTACGAGGAGAAGGGTGAGCCGACGCCGATCGCGATCGCGATCGGCCACCACCCCGGCTTCCTGATGGGCGCGGTGTCGCGCATCGCGGGCATCGGCGGCGAGTACGACGCGGCCGGCGCCTTCCTGGGCGAGTCCGTCGAGGTGGTCAAGGCCGAGAACTCCGACATCATGGTGCCTGCCCGGGCCGAGATCGTCCTGGAGGGTGTCATCATCCCCGGCGAGATGGTGGAGGAGGGCCCGTTCGCCGAGTGGCCCGGTCACTACGTCGGCGGTGGGCCCAAGCCCGTCATCCGCATCGACTGCGTGACCATGCGCGAAGGCGCGATCTTCCAAGACATCCAGGCGTCGGGGCGTGAGCACCGCCTGATGGGCGCGCTGCCCCGCATCTCCAGCATCCACCAGCGGGTGCGCCAGGTCGTGCCCGGCCTGAAGGCCGTCAACGTCCCGGTCCACACGCGGATGCACTGCTACCTCTCCATCAAGAAGGCGCTCGACAGCGACCCCACGCGCGCCGCCTTCGCCGCCTTCAACACCGAGCCGGAGAACCTGCGGATGGTCGTCGTCGTCGACGACGACATCGACGTCTTCGACGAGGAAGAGGTGTCGTGGGCGATCGGCACGCGCTTCGACGCCGCCAAGGACCTGCAGATCATCCCGGAGTGGAACGGGCCGGGTGGCCTGCTCCCGACGAACTGGGAGTACGACGAGCATGGCACCCGCAAGAAGAAGATGTCCTCGGCCGTCATCATCGATGCGACCAAGCCTGCCCCGCCGGTGATCTTCCCGCCGCGGGCCCAGGTCCCGGCCGACGTGGTCAAGGCCGCCGACACCGGCGCGATGACCGACGTGGTCAGCGAGGGCCAGCTGCCCTGGAACGAGGAGTCCTGATGCTCGATCTCACCTTCGCCTGCGGCGGCTACGACCGCGTCCAGCCCCTGGCCGACGGCCGGGTCTCCGTCGAGGGCGTCAACCTCAACATGCTGCGCCTGGAGCCGGAGGAGTGCTTCTGGCGGATGCTCCAGAACGCCGAGTTCGACGCCGCCGAGATGTCGCTGTCGTCGTACTCCATCGCGGTGGCCGCGGGCGACGACCGGTTCGTCGGCATCCCGGCCTTCCTGTCTCGGAGCTTCCGGCACTCGACGCTGTACGTCCGGGACGGCGCCGGCATCACCGACGCCAAGGACCTCGCCGGCAGGCGGATCGGCGTTCCGGAGTACCAGATGACGGCTTCGGTCTGGACCCGGGGACTGCTGACCCACGACCTCGGGGTCGACGTCTCCGACGTCACCTGGTGCACGGGCGGGCTCGAGCAGCCCGGTCGCGTCGAGCGGCAGCCGCTGAAGCTTCCCGACTCTGTTCGGGTGGAGCCCCTCTCGAAGGACAGCACCCTGTCCGCGGCACTCGTCAACGGTGAGATCGACGCGCTGATGGCACCTCGCGTCCCCAAGGTCTTCCGCAAGGGCAAGGGCGTCCACCGCCTGTTCCCGGACTACCGCGAACGCGAGCGTGACTACTTCGAGCGCACGAGCCTGTTCCCGATCATGCACCTGGTGGTCGTACGGCGTGACGTGCTCGAGAAGAACCCGTGGGTCGCCCAGAGCCTCTACAAGGCGCTCGCCGAGTCCAAACGCGTGGCCACCACCGGGCTGGCAGACCTGCCCGCCCTGCGGTACACCATGCCGTTCCTGCTGGCCGCACTCGAGGAGCAGGCCGAGGTCTTCGGTGACGACCCGTGGCCCTACGGGCTCGAGCCGAACCGGCACGCGTTGGAGACGTTCATGTCCTACCTGCAGGAGCAGGGCCTTCTCGAGACACCGCCGAAGCCTGAGGAGCTGTTCAGCCCCACCACCCTGGCCGAGTCCCGCATCTGACTCGTGGCCGCGAGAAAGGCATCCATGTCCAACACGAAGATCGAGCACGGCGATGTGTCGGTGACCGTCGAGGTCAACGGCAAGGTCGAACAGGGCGCCGTGCCCCCGCTCAAGCCACTGGCTGACTTCCTGCGTGACGACCTCGGTCTCACCGGCACGAAGCTCGGCTGCCGGGCCGGGGACTGCGGAAGCTGCACGGTGCTCCTCGACGACGTCCCGGTGGCCTCGTGCCTGATGCCCATGAGTCAGGTGGGGGAGCGGAAGGTCACGACCATCGAGGGGCTGGCGGGCGAGGGCGCCCTGAGCCCGCTCCAGCAGGCCTTCCGCGCGAACAACGCAAGCCAGTGCGGGTTCTGCATCCCCGGCATCTTGATGGCGTCGGTGCCGTTCCTGAACCGTCCCGACGACACCGACCGGGACGAGATCGTCCGGGGCCTCGCCGGCAACCTGTGTCGCTGCACCGGCTACGAGTCGATCGTCGACGCGATCGCCGAGGCCGCCCACGCAACGAAGGAGTCCCGATGACCAGCTCGACCTGGGTGGGCCGTGGCATACCGCAGGTCGACATCGACTCGAAGCTGCGCGGCGCCACCGAATACATCGCCGACATCACGGTGCCCGGCATGCTCCACGCGGTGATCGTGCGCAGCCCGGTCGCGCACGGCCGCCTGCACGCCGTCGACGTCGAGCGGGCCCGGAGGGTTCCCGGGGTGCGGGCGGTGCTGACCTCGGCCGACACCCCCCAGCGGTTCTTCGGGCCGCACGCGAACGACTGGGAGATCCTCGCGAGCGAGAAGGTCCGCTCCTTCGGGGACGAGATCGCCGCCATCGCGGCGACGTCCATCGATGCGGCCCGCGAGGCCGCCGCGCTGGTGACGGCGACGATCGAGGAGCTGCCCGCGGTCTTCGACCCCTACGAGGCGCTCGAGCCCGACGCTCCCACCGTGTGGGACGACCGGCCGGGCAATGTCGCCAACAGCTTCCAGATCGCACGGGGCGACGTGGCGGCCGGGTTCGACAAGGCCGACCTCGTCGTGACCGACAGCTACTCGACGAACCAGATCTACCACGCCTACCTCGAGCCCATCGGGGTGATGGCGGAGTACCACCCGTCCGGCTCCTACACGCTGACGGTCCCGAGCCACATCCCCTACAAGGCCCGACTGACCTATGCGGGGGCCTTGGGCGTCCGCCCCGACCAGGTCCGCATCGTGGTGCCGCCCATCGGCGGCAGCTTCGGCGCGAAGTACGAGATGATCGAGCCGCTGATGGCGGCCGTGCTCGCCCGTGAGACAGGTCGGCCCGTCCGCCTGGTCTACGACCGCGAGGAGGACGCGCAGATCGCGCGCTCGAGGCCCCCCTTCTGGTTCCACCACCGCATCGGCGTCACGTCCGACGGGCTCTTCATCGCCCGCGAGACCGAGGTCGTGGGAACGGCCGGCTCGCGCGTCTTCTGGTCTCCCTCGGTGCTCGCGACGGCGGTCCACCGCGTCGACTCGCTCTACCACTTCCACAACATGGCCGGTCACGGCCGCCTCGCCTACACCAACGAGTCGCCGACAACCTGCATGCGCGGCTTCGGCAACGCGGAGTCGCTGTTCGGCATCGAGCAGATGATCGACGAGATCGGCGAGAAGCTCGGGATCGACCCCGTCGAGCTGCGCAGGCTCAACGCGGTCCGCGAAGGGGAGACCACGCTCCACGGCTGGCAGATCAGCTCCTCGAAGCTGCCCGCGTGCCTGGACCGCGTGGAGGAGCTGTCCGACCTCACGAACAAGCGCAAGGACACCGCCAAGCAGCGGGGCACGACCGGCGTCCGTCGGGGCTTCGGCCTGGCGATCGCCCACCACGTCTCGGGCTACCGGCCGATCCTCGCCGACTACGACGGGTCCTCCGCCATCGTCCACGTCACCAGCGGCGGCAGCGTGACCCTGTTCGTCGGCGAGCCCGACATCGGCCAGGGCCAGGCCACCGTGCTCGCTCAGGTCGTCGCCGACGGGCTCGGCTGCGACCCCGAGGACGTCACGCTGCGCGGCGTCGACTCGGCGCTCTCGCCGGACGCCGTCGGAACTCTCGCGTCGCGGGCCACCACCCTCGCCGGCAACGCGGCCGTAGCCGCCGCCAAGTCGGCGCAGGACAAGCTGAACCAGTTCCTCGCCAAGGAGTGGGGGACCTCACCGGACGCGCTCCAGTGGGATGGCGGCACCGTCCAGGCCGAGGGGCGGGCCGTGACGTTCCGTGAGGCGATGGCGCTGTACGCCGTGGCTCACTGCGGACTCCCGCTGCTGGGTGAAGGCGTGCACCACCCCGCGACCCAGATGCCCGACGCCAACAAGTACGGCAACCCCTCGCCGGCGTACCCCTTCGCTGCGCACGTCGCGGAGGTCGAGGTCGACTGCGCCACCGGCCAGATTCGCGTCGTGCGCTACTGGGCGGTCCACGACAGCGGGACGATCCTCAACCCGTCGACCGCGCGCGGCCAGGTCGTGGGCGCGATCGCACAGGGAGTCGGGTGGGCGCTCATGGAGAACGTCGACGTGAAGGCCGGTCGCGTGAAGAACCCGAACTTCCTCGACTACCGCATCCCCGGCGGGGGTGACATGCCAGAGACGTTCGTGGAGTTCGTCGACGGCTTCGAGCCCAACGGGCCGCACGGGGCGAAGAGCCTCGCGGAGGCGGCGATCAACCCGGTCACCGCAGCCATCGCGAACGCCTTCTACGACGCGACCGGCGTCCGTTGTCACGACCTGCCGCTCTCACCCGAACGGATCTGGGAGCTGCTTTCCGAGGAGAACGGCCCGGCGCTGGCCGCGGACGTTCAGGAGGTGCACGCATGAGCGGGCCCGGATACGCCCGCCCCGGTTCGGTGGCTGACACCGTCGCGACGCTGCAGTCGCACCCCGGGGCACGAATGATCGCCGGCGGCACCGACCTAATGGTCCAGATGCGTCTCGGCCATCGGAGCCCGGAGCTGCTCGTCGGCACCGGCGCGCTCGACGAGCTGCACCGGCTCGAGGCCGGTGCCGACGACACGCACATCGGCTCGGCCGTGACGCTGCGGGAGTTCCTCCAGGTCCGCGAGCTGGTCGCTCGCCATCCAGCGCTCGCCCAGGCGGCCCACCTCCTTGGGGGCAGGCAGATCCAGGCGGTGGCGACGTTCGGCGGCAACATCTGCAACGCGTCGCCTGCCGCGGAGAGCACCACCCCGCTCCTCGTGTACGACGCCCAGGCGGAGATCGCCGGACCGCAGGGTCGCCGGGAGATCCCTCTGGCCGAGCTGTTCGAGGGCCCGGGTCGGACGACCCTGGGCCCGGGTGAGCTGCTCGTCGCGCTGCGCCTGCCCGGTGTGGGAGGCGACCAGCGCTCGGCGTACCGGCGGATGGAGCTGCGGCGCTCGGTCGACATCGCCATCGTCAGCGCCTCGGCCTGGTTCCAGGTGGTCGACGGGCGGGTCGCCGAGGCGCGGGTCGCCATCGGCGCCGTCAACGCGGTGGCCACGCGGGTGCCGGACGCCGAGGAGGCACTCACCGGCGTGGACGTCAGCGACCGCTCGGCGGTCGCCACCGCCATCGCGGAAGCTGCCAGCAGCTGCCGCCAGGCCAGCAGGCCCATCGATGACACCCGGGCCAGTGCGCGATACCGCGCCGCCATGGTCGAGGTCATCTCACAACGAACCATGGCGGAAGCCATCGACCAGGAGAACTCGTGACCGTCACCGCATCGCCCCAGCTGGGTCCCTTCCGCGAGGTGCCCTACATGGGCGTCATCTTCGTGGTCGCCGAGGCCGAGAAGCGTGGGTTCGTCAACGGCCACCCCGACTGGTCGAACCTGGGCCAGGGGCAGCCCGAGGTCGGCGAGATGGAGGGCTCTCCGCCTCGCATCTCCGAGCTCGAGATGGCTCCTCTCGACCACGCCTACGGTCCGCTGGAGGGCACGCCCGAGCTGCGGCAGGCCATCGCCGACCACTACAACCGCCTCTTCCGGCAGGGCAAGGCCTCCCAGTACGGGCCTGAGAACGTAGCGGTCGCGCAGGGCGGACGACTGGCGCTGAGCAGGGCGCTCGCCGCCCTCGACGGGGTCAACGTGGGCTATCAGGTGCCCGACTACACCGCCTACGAGGACATGTTCACCGCGCACATGAGCCGGTTGACGCCGATGCCCGTCCCGGTCCACGAGGACTCGGGGTTCCTGCTCACGCCTGCGCAGATCGAGCGCGCCGTCGACGACCTCGGGCTGTCGGCGTTCCTGGTGTCCAACCCCTGCAACCCCACCGGGCGGTACCTCGACCAGGCGGCACTGCGCGAGATCGCGCAGCTGGCCAAGACGTCGGGGTGCGCGATGCTGCTCGACGAGTTCTACAGCCACTTCATCTACACCAAGGGAGAGAACGGCGACTGGGGGCCCGGCGACGGACCCGTCAGCATCGCCTCGGAGATCGACGACGTCGACACCGACCAGGTGATCATCTTCGACGGCCTCACCAAGAACTACCGCTACCCCGGCTGGCGGCTCGGGTGGATCCTCGGCCCCCCGGCCATCATCTCGACCGTGGCCCGGGTCGCGAGCTCCCTCGACGGCGGCACCTCGAAGCTCGCCCAGCGGGCCGCCATGGCCGCCCTCGAGCCCGGTGTGGCCGACCAGGAGACCACCGCGCTCCGCAAGGTGTTCGTCGAGAAGCGCAACCTGATGGTCAGCCGGCTGCGCGACATGGGCGTGCGCTTCGCGGGCGAGCCGGACAGCACGTTCTACGTGTGGGGCTCGCTCGAGGACCTGCCCGAGCCGCTCAACGACCCGATGACCTTCTTCTGGCGGGCGCTGGACCGCAAGGTCATGACGGTTCCCGGCAAGTTCTTCGGGGTCAACCCCGGTCAACGGCGCCGGGGCCCGTCCACCTACGACAACTGGATGCGCTTCTCGTTCGGCCCCCCGATGGACAACGTCATCCAGGGCCTCGATCGGCTCAGCGCCATGGTCGACGAGGCACGCTGACCCACTGCCGGCCGACCTCCCGGCCCTGATCCGAGCGGGCCCGGGCGGGTCGTCGCGACCGCTCGGCGCAGATTCCCGACCGCTCGTCCCCGAGACCCGGAAGGGCGCTGGTTGCCCGCCGCACTCCTCGGCACTGTGGCGACAGACATCGTCACAGCCAGGAGGATCCAGATGCCCTCGGGACGCATCGGGCAGGCGCGGCTCCGCGCGGCCCTGACCACCATCGTCGCCACGACGACCGGCCTCGCGCTGGCCGCCTCGAACGCTCCCACAGCCTTGGCCGAGCCCGCGCCGTCGCGGTCGACGCAGCCACGTGAGGTCACCGTGACCCTGTCCGAGGCGACCAACCTCACCGCGGCGCAGGCGCCGGACGGGTCCGTCGTCGTCGACCTGCACGGCATGCTCTACCGCGTCCCGGCGTCGGGTGGTGCCGCCAGCCGCCTGACCGAGCCGACCGACGAGGTCGCGCGTCCCGACGTGGGGCCCGACGGCCAGATCGTGTTCCAGTCCTACCGCGACGGTCGCTTCCACATCTGGGCCTCCGACCCGGCGGGCGGCAACCTCACCCAGCTGACCACCGGCGGGTACGACGACCGTGAACCGCGCTGGTCGCCCGACGGCCGGCACGTGGTGTTCTCCTCCGACCGCGAGGGCAGCTACGACATCTGGAGCGTCGAGGTGGCCACGGGCGCCCTCACCCGCTGGACCTCCGGCACCGGGCAGGAGTTCGAGCCCTCGTGGACGCCCGACGGCTCCCGCGTCGTCTTCGTGGATGGCAACCAGATCTCGAGCACGGGCCGCGACGGCACCAGCCAGGTGCTCGTGCCGAGGCCCGCCGACGCCACGGTCACGCTGCACTCCCCGGCCGTCGCCCCGGACGGCACCCGGGTGGCGTACGTCGAGCAGCAGGGCACCCGTTCCGACCTGAAGGTGGGCGACCGGGCCGTCACCTCGGGCGAGGACGTCTTCATGTTCACCCCCGAGTGGATCGCCGACGACCGGCTGCTCTACACCGCCGACGGCGGCATCCGCACGCGGGCGGTCACCGGGGGGACGACCAGCGAGATCCCCTTCACGGCCGACGTCCAGCTGCGCGGCGGCAGCTACGACAAGAAGGACCACGACTTCGACGACCGCCGCCACCGCAAGGTCACCGGCGTCCTCACGCCGCAGCTCTCGCCCAACGGCAAGCGGATCGCCTTCGTCGCCCTCAACGACCTCTGGCTGATGAAGATCGGCCGCAAGCCGAAGCGGCTGACCGACGACTCCTACCAGGAGGTCGACCCGGTCTTCTCGCCCGACGGCAAGCGGCTCGCCTACAGCAGTGACCGCAAGGGCACCGAGGACATCTTCGTCCGCACCCTGAAGAGCGGCAAGGAGCGGCGGGTCACCGCCCTCGACTCCGCCGAGGTCGCCGCCTCGTGGTCGCCCGACGGCCGGTCGATGGCCTTCCAGGACCAGACCGGTGCGACGTACGTGCTCGACCTCGCCAGCGGCGCGGTGCGCGAGCTGGTGTCGTCGCTGTTCGGCCCCGGCCGCCCGACCTGGTCCGCCGACTCCTCGACCGTCGCGTTCGCCGCGGTGCGGCCCTACTCGCAGCGCTTCCGAGAGGGAGTCAGCCACATCCTGACCGTCGACGTGGCCACGGGGAGGCAGACCTACCAGGCCCCGGGTGACCGGCGCGACTCGCTCTCGACCCGCGGCGACGACGGGCCCGTGTGGTCTCCCGACGGCAGGTCGCTCGCCTTCGTCGCCAACTCCGCGCTGCAGGTGATGCCGGTCGACTCGGCCGGCACGCCGACGGGCGCCGTACGCCAGGTCAACAGCGAGGTCGCCGACGCCCCGTCGTGGAGCGGGGACTCCCGTCGGCTGCTCTACCTCTCGCAGGGCAGGCTGCGGCTGGCGAACGTCGGCAGCGGCAAGGCCCGCACCGTGCCGGTGCGGCTCGGCTACCGGCCGCAGGTCCAGCAGGGCCGCAAGGTGATCCACGCCGGGCGCTTCTGGGACGGAGCCGCCAACAAGCTGCGCCGCAACGTGGACATCACGGTCGTCGGCAACCGGATCCGAAGCATCACACCCCACCGTCGGCACGTCGGCGGCGGCAGGGTGGTGGACGCATCCGGGCTGACCGTGATGCCGGGGCTGATGGACTCCCACGTGCATCAGGCCTACGAGTCGCGCTTCTTCGGCGACCGGCAGGGACGGGTGAGCCTGGCGTGGGGCATCACCTCGACGCTCTCGGTCGGTGACCAGGTCTACCGCGCCATGGAGGACCGCGACTCGCTGCGGGCCGGCGAGCGGGTCGGGCCCCGGTTCTACGCCACCGGCGAGCCGATCGACGGCTCCCGCGTCTACTACAACTTCATGCGCCCGACCTACACCGACGCCCAGGTCGCCCGCGAGCTGACGCGCGCCCGCAAGCTCGACTACGACTTCGTCAAGAGCTACGTGCGGCTGCAGGCCTCGCGGATGCGGATGGTCGTCGACGCCGCACACCGGCTGGGGGTCCCGTCGTCCTCGCACTACCTCTCGCCGGGCGCGCTCGTGGGGCAGGACGGCACCACCCACCTGGCCGCGACCCAGCGGCTGGGCTACGCCCGCACCATCACCGCGACGGGCAACAGCTACGCCGACGTCCCGGCGCTCTACGGCCGGGGCAACCGCACGGTGACCACCACCCTCTTCACCACCGACTTCCTCACCAAGGACGAGTTCGCGGGTGACCGGCGGCTCCGGCTGCTGCCCCCGTGGAAGCGCTCCGCGCTGCTCGAGGACGTCGGCGAGCACGCCGCCGACCCGCAGGACCCGCAGTGCGCCTCGGCCGCGTGCAAGGAGGTGCGCACCCTGGAGCGGATCTCGAAGGCCGGGGGGCAGGTGCTGGTCGGGACCGACTCCCCGCTGGACAACGTGGCCATCGGGGTGCACGCCAACATGCAGGAGATGGTGGGCTACGGGTGGACGCCGTACGCCGCGCTCCGCGCCGCGATCGTGACGCCGGCACGCTATCTCGGCGTCTCGGACGACGTGGGCACGCTGAGGCCGGGCAAGGTCGCCGACCTGATCGCGGTCCGCGGCAACCCGCTGGCCGACATCGACGCTGCTGCTCGGGTCTCGAAGACGATGGTGGGCGGGAGGCTCTACACCCAGCGCGAGCTGGTGAAGCCCTTCACCGGGTCGGCGAAGGCGCTGACCGAGGCCGCGCAGGGTCCCGCGCCCGCACGACAGGTCACCGGTCGGGTCGACCCGGCGGTGGCGCAGCGCTACTGGTGGCACGACCCCGACGTGGTGGCCGAGCAGTACGCCCACTCCTGCGACGCCTACGAGGCCCTGGAGCACCAGGGGGAGTGGGGAGGCGAGGCGTCGTCGTCCGAGCGGTAGGCACCAATGCTCCGCTGGTCAGCGGTCGAGGTCGGCGGCCCGGTGCGGGTGTGCCAACGCGACGAGTGCGTCGCGGGGTCCGGCATCGACGAGGGCGAGGCCCGGGTGGCCCGGCAGGCGATCGAAGTCGCCCGGTTCGAGCAGCACGACGGGGGTCTCGCGGTCGTAGAGCTCGGCCGCGATCATCGCCCCGAGGCTCACGATGGCGTCCGGGGAGCGCAGCAGCAGCGCGGCCGGTCCGACGCCCAGCCGGATCTGCTCGGCGAGCACCGACGAGCTGGAGCTGGAGCCGCGACTCGCCGCCATGGCGACGACCCGTCCCGTGAGGGCGAGCCCGAGCTGCGGGTGGTGCGCATCGACCACCGTGCCGGTCGCGAGGTCGGTCCCTCCCCAGAACGACAGCGGCTCCTCCAGGACCAGCAGCTCGCCGGCGGCGCTGCCCGGTTGGAGCGACACGCCCTTCATGAGTCTCCCCAGATCGTGGCGTCCCGGGTGACCCGTCCTGCGTGCGCCGAGCGCACGCAGTCCTCCAGGCTCCCGAAGACGACCTGGACGCCCAGGTTCGACGGGGCGTACCAGGCCCACTTCGCGGAGTTGGTCATGACCGCGCGCGAGGTGAACTTCAGCACCGACGTGACGTAGGTGCACGTGTCGACGAGCACGCGCACACCGGCATCGCGGCAGGTCTGGGCGATGCCCAGCCGCTCGGCCTCCGCGAGGGTGCCTCGGCCGGTGTTCACCCAGAACTCCACGTCGGGATGGACCCGGCCCACGGCCTCGATCGTGTCGGCCAGGGTCCGGAACTCGGCGAGGGAGAGGTGCGGTGTCCCGATGCTGACGGCGTCCAGGCGCGTCCCGTCCGCCGAGGTCAGCCGGTCGCGGGCCGAGCGCAGCTCGGCCATGGTGACTACGGTCCCCGGCCGGGCACGCGACCGCGGTACGACGTCCTCGATGGTGGGAGCCTCGGGCGTCACGCCCACCACGTGGAAGAGCCCGACCCCACCGCTGGACGCCGCGGCGGCGCCGAACGACTTGAGGTCGTCCTCGTCGGGAACGGCCGCGAGACCGACGACCGCCGGCACGAGACCGCCGCTGCGCATGCCGACGATGTAGCCGAGGGCGCCCCACACCGCATCGCTGCCGAGTGTCTCGGCGGGGAGCTCGGAGAAGTCGAAGACGATGCCGGCCGCTCTGTTCTCATCGAGGTGGAGGCCTGCGTACGGCGCGCGGCCCGTGACGCCCGCGCAGATGTCGAGGAAGTCGCCGTACCGATCGGTCCTCGCGCCGAGCACCGAGTTGGCGAAGACGATGGCGTTGGACTCCGCCCAGGCGATGTGGGTTCCTGCGGAGGGCCGGTCCGGGAGCTGGTACGGCGCGCACGTCCAGGTGGGCGTCGCACCGAGCGACACGTAGCCGGCCATCAGCCGGCCGGCGAGGTCGCGGAGCTCCTGGTCGGCGTTCACGAGCTCCGGATGGAGCAGGTCGAGGGACCCGACGTTCAGCGTCGTGGGGACGCGCACCGACGCGCCCAGGTCGTTGAGGCGCTGGACGAAGTCGACGCCGGCCATCCCGTGGAAGAGGCAGCCGTCCACGTGGACGGACTCGACCGCGACGAGCCTGCGTGCGCCCAGGACGCGGGCCAGACCGACGACGACCCGCATCGCCAGTGCCACCCCCTGGCCGTGCTCGCCCTCGAGCATGGCGCGTTCCTCGTCGTCGAGGACGGGATCGTCGAGCGCCGACAGCACGGCTCAGGCTCCCGGCTCGGACAGCTCTGCCGACCTGGCGGCGCTGGCCAGCATGCCCGCGACCAGGGCATCCTTGACGCCGCGCTCGTCGAAGACGGCCACGGCAGCGGCCGTCGTGCCGTTCGGTGACGTCACCCGGCGCCGGAGCTCCTGAGGGGTGTCGTCCGCGTCGTCGAGCAGCCTGGCCGCACCCACGAGGGTCTGCTGGGTCAGGAGGAGCGCGACATCGGCGCTGAGGCCGGTCGCGACGCCGGCGGCGATCATCGCCTCGGCCAGGTAGAAGACATAGGCCGGCCCGGAGCCCGAGACCGCGGTGACCCCGTCCTGGAGGCTCTCGTCGACGACCGCTACCCGGCCGCCGGTCTCGAGCAGCGACACGACCTGGGCCAGCTGCTCGGCGCTGACGTCGGAGCCCGGTGAGACGCCGAACATGCCGGCGCCCACGATGGCCGGGGTGTTGGGCATGACGCGCACGACCGCGACGCCGCGGGGGAGAGCCGCCTCCATCGTCGCGGTGCCCACGCCGGACACCAGCGAGACGACCGTGGCCCCTGGCTCGACGTCGACGCTGATCTCGACCAGCAACGACCAGACGTCGGCGGGCTTCACCGCGAGCAGGATGACGGTGGCACCCCTGACGGCCTCCGGGTTGTTGCAGGTCACGGCGACGCCGTACTCCTGCCGCAGCTCAGCAGCCCGCTCCGGATGCCTCTCGCTGACGACCAGCGCGGTGGCCGGATGGCCCGCACGCAGGATCGAGGACACCATGGTCTCGCCGATCACGCCCGCGCCCAGCACGGCGAATCTCTGGGTCATCTGCTCAACCTGTCTCGGATTCGTGGGTCGGGTCACGGGTACGCCGCCCCTTCGGGGCCTCGGTTCAGGGCACGGTCGAGCGCCTCCAGGAACACGGCGACGTGGCCGAGGTCCCACACCAGGGGAGGCCGCACCTTCAGCACACCGTCGCCGCGGCCGGTGGTGCTGACGAGCACGCCGTTCTCACGCATCCGCTCGGCCAGCCACGCCGCGCCCCGGCTGTGCTCGGTGTCGCGGACGTCGATCCCGGCGATCAGCCCGTGGCCCCGCACCTCGCCCACCAGGTCGGGGTGCCGATCCGCGAGCGTCTCGACGCCCCGACGCAGGTGCGCCCCGACCTCGGTCGCCCGGGCAGGCAGCCGGCCCTCCTCGATGATGTCCAGGACGGTCAGCGCAGCCGCGCAGGAGACCGGGTTGCCGCCGAAGGTGGAGAAGTACTCGTCGACCTGGGTGAACCGGTCGGCGATCTCGCGTCGAGTGACCAGGGCGGCGATGGGGTGGCCGTTGCCCATCGGCTTGCCGAGGGTCACGAAGTCGGGGAGGACACCGAAGTCCGCGAAGCGCCACAGGTTCGTCCCGCCGCGGCCGTAGCCTGCCTGCACCTCGTCGGCGAGGAACAGCCCGCCCGCACGTCGGGTGTGCGCGACGAGCTCGGCGACGAAGTCGTCGCTGGGCTCGAGCACTCCGGGGCTGACGAACATCGAGTCGATCGCTGTCATCGCCAGCCCCCGATGACCGAGGTCCTCGACCGCCACGGCCATGCGCGCGGCTGCCTCGGCCGCGCCGGGGGCGGTCCCCTCGGCTAGTGCGTACGGCGATGCGAACGTCGCGACGTGGTCGGGCCGATGGCCCTCGGGCCAGGTGTTCGACGACATCGCCGCGGTCGGCTCGGTCACCCCGTGGTAGGCCCAGTCCGAGACGATGGCGCCCCGGTGACCGGTGTACTCGGTGGCCATCCGCCACGCGAGGTCGTTCGCCTCGCTGCCGGAGTTGACGAACACGCACGTGTCGAGGCCGGGCGGCATGGTCGCGACGATGCGCTCGGCGAGCTCGACGACGTTCTCGTGCAGGTAGCGGGAGTGCACGTTGAGCGTCGCCATCTGCCGCGCCATCGCCTGGGCGACTGCGGGATGCGCGTGTCCGACCACCGGCACGTTGTTGTAGGCGTCGAGGTATCGGCGCCCGTCCGCGGTGGTGAGCCACGGGCCATCGCCTCGTACGACGTGCAGCGGCTCCCGGTAGAAGAGGGGCGACAGCCTTCCGCCCAGCCTGGAGCGCCGCCGTTCGAGGAGCCCGCTCGACGACCGTTGCGCGGCCGCGACACGGGACGTGCCGCACATCCGCTGGAAGCGGAGGGACAGGTCCTCGGGCGAGATGCCCGTGAGCCGGTCGAGCATGCGCCAGCTGCCCTCGTCGTTCTCACTGACGTACGCGACGTTGTCGGTGTGGAGGTCGGAGCGCCAGGCGGAGATGAGCACGGTCGCGACCAGGCGCGCTAGGACGAGCTCGCCGATCACCTTGGCCTCTGCCGGCTCCAACGGGGCGTGGCGCTGGTAGCCGGTGAGGAACTCCGCGCTCGCGGTCCAGGGATCCTCCGCCTCGCGCAGCAGCGAGGCCAGGGCGATGGCCAGGTCACAGACCCGGGCGGTGTGGTGCAGGTCGCCGAAGTCGATCAGCCCGGTGACGGTGCCGTCGGGGGAGGCCAGCACGTTGCTCAGCGTGACGTCGGCGTGCAACGGCCAGCCGGGCAGCGACTCCGTCAGCCCCGGCAGCCCGTCGAGGCGATCGAGGAAGCGGGTGATCTGCTGCCGACGCTCGGGGTGGAGAGCGCTCACGTGGGGCCGCAGCATCGCGATCCGGCGCGGGTCCCACTCGATCTTGCGGCCGGCCGCCGGGTGGAAGAACCCGCGCAGGGCGTTCGCGAGCCTCGCGCAGGAGGCCCCGAGCTCGGCTGCGAACCGAGCGGGGAGCGGGTGGGCGACGGACGCCCCCGGCAGCACGGTCACGACCCGCATCAGGTGACGGCGTTCGTCCGGGGCCTCTACGACGACCGCGGTCGCCTGGTCGGACGGCCGCGCCAGCAGCCGCGGCACCGGCAGGTCAGGAGCGGTCGTGGCCACGTGCTGCATGGCGTCGTTCTCCATCGTCACGACGTCCGGGTCCTCGGCCGAGTTGGACACCTTCACCACGAAGGCGTCACCGTCGGCGGTGCGCGCGAGGAAGTTCCGGTCGCGCTCGCTGACGAGCGGACTCACGGTGGCCTCGATCCCGAACTCCGCGAGGAGGGCGTCTCGGGCCCAGTCCTCGTCCACCGCCGGCGCGGGCTCGACGAGGATCGTCGCCGACGGCTGTGGTGCTGGGCCGGTCACTGGGCCGGTCTGAGGGCCGGTCTGAGGGCCGGTCATAGCGCCCATCATCCGACACGCTCCGACCCGGACGCGACGACGGCCTGCGCGACGACGAGGTCCTGCCACGACATTCCCGAGCTCTTGAAGACGGTGGGGCGCCCGAGGTCGAGCAGGTGCTCGCCGCGTACGACGCTCGCCATGGGCACCAGGTCACGCCCGCTCAGGCTGCCGTCGGCCACTGCCATGGCGACGTCCCCAGACTCACGTAACGCGGTCGCGACGTCCTCGACGACGACCTCGGCGCGGGACATGAGCGCGGAGTCGAGCTCCCGCGCGTCCGGCTCGTGGGAGCCGACCGCGACGACGCAGACGTCGTCGGCGAGCAGGCTGGAGTCGAACAACGGCGCACGTGCGCTGGTCGCGCACACCACCAGCTGGGCGGCCTCCAGCTTCGCGTCCACCGTGGTCGATCCCGCCGCGAGCACCCGGAAGCGGCTCGCCACGGCGTCGTCGACGCGCTCGGGTCGCCGTACGACGAGCGACACGTCCCCCAGGGTGATGCCGGGGCAGTCCGCGAAGGCCTCGACGTGCGCGATCGCCTGAGGTCCCGCGCCGAACACCACCACGTCGACTGGTCGGGCGTGCCGTCTCAGGGCCGGCTCGATGCCGACGACCGAGACCGCGGCCGTCCGCAGCGTGGTCAGCGCCGTGCCGTCGATGAGGGCGGCGACCGCGAGGGTGTCGGCGTCGAGCAGGACGTACGTAGCCCGGATCCGTGGCAGCCCCGCGGCCGGGTTGTCCGGGGCCACCGTCGCGATCTTGACCCCGGCGGCGCCGAGCAGGTGCGACGGCATGAGGAGGATCTGGCCGCGCTCGACGTCCACGACGGAGCGTGGTGGATCGGCCGTGGTGTCCAACCCCGCCCGCAGGGCCTCCGCGACCGCCCCGGCTGCCTCCCGGGGCGTGAGAGCAGCCAGGACGGCGTCCGCGTCGATGACCCGGGGGCCGGTCATCTCGCTACGAGCTCGTCGGCGGGCCTGCCCTGCTCGAGCCTCTCGTGGACCTTGAGGTTGGCGTAGAACGAGATCATCACGATCGCGAGCAGCACGAACACGGCGGTGAAGATGCCACCCGTCGCGGGCGGTTCGGCGGCTCCGCCCGCCTGCTCGCGGGCAGAGCCGTTCAGGAACGGGATGACCACCAGCACGGCCAGGCCCATCACGGCCTCGACGAGCACGACGCGCGGGAAGTGGTCCAGGCACACCCGGAACAGGGGACGATCCTCGCCCGCGGCTCGAAGCTGGGCGATGCGGGGGAGGAGCACGTACTCGTTGAACGCCCCCAGGCCGATCATCGTGAACACCAGCAGGACCTTCAGCAGCAGGACGCGGCCGTACGGCGTCTCCCAGAGCTGGGAGACACCGCCGACGGACTTCCAGCCGAGCCAGAGACCCGACACGAGCACCGCACCCACGCAGATCTCTCCAACCAGGCTGAACCGCTTCCACACCTGGGCCCAGACCAGCCCGGCCGCCGGCGTCAGCGCCCCGCGGACGGCGGCGAGGAGCGCGAGCGCCACGACGCCGCCGATCCAGGCCGTCCCCGCGATCGGGTGGGTGTGGCTCATGACGTTGGCGGTCCAGGTGTCGGCGTTCTGGCCCTCGAGCGTCCCGGGGATGCCGAGGACCCACTGGGCGACGAAGAGCACGGCCGCCGAGATCAAGGCCAGGCGGTCCATTCGCTCCCTCACCCGCGGGCTGAAGAGCACGACGAGGAGCAGCGCGGAGATGAGGAACATGACGAACTGCAGGAGCGTCAGCATGCCGGGTGCGATCCACACGTCGTCAGCCTTGCTGACGCTCAGGTAGTCCCAGATCGCCGAGGGCTTGAGGCCCTCGCCGTACGGCATGCCCTCGGTGGCCCGGGTCGTCTTGCTCGCCAGCTGGGGGTAGAGCGAGGCGAGCAGGACGACGCCGCCCCACGCCATGACCAGCCCCGACCGGCGTCGGAGCACGGCACGGTCGCGCGGGTCGGTGTTCGCGTCACGCAGGGCGGGCCGCAGTGCCGCGAGATGGACGACAGCGGGGCCCATACCTGCCGCGAGGCCTGCGAAGAAGCCGAACTTGGTGAGGATTCGCCACAGTGGTGGAACGAAGTCCTCCACGACGGCGGCCTGCATGATGGAAGCGGTCATGGTCACGAGGTGGTTCCTCCGTCGCGAGAGTTTGAGATGAGCTCGGCGAAGAACGGCTCCACCGCCGGCAGGATGAGGGACCCGCGGTGTGCGACACCCGGGACCATGTCGAAGCGGACGTCGATGCCGTGCGCTGCGAAGTTCCGCTCGAGGGTCCGCAGGCGCTCGATCCGGGTGCTGCCCGTCTTCTCGACGCCGTCCATCCAGTTCGACTCACCGGGGTTGTTGATCTCCCAGGTCTCGATGTCGTCGGCTCCGACGACCATCTGCACGGGCACGCGGCGCATGGCCTCGATGTCGGCTGGTCGGCCGAATCGCTTCTCGAAGTCCTGGGTGCCCAGCCACCAGGGGAGGGCGTCGTCGAGTTGCGTGATGCGGCCCGGCGCTCCGATCGAGACGCCCGCGAGGCGATCGGGATGCAGGTAGAAGAAGCGGTGTGCGAACTGACCGCCGCCGGAGAACCCGTGCAGGTAGAACCTGTCGGCCGACACGGGGAACCGGGCGGCGACCTCGTCGACGATCGCCAGGAGGGCGTCGTCGAAGCGGATGCCGCCGTACTCGATGAACTTGAAGTTGTGGAGGTCGCTCGGGTCGATGAGACCCGCCGGGAAGAGAGGGGCGAGGATGACTGCCCGGTTCGCGTCCGCGAACGGCCTGAGGTCGTCGCGATACTTCGCAGCGGTACGAGCCGTGCCGTGCTGCACGACCACCAGCGGAGCATCCTCGATGTCGAGGTCGCGGGGGACGTAGAGACAGTAGGAGAGTCTCTGGTCGTACTGCGAGGCGGTGAAGGGGACACCGCCGCGCTGGTAGAAGGCGGACGTCGGGGCGTCGGGCTCGGCAGCCGTCACGCTGGACTCACTTTCATCGTGATGGAAGGGGGCGTGCTGGGTGGAACGGTCAGTGCGTCCGGGCGAAGGCCGCGCGCAGCTCTGCCACGCGCTCGGGCTGCCAGTCCGGCCCGGGAGCGGACGACAGGAGCATCTCGGTGTAGGGATGGGTGGGTCGCTGCAGAACGTCGTCGGTGCTGCCCTGCTCGACCGCCTCGCCCTGGTACATGACGAGGATCTGGTCGGTGACCTCGGCGACGACCGCCAGGTCGTGGCTGACGAAGACGAGACTCACCCCGGAGTCCTGTCGGATCTCGTTGAGCAGCACCAGGATCTGCGCCTGGACCGAGACGTCGAGGGCCGAGACGGCCTCGTCGAGGACCAGGACGGCTGGGTCGACGGCGAGCGCCTTGGCGATCGCAACGCGCTGCCGCTGCCCGCCGCTGAGCTGGTGCGGACGGGAGAGCCGGAGTGTGGCGTCGAGGCCGACGCGGTCCAGCAGGGTGGCGATGCGCGCCTCGGCCTCCTCGCGCGACACGTGCGGCCGGTGCCGGCGGAGGACGTCACGCAGGGTCCCCTCGACGGTCAGTCGGCGGTCGAGCGACCCGTACGGGTCCTGAAAGACCATCTGGGCCTCGCGCGCCCGGGCGAGCCTGGCCTTCTTGCCACGTGCGGTCCACTGGCGGTCGCGGTCGCGGCCGTCGATCGTGACGGTGCCGGCGTCGGGCCGCGAGAGCCCGACGATCATCCTGGAGACCGTCGTCTTGCCCGAGCCGGACTCGCCGACCAGGCCCATCGACCCGCCCTTGGGCAGCGAGAAGCTGATGCCCTTCGCCGCCGCGACGGGCGTCCCGCGGCGGGTCGAGGGGTAGGTCTTGGTGAGGTCGCTCACCACGAGTGCGTCTGTCATCGGCCTGCTCGCGTCGTCGGCCGGGCCGTGGACGGCGATGCGGCGGTGCGCCCCGGCAGGCGCGGTGTCGCATCGGCGAGGGCCCGGGTGTAGGGGTTGGTCGGGTTGACGAAGACCGTCTCGGCGGGCTGCTCGTCGACGACGGACCCGTCCTTCATGACGTAGACCCGGTCGCAGTAGGCAGCGGCGAGGAGCAGGTCGTGCGTGATGAACAGGACCCCCATCTCGCGCTCTCGCCGCAGGCGACGCAGCACGGCCAGCACCTCGGCCTGGGTCGTGACGTCGAGCGCGCTCGTCGCCTCGTCGGCGAGCAGCAGGTCCGGATCCGTGCTCAGCGCGGAGGCGATCACGACGCGCTGCAGCATGCCGCCGGAGAGCTGGTGCGGATACTGCCGCAGCAGCTTCTCGGGCTCCCTGAGCCCGACCTCCGCGAACAGCTCGACCAGGCGCCTGCGTGCCTCGGCCTTGGGGACGCCGTGCACGTGGACGAGGCGCTCGGTCGCCGAGTCGCCGATGCGGCGCACCGGGTTGAGCGCGGATCGCGGGTCCTGGAAGATCATCGCCGCCTTGTGCGTGCGGACGTCCCGGATGTTCGCCGGGTTCTCGTCGGAGACCTCGACGCCGCACACCGTGATGGCGCCGGAGGTCTCCGACCCGTCGGGGACCAGCTGTAGCGCGGCGCGCGCGGTGGTCGACTTGCCCGACCCCGACTCGCCCACGAGGCCGACGGTCTCGCCCGTCGCGACGTGGAGCGAGACGTCGCGCAGGATCTGGCGCGGACCGCTCGCCGTCGGCACGGTGAGGCTGAGGTCGCGGATGGTGAGGAGCATGGTCCTACTTCCTGACGGCGAGCTTGTCGGACAGCCTGACGCCGACCACGTTGGTCGCCACGACGACGATCGCGATCGTGAGACCGGGGACGATGGCCGGGCCGAGGATGCCCTGGATGACACCGGCCCGGCTCTCCTCGACCATGAGGCCCCAGTCGGAGCTCGGCGGCTGTGAGCCGAAGCCGAGGAAGTTGAGCGACGCCAGGCTCATCAGGCCCTCCCCGAACAGCACCACGAGGTAGCCGACGAGCGTCGGCAGCATGTTGGGCAGCAGGTAGCGCGCGCACAGCACGAAGCCGCCGACGCCCTGCAGGCGGTAGGAGTCCACATAGGGCCTCGCCATCTCCTCCAGCGCCACGGCGCGGGTGAACTTCGCGATGGCAGGGGCGTAGGCCAGGCCCATCCCGATGATCGCGGTGACGGCACCGCTGTCGAAGACGGCGATCACCAAGATCACGAACAGCAGCCCTGGGAAGGCGAACATCACGTCGGTGATGCGGGCGAGCAGGGCGTCCACCCAGCCCCGGTGCCACGCCGCGGTGACGCCGATCAGGACGCCGAGCGTCGTGGCGAGGGCCAGCAGGGCCATCGAGCCGAGCAGGGTGGGGCGCGCGCCGTGGATGATGCGGGAGAGCAGGTCGCGTCCCAGCTGGTCGGTGCCCAGCACGTGTGAGGGGCTCGGCGGCTGCCAGATCGCGTTGAAGTCGGTGGCAGCCGGGTCGTACGGCGAGACCCACGGCGCGAGGACCGCGGCAGTGACGACGATCCCGAGGATCGCCAGGCACAGGTAGTAGATCCGGTTGCGGCCGCGGCGTGGTGCGGCGGCCAGGACCGGTGCGGCTACGGCGTCGATGCTCATGCGGAGTCGCTCCTAGCCAGGGTGCGGGCGTCGATCAGCGGATAGAGCAGGTCGATCAACGTCGTGACGGCCATGTACGCGATCACCATGTAGAGGAGGATCGCCTGGACGACCGGGAAGTCGTGGGCGTTGATCGCGTCGACCAACAGGCTGCCGACGCCGTTGAGGCCGAAGACGGACTCGATGACGACGGTGCCGGCGAGCATCCCGGCGATGATCAGGCCGCACATCGTGATGACCGGGCCGAGCGAGTTGCGCAGCACGTGGCGCCAGATGATCCTGCGGGTCGACAGGCCGAAGCTGCGGGCGACGTCGACGTGCTCGAGGCTCTGCTGCTCGACCATGGTCTGGCGCGTCACGCGACTCACCACCGCCAGGGCGCCCAGTGCGAGCGCGACGGCCGGGAGGGTCAGGTGGTAGACCCGGTCGACGAAGCCTTCTCCCGAGCCCGTCACCTCGAACCAGCGCAGCTCCACCGCGAAGACCGACACCAGCACCAGGGCCACGACGAAGTTGGGGACCGAGGTCGCGAACGTCGTGGCGCCCGTGATGAAGGAGTCGACCGCCGTGCCCCGGCGCAGAGCGGACAGGACACCGAGGAGGACGCCGATCACGATGAAGAGGACCGCGGCGTAGGCGACCAGCGTCATGGTGACCGGGAGCCTGGTTCCCAGCAGGTTGGCCACGGGCTGCTGGTAGACGAACGACGAGCCCAGGTCGCCGTGCAGCAGGTCCTTGGCCCACAGCAGGTACTGCTGGATCAACGAGTCGTCGAGGTGGTACTGCGCGCGTACTGCGGCGACCCGCTCCGGGGTTCTGTCCTCGGGGTTGCCGATCAGGAAGGTCACCGGATCGCCGGGGGCGGCGTACATGCCCCCGAAGATCACGAATGAGCTCACGGCCAGGGTCAGGACCAGGGCGCCGAGTCGCCGCAGTAGCGCGAACATCACTCGCCCGTCGTGCCCAGGTCGGCCGCCCACGGGTAGTAGCGGTACGAGCCGGAGGCCGGCACGCCCGTCACCTCCGAGGACATCGCGACGGTGCTGGGGCTCTGGATCGCTGCGATCCAGGGCATCTGGTCGGCCCACATCGTGGCCATCTCGATGGCGATGTCGGCCCGCTCGCCGTCGTCGAGGGCCGCACGGCCGTCCTTGACGAGCTGGTCGTACGCCGGGTCGTTGAGCAGCCACTGCACCTCGGAGTCCGACGCGCCGTTCTTGTAGAAGCCGACCGGGTCGTTCTTGGAGATGAAGTAGTCGTCCGAGAACAGGTCGGCCTCCTGGCGCACCTCCGGGCTGGAGTAGTAGTCGCCGTACTGCACGGTCGGGATCTGCGTGATGCTCGCCTCGAGCCCGATCTTCTTGGCGGCGTCGACGACCGCGTTGGCGAGCACGTTGCGGACCGGGGTGCTGTCGCTGGCGACGACGATCGGCTTCGTCGTGCCGGCTGCCTCCACGAGCTTCTTCGCCTCGGCGATGTCGTCGGCGGACGGCTTGGCGGGAGAGCCGGCCAGGTCGTCGTACGCCGTCTCGAACGTGCTGCGCTCGTAGCCCCACGCTCCGGAGCCGACCGGCTCCTTCCACGGCTGTCCGAGCCCGGCGAAGGCGGCGCGGTTGATGCCATCGCGGTCGAGCGCGAGCGAGAGCGCCTTGCGGAGGTTGGGGTCGGTGAGCCCGCCGCGCTCGGTGGCCATCAGGTTCCAGACCCGGGTGTCGGGGCCCTGGCTCACCGTGGTCGCGCCGCCCTCGGACAGGCGAGTGGCACTGGCGAGGTTCTCGAGGTATGCGCCCTGCGCCGATCCGGTGACGAGGGAGTTGACGATCGCGTCGTCGCTGCCCCACTTGAAGGTGAGCTCGTCGGTCTTGGCGGCCTTGTCGGCGTCCCAGTAGTCCTCGGCCTTGGTCAGCACGACCTTCTCCCCGGAGCTCCACGAGTCGAGGGTGAAGGGCCCCGAGCACGCGTCCTTGCCGGAAGGGGTGCCGAAGTCGTCGCCCTGGGCCTCGAGCGCCTTGCGCTCGTAGACCACCCCGGCGTCGCCGGCCAGAGACTCGATGAAGACGGCGTCGGACTGGCCGAGCGTGAACGTCACCTCGTGGTCGCCGGTCTTCTCGATGTCGGTCACGTTGACGAACTCGTCGCCCTCGGAGTCGCCGTTGCGGTGCCGCTCCATGCTCCAGACCACGTCGTCGGCGGTCATCGGCGCGCCGCTGTGGAAGGTGACGTCGTCGCGGAGGGTGAAGACGAGGGTGGTCGGGGTCGTCCACTCGTACTCCGACGCCAGGCCGGGGCCGAGGGTCAGGTCGGTGCCGAGCTTGTTCAGTCGCTCGCAGACGTTCGACATGATCAGGTCGGTCTGGGAGTTGGCCCCGTCGTTGTCGAGGTCCAGGCTCACCGGCTCCTTGGACATGAGCCACGTGGCCTGGTCGAGCTGACCGGTCGCGGCGGGCGTCGAGTTGACGAGCTTGACGGACTTCTTGGCCTCGGCTGCGTTGTCGGAGGGCGACGACGCGCTGCAGGCGGCAGTGAGCGCGGTCATCGCGCAGACGGAGACACCGGCAGCGAGCCAGCGTCTGGGGGTCGATGCGGACATGATGTTGCTCCTAGGAATAGAGGTTAAACGGAATGAGCTCGTAGGGGGTCTCGCACGGGGGCCCGTACGCGAGGTAGTAGTCGCCGGTCGAGAGGTCGACGCAGCTGGAGAGGGTGGTCGACCACTGGTCGATCTCCGGCAGGCGCTCGTCCGGGTGGGCGCACAGCGAGTCCGGGAAGCCGAGGTGGTCCGCCATCGCGGTGTGGATGGCGGTCCGGACGTCGACGGACTTCTCCGGGTTCGCTGCTCGACGCAGGCCCTTGCGTGCTTGTGGCACGCGTAGGAGCGAGTCGGGTGACATCGGCCGGTGGTGTGCGGCCAGCTGGGGGGGCACGAATGCCTCGTAGTGGTTGCCGTGGACCAGGACGCCGTCGACGGCGTACTCCCAGCCGTGGCCACCGGGAGTCGTCTCGATGTCGATCGAGAACCCGGAACGGTGGGTGAGCAGCGCGTTGCTGGCGATGTGAGCCTGGGTGCGCACCAGGACCTTGAGGGCGTCGGCGATGTTGGCCGCGTCCAGGACGGTACGGCGGATGACCGTCTGGGGCACGCCGATCACGTCCTCGAACCGACCGCCGAGTCCGTTGGCGTTGAGGGCGATGCCCTCGGAGTTGGCGCCGTGCCGGCCCACCTGGCCGGCCTCGACCTGCATGACCAGGGTCGGCTTCGGCGGCTGCTCGATGCGCAGGACGACGACGGTGTCGCGCACCGCGTGCCGCCAGTCCCAGTTCTGCCCGGCGTAGACGTGCTGGTCGCCCGTGGCCTCGTCGCTCAGCGAGAAGGACGTGCAGCCGTCGATCTCCTCGCGCCGGGGATCGGCCGTCCCGGCTCGCACGAACCAATTGTCGTACATGATCTCGCCGCGGCAGTTGAGGGCCACGATCTCGGAGAGCGCGACGTCCGCGCCGCGGGCGATGCCCACCATCTCCTCGTGGATCTCGGGGTACTCCTGGGCGATGAGCTCCTGCCAGCCCGCGGCGTGCGCCTGCGCCTCTTCCCAGTTCAGGCCGGCCTGGTAGGCGAAGGCCTCCCGGTAGTACGCGATCGACCGGGCGATCAGGTCCGCGGCGGCGCTGCCGTGCTGCAGGCCGCGCTCGAGCGCAGACGGACTCGAGATCTCGATGACCCTGGGCGTTGGCATGAA
Organism: Nocardioides sp. LHG3406-4; assembly: GCF_049897745.1. Classification (NCBI taxonomy): domain Bacteria; kingdom Bacillati; phylum Actinomycetota; class Actinomycetes; order Propionibacteriales; family Nocardioidaceae; genus Nocardioides; species Nocardioides sp. LHG3406-4. Next base: position 251,459 of record NZ_JAFCWV010000003.1, read on the forward strand.
AGGGATGCTCCTGACTTCGGTGGCGAGACGCTGGTTACGAACGGCTTGATCTTGTAGTGTTCGCTACATGAGTGGAGTGGACGATACACAGCCTGACGCGGTTGTAACAGATGCTACGAACAAAAATCGTGGAATCAGCGACCTGCGGTCCAGGATCCGCGAGCACTGGGACGGCTTCTCGCCCGCGGCTCGCAACGTGTGCCGGTCACTGTCCGAGATCACCCCGGAGCACCTGCTCTACATGTCCGCCGCCGACCTCGGGACGGAGACGCGCACCAGCAACGCCACGGTGATCCGGACCCTGCAGGCCCTGGGCTACTCGGGTCTGGCGGAGCTCAAGGGGCTCGTCGCGGGCCCGTTCAGCACGGCGATCCCTCCGGAGGTGCGCACCCGGCGACGGATGGAGGCGACCGGTGGTGACTTGCAGAAGGTGTGGGACCGGGTCACGACCGAGTCCATGGACCGGATCGAGCTGCTGCGCCGTACCTTCTCCCTCGAGCGCTACGAGGCGGCCGTCCACCTCATGCTGGAGGCGCGCGAGATCACGACGTACGGGTTCGGCGCCTCGTTCGTGGTCGCGGACCACCTCGCCCTCAAGCTCCGCCGGATGGGACGTCGCTCGCGATCCATGAACGCATCGGGCTTCCGGCTGGCCGACGAGCTGCTCGGCATCGAGCGTGGAGACGTCCTCGTGCTGTTCACCCCGGGCCGGCTGCTGACGGACGTCGAGGTCCTGCTCGACCGCACACGGACGGTGGGCGCCACGACCATCCTGGTCACCGACGAGCTCATCGGCCGGCTGGACGACGCCGTCACGGTGACCCTGCACGCGCCCAATACGCCCACGGGCCTGACCGGAGAGCCGCTGACCACGATGGTCCTCGCCGATGCGCTCGCGCAGGGCGTCGCGACCTCCGACGTGGAGCGGACGGTGGAGGCCTCACACACGCTCACCACGGTCCGTCAGCAGCTCGGGTTCTGAGCATGACGACCTCGACGGTGGTGCTCTACGGCGACAGCATGCTGGGGCGCTTCACCAAGCCGCGGATCGACGCACTCGAGCAGGCCGTCGGCGTGCCGGCGACGGTCCTCAACTGCGCAGCCGGCGGGTGGAACAGCGCTGACTGTGCCCGACGCGCACCGGCGCTTGCCCCGCTGCGGCCGGACCTCATGGTCCTGTCCCTCGGCAGCAACGACTGCGCACCCTGGAAGCAGGTCCCGGTCGACGCCTTCGCCGACCACGTCACCGAGATCCTCGCGGCGTTCAGCCACAGCTACGTCGTCGGCCTCCTGCCGCCGGTGATCCTCGAGGTCGACCGCCCGGGGCTCGGTCGTCGACGCAACGCCGACCTGGACCGCTATCGGGAGGTCCTCCGGGCCAAGACCGAGGGCTGCGTCGAGGTCGACCGGATCCTCGCGGGGGTGACGAGGGTCCCGACGCTCGAGGCCGACGGCCTCCACCTGACGTCCAGCAGCTACGACCTCGTGGTCCCGGCGCTCGCGGACGCCATGACGGTCGGGCTGCGAGCCGCGACGGGACGGGCATGACCGCCGACAGCTTCGGCACGCGAGGCCGCCTCGAACTGGCGGGCATCGCGTACGACGTGCACCGGCTGGCCGGTCTGCCGGGCCTCGAGCGCCTGCCGATGTCGACCAGGATCATCCTCGAGAACCTTCTGCGCCACGAGGACGGCGAGACGGTCACGGCGGGTCAGATCCAGGCGTTGCTCGATCCCGGCTCGGACCGCGGGGAGATCGCGTTCCTGCCGTCGCGGGTCTTCCTGCACGACACCAACGGCGTGCCCCTGCTGACCGACCTGGCGGCTCTCCGGGACGCCGTGGAGCGTGCCGGCGGCGACAGCACGAAGGTGAGCCCAGTCGTCCCCGGTGAGCTGACGGTCGACCACTCGGTGTCGACGGACGTCTCCGGGCGGGCTGACGCCCGAGAGCGGAACATCGAGATCGAGTACGCCCGCAACGCGGAGCGCTACCGGTTCCTCAAGTGGGGCTCACACCTGGACGGCATGACGGTGATCCCGCCCGGCGGCGGGATCATGCACCAGATCAACGTCGAGCGCCTGGCGCGCGTGGTCGAGCGCCGCGACGGCTGGGCCTTCCCCGACACCTGCCTGGGCACCGACTCGCACACCACGATGGTCAACGGCCTCGGCGTGCTCGGCTGGGGCATCGGTGGGGTCGAGGCCGAGTCGGCGCTGCTCGGCCTGCCGGTCTCGATCCTCGTGCCGCCGGTCGTGGGCGTCGAGCTCGTCGGCGCACTGTCGCCCGGGGTCACGGCCACCGACCTGGTCCTCACGGTCACCCAGCGGCTGCGGGCGCACGGCGTCGTCGGCAAGATCGTGGAGTTCTTCGGAGCAGGCCTGTCCGGCCTCAGCGTCGAGACGCGCACCACCATCGCCAACATGGCGCCGGAGTACGGCGCGACGAGCGGGCTCTTCCCGATCGACGCGGCGACGCTCGGCTACCTCCGCCTGACCGGTCGCGCGCCCGAGCACGTCACTGCGGTCGAGACGTACTGCAAGGAGCAGCTCCTCTGGCACGACCCCGGCTCCGTCTCCGCCTACGACGAGCGCGTCTCGATCGTCCTCGACGACGTGGAGCCCTCGTTGGCCGGACCGCGTCGGCCGCAGGACCGGGTCAGCCTGCCGCAGGTCCGGACGAGCTTCCGGGAAGCGGTCGCGGCGGCCCCTGCGAGAGCCAGGACGATCCCGCACGGCTCGGTCGCGATCGCCTCGATCACGTCGTGCACCAACACCTCGAACCCGGAGGTGATGGTGGCCGCCGGCCTGCTGGCGCGCAACGCACGCCGGCGTGGCCTGACCTCGCAGCCGTGGGTCAAGACGAGCATGGCTCCCGGGTCGAAGGCGGTCACGAGCTACCTGGGCCGCGCGGGCCTCGACGAGGACCTGGACGCCCTCGGCTTCCAGACCGTCGGCTACGGGTGCATGACCTGCATCGGAAACTCGGGTCAGCTGCTGCCGGTGGCCGCGCAGGCGGTGCACGAGGGCTCGGTCGTCGCCTCTGTCCTGTCCGGCAACCGCAACTTCGACGGTCGCATCAACAACGACGTGGGCCTCAACTACCTCGCCTCGCCGCCGCTCGTCGTGGCCTACGCGCTGGCCGGGACCGTCGACCGTGACCTGACGAGCGAGCCCCTCGGCCAGGGACCGGACGGCGTGCCGGTCTACCTGTCGGAGATCTGGCCGTCGGACGCCGAGATCGGTGACGTCATCCGGAGCTCTCTCCAGCCTGGGATGTTCACCGCGGCGTACGAGAACCTGCTCACGGGGGACGAGCGCTGGGCGGCGCTGTCCGGCGAGCCCGGAGCGCGGTTCGGGTGGCACCCTGACTCCACCTACGTGAGACGACCACCATTCCTCGACGGCGTCGGGCGCGACGTGCCCGAGACCGAGGACGTCGTGGGCGCCCGGGTGCTCGCCCACCTCGGCGACTCCGTCACGACCGATCACATCAGCCCCGCCGGGCGCATCCCGGTCGAGAGCCTCGCGGGTCGCTACCTGACGTCGCTCGGAGTCGCACCGAAGGACCTCAACACCTACGCCTCGCGCCGCGGCAACTTCGAGGTCATGACCCGGGGAGGGTTCTCCAACCCGCGGCTGCGCAACCGGTTGGTGCCCGACGCCCCGGGCGGCCTGACGCGGGACGCCGACGGCGCCGTCGTGCCGATCTACGAGGCGGCGCAGTCGTTCGCCCGATCACGCACCCCCCTCGTCGTGATCGGCGGCACGGAGTACGGCTCCGGGTCGTCTCGCGACTGGGCGGCCAAGGTGACGTCCCTGCTCGGGGTGAAGGCGGTCCTTGCGCAGTCGTTCGAGCGCATCCACCGCTCCAACCTCGTGCAGATGGGCGTGCTCCCGCTGGAGCTGGTCGATGGGGCGGCTCTCGCGACGCTGGGTGAGATCGACACGATCGACATCATCGGGGTCCGGCGAGCACTGACACCGGGGACTCGGGTGCTGGTCCGGGTCCGGGCCGGTGGACGGGACGTCGAGCTCGAGGCGCTCGCGCGCATCGACACGAGGCGCGAGGCCGACTACTTCCGGCACGGTGGCATCCTGCCGTTCGTCCTGCGCCGGTTGCTGGTCGCGTGACGTCGACCGTCGAGCCGCTGCTGCTAGGGCGCTCGATGGGCTCCGACGAGGGGAGCCTGGGGTTCTGCTCGGTCATGCTCGTCACGACCGTGCTTCCCGGGGCTCCGGCCCACCGCATCCTCTTCGACACGGGTCACGCGGGCCGCCGGAGAGCGCTGATCCGCGAGCTGCACCGCGTGGGCCTGACGCCCGGCGACATCGATGCCGTGGTCCTCTCGCACTCCCACTGGGACCACGTGCAGAACGTCGACCTCTTCCCGCGAGCGCGGGTCCTGATGCACCCGGACGAGCTCGTGTACGCCGAGTCGCCGGGCCCTGACGACCTCGGCGTACCCCCGTGGACCTCCTCCCTGCTCTCCGCGGCCCGCCCGCACCCCGTCCGGCCCGACGAGCAGGTGGTCGCGGGCGTCCGGGTGCTGCACCTCCCCGGGCACACCGCGGGATCGATCGGGCTCGTGGTGGAGGCGTCGGACGGACTGCACGTGCTGACTGGCGACGCAGTCTCGACGGCGTTCGCGATGGGCGCGCGGCGATGCGCGGCAGCGCACCACGACCTGCGGTTGTCGGAGGAGTCCATCGACCTCGTCGGCGCGACGGCCGACGTGGTGTGGCCCGGGCACGACAGGGCGTTCCGCGTCGCCGACGGCCGGCCCGCGGGCTATCTCGTCGAGCCGACCTCGTTGGTCTTCCGGGTGCGAGGCCGGCCGGCGTCCCCGGACGACCTCGCGACCTCGCCCCGGCCCGCGACGTGACGCCGGCACCTGACGGCTGGAACGTGGCATTGGGGCGTGGCTCCCTATTTGCGAAGCCAGATGGTGATGGCGCGTAGGACGACGCCTCCTCGGTAGACGGCTGCGAGCTTGTCGTAGCGGGTGGCCAGGCCGCGCCACTGCTTGTGTTCGTTGAAGGACCGCTCGGTGACGTTGCGACTCTTGTAGATCACCGCGTCGAATCCAGGCGGTCGCCCGCCGGCCGGTCCGCGTCGTTTGCGGTGAGCCATCTGGTCCTAGGGCTGCGGGATGACCGCCTTGACCCGATGTGCCCGTAGCTCGGCGCGGATCGCGCGCGAGGAGTAGGCCTTGTCGCCGATCACCGCGTCGGGGCGGGTGCGCGGTCGACCAGGCCCCAGGCGATTGACGGCCAGGTGTGCCAGGAGCGGCTTGAGCATCGGGGAATCGCCAGCCTGACCTGGCGTGACCGCGGTGACGAACGGGCGGCCGTGGCCGTCGACGAGTTGGTGGATCTTGGTCGACATCCCACCGCGGGAGCGTCCCAGCGCGTGATCGGGTGGCTCGGCGCCCAGGTCTTTGAAATTTAGGAGCCACGCCCTAGGCCGCACGAGCCCGTCGGGGTCAAGGATTCGTCACTGGCTTCCGCTCCTCGCCCAGCCCGGTGACCCTAGTCGTGGACGACAACCGACGCTCCGACGATATGGTCCCAACGTGGACTGGTACGTGATGGGCGCGGCTGCTGCCACCCGAGATCTGTGGGTCTCGATCAAGGGGCCGACAGCGCCCGACTACGGCGTCTGGTACGCACCGTCGGGAAAGAACGTCAAGGCCACTCTCGGCATCGAAGGACCACCCGGAGTCCGCGATGTCGAGTGGTACTTCATCCAGCCACGAGACCACCGCGGCAAGCGCTTGGTTGACGCTCTGTGGCAGTACGGCTTCGGGCTGAAGGTCTACAGCGAACGGATGTGTGCGGCGATGGAGTCGTGCGGCGCTCGTCTTCAGACGTGGCCGGCCGACGTCCGGTTCAAAGACGGTTCGCCTGTGGAGGGGTATCTCTCCGTGCTGGAGGACGTTGCCGCTCCCGGTCCGGTTCACAGCATGTGGCGAGGACGCCGCGCGGGCCGGGTGGCGATCAACGAAGAGGTACGTCAGGCCTTGATCGATGGCGGCATGACCGGCCTTGAGATCAGAGACGCTGCCTCATCCTTTCCCGGCGACAACGGCTTCTACGACGCCACGTCCGGATAGCCGTGCGTACGGAGACATCGCTTCGTAACGCTCGGGCGAAGGTCTCTGATAGCGCTTGCCTAGATGTGACGTCCAGTCAGGTTGTTCAACCTGGCGATCGGTGAGCGTTCCCCGATGGCGGAGTAGGGGCCAGTGGCAACTGCACTCGTGGACCCATGCTGGCATGGCAGCGAGTCGGGCGGCTTCGGAGTTGTAGGACTTCTTGAACGCCCGCCCCCGGCGAGGGTGCGGTGGAACCGCTCGATCTCCCGCCGTTGGTCCGCGGGCGGTAGGGCCGCGTCCGCTTCCGCTTCCGCGCGACACCCAGGTCGGCGCAGGTCTGGGGGCCACAGGTTGCTGCGGTAACAGCTGCCGTTGTCACTGAGGACCTGTTGACCGTGACGCCGCGTTCGGCGAACCACAAGACGGCGTTGCGCAGACCCCGGTGCGGTCTCCTTGATCTCCTCGTCGCGGGCTTCCACGCGGGCGATCGGAGCCAAAAACATTCGGACACGGGGATCCGCGGCTGCCAGCGCGATCCGCCACGCCCGCGGGTCGAGGTCGCTCCGCCACTGCGTACCGAACGAGATAGTGCTTATCGGCCACCCACCTTTCCACCAGAGCGCTAGGAGCGGCGAGGTGGCCCTCGGCCGTGAAGGCCCTGGCCTAGGACCTGCGCTCGGTCAGCTTCTCCGGGATCACAGAGCTCAGGTGCTCGCGCATCAGCTCCGACGCATCGACGAGCCGCCCCGCCAGGATCGCGTCGACCAGCGAGATGTGCTCCCGGCAGCGAACGAGTGCGCGCTCCGGGTCGAGGCGCTGCCGGTACTCGATGAGTCGCCTCAGCCGGTCGACGCGGGTGAGCCCGTCGATGAAGAACTCGTTGTGCGAGCAGCCGATGATGGTCTCGTGCAGCCTCGAGTTGAGGTCGAACAGCTCCCGGTCGGACACCGTGTGGACACCGCCGTCGAGCAGGGCCTGCTGCTCTCCCCGGCGCGCCTCGAGGGCGGGACGATCGGCGAGGAAGCCCGGCTCGAGCAGCGCGGCCGGTTCGATCGCGAGTCTGAAGCGGTAGCTCTCCTCGTACCCGCGCAATGTCGTCAGGGTCGGCAGGAACCGCCAGCCGTACCCGGGAAGCCGCTCGATCCAGCCTTCCGAGGCGACCCGTCGCAGCGCGTCACGAAGCGCGGCCCGGCCGCAGCCGTACCGCCGCAGCAGCGCAGCCTCGGTGACGCGTTCGGCCAGCTCACCCGACAGCCGGTCGCGGGCGAGCCGCTCGTACAGCTCGACCGGGTCATCGGGGTCGGCGGGCATCGACTCGGGGGTCCGTATCACCACGAGCCCGACCGCTCCGGGACCGGCGATGCCCTCGTCCCGCAACAGCTGCAGGGCTCCCCGAACAGGCGAGCGCGAGACGCCGAGGTCCTCGGCGAGACGCCGCTCGACCAGGCGGTCACCGTGGCCGAGACGTCCGTCCCTGATCAGCTCGCCGATGCGCCCCGCGACCTCACGACTCAGGGGAGTCGGCTCGGGCTTCGTGGACACAGCGGGATCCTACTTTCACCGGAAGTGGTATTATGCGGACACAAAATACCACCAAGGAGATGACCATGCGGATGCTCGTGCTACCCGGCGACGGGATCGGGCCGGAGATCACCGCGGCGACCTCGACCGTCCTCGACGAGCTGAACCGGGCTCTGGGCCTCGGGATCGAGACCGAGCAGCACGACATCGGGCTGCTCGCCCTGGAGCGGTCCGGCTCGACGCTGCCCGAGGAGACCATGGCGTGCATCCCCGAGGTCGACGGCGTCGTCCTGGGGCCGGTGTCCCACTACGAGTACCCGGAGCGCTCGAAGGGCGGCATCAACCCGTCCGCGGAGCTGCGCACGGTGTTCGACCTGTTCGCCAACATCCGGCCGTGTGTCTCCCGGGCGGACCTGACGGCCCTGCGCCGGCCCATGGACCTGGTCATCGTGCGGGAGAACACCGAGGGCTTCTACTCCGACCGCAACATGTTCGCCGGGTCGGGGGAGTTCATGCCCGACGAGGACACGGCCCTGTCGATCCGCAAGATCACCGCCGGGGCATCGTCGCGCATCGCGCGCACCGCGTTCGAGCTGGCGCGCAAGCGCCGGCGCAGGGTGACCGCGGTCCACAAGGCCAACGTCGTCAAGCTGACCGACGGGCTGTTCCTCCGAGAGGTGCGCAAGATCGCCGCGGACTTCCCGGACGTCGAGCTGCAGGAGCTCATCGTCGATGCGGCGGCGGCTGCCCTGATCCGCCGGCCCGACGACTTCGACGTCATCGTGACCACCAACATGTTCGGCGACATCCTCTCCGACGAGGCTTCCGAGCTCTCCGGCAGCCTGGGCCTCGGCGGTTCCATCAACGTCGGCCACGACATGTGCCTGGCGCAGGCGCAGCACGGCTCGGCGCCGGACATCGCGGGCCGGGACGTGGCCAACCCGACGTCGCTGATCCTCTCGGTGGCGATGCTGCTGGAGTGGCACGGCGAGCGCCGTTGCGACCCCCGGTTCGTCGAGGCCGCCACCGTGCTGCACGACGCGGTCGAGCGGGTCCTCGACGTCCGCGAGCACCGCACCGCCGACGTCGGCGGCAGCACCGGCACCCAGGAGTTCGCGGCGTACGTCGTCGACGAGATCCGCTCGGGCGTGGCAGTCGCCACGACCGCCCTCACGAAGGAGCACCGATGAGCGAACGGCTCGCACCACCCAACCTGCTGATCACCCCGGACGAGGTCGAGCCGTTCGACCGCGGCAACGGCGTGGCGACGATCCCGTACGTCGGAGTCTGGAATTCCGAGTCGTCGGTCATCACCACGGGACAGACGACCTTCCAGCCGGGCACGGCCCTCCCGCTGCACAGCCACAACGTGGAGGAGTCCGTCCTGATCCTCGAGGGCGAGGCGATGGCCGAGATCGGCGACGTCCGGGTCGACCTGGTCGCCGGGCAGGCGACGTGGGTTCCCGCGGGTGTATCGCACCGCTTCGCCAACCGCGGTGACTCGCCGATGCGCATCTACTGGGTCTACGGCGGTCGCGAGGTCACCCGCACGATCACGGCGACCGGCGAGACGTTCGCGCACCTCTCGGAGAGCGACCGCGGCGGGATCGCGGCCCCGTGACGGTCACCACGATCGACCCGGCGACCGAGCGGGAGATCGCCCACCACGAGACGCACGACGAGGCGGCGATCGAGGCCGCGCTCGGGCATGCCGCGGAGACCGCGAAGGTCTGGGGGCGTACGCCGCTGGACGACCGCGTCGCCCTCGTGAGGGGGCTCGCGGGCGTGCTGCGCCGCGACCGTCAGGCCGTGGCGGAGCTCATCACCCGGGAGATGGGCAAGCCTGTGGCGGAGGCCCTCGGCGAGGTCGAGAAGTCGGCCCTGACAGCCGACTACTACGCGTCGAAGGGCCCCATCCACCTCGCCGACGAGCGGGTCGAGATCGAGTCGGTGGAGGCGTGGATCTCCTACGAGCCGATGGGTGTCCTGTTCGCCGTCATGCCGTGGAACTTCCCCCTCTGGCAGGTGATGCGGTTCGCGATACCGGCCGTCACGGCCGGGAACGCGGTCGTTCTCAAGCACTCGCCGAACGTGACCGGCACGGCGCTGGCGATCGAGCGGCTCTTCGTCTCCGCCGGGTTCCCCGAGCACCTCCTCACGACACTGGTCGTGGCCGAGGCGGACGTGCCTGCCGTCTCCCGGTCGCTGATCGAGGACGACCGCATCGCCGCTGTCACGCTGACGGGCTCCAACCGGGCCGGGGCGGCGGTCGGCGCCATCGCCGGAGGGGTGACCAAGAAGTCCGTGCTCGAGCTCGGGGGCTCCGACGCCTTCGTGGTGCTCGCGGACGCCGATGTGTCGGTCGCGGCAGAGGCCGCGGCCCGCGCGCGCTTCACGAACTGCGGCCAGAGCTGTGTGTGCGCCAAGCGGTTCATCGTCGACGAGCAGGTCGCCGACAACTTCGTCGCGCAGTTCGTCGCGCACACGCTCGCCCTCACGGTGGGGGACCCCTTCGACCCCGCGACCCGGATCGGCCCGCTGGCCCGGCAGGACCTGCGGGACGGCGTGGAGCGCCAGGTGGCGAGCTCGCTCACTGCGGGCGCCGAGCTGCTCGCAGGCGGACGGCCCGTGAGCGGGCCGGGTTGGTTCTTCGAGCCGACCGTGCTGGGCCGGACCGGCCCGGGCATGGCGGCCTTCGACGAGGAGACGTTCGGTCCGGTCGCGGCCATCGCGGTCGCCACCGGGGAGGACCACGCCATCGAGCTCGCGGACGGCTCGCCGTACGGCCTGGCCCTGAGCGTGTGGTCCGGCAGCCGCGACCGGGCGCTGGGTGTCGCCAGGCAGATCACGACCGGGGCCGCCTTCGTGAACGCCGTCGTGATGTCCGACCCGCGGCTGCCCTTCGGCGGGACCAAGGCCTCGGGCCACGGACGTGAGCTCGCCGCAGCCGGTATCCGCGAGTTCGTCAACACGAGGGCCTTCTGGGTGGCGGGAGGATGAGCCCGCGACTGCACGACCCCGCTGAGCGTGGCTTCTTCTCCGACAACCGCTCCGGCATCCACCCCGACGTGCTCGCGGCCATCGCGGCCGCGAACGAGGGTCACCAGCCGAGCTACGGCGCCGACGTCTACACCGCCCGTCTTCAGGAGGTCGTCGCCGAGCAGTTCGGCGCGGGCTCGGAGGCGTACCCGGTCTTCAACGGGACGGGCGCCAACGTGCTCGGCCTCCAGTCGATGGTGCCCCGCTGGGGCGCCGTGGTGTGCGCTGCGTCGGCCCATGTCAACACCGACGAGAACGGCGCCCCGGAGCGGGTCGGCGGGCTCAAGCTGCTGGCGGTCGACGCGCCCGACGGCAAGCTGACGCCGGAGCTCGTCGACGCTCAGGCGTGGGGGTGGGGCGACGAGCACCGGGCCCAGCCACTGGTGGTCTCGATCACGCAGAGCACAGAGCTCGGCACGGTCTACACCGTCGACGAGATCCGGGCCCTGGCCGACCACGCGCACGCCAGAGGCATGTCGCTGCACATGGACGGCTCCAGGCTGTCCAACGCCGCGGCGAGCCTGGGCGTGTCCCTGCGGGCCGTCACGCGCGATGCCGGGGTGGACGTGGTGTCCTACGGCGGCACCAAGAACGGGCTGATGCTCGGTGAGTGCCTCGTCGCGCTGCGACCAGAGGTGACGCACGGCCTCACGTTCCTGCGCAAGGTCGACATGCAGCTCGCGTCGAAGATGCGCTTCGTGTCGGCCCAGCTCGTCGCGCTCCTCTCCGACGACCTGTGGCGACGCAACGCCGAGCACGCGAACGCCATGGCGCGGCTGCTGCGCTCGTCGATCGCTGAGCGAGTCCCGGGTGTCGCCTTCGCGCACCCCACCCAGGCGAACGGGGTGTTCGCCCTCGTGGACGCCTCGGTCTCCGAGCGGCTTGCCTCGTCGTACCCGTTCGAGACGTGGGACCGGGCGGGGAGCGTCATCCGCCTGATGTGCTCCTTCGACACCTCCGCCGACGACATCGAGGACCTCGTGTCGTCGTGGGAGCGTGCCGTCGCCGGCTAGGCCCGCGGACGCTGGAAGACCCGCGAGAGCACGATCGAGCTGCGGGTGCGGTCCATCTTCGGGTTGGCGCGGATGAGCTCGATGGTGTCCTCGAGCTCGGACATGCTGCCGGCCATCACGTGCACCAGCGCGTCGGCGTCGCCCGAGACGCTCCAGACCCCCACGACCTGCGGAATGGCCGACAGGTTCCGCTCGAGCTCGGGCTTGCGGACGTTGCCCTTGTAGTACAGCTCGATGTAGGCCTCGGTCTCCCAGCCGAGCGCGGCCGGGTCGATCACGGCGCTGAAGCCGGCGATCTCGCCGCGGGCGACCATCTGGTCGACGCGCCGCTTGACCGCCGACGCCGACATCTTGATCTCCCGGCCGATCTGGTGGAAGGACGCGCGCCCGTCGCTCAGGAGGATGCGGATGATCTCCTGGTTGACGGCATCCATGCTGTCTCCTCTTGGCTGGTGTGTCCGGACGTGCCAGGGCCCCGAGGGCGCAGACCCGGTGTCGGCGTCAAGCGGCGCCGGCGCGGACGGGTCGGCTGACGAGCTCGAACAGGTCCTTGGGGTCCGCGGGCTCGGCGACCAGGTCGATGAGTGTGCCATGGCCGGTCAGCCGGGTCGCGTCACGGACGTAGGTCAGGGCCGAGAAGTCCTCGATGGCGAAGCCGACGGAGTCGAACACCGTCACGTCATGGCCGGAGAGCCTGCCCGCTGCCGAGCCGGTCAGCACCGTCCAGAGCTCGGTGACCGGGAAGTCAGGGGCGAGCTGCTGGATCTCGCCCTCGATGCGGGTCTGCTCGGCGTACTCGACGAAGACGCGCGATCGCTCCAGGATGCGAGGATCGAGCTCGGTCTTGCCCGGGCAGTCTCCGCCGACAGCGTTGATGTGCACACCCGGGTCCACCATCGCGTCGAGCAGCACCGTGGCGTTGGTCTTGTCCGCCGTACAGGTCGTCAGGATGTCCGCGTCGCGGCACGCGTCGGCGGCGCTCGCGGCGTCGTGGATGTCGAAGCCGAGGGGCACGAGGTTGCGGACGAGCTTGGCCGTGGCTGCCGCGTCGACGTCCCAGACGCGCAGCCGGTCGACTCCCAGCAGGCTGCGGAACCCGAGGGCCTGGAACTCCGCCTGGGATCCCGTCCCGATCATCGCCATGGTCGTCGAGTCGGGGCGCGCCAGGGCCCGGGCCGCCATGGCTGACGTCGCCGCCGTGCGGAGCGCGGTCAGCAGCGTCATCTCGGACACGAACGTGGGATAGCCGTTGCGTACGTCGGCCAGGACGCCGAAGGCGGTGACGGTCTGCTCGCCGCGTGAGGGGTTCGCCGGATGACCGTTGACGTACTTGAACGAGAACGTCGTACCGTCGCTCGTCGGCATCAGCTCGATCACCCCCTCCGCGGAGTGTGAGGCCAGGCGGGGCGTCTTCTCGAACTCCTCCCACCTCCGGAAATCGGTCTCGATGGCGCTGGCCATGTCGGCGATGATCCGCTCCGGGCCCTGCTCGGCGACCCAGGCGGCGGTGCCGGCCACGTCCATGAATCGTGCGGTCATGCGAGACGGTTCCAGGTCATGGTGAGCTCCTCTGGGGTGTGAACGGTGCACTCAGAACATATGAGCCGTCCTGTGCGACGACAATCGCCGGTTGTTGCGCAGATCCGTGCCTCGACGCGCGATTCGGGGCCTCTACCGGCGAATGGCGACATGCACTCGGCGTCGCTCAGCCCAGGAGATCGTGGGGGCTGCCGAAGCGGTGCGCGGTGACGCTGACGGCCTGCTCCTTCAGGAACGCGAGCAACTCGACGCGTCCGGCCTCGGTCACCGGTTGCGCATAGAGCGCCAGATCGGGGCGCCCGTTCGTGGCACGGGCGAAGGCCTGCGCATCGCCGCCGATGAGACGGACCCGTCCGGCGTGGAGCCCCGGCAGTCGCCGGAGCCACTGCTCGTCGTCCTCGACGTTCCACACCACGCCGAGGCCGTCGAGCACCCCCGCGACCGAGGGCGGAAGAGTGACGGCGCTCGACACCACTACCGGCGCACCGGCGCGCACGGCGGCTCCCACGACCCGCAGGAGCTCCGCCACCGACCCGGAGCTCAGCCGGATGGTGGCCGGGGCCGGAAGGTACCGGAAGATGTTGTGCTCGGCCGTGAGCCCCGAGACGTCCTTGCTGAGCGAGAACTCGTCGCACCACGCGGCGGCGTCACTGCGCAGCGCTCGTTGCAGGAAGTCGAGCTCGATCGCCGGGAGCCGGGACTCGTGCGCTGCTGCCAGGAGCTGCTCGGCGCTGCGGTCCAGGGCCGAGGTCGACGAGGACGGAGCAATGGACCAGCCACCGAGGCCGAGCAGGTAGTTGGGACCACCAGCCTTGGTGCCTGCTCCCACCGAGGACCTCTTCCATCCTCCGAAGGGCTGACGCCGCACGATCGCGCCCGTCGTCCCCCGGTTGACGTAGAGGTTGCCCGCCTGCACCTGGCCGAGCCAGGTGTCGACCTCCGCTGGATCGAGCGAGTGCAGGCCCGCAGTCAGGCCGTAGTCGACCTCGTTCTGCACGGCGATCGCCTCCTCGAGCGTCGCCGCGGTCATCACCCCGAGGACGGGGCCGAAGAACTCGGTGAGGTGCGCGACAGAGCCGCGTCGTACGCCGTCACGCACGCCAGGGGACCAGAGCTGTCCGTCCTCGTCGAGGCGTTGGGGCTCGACGAGCCACGACTCCCCGGGCGCCAGGTTCGTCAGGGCATCGAGCAGCTTGCCCCGGGCCGGCTCGATCAGCGGCCCCATCTGCGTCGCCGGATCCTGTGGCAGCCCCACCACGAGGGACGTAACGGCCTCGACGAGCTGCGCTCGGAAGCGCCTCGACGTCGCGACGGACCCGACCAGGATGACGAGGGACGCGGCCGAGCACTTCTGCCCCGCGTGTCCGAACGCCGAGTGGGCGACGTCCCTGGCTGCCAGGTCGAGGTCGGCGCTGGGGGTGACGATGATCGCGTTCTTGCCGCTCGTCTCGGCGAGCAGGGGGAGGTCGGGCCGGAACGACCGGAAGAGCTCCGCGGTCTCGTACGCGCCGGTGAGGATCAACCGGTCGACCCTGGGGTCAGCCACCAGTCGGCGTCCCAGGTCGCCCTCCTCGAGGTGGACCAGGTGCAGCGCACTGCGAGGCACGCCGGCGCTCCACAGCGTCTCGACCAGGACCGATCCGCAGCGGGCCGCCTGGGGAGCGGGCTTGATGACGACCGCCGATCCGGCGGCGAGTGCGGCGAGGGTCGAGCCGGCCGGGATCGCGACCGGGAAGTTCCACGGCGGCGTGACGACGGTGAGGGCGGACGGCACGAAGGTCGCTCCGTCCACCGTGTCGAGCCCTCGCGCCAGGTGCGCGTAGTAGCGGGCGAAGTCGATGGCCTCTGAGATCTCGGGGTCGGCCTGGTCCAGCGTCTTGCCCGTCTCGGCCGCCATGACCTCGGCGAGGTCCGCACGCCGGACCTCGAGCGCGTCGGCGGCCCGCTCGAGGACGGCCGCCCGCTCGGCGCCGGTGAGCCGGCCCCAGGCCGCGCCGCCCTCGAGGGCGCCGGCCAGGACGGACTCGAGCGCGTCCGGGGTGGTCACGGTGTGCTCTGCCACGGCGTCCACGCCGAGCATCGATGTCCCCGACCTCGCCAGAAGCTCCCGCCCCCACTGCCTGTTCGCGGGGAGGGCCGGGTCGGTGTCGGGCGTGTTGTGGAAATCCTGGTGTCGGTCAGCGGACGCAGGCAGGGAACGGTTCTGCGTGCGCCGGGGGGTGGGCACCGAGTCGTCCAACGCCTCGAGCGAGGCGAGGAACCGGCC
This sequence comes from Nocardioides sp. LHG3406-4, assembly GCF_049897745.1. NCBI lineage: Bacteria > Bacillati > Actinomycetota > Actinomycetes > Propionibacteriales > Nocardioidaceae > Nocardioides > Nocardioides sp. LHG3406-4. The sequence goes on from NZ_JAFCWV010000003.1 coordinate 266,931, forward strand.
CTTCTCGCGTTCGAACAGCACCTCGTTCTCGTGCAGCTCGAAGACGGCGGACATGAAGTTGTCCTGGCTCGCGCCCTCCTCCAGGCGCCGGATCAGGTAGGCGATCGCGACGTCGAACTCGTGCGGGTGGACGACCGGGGTGTAGAGAAGGAGCCCGCCGACGTCCTTGCGCACGGCCTCCGCCTGCCCCTGGGCCATGCCGAGGAGCATCTCGACCTCCATGCCCTCGCGGACACCGCGACGACCAGCGAGCAGCCAGGCGTAGGCGAGGTCGAAGAGGTTGTGCCCCGCGACGCCGATGCGGACGTTCTCGATCCGCTCGGGGGTCAGGGCGTAGTTGATGAGCCGCTTGTAGTTGGTGTCGGTCTCCTGCTTGCTTCCCCAGGTCGCCAGCGGCCAGTCGTGCAGGGACGCCTCGACCCGTTCCATGGGCAGGTTCGCGCCCTTGACGATGCGGACCTTGATCCCGGCACCACCGCGGGCCCGTCGGTCGGCAGACCATTCCTGGAGCCGCATCATCGCGGCCAGCGCGTCCGGGAGGTAGGCCTGCAGCACGATGCCGGCCTCGAGCCCGAGCAGGTCGGGCCGGTCGAGGATCGTGGTGAACACCGCGATCGTCAGGTCGAGGTCGCGGTACTCCTCCATGTCGAGGTTGATGAACTTCGGTGTCGGCGACGCCGCAGCGCGCTCGAAGAGCGGCGCAAGGCTGTCGACCGCGTTCGCGACCGCCTCGTCGAACGCCCAGGGGGAGTGGGGCGCCACGGTCGACGACACCTTGATGGAGACGTAGTCGACATCCGGCCGGGCGAGCAGCTCGTGCGTGCCGGCCAGCCGACGAGCAGCCTCCTGGTGTCCCAGCACGGCCTCACCCAGGAGGTTGAGGTTGAGGCGCACACCCCGCTGCCGGATCTTCGCGATGGCGCGACCCAGTCGAGGGGCGGTCGCATCGACGACGAGGTGCCCGACCATCGAGCGGAGCGCTCGGCGTACGAGCGGGAGGACGAGGCGGGGGGCGACGAGCCCGGCCCGTCCGCCCAGCCGCACGGCCGCCCGCAAGTGCCACGGCAGGAAGGCCGGGACGTCGCGGGCCAGGGCGGCGAAGTTGCGAGCGGCGACCGCGGGATCCTCCGGGCGGATGACTCCGTCGATGAACCCGACCGTGAACGGCAGGCCCTGGGGATCGCGCAGGACGCCCGCCAGGCGCAGAGCTGCTGTGTCGGGCGGCACGTCGGCGGCTTGCTCGAGCCAGCGCCGGGCCAGCGCGACGGCGGCGTCTGCGAGCTCGGGCTCGGTGCTGATGGTCTCGGTCACGGGTCCTCATGAGGTTCGACGGCGGAGGTTGCCACCAAGTCTGCGAGCAGAATCGATTAAGGTAAAGTGACCTTTCTTGACGAACACCCTTCACCTGTGCTGACGAATGGATTGTGCCTGTGCTGGATGTCCGCCGACTCCGCCTCCTGCGCGAGCTGCACCTGCGGGGCACGCTGGCGCAGGTGGCCGCGGCGTTGCACCAGAGTCCTTCGTCGGTCTCACAGCAGCTCACCCTCCTCGAGAGGGAGGTCGGCGTGGAACTGCTGCGCAGAGCCGGCCGCGGAGTCCAGCTGACCGCTGCGGCCACGATCCTCGTCGAGCACACGGCGGCGGTCCTGGAGCGCCTGGAGCAGGCTGAGACCGATCTCGCGGCATCGCTGGAGACCGCGTCCGGGACCATCCGGATCGCGGCGTTCCAGTCCGTGGTGCTGGCCCTGATGCCCGACACCCTGGCCCAGCTGGCCATCGAGAGCCCGCGGCTCAAGGTGACGCTCGTCCAGCGCGAGCCCGAGACGGCGCTCCGCGAGACGTCGCTTCGCGACTTCGACCTCGTGGTGGCCGAGCAGTACCCCGGCCACGCCGCGCCGTGGCACGACGAGCTCGACCGAGTGGACCTGACGACAGACCTGATCCGACTCGCGGTGCCGGCAGGGGACTCACGGTGGAGCGGGGTCAGCACCATCGAGGAGGCCGCGGAGGCGCCGTGGGTCATGGAGCCCGAGGGCGCGGCGTCGCGTCACTGGGCCGAGCAGGCCTGTCGGAGCGCAGGCTTCGAGCCCGACGTCCGGTACGAGACGGCCGACCTCCAGGCCCACATACGACTCGTCGAGACCGGCCATGCCGTCGCACTCACCCCGGACCTCCTGTGGCTGGGCACGACACCCACGGTCCGGCTGCGCGACCTGCCAGGGGATCCCCGCCGCGCCGTGTTCACCTCGGCGCGCCAGGCCTCTGCGTCGCACCCGGGTGTCGTGGCGTGTCGCCGCGCACTCGCGATGACCGTCTCTCGGTTGCAGCCCGCCTAGGCTTCAGCCGCTCGCGAACCACGCTGTATCCGGCAGGCAGTCGCTGCCTGCCGAGTGTTCAGGGCACGAACGGGTACCGCCCGTCCATGAGCGGACGCGAAGAACCAGAACATGACCAGGACGCCGAGCCCTCGCTGAACGCTCCCGAGGAGGGGCGGCCCGACGGTGTGCTGCCGGAGGACTCCTCCGACGACCACGTGGAAGAGCGTGGCGACGAGTCCTGATCCGGCATCGGGACCGCGCCGGCAGGGAGTCCGTCCGACCACCTGAGAGCATGCCCCCATGGCTATCCCTCAGAGCCCGTTGGGCTTGTTCGGCACCGACGCGTTGATCGGTGAGGAGGACCGCGCGATCCGGGACACGGTGCGCCGCTACGTGGAGGACAAGGTCCGCCCGCACCTCGCCGGGTGGTACGAGTCCGGTGAGATCCCGGCGCGCGACCTCGCGAAGGAGCTGGGTGGGCTCGGGGTGCTCGGCATGCACCTGGAGGGCTACGGGTGTGCCGGCACCTCGGCGACGGCGTACGGGCTGGCGTGCATGGAGCTGGAGGCCGGTGACTCCGGGCTGCGGTCGCTGGTCAGCGTGCAGGGCTCGCTGGCGATGTTCGCGATCTGGCAGCACGGGTCGGAGGAGCAGAAGCAGGAGTGGTTGCCGCGGATGGCTGCTGGGGAGGTCATCGGGTGCTTCGGGCTGACCGAGCCGGACTTCGGCTCCAACCCGGCCGGGATGCGCACCCGTGCGGTCCGCGACGGCGGGGACTGGGTGCTCGAGGGCACCAAGATGTGGATCACCAACGGCTCGGTCGCCGACGTGGCGGTGGTCTGGGCCCAGGTCCAGGAGGGGGCCGAGGAGAAGATCCGCGGGTTCGTGGTGCCCACCGACACTCCGGGGTTCACGGCACCGGCGATCAAGCAGAAGATGTCGCTGCGGGCCTCGGTCACCTCCGAGCTGGTCCTCGACGGCGTCCGGGTGCCGGCCTCGGCGATGCTGCCGAAGGCCAGGGGGCTCGCCGGCCCGTTGTCGTGCCTGAACGAGGCGCGGTACGGCATCGTGTTCGGGGCGCTCGGCGCGGCCCGGGACTGCCTGGAGACCGCGCTCGCCTACTCCGGCGAACGGGAGATCTTCGACAAGCCGCTCGCGGGCTACCAGCTCACCCAGGCCAAGCTGGCCGACATGACCCTCGAGCTCGGCAAGGCCATGCTGCTCGCCCTGCACCTGGGCCGGCTCAAGGACGCCGGCACCCTGACCCCGGCGCAGGTCAGCCTCGGCAAGCTCAACAACGTCCGCGAGGCCCTCGCCATCGCCCGGGAGTGCCGCACCCTGCTCGGCGCCGCCGGCATCACGCTGGAGTACCCGATCATGCGACACGCCAACAACCTCGAGTCCGTGCTCACCTACGAGGGCACCAGCGAGGTCCACCAGCTCGTCATCGGCCAGGCCCTCACCGGGCGGGCCGCCTTCCGCTGACCGAGAGGTCAGGTGGGGAAGGTCGGGACGCCCGCAGGGGAGCCTGGCACCCGTTCGCACGCGCCCGTCCCGGTGTCGCACCGCACCAGCCACTGCAGCCCGGCGTGCTGGTCGTCGCCCCCGTCGAAGGGCAGCCAGCTGCCCACGATGACAGCGGTGCGCGACTCCCAGGCGACCAGTGACACCAGGGAGGCGGGCGCCCCGCCGGGCAGGTCGAGGAGCCGGGTCTCGCGCGAGTCGATGTCCTGCACCCAGATGTGGTCGCGGGGCGCCTTCGCGAACGACCGGCCGTCGGCCTGGCCCGCATAGGCGTACGACGACCCGTCCGGCGACCAACGGCCGTCCTCGGTGGGCACCCGGCCGATGCGCTGCACGCCGCCGGTCTCGGACACGGTGGCCAGGACACCAGGGAGCTCGAAGACCGAGTCGCCGTGCCCCTGCCACATCAGGCCTCCCGGCCAGTTGTCCATGGCGAGCTGGTGGCCGGGCATGTCCACCCGCACGGCGGTGGGCTCGCCGGGCCGCCAGACGAAGGAGGTGCGGTCGACCGACCAGACGACCCGCCCGTCCGTCGTGACGCCGCGCAGGTACAGCTCGCCGTCCCCGGTGCAGCAGAACGTCTCGACCGGCACCTCGATCGAGCCGGTCTCCGCGCCTGACGCGACGTCGTACGCCGTGATGCGGCGCCGGTCCTCGGCGATCGCCTCCACCCAGACGACGGTCCGGCCGTCCGCCGACACCTCCGGGCTGACCGGCCCGCGCGACGTGACGAGCCGCTCGAGGGACGAGCCCCGGACCAGGAACCAGGCTGACCCGCGCGTCACGTGGGACCGACCGACGACCGTGGTCCCGTTGGCATGGTGGACGAGCTCCAGTCGGGTCTCGATGGTCGTCTGGCCGACGTGGAGGCGGCCGTCCTGCCACCACGGCACCCGGGTCTCCGGGCCCATCGGCAGGTCGTCGAGCGAGGCCGGGGCAGCAGAGGCCGCCGCGGGCGGTGACGGTCGGCCCGGGGCATCCCCGATCACCACGCTGGCGGCGACGAGCGCCACCAGCGCGGTGACCGCTGCCCCCAGCGCCGCCGTACGTCTCTTGATGCGCACCTGCCGCCTCCCCTCGTCGGGGGTGTGACGCGGCAGCGGCCGAGGAAGTTGTGCGGCCAGGCGATACGGTCGCGACATGGACGCGAGCCCGACCCCGCCCTGGCTGGTCGTCATCGACATGCAGGTGGCGTTCGGCGACCCGTTGTCGGAGTGGACCACCCACAACTACGACCGCGCCGAGCAGGTGGTCTCGCGCCTCGCCGACGGGTTCGAGGACCGGGTCGTGTGGACACGGTTCGTCCGCGATCCGGCGGAGCCGGGGCAGTGGCGGTCCTACTACGACCGGTGGCCGTCGTTCCGGGTGCCGGAGGACGACGCGCTCTGGGAGCTGACGCTGCCCGTGGCAGCCGGCGCGCGGGTGCTGAGCAGGCCGAGCTTCTCGAAGTGGGGCCCTGGCCTGCAGGCGATCGTGGGCGACGCGCCGCTGGTGATGTGCGGCGTGGCGACCGAGTGCTGCGTGCTGGGCACCGTGCTCGCCGCCGCGGACGCCGGTCGCCAGGTCACCGTGGTCGCCGACGCGTGCGCCGGCGCCACGGAGGGGCTGCACGGCCAGGCCCTGGTGCTGATGGAGCAGCTCGACCCACTGGTGCGGGTCACGACGTCCGACCGGATCTGACTGGCAGCGGGTGCGCCGATCGGGCCCGCCGGCCCGTGGCATCATCCGATCGGTCAGGAAATATTGAAGAGTCCGTGCCCGCCGGCCCCGTGCTCCAGACTCGGGCCATGGGTTCCCCTCGGATCGAGCCCGCGCGCCCCACTGCCCGGACGGCGGTGCCGTTCGCGGTCGTGGCAGCGCTCGGCATCGGCAGCGCCTTCCTCCCGCCGTACGCCGACGGGTCGGGCCCGCCCTGGCTGATGCTCCTCGCCTTCGGGATCGTGATCGCGCTGGTCGCCGTGAGCATCCGCAGGCCTGTGCGGACCTGGGTCGACCCGGCTGCGCCCCTCGTCTTCTTCGCGGTGGTGGCCCTGGCCAGGGACATGACGGGCGGCTCCACCTCCGGTCTCGCACCGCTGGTCGCGGTGCCGATCCTCTGGCTCGCGCTCACCGGCACGCGCCGCGACATCGTGGTGGCGGGAGTCCTGACAGCGGCCGTCTTCCTGGTCCCGCTGCTCGCGTTGGGTGAGCCCGAGTACTCCCTGAGCGACTGGCGCCGGGCTGCGCTGTGGTCCGCGGTGGCTCTGCTCGTGGCACCGGTCGTTCAGCGCGTGGTCGAGCAGCTGGCGCGAGAGTCCCTGCGCGCGCGGACGGTCAGCGCCGAGCTGGCCGACATCATGCGCGGAGCGCGCCTGAGCAGCATGATCTCGACGGACCTCTCGGGCACGATCCGGTCCTTCAGCGCCGGGTCGGAGGAGCTGCTCGGTTACGACGCGGCGAGCGTGGTGGGTCTCCACGATCCCGGGCTCTTCCACGACCCGGAGGAAGTGGCGGCCGTCGCGACCGAGCTCGGGGTGGAGCCCGGCTTCGCGGTCTTCGCGGAGCTGGCGCGGCTGCGGGCGCCGAGTCGCATCTGGACCTACGTGCGAGCCGACGGCGAGCGCATCTACGTGCAACTGGCCATCACCGACGTGCGCGACGCCGACGGGGTCACCACGGGCTACCTGGGCGTGGCCATCGACGTCACCGCCGGGGTCGAGGCCAGGCATTCCCTCGAGAGGTCCGAGTCGAGATGGCGGGTCCTGCTGGACAACCTCCCGGACATCACCGTCATCGTGGTCGACGAGGAGCTGCGGGTCCGCGTGGTCGCCGGCGCCGGGGAGAACGTCCGCGAGAGCGAGGGTCGGCTCCTCGGCGAGGTGGCCGGCTCGGAGAACATGTTCGTGCTGGAGGACCTGATCAGCCAGGCGTTCGCGGGCGAGGAGTCGACCGTCCAGGTGGGCGGCACGGGGACCGGGTCCGAGCTCGAGATCGTGGTGGCGCCGTTGCCGCCCGAGGTCGGTGGCGCCCGGGCCCTCATCCTGGCGCGCAACGTGAGCAAGGAGCGCGCTCGGGAGCGAGCGGTGGTGGAGGCGATGGAGCGCGCCGAGCGGCTGTTCGCCGACGCGCCGCACGGTGTCGCCGTGCTGACGACCGACGGCGTGGTGCTCCGGGTGAACGCGGCGATGAGCTCGATCGTCGGCGACGTTCCGGAAGGCCTCGTCGGTCATCCCCTTGCACGGCTGTCGCGACCCGGCAACGAGGACCTCGAGGTGCACCTGAACCGCGCGCTCGCCGATCCCGGTGTGCTGGTCGAGACCGACTGGACCCTGCGCGCGGCCACCGGCAACGAGGTGGACGTCTTCCTCAGCAGCCGGGTGCTGCCCGGTGCGGAGGGCGGTGAGGACCTCGTGCTGGTCAACGTCGTCGACGTCTCCGAGCGCCGTCGCTACGAGCGGCGGCTGGCCCACCTCGCCGACCACGACGTGCTCACGGGGCTGGCCAACCGCCGGCGCTTCGACGAGGAGCTGGCCCGGCACCTCGAGCACTGCGACCGCTACGGGCCGACCGGTGCGCTCCTGCTCCTGGACCTCGACAACTTCAAGGACGTCAACGACACGCTCGGCCACGGCGTGGGGGACCAGCTGATCATCTCGACCGCCGCGCTGCTCCAGCGAGGCGTCCGCAGCACCGACATCGTGGCGCGGCTGGGCGGCGACGAGTTCGCGATCCTGCTGCCCGATGCCGACCTGGCCGCCGCCGAGGTGGTGGCCAAGTCGATCGTCGAGAGGGTCCGCGAGTACACCGCCACGCTCGACGGCACGCGCCGCCGGGTCACCGCCAGCGTCGGGGTCGTGACGATCCGGGCCGCCAACGAGCACGCGGCCGACGTGCTCGCGCTGGCCGACATGACGATGTACGACGCCAAGGACGCCGGCCGGGACGGCTACGCCGTCCTCGACGAGGAGACGTTCAGGCAACCGCGGACCGGGGCCCGCCTGCAGTGGAAGGGACGCATCGAGCAGGCCCTGGAGAACGACGACTTCGCCCTCTACCTGCAGCCCATCCTCGACCTGCACTCCAACAAGATCCACTCCGCCGAGGTGCTGCTGCGGCTGTGCGACACCGACGAGGTGGTCCTGCCCGGACGCTTCCTCTACATCGCAGAGCGTGCCGGCCTGGCTCCGTCCGTGGACTCCTGGGTCATCGACAAGAGCGTGGCGATGCTGGCCAGGCTGCGGCAGGTGGCGCCGGAGTTCCAGCTCGAGGTGAACCTCTCCGGCCACTCGATCGGCAACCCCGTCATCGAGACGGCGATCTGTCAGGCACTCGCGCGGCACTCGGTCGTCCCCTCGGCGCTGATCCTGGAGATCACCGAGACGGCCGCTGTGGCCGACGTCGAGATCGCCCGGCAGTTCGCCGAGCGGATGACGGCGCTCGGCTGCCGGTTCGCGCTCGACGACTTCGGGGCAGGGTTCGGCTCCTTCTACTACCTCAAGCACCTGCAGTTCGACTACGTGAAGATCGACGGCGAGTTCGTGGCCGGGAGCCACCGATCGGGCATCGACCGCACGATCATGAGGTCGATCGTGGGCATCGCCCACGACCTCGGCAAGCAGACCGTGGCCGAGTTCGTCGGCGAGCAGGCGGTCCTGGACGTCGTACGCGCTCAGGGCGTCGACCTCGCCCAGGGCTACCTCATCGGCGAGCCGATGCCGTACGACGCGTTCGTCGCCGCGTGCCTGACCGGACCGCAGGCCCGGACCCCGGCGTTCCTGCGGGACCTGGCCGACAAGGAGGTCGTGTGATGCGCGGGGCAAGGTTCCAGCGGCTCGTCGGCCTGGTGATCCTCGGCCTCGCGGTCCTGGCCGCTGCACTCCTGTGGTTCGCGGTGGCTGTGTCCGGCCCCCGGGTCGGCAGCGCCCAGAGCGAGGGCCTCCTCTTCGGGGTCTGGGACGTCCTCTACGACACCGAGGCGCCGTCGTCCCGGTCACTCCTGGCCGCCAGCGCGATGGCCGTGCTGTTCGCCGTCGGGGTCGCGCTGCTCGAGCGCCGGATCGCGAACCGGTCCCGTCGCTCCGAGGACCTGGGAGTCACGCCGTTGGCCCCGAAGATCGTGATGGCCTCGACCTACGGGGTCTACGCGGGACCGGTGACGATCACGGTGCTCATCCCGGCGCACAACGAGGAGGCCTGCCTGTCGGCGACCCTGGCCTCGCTGATGTCGCAGTCGCATCCGCCGGCACGGATCGTCGTCGTCGCCGACAACTGCACCGACTCGACGGTCGACATAGCGCGCGCTGCCGGCGTGGACGTGTTCACGTCGGTGGACAACACCCAGAAGAAGGCGGGCGCGCTCAACCAGGCGCTCAAGGAGCTCCTGCCCGAGCAGGGCGACAACGACCTGGTCATGGTGATGGACGCCGACACCACCCTCGACGCGGGGTTCCTCGAGGCGGCTGTCGCCCGGATGACCGCCGACCGGGCGCTGATGGCCATCGGAGGACTGTTCTACGGCGAGGAGGGCCAGGGCCTCCTCGGTCAGTTCCAGCGCAACGAGTACATCCGCTACGCGCGGGAGATGAAGCGGCGACGCGGCCGGGTCTTCGTGCTCACCGGCACGGCGTCCCTGTTCCGTCCGCGGGCGCTGCGCACCATCGCGGAGAGCCGCGGGACGACCATCCCGGGCACGCCCGGCGACGTCTACGACACGGCGGCCCTGACCGAGGACAACGAGCTGACGATCGCGTTGAAGTCGCTCGGCGGCCTGATGATCTCGCCTGCTCAGTGCACCGTGGTCACGGAGGTCATGCCTACCTGGGGTGCCTTATGGGCGCAACGACTCCGCTGGCAGCGCGGTGCCCTGGAGAACCTCGGCGCCTACGGGGTGACGCCGCAGACGTTCCGCTACTGGGCCCAGCAGCTCGGCATCGGCTACGGAGTCATCGCGCTCGCCTCCTACCTCCTGACCATCCTGCTGATGGTGCTGGCCCTGGACGCGTGGGTCTGGTTCCCGTTCTGGCTGGGCGTGGGCCTCGTCTTCATGGTCGAGCGCGTGGTGACCGTGTGGCGAGGCGGCTGGGCGGCGCGCCTCCTCGGGGCCACCCTGTTCCCGGAGCTGTTCTTCGCGATGTTCCTCAACGTCGTCTACGTGAAGGGCGTCCTCGACATCTCGTTCGGCCGCCAGGCCAGCTGGAAGCACGTCCCGCATCCGGTCTCCCCCCACTCGATGGAGGTCACGTGATCGCGTCCCAGCTGACGGGCATCGTCCCGTTCGGCATCGTGTTCCCGCAGTCGGTGCTCGGCTCCGGCTTCTTCGCCGTGCTCTCGGCCTTCGTCGCGATCAACACGGTGATGTACGTCGCCCTGGCCGTCGCGAAGGCGCTCCCGAAGGTCTACCTCACTGACTGGGTCAGCCGGCGCAACACTCGGTCCCAGACTCGGAGCATCCACCCCGACGACGCGCCGGTCTGACCCACGGGTGCGCACGACGCCCGACCACATCTCTCAGACGGGGGTCGGCGGAGGCTCTCCTGCCAGCACGGCCCGCACGTTGCCGAGCGCGAGCTCGAGCATGCGCAGCCGCGTGCGCCGTCCGGCGCTGCCGATGTGGGGGAGCAGTACGACGTCCGGCCGGCCGACGAGACCGGGGTGGATGTCGGGCTCCTGCTCGTAGACGTCCAGTCCGGCACCGCCGATCTGCCCGGCGGCGAGGGCCGCCGCCAGCGCCGCCTCGTCGACGACGGGGCCGCGGGAGGTGTTGACCAGGATCGCGTCGGGCTTCATCAAGGCCAGCTCCGCGGCCCCGATGAGGTGCCGGGTCTCGGGTGTGAGCGGGGTGTGCAGCGAGACCACGTCGCACTCGCTCAGAACCGCCTCGAGCGGCATCGACTCGACGCCGAGCTCGGCCGCGGTGGCCGCACCGCTGCGCGAGGGCGTGGCCACGACCCGCATGTCGAAGGCGACGGCGCGCCTGGCCACTGCCTGACCGATCCTCCCGAGCCCGACGATGCCGAGCGTGGCGCCGCTGACGTCGAGGCCGACGAAGAGGTCGGGGCTCCAGGTCCAGGGCTCGCCCGAGCGGATGAACGCGTCGGCCTCCACCACGCGCCTGGCGGTCGCCAGCACGAGCGCGAAGGCCAGGTCGGCGGTGGCCTGGTCGAGGACGCCCGGTGTCGTCGTCACCACCACGCCGCGCCGCCGGCAGGCGTCGAGGTCGACGTTGTCGTGGCCGACGGCCATGTTGGCCACGACGCGCAGCCCCGGGCCGGCGGCGTCGAGCAGCTCGTCGTCGACACGCTGGGTCAGCAGCGTGACCACGGCAGCGCAGCCCGCGACGTCCGCCAGCAGGGCGTCGCGACCCTGCCCTGACGGGTCGTCGCTCGCCGTGACGTCGCCGGGCAGCGAGTCGACGGCGTCCCTGGCGCTGTCGGGTGGTCTGAAGGCGAGGTGGGTGCGGGTCACCGGGGCATGACAGCACACGCGCGACCTCGTGTCTCGCGACAGCCCGGTCTAGGGCATCGCGGGAAGAGGCACCGCGCCCACCGGAGGTGGCGCGGGCGCCGGGGCCGCGTCCGGAAGCACGAAGTCCTCGCCGCGGCGTACGACCAGACCACGCTCCTCGAAGGCCTCGAGCCAGCCCAGCATGGGTGTGCGGCCCCACCGTTCGCGGAAGAGTGCGGCGTTGCGGACGATGTCGACGACGTGCTCGACCGGTGGGTGCGAGACCGGGTGCCACTGGTGGTAGGCGCGCGCTGCGTCGACCCAGCCGAGACCCAGGCCGGCAGAGACGGCGAGGTGCCCGAAGTCGGTGTCCTCACCGCCGTAGCCGACGTAGCGCTCGCAGAAGCCGCCCGTCCGCCGCCACGCCTCGGCCGAGCACGCGAACGACAGGGACCAGAAGAGGGCGGGGTCCTGCTGGTGGTGCGCCTCGCCCGGCCGGGGCGCGGGCGGGGCCGGGTGCGGCGGGTCCAGCTCGTCGAGGCGGGAGAGGTCGTAGCCGGCGTGTGCCGGCGGGTCCAGGTAGGTGACCGGGCCCGACCACACGGTGTCGGGGGTCGTCCGTACGACGTCAGCGTAGGCCTCCAGCAGGCGCGGTCCCGCCAAGCAGTCGACGTCGAGGAACACCAGCACGTCGGCGCCCCGGCCGAGAGCCACCTCGGCACCCAGGTTCCGCGCCGCGGCGATCGGGAGGCCGTCGGCGGTGGCCGGGAGGGAGACGTCGGCGTCGTCTCGCTCGAGCACGGGGTCCTCGACGGCGACCAGCACGTGCTCGTCGGGCGGCCGGGTGGAGCGGGCGAGGGACTGGCGCTGGGCCCGGAGGTGGGCGTGCCGGCCGTGGGCGACGGTCACGACGCCGACACGGGTCATGCCGGCACCATCCGGCTGGCGACACCCTCGATGACCACGACGCCACCACCGAAGGGGTGCTGCCTGGGGGACGGCAGCAGGCGGGTCATGGGCCATCGGTACCCGCGCGGACAGCGTTCACGCAGCGCGCGGAGGGTGAGGCTCAGTGTCGAGACCACGGATGTCTGAGTCGTCCGAGCCGCCGGTGAAGGAGTGCCGCGCGGGCCGCGTTGTCGCCGGGCGCGCCGTGGACCCCTCCGCCCGGGTGCGCGCTCGCCGACCCGAGGTAGAGGCCGGGGATGCCGGTCTCAGCCCGACCCAGCAGCCCGGGGACCGGCCGCAGGAACAGTTCCTGCTGGAGCTGCGACGTACCGCCGTTGACCGCCCCGCCGATCAGGTTGGCGTTGCGGTGCTCCAGCTCGTGCGGCCCGAGGACCCGGCGGGCCAGCACCCGCGAGCCGAACCCTGGGGCCAGGCGCTCGATGCGCTCCTGCATGCGGTCGGCGAAGCGCTCGCAGTCGTCGTGGTCCCACGTGCCCCGGATCGAGCCGTCGCCCGCGTCGCGCACCGCCGGGTCGGGCTGGGGCACGTGCGTGTAGGCCCACATCGACTCGGTGCCGGCGGGGGAGCGGGTCGGGTCGCTGGTCGTCATCTGCCCGGCGAGAAGGAACGGCGTGGCTGGGATCGCGCGGGCGGAGACCTGGCCCAGTGCCTCGGACATCTGGTCGACGGAGTCTGCGACGTGGATCGTCCCGGCGGCGTACGCCGGCCGGCCGGCCCAGGGCACCGGACCGCTCAGCGCCCAGTCGACCTTGACCGTGCCGGGGTCGAGCTTGAAGTGCCGCATGCCCCGGGCCACGCGCGCCGGCAGGTGCTCTGCGGCCACCAGGCCACCGAACAGCCGAGGGGCGGTCACGTCGGCGATCACCGCATGGCGGGCGGCGAAACGCTGGCCGTCGGCCGTGGCGACACCGCCTGCGCGCCCGTGGTCGAGCAGGACGGCGGTCACCTCGTGCCCGCAGCGGATCTCGCCGCCGCGCGACTGCAGCCGTCGCGCCAGCGCGCCGGCCAGCTCGCCCGCACCCCCCTCCGGGACGGGGTAGCCGACGGTCTGCCCCAGCATCGTCATCAGGATCCCGAACAGGCCGGAACCCGGCGACTCGAGGGGGATGTCGGAGTGGCCGGCGTTGCCGGCGAGGAGCAGGCCCGGGCCGGGCCCGCCGAAGCGGTCGCGGGCGAGGTCGGCGACCGGCGTCAGGAACGTCTTGACCAGGTCGAGACCCCCGGCGCGGCGCAGCCGGGTCAACGCTCCCATCCCGGCACGTACCGGCGGGAACGGCGAGAGCAGCGAGCCGATGATCTGGTCACCGATCTGGTCCCACGTGGCGCAGAGGTCGAGCCAGCGCTCGCCGTCGCCGGCATGGTCGTCGTCCAGCCAGCCGGCGGTCAGCTCGCGATCACGGTGCATCAGGGCCCAGCCCCCGTCCGCCTTCGGGTGACCGAGCACGGCAGGGGCGTGCCGCCACCTGAGCCCGTGGTCCTCCAGGTCGAAGGACCGGATCGTGGGCGACGCCGCGGCCAGCGGATAGAAGGCGCTGAACGTGTCGTGGACGTAGGCGGGATGCACGCCGCGGTCGCTGTGCACGGCCCCGCCGACCTGCTCCTGCTGCTCGAGGAGGAGCACCGACCAGCCCGCGTCGGTGAGCCGGTTCGCCGCCACCAGGCCGTTGGGCCCGGCGCCGACCACCACTGCGTCGTACTGCGTCACAGCCTCAGTGCGCCCGGCGCTCGGCGATGAAGGCGAAGCGGCGCAGGGTCTCGGTGTTGCGCCACGCCAGCTGCACGTCGCGCAGCGGCTTGGGAACGATCAGAGCGGGGCCGGCGACCGCGTCCTCCTCGATGGTCAGCTCCGTGGCGCTGCCGCGCGCGTCGAGACGGAACGTCACCTCCGCGGCGCCACCGGGCCAGGCCCGGGCACGCAGCTTCAGCAGCTCTCTCGGCACGCAGTCGAGGACGGTCGTCGTGTCGTCGATGAGGGCCGGCCACACCCCGACCGAGTGATGAAGCTCGGCACCCTCGGCGGGCCACTCCTCGTCGACGTCTCGCATGCGGGAGGCGCCCACCACGAAGAGGGGGTAGAGCCAGCCGTCGGCGAGCACGTCCCAGACGTGCTCCGCCGATGCCTCGATCAGTCGCTGGTTCGTGCTCATGGATCTCGGACTCCCGTCGGTTGGGGCGCGGCAGAAGGCGAAGGATCTGTCCACCGTACGCAGGTTCACAGGTACCCACATCCGGGGACCCGAGTCGGCGGGTGGGTGGTTCGGGCCCAAGTGGGTACTGACGGGCATGCCCGTCAGTGCGCAACCTGCCCGTCGAGAGACAGCCGCATGATCCTGCCCAAGCCCCGTGGGGAGCTCAGCGCCGCGCTCTTCGAGAGCCTGCGGGCGTTGCCGGAGGCAGGCATGTCCGTGCCCGCGTCCGCGGACAGCCCTGAGGATGCGGCGCTCTCGCTCTGGGTGCTGCACGAGCTGTCCTACCGCGGGTTCGACGACGTGGACGACGAGGCGGAGTGGGACCCGGCAACGCTGGGCGTCCGGCGCACCCTGGAGCGGGACCTCGAGCAGCGGCTCCGCGACCGCTGGCCCGGGCACCCGGGCGGCGGCTACTCGCCCGACGAGCTGCTGGCCTACGTCGCTGCCGACGACGGCCCCTCGCTGGCGGCGTACGTCCAGAAGCACGCGACGCGGGAGCAGACGCTCGAGCTCATGCGCCAGCGCTCGATCTACCACCTCAAGGAGGCCGACCCCTCGGCCTGGGTGGTGCCGCGGCTGCCGGTCCGGGCGAAGGCGGCCCTGGCCGAGCTGCAGTTCGACGAGTACGGCGACGGCGACCCCAACAAGCTGCACGCCCACCTGTTCGCCCGGGGCCTCGAGGCGGAGGGGATGCGCTCGGAGTACGGCGCCTACATCGACGAGGCCACGGTCGAGGCGCTGGAGGTGAACAACGCGATGTCGTTGCTCGGCCTCCACCGCCGGCTGCGAGGCGCGGCCATGGGCCACCTGGCGGCGTTCGAGGCCACCAGCTCGGTGCCCTCGCGCAAGATGGCCCAGGGACTCAGCAGGCTCGGGTTCGCGGACGCCCTGGTCGGCTACTACGAGGAGCACGTGGAGGCCGACGCCGTGCACGAGCAGCTCGCCGCTCGCAACATCTGCGGCAGCCTCGTCGAGGACGAGCCCGCCCAGGCTGCCGAGGTCTTCTTCGGCGCGTTCGTCTGCCTCGACCTCGAGGGCCGCTTCGGGCGCTCGATGCTCGACCGGTGGGGCGTCGAGGCATGACCGCGCCCGACTTCGAGCACCCCGACGTGGTGCTCTGTCCCGGCGGCCCCATGCTCGTGAGGGGGGTCCAGAGGGTGCAGGACGCCGAGGGCCGCGTGCACGAGTCCGTCCGCCCGGTGGTGGCGCTGTGCCGGTGCCACAAGTCCGCGCGGCTCCCGTGGTGCGACGGCACCCACAAGCTGCTCCCCGAGGACGCCCGACCCTGAGCAGCCGGACCTGAGCAGTCGACCTGAGCAGTCGTCTGGGCCGTCAGGCCCGCTCGTCCGGAGCCCGGTCCACGCGCACGAGCACGCCGCGCTCGTGCGGACGGGTCTCGGCCAGGTGCAGCTCGAGGGCGCGCACCCGGGGGTCCTCGCGCAACGCCTCCACCTGAGCCACCGAGCCCAGCTGGAGGACCGCCGAGCCGGTGGGCATCAGGTGCGCCGCGATGACGCCCAGGCAGGTACGGGCCACGTCGAGGCCGTCAGGGCCGCCGTCGATGGCGAGCAGCGGGTCCTCGGGGAAGCGGCCGGTCTCCTCGCGGCAGACCCACGGCGGGTCGGCGATGACCAGGGCGAACAGCTCGTCGGGACGCAGCGCCTCCTCCAGCCGTCCCTCGCGCACCTCGACCTGTTCGCCCAGCCCGGACGCGTGCGCGTTGGCCCTGGCGAACTCGCAGGCCACTGGGTCGGCGTCCACGCACACCAGGCGTCGCGCGGTGCCGGTGACGGCGAGCAGGCCGATGTGACCGGCACCGGCGCACAGCTCCAGCACCGGACCCTGGGGCGCCTCGCCGAGCAGCTCGGCGGCCCAGCGGGACTGCGCCGCCGTCCACTCACGCGGCCGGAGGACTCGCTCGTCGAAGGCGATCTCCAGGGTGCCGAAGCTCAGGGACTCCCTCATGCCCGCGCCAGTACCCAGCAGGACGGCTCGCATGCGTGCACCCGCTGCCTAGGCGACATCGGTCTCCATGGCGGCGACGAAGTCGCGCTTGACCTGCCGCCAGTCCTCGTCGGTCATCTCGCGCCGCCAGTACGGCGAGCACGACATGTCGGCCCGCGCCAGGCCGCGGTCGACGAGCAGGTGCTTGCGGATCTCGCGGATCTCGGCCGCCTCCCCGTGCACGAACGCCTGCACGCGCCCCTCGGGGAAGGCGGCGGTCCGCAGCGCCGACACCAGGAGCTCCTCGTCGCTCGGCATCCCGGCGCGATGCAGCCACAACAGGTCGACCTCCGCCTCGCTGCGCAGCTCGACCTCGTGCGCGGGGCCGTCACAGACCAGCCGGACGAGAGCCCTCGTGCCTGCCGGCAGGATCTCGAGCGAGGCCGCGATCGCGGGCAATGCCGACTCGTCGCCGACCATCAGGTGCCAGTCGGCCGCCGGGTCCGGCAGGTAGCCGCCACCGGGGCCCTCGAAGACCAGCACGTCGCCCGGCCTGACTCGGGCGGCCCACGGGCCTGCCACGCCGGAGTCGCCGTGCACCACGAAGTCCAGCGTCAGCTCCTTCCGGTCGGCGTCCCACGCGCGCACGGTGTAGCGACGCCTGGCCGGCCACAGGTCCTTGGCGAACCGCTCGCGGACCTCCGCCAGGTCGAAGACGTCGTCGTACGGCGCGTCCGGGGGAGGGATGGCCACGTTGACGTAGGCGTCGGTGGCCGCCGGCATCGTGAAGCCGGCCAGGTCGCCGTCGCTGAGGACGACCCTCACCAGGCTGGGCGTCAGCTGCTGTCGTGCCGTCACGCGTGCGTACATCGGCCCTCTTCTCGAATGGTTAGGCAGGCCTAACTTATCGCAGGGCGGTGGCGGACCTAGCGGACGGTGGCGTTGACGATGAACTTCTGCTTGTCGTCCTTCGGCTTCCCGCCGCAGGCCCACGTGGTGTTGGCGGAGACGCAGCCCGTGTAGCGGGTCGATGCGTTGCTGAGCAGCAGGATGATCTTCGAGACCTTGCTCCGGTTGAAGTTCACCAGCTTGCTGCCCTTGCCCTTCTTGTTCAGCTTGATGGTGACCTTCGAGACGGAGCCCTTCTTCTTGAAGACCATCACCCGAGCGACGGGGTTGGCCTTCTTGCCGCGCGTCGCGTCGACGGAGACGAGGACCTTGCGGTTGCCCTTGATGCCCTTGCCGGGCGTGATCCTCAAGGAGGTGCTGGCCAGGTGCGGGGCCGCCAGCTTCTTGGTGCCCGACTTGCGCTTCTTGCCGGTCAGCGTCACCTTGGCGGCCACCGGTGCCGGCTTGTACGCCGAGCCCTCGGCGTACTTCTTCTTCGGGATCTGGTTGGCCTCGACGAAGGAGGAGTAGAACGTCGCGAACTTGGTCTTCTTCGTCGCCAGGAAGCTCGAGATGCCCTTGATCGAGGACTGGTCGGGCGCCCCGGCAGCGGCGTCGAGGCGGGCCCAGATCTGGCGGATCGCGTCGACTCCGTAGGCCTGGGCGAGGCGCTGGACGAAGATCCAGTTGCCGTACATCGCCAGGGTGCCGTCGTAGGTGTCGAGGGGTGCGCGCGGCTTGCCGAGCTGCCCGACGGGGAGGTACTGGCGGTTGTCGTTGACGTCGCCCGCGACCTGCTCCTCGATCCAGGTGGCGGTCGCCTCCATCCACCACTTGTCCTCGGCGGCGTCGATGTTGAACTGGATCGCGTGGAAGAACTCGTGCGCGGCGGTGACCCGCAGACTCGAGACCGGGTCCATCGGGAAGCCGAGCATGTCGTTGTCGAGGATGCAGTAGGCCTGTGCGAGGTAGGCCTGGCCGGCCACCGGCGCCTCCGGGACGCAGAAGCCGTAGTAGCCCTGCGACGACACGTCGGCGAGGTAGACGTCGAAGCGGGCGTCGCCACCGGCGGCACCGTCGCTGGCGGGGGCGCGGTAGCCGAGCTGGTCGACCTCACGGGTCCACGACGTCTCCATCACCTGGAGCGTCTGCGCGGCCCACGCGGCACTCGACTGGTCCCCGGTCGAGGTGACGTAGGTGACGCAGACGTGCGGCCCGCAGACCTGGGCGCGCGGCGCCGCCGGGTCGTACGTCGTGCTGTTGGGGTTGTCGGGGCTCTCCGGGTCGGTCGGGCGGCCCAGCAGCGCGTCGGCCTGGCGCTTGCCGGCCGGGCTGAGGTCGGGCCGGGCCAGGAAGACGTCGCGCATCGCCATGCTGACGTCGCGGTCGGCCTGCTGCGCACTGCCGTCGAGGGCGGCGCGCGCCTGGGCGATCACCGACGGCACGGGGGCCGCCGGCGTGCGGGGGTCGGCAGCAACCGCGCCCGGAAGGGCGAGGGTGAGCGGCACAGCCGCAGCGAGCACCAGGGTGACGAGACGACGCACGAGAATCCCTCCATCGGGCCCGTCGGTCTGGTCCGACGCGGCACGTGTGGGCCACAGGCTACGGGGCGAAGCGGCCCGGCGTACGTGAAGCACCCCGGCGTGGCCGCGATCAGTCGGTCAGAGGTCGGCGATGTGCTCGATGATCGCCGTGGTGGAGATGGCCGGGGTGCGGGTCAGGTAGACGACGTCGCAGACGTCGCCGAACTCGTCGAACTTGCCGGCCCAGTCGTCGCCCATCACCAGCACGTCGGCGCCGTGCGCGACGATGTAGTCGCGCTTCTGCTCCAGGCTCTCCTCGACGAAGACCTCGTCGACGACCTTGAGGGCCCCGACGATCGCCAGCCGCTCGCCCTCGCTGAACACCGGAACCCGGCCCTTCTTCCGCTCGTTGAGGGCGTCGGCGGACACGCCCACCACGAGCCGGTCGCCGAGCGCGGCGGCCCGCTGCAGGACCCGGAGGTGGCCCACGTGGAACACGTCGAACGTGCCGAAGGTGATGATCGTGCGAGGCATGGGCGGCATTCTGGCACGGGCAGGGGAGGATGGCCGCGATGAGCACCAGCACCGACACCATCTCGATGATCACGCCCGAACCGGCCGCCGACGAGGCGCGACGACGCGGGCTCAGGCGGATGCGCACCGTGGCGGTGTCGCTCCTGGTCCTCGCAGCGGTGGTGTACGTCGCCACCCTGGGCCAGGAGGGATTCCTCGGGTTCGTCAACGCCGGCGCGGAGGCCTCCATGGTCGGCGCGATCGCCGACTGGTTCGCCGTCACCGCAATCTTCAAGCACCCGCTCGGCCTGCCCATCCCGCACACCGCGCTGATCCCGCGGCGCAAGGACGACCTCGGCCGCGGCCTCGAGGAGTTCGTGGGTGAGAACTTCCTCCAGGAGGCCGTCATCCGCGACCGGGTGGCCGCGGCCACGATCTCGGCGCGGGTCGGCGCCTGGCTCACCGACGAGGCCAACGCCCGCCGGGTCGTCGACGAGATCGCCGACGTGGCCGCGATCGCGCTCGGCAAGGTGCGAGACGACCACATCGAGGACTTCTTCACCGAGGCCCTGCTGCCGCGCTTCCGCGAGGAGCCCATCGCACCGCTGGCCGGCGGCCTGCTGGCCGAGGTCGTCGCCGACGACCTCCACCACGGCATGGTCGACCTGGTGCTGGAGGAGCTCCACAGGTGGCTGGTCAAGAACCCCGACACGTTCACGACCGTGCTCTCCGAGCGGGCCCCCTGGTGGGCGCCGCCGCGCCTCAACGAGGCCGTCACCGCCCGGATCCACGTCGAGGCGGTCCGCTGGGTCACCGACATCCGCGAGGACCCGCACCACCACGCCCGTGACGCGCTCGACCAGCTCCTGGCGCAGCTGGCCCAGGACCTGCTGTTCGACCCCGAGACCCAGAAGCGCGCCGAGCGGCTCAAGGAACGGGTGCTCGCCCACCCGCAGGTGCTCGCCACGGGCGTCTCGCTGTGGAACGCGTTGCGCCGGACGCTCCTTGCCTCGCTGCACGACCGGGACGGCGCCGTACGCAAGCGGCTGCTCGCCGAGCTCTCCACCTTCGCCGGCCGCCTCACGACAGACGCCGAGCTGCGCACGCGCCTCGACCGGACCGCTGCCGACGTCGCCGTCTTCGCCGTCTCGAGGTACGGCGCCGAGCTCACCGCGGTCATCACCCACACGATCGAGCGGTGGGACGGCAAGGAGGCGGCGCGGCGCATCGAGCTGCACGTCGGCCGCGACCTCCAGTTCATCCGGATCAACGGCACCATCGTGGGCGGCCTGGTCGGCGTGGTGATCCACACCGTCAGCGTGCTGGTGCAGTAGCGCGGGAGCGAGCCTCGTGCGCGTCGTCCAGCGCCTGCGCTAGTGACCGGGGCGCCAGGCGCCGTGGACACGGGGGACAATGGCCCCATGCCCGCCCCGCAGGACGTCCCGATCCGCGACGAGTCGATCCGGCTCGGTCAGTTCCTCAAGCTCGCCAACCTCATCGACCACGGGTCGGAGGCCAAGCAGCTGATGGTCCAGGGATCGGTGGAGGTCAACGGCGAGGTGGAGACCCGCCGTGGGCGCCAGCTCGTGCCCGGCGACGTGGTCACGCTGGGTGGGGTGTCGGCGCGGGTCGCTACCGGGCCGGTCGCGGACGACCTGCCCTGGTGAGGCGCCGGGTCAGCTGACGCCGAGCAGGTCGACGACGAAGATCAGCGTCTCGCCCGGCGCGATCACGCCACCGGCGCCGCGGTCGCCGTAGCCCAGGTGCGCGGGGATGACGAGCCGACGTCGACCGCCGACCTTCATGCCCTGCACCCCCTGGTCCCAACCGGCGATGACCTGACCGATGCCCAGCCGGAACTGCAGCGGGTCTCCACGGTTGTACGACGCGTCGAACTCCTCGCCCGAGGAGTGGGCGACACCGACGTAGTGGACCGAGACGGTCTTGCCGGTGGTGGCCTCGTCGCCGTCGCCCTCGATGAGGTCGGTGACCTCGAGGTCGGACGGGACGGCTCCCATGTGCGGGTCGACTTCAGGCTTGTCCATGGGGGCCACCCTAGTGGGGCGGCGCCGACCGGGTCAGGTCTGGTGGACGTAGCTGTCGAGCTGGTCGCGCTCGAACTCCAGCTCGCCGATGCGCTGCTTCACGACGTCGCCGATGCTGATGATCCCCGTGAGCCGGCCCTGCGAGACGACCGGCACGTGGCGGATCCGGTGCTCGGTCATCACCTGCATCAGCTCGGTGAGCTCCAGGTCGCCCTCGCACGTGCGGACCTCGGACGTCATGATCGAGCCGACCAGCCGGTCGAGGATGTCGGCGTCGTCGTGGAGGCGGCGTACGACGTCGCGCTCACTGACGATCCCGTCGACCGACGTGCCGTCACCGCTGACGATCAGTGCCCCCACGTTGTGCTGGGCGAGCAGCGCGACCATGTCTCGCACGCTGGCGTCGGGACTGATGGTGATGACGTCGTGGCTCGGCTTGGCGTTCAGTACGTCGTTGATCCGCATGTGCATACCTCCGGTGACTCGTTGACCTCGAATCTAGCGGGGTACGGCGGCCGCGAACAGGGCCGACACGGCTCGCGAGACGCTCACGTGCCCGAGCCGTGGATTGGCTGGGGAGACTAGTCGATGGACGGACGCCGATCGCGCAGCTCGTGCACCGAGCCCGGGCCCGGGCGCCGGGCGTCGGGGTCGAGCTCGTCGTCGGGCATCGAGCCCAGGAAGGACAGCGCCGCCTCGTGAAGGTGTCCGTTGGATGCCAGCGCGTTGCCACCGAAGGGCCCGTCCGTGCCGTCGAGTGCGGTGAACCGGCCGCCCGCCTCGCGCACGATGATGTCGAGAGCCGCCATGTCGTAGACCTCCAGCTCCGGCTCGGCGGCCAGGTCGACGGCGCCCTCCGCCAGCAGCATGTAGGACCAGAAGTCGCCGTAGGCACGCGTGCGCCAGCAGCGGCGCGACAGCGACCAGAAGTCCTCGAGCCGGCCGCGCTCGTCCCAGCCGGTGAGGCTGCTGTAGGAGAGCGAGGCGTCCTCGAGGCGGCGTACGTCGGAGACCTCGCACCGCGTCGCCTTGAGCAGTGACCGGCCGGTCCACGCGCCGTTGCCCTTCGAGGCCCACCACCGTCTCTGCAGCTGCGGTGCGGAGACCACCCCCAGCACGACCTCGCCGTCGACGACCAGGGCGATCAGGGTCGCCCAGACCGGCACACCCCGCACGAAGTTCTTCGTCCCGTCGATCGGGTCGATCACCCACCGGCGCTGGCTGTGACCGGTCGACCCCTGCTCCTCGCCGAGCACCGCGTCCCGGGAGCGCACCCGCGACAGCGTCCGCCGGATCCCCTCCTCGACGGCCTGGTCGGCGTCGGTGACCGGGGTCAGGTCGGGCTTGCTCATCACGTGCAGGTCGAGCGCCTTGAACCGCGACATCGTGGTCGAGTCGGCGTCGTCGGCGAGGACGTGCGCGAGCCGGAGGTCGTCGGTGTAGTCGGTCGAGCCGGTTCCGGTGATCGCCATGGGCACAGGTTAGACGCACGGGGCTGGTTGAAATGAGGACTAGGTTGTCCGCATGGAGATCAACGGACTACCCCTGCACCCGCTGGTCGTACACGCCGCCGTGGTCCTCGGCCCGTTGGCGGCCCTGGCAGCGCTGGCCTATCTCGTGCCGGCGTGGCGCGACCGGATGCGGTGGCCGATGCTCCTGCTCGCCCTGGTGGCCACCGGCGCGATCTGGGCGGCGTACCTCACCGGCGAGGACTTCCTCGACTCGGCACGGTTCGAGGGCCTGTCGGGTCCGGCGCTCGAGCTGGTCGAGGACCACGAGGAGCTCGCCGACACGCTGCGGCTGGTCGTGAGCGGCTTCGGGGCGGTGGCGCTGCTGGCCGCTCTCGTGCACCGCCGCGGCGGTGCCGTCCGGGTGCTGCTGTCGGTGCTGCTCCTCGTCGCGGCGGTCGCCGTGGGGGTCTGGACCGTCCTCACCGGCGAGGCCGGCGCCCAGGCCGTCTGGGGAGGCTGATCGCTGGTCGAGGAAGGCGCGTCGGCGCCTGTCTCGAAACCAGGGATCCTGCTAGTCGACCGATCCCTCGCGGGCGGCGAGCAGGCGGCGGAACGACTCGACCCGCTCCGGGTCGGCCTCCCCGGCGGCGACCGCCTCGTCGAGCCCGCACTCGGGCTCGTCGTTGCCGTGCGTGCAGCCGCGCGGGCAGTCCTCGGTCATCTCGTCGAGGTCGGGGAACGCCTCGATCAGCCGCTCGGGCCGCACGTGCGCCAGGCCGAACGAGCGGATTCCGGGGGTGTCGATGATCCACCCGTCGCCGTCGGGCAGCTCCAGCAGGTACGCCGAGGTGGACGTGTGCCGGCCGCGGCCGGTGACCGTGTTGACGATGCCGACCGCGCGGTGCGCGTCGGGCACCAGGGCGTTGACGAGCGTCGACTTGCCGACCCCGCTGTGCCCGACCAGCACGCTGGTGCGCCCACGCAGCCGGTCGCGCACGACGTCGAGCTCGCCGCCACGCTGGGTGACCACCCACGGCACGCCGAGTGACCGGTAGGTGGACAGCAGCGTCTCGGGGTCGCGCAGGTCGGCCTTGGTGAGGCAGAGCAGCGGCGCCATGCCCGCGTCGTAGGCCGCGACCAGCGCCCGGTCGATCAGGCGGGGGCGGGGCTCGGGGTCGGCCAGCGCGGTGACGACCACCAGCTGGTCGGCGTTGGAGACGATGACCCGCTCGACGGGATCATCGTCGTCGGCGGTCCGCCGCAGGGTGGTGGTGCGCTCGGTGACCTCGACGATGCGGGCCAGCGAGCCGTCGTCGCCCGTGACGTCGCCCACCACCCGCACCCGGTCGCCGACGACCACGCCCTTGCGCCCCAGCGGGCGGGACTTCATGGCCATCACCACGTGGCCGTCGACCAGCAGGGTGAACCGCCCGCGGTCGACGGTCACGACGCGGCCCTCGACCGCGTCGTCGTAGGTCGGGCGCTCCTTGGTGCGCGGGCGCGTGCGCCGGCGTGGGCGGTCGTAGTGCTCCTGGTCGTCGACGCCGTAGCGCTGCTGCTGCCGGCTCACAGGAGTCCCGACCAGAAGGCCGCGAAGTCGGGGAACGTCTTGCCCGTGGTCGCGATGTCCTCGACCAGGACCCCGTCGACCGCGGCGCCGATGATCACCGCCGCGTGGGCCATCCGGTGGTCGCCGTAGGTGTGGAAGACGCCGCCCCGCAAGGGCGCCGGACGCAGCGACAGCCCGTCCTCGCGCTCGATGACGTCGGCGCCCAGGCCGGACAGCTCGGTCGCGAGCGCGCTGATCCGGTCGGTCTCGTGGCTCCGGATGTGGGCGACCCCGCGCAGGTGCGAGGGGGAGTCGGCCAGCGCGCAGAGCGCCGCGACCGCGGGGGTGAGCTCGCCGACGTCGTGCAGGTCGACGTCGATGCCGTGGAGGACGCCGGTGCCGCGCACCCGCAGCCCCTCGGGCACCCGGGTCACCTCGCACCCCATCAGGGTGAGGATCTCTCGCAGTGCGTCGCCGGCCTGGGTGGTGGCCTCGGGCCAGCGGCGTACGACGACGGACCCGGCCGACACGGCTGCGAGGGCGAGGAAGGGCGCGGCGTTGGAGAGGTCGGGCTCGATGACCTGGTCGAGTGCCTGCACCGGGCCGGGGGCGACCGCCCACCGGTTGGCGTCGGCGTCGTCGACCTCGACCCCGTGGGCCCGCAGCATCGCCACCGTCATGTCGATGTGGGGGAGGGACGGCACGGGCTTGCCCACGTGGACGACCTCCACGCCCTTGTCGTAGCGGGCACCGGCCAGCAGCAGCGCGGAGACGAACTGGGACGACGCGGACGCGTCGATCACGACCCTGCCGCCGGGCACCGCGCCCCGGCCGATGACCGCGAACGGCAGCGCGCCGCGACCGGCATCGTCGATCTCCACGCCCAGGCCGCGCAGCCCGGCGAGCACCTCGCCGATCGGACGGGTCCGCATGTGCGGGTCGCCGTCGAACGTGGTCGTGCCCGTCGACAGGGCGGCCACCGGCGGCACGAACCGCATCACCGTGCCGGCCAGCCCGCAGTCGACGGCGGCGTCCGCGTCGAACCTTCCAGGGCTGACGTGCCAGTCGTCGCCGCTCGTGTCGACGTGGGCGCCGAGCGAGGTGAGGGCGCGCGCCATCAGGGTCGTGTCACGCGAGCGCAGGGCGCGGCGTACGACGCCCGGCCAGTCGGCGAGCGCGGCCAGGATGAGCGCCCGGTTGGTCAGCGACTTCGAGCCGGGGAGGTCGATCGTCAGGTCGACGGCCTCCGTGGCCCGCGGGGCCGGCCACGGGTCGTCGACGAGTTCGGTCACGGCCGTGGCGTCAGCTGATCTGGGCGCGGACGAGCTTGGCCTCGTGGCGCGCGTCCTTGGCCAGGCGACGGGCCTCGCGGCGTACGTCGCGGCCGGCCCGGCGGGCGCGCCAGGCCATGCCGGGCTTGCCGTCGGTGTCGACACCCGCGATGAGCAGGCCGCCGAGCATCGAGAGGTTCTTGAAGAAGTGCACCTTCTGGTTTCCCCGGGCCGCCGGGTCGGTCTCCGCCCAGAAGCGGTGCCCGGCCGCGGTGGTCGGCACGAGCGTGGCGGCCAGCACCGTCGAGGACAGTCGCGGTGCCCGCCCGGTGGCCAGCGCCAGGCCGGCGACGACCTGGGCGGCGCCGTTGATGCGCACCAGGGTCAGCGCGTCGCTCGGGATGGGCAGCTGCGGCACGGCCCGCTTGACCATCGGCACGACCTTGTCGGTGACGGGCTTGGCCTTCGCGGCCAGCGCCTCGGCGTTGCGGAGGGCGTTCACGCCACCGACGACGAACATCGAGGCGAGCATGGGGCGGGCGATCAGTCGCGTCACGGTCATGTGCCATTCCTACCCGATGCGGCGCAGTCAGTCGAAGGTGACCGTCCGGGTGACCGTCTGGCCACCGGCGGTGACCGTGAAGGTGACGCCGGCGCCGGGCCAAGGAGACGCCGTGAATAGGTACTCGCCGTCGGAGAGGGAGCAGTCGAAGCCGCTGGACACGCGGACGCACCCGGGCTCGCCTGTGTCCAGGTCGACCAGCCCGATCACGCCCGCCAGCCCGTTGACGCGCGCTGTCAGTTGCCCGGCGCCGCCTGCGGGCACGTCGGACACCGACACCCGGATGGCGCACCGGAGGATGAGCCTGCAGGTGTCCGTGGCTGAGACGGCCATGGGAGTGGGGGTCGAGGTGGGCGTCGGCGTTGGGGTAGGAGTCGGGGTCGGCGTCGGCGTCGGGTCACCCGTCGGGCTCGGGTCACCCGTCGGGCTCGGGTCACCCGTCGGCGTCGGGCTAGGCGTCGGGCTCGGGTCACCCGTCGGCGTCGGGTCGCTCGAGGGTCGTGGATCGCTGGAGGGCGTCGTGGTGGGCGTGGCCGTCGGCGGCGCGGTGGGGCTCTCGCTGGGCTTGTCGGTGGGCCTGTCGGTGGCCTTGTCGGTGGGCTTGTCGGTCGGCTTGCCGGTGGGCTCGTCGCTCGGTTCGTCGGACGGCTCGTCGCTTGGGTCGCCCGTCGGAGTGCCGACGGGAGGCTCCGGCGTGGGGACGACGGTCGGGTCGACGGTGGGCAGGTCGGTGACGAGGGCGCCGCTGTCGGCCGGGATCCCAACGGGAGCATCGGTCGTGCCTGGCGACCCGGTCGGCCCGGAGGCCGGCTCGAGGGCGGCCGGCGCTCCCGGGCTGCTCGTGCTCGAGCTGGCGACGGGGCCGAGCGGCTGGTCGGCCGACGAGAGCTGCCCACCACCGTTCTGCACCGCGACGAAGACGGTTCCCGCGACGACGGCCGTGGCGGCCACCCCCGCGGCCGCGGCGGCGGGCGCGTTGCTCAGCACCAGGTCGCGGATGCGTCCCACCAGGACCCCGATGCCCGCGCCGGCGCCCGTGGCGGCGCTGCCGGAGGCGACATACGCCGCGGCCAGCCCGCCGAGCAGCAGTGGGGCGAGGAGCGCCGCCAGGTTGGAGTTGACCTCGGTGAGCTCGAGGTAGATCGCCGCACAGGTGCGGCACTCCTTGACGTGCTGCTCGACCTTGGCGGTGTCGCGGCGGGACAGCCCGCCGCGGACGTGGGCGCCCAGGTGCTGGTGGGTCCAGCGGCACGTGTCGTCCTCGAGCTCGTTCGCGTGCTGGGTGAGGAAGGCCTGGCGCAGCCCCTCACGGGCGCGGTAGGCCAGCGCGGAGACGGAGTTCGCGGTCATGCCGAGGAGTACGGCGACCTCGGCCGGCTTCTGTCCCTCGACCTCGGTGTGCCACAGCACCGCCTGCCAGCGCTCGGGCAACGACGCGAAGGCCTGGGCCGCCGCGACATTCTCGAAGCCCTCGACCGCGGTGTCGCGGAAGGGCACGCCGGGGTCGAACGCCTCCAGGTCGTCGGTGACGTGGACCTTCGAGGCGGCGCGGAACCGGTCGACCTGCAGGTGGCGCACGGCGGTGAGCAGGTAGGCGCGGAACGCCACGTCTGGACCGCCGCCGCGCTGCAGGACGCCCAGCACCTTGGCGAAGGCGTCGGAGACCAGGTCGTCGACGTCGCCGGCGGAGACCAGCTGCCGGGCCAGCCGCCGCGCAGCCTCGACGTGCCGCTCGAAGAGGCGGCCGTAGGCGTCGAGGTCTCCGCCCCGGACCGCCGAGATCAGCTCGGGGTCACCGGGGCCCTCGATGACTTGCAGCGCGTTGCTCACGATGTTCAACGTCCGGGTGGCGAATGGTGCGGCCCACTCTACGGGCTCGGGCGCTCGGGACTGGCCCGAAAGCCGTGATGAGGCTGCTCGGCAGAAAACTTCGGGATATCGCGTCATGGAGTGCCCGCGACGCCGTTCCTGGCACGTAGACACCGATCAAGGAGCACCTGTGGGACTTTTCGCCATGCGTTCGCGCACTGACTCCACAGCCGATCCCGACGCTGGGGGGGAACTGTCTCCCGAACTGCGTTTGGAGCTGCCGCCTCGCTTCGAGGCGGTCGCGGAGGCACTCGCGTCGGGATCGGGATCGGTGGCTGCGTGTCGTTTCGTCGGCCAGGAGCTGGCGCGCGACGGTGCATCGCTGGAGGAGGCGCTCGAGGCGCTGCGCAGGACATCACGCCTGGTCTGCCGGGTCGACCCGTCGTACGACGACGTCGCGGCCCTGCTGGTCGCCTGGAGTGACACGACGCTTGCGTATCTCCATCAGATCTCGTGCGAAGAGCCGATGACTGGCCTGGCCAGCTCGGCTCACGTACGGAGCCGCCTCGCGGAACTGTTCAGGGGTCAGTTCCGCGAGGCGGCGCACACCCGTCTCGGAGACTGGTACTGCCTGGTCGTGCTCGATCTTCCGCACGACCGGCACGGCCTGGTCGCTGCCCGCAACGGGCTCTCCATCACCCGCTCGCTGCGGATGGCACGGCTGGGAGAGGCGGCCCGGACCGTCTTCAACGGTGCCGAGACCATCGGCCGGATCAGCCCCAACCGGGTCGTCGTGATCGCCGATCGCGACGAGCGGCTCGGGCAGCGGGTGCGGCTGCTGCGTCATCTCGTGGAGGGCGTGGAGCTCGACGGCCACGCCTGCCGTATCTGGATCGAGGGGCTGCCGGGCACCGACGCCGGCGCCATGATGCTGCTCGACGAGCTCGCGCGACCCTGACCTCAGCCGGCGGCCCCGGCCGTGTCGCCGGCTGAGTCTGGTCGCGTGTGGGCGCGCTCCCTAGGGTGGTCCACATGTGTGGTCGTTACGCGTCGAGCCGGAAGCCCGAGGACCTCGTCGAGGAGTTCGAGATCGTTGAGAGCCGCGTCGGCGCGCCGTTGGAGCCCGACTACAACGTCGCGCCCACCAAGCCCGTCTATGCCGTCCTGGAGAGGGCCGCGCGACCGGACGCCGAGCGCGGCGAGGGTCCGGACCAGCCGCAGCGCCAGTTGCGCGTGCTCACGTGGGGGCTCGTGCCATCGTGGGCGAAGGACCCCGCCATCGGCAGCCGGATGATCAACGCGCGCATGGAGTCGGTGGCCGAGAAGCCGGCGTTCAAGCGCGCCTTCGCCGTACGGCGCTGCCTGCTGCCGGCTGACGGCTACTTCGAGTGGTACCCCACCTCCCAGCTCACCGCCGCCGGGAAGCCTCGCAAGCAGCCCTTCTTCATCCGCCCCCGCGACGGTGGGGTGCTCGCCATGGCCGGTCTCTACGAGATCTGGCGCGACCCGTCGAAGGACGACGACGCCGAGGATCGGTTCCGCTGGAGCTGCACCGTGCTGACCACCGAGGCCGAGGACTCCCTCGGCCACATCCACGACCGGATGCCGCTCATGGTGGAGCGGGACCGCTGGGCGGAGTGGCTGGACCCGCGGATCCCCGGCGACCTCGGACTGCTCGTGCCGGCCGCGCCGGGCGGCCTGGAGGCGTTCCCGGTGTCGACCGCGGTGGGCAACGTGAAGAACAACGGCCCCGAGCTCGTCGAGCCCCTTCCGCTGGAGGAGGTGGTCGAGTGAGCAGAGTCGAGCGCGTCATTCCCACCCCGCACGGCGACGGTCGGCTGGTGACGCGGCGGGCGAAGAGCCCCTTCGCGACGCTGCTGCTCAGCCATGGCGCGGGTGGGGGGATCGACGCCGGCGACCTCGAGGCCCTGGCCCGTGACCTGCCCGCCCAGGGCATCACCGTGGTGCTGTTCGAGCAGCCGTGGCGGGTGGCGGGTCGCAAGGTGGCCACCCCGCCTCCCACCCTGGACGCCGCGTTCACCGCGGCCGCCGACTTCATGCGGGTCCGTACCCCGCTGGTCGTGGGGGGCCGGTCGGCAGGGGCGCGTTCGGCGGCCCGCACCGCGAAGCACCTGGGCGCCCGGGGGTGCCTGGCCCTGTCGTTCCCGCTGCACCCGCCGGGGCGGCCGGAGAAGTCGAGGCTCGACGAGCTGACCGGTGCCGGCGTACCCACCCTCGTCGTGCAGGGGGAGCGCGACACCTTCGGTCGGCCCGATGAGTTCCCCGCCGACCTCGACGTGTGCGTGGTGCCCGACGCCGACCACGGGTTGAAGGTGCCCCGACGCGGATCGGTGAGCCAGGACGAGGCGCACGGGATCGTGGTGGAGTCCGCGCTCGAGTGGATCGTCCGCGAGATCACCGGCCCGGAGGTCCGGTCCGAGGCTGGTCCCTGAGTCCCGCTCGGGTTCGGGAATCACGGGCGGCCCCGACGTGTTCCCACCATGTGCCTGCTCTGATGTCGCCCCCGAAGCCGGTGGACCCGCCCCTCGACGAGGCCACCCGGCTAGTCTGGGACGCGATGACCGACTCCCTGACGGACGACCCGACTCCTCCCGAGGAGATCGACGTCGAGACCGAGACCGAGACCGAGCGCTCCGCCCGTTTCGAGCGTGACGCGCTGCCCTTCCTCGACCAGCTCTACTCCGCGGCGATGCGGATGACGCGCAACCCCTCCGACGCCGAGGACCTGGTCCAGGAGACGTTCGCGAAGGCGTACGCGTCCTTCCACCAGTTCCGGCCGGGCACGAACCTCAAGGCCTGGCTCTACCGCATCCTGACGAACACCTTCATCAACACCTACCGCAAGAAGCAGCGCCAGCCGCAGCAGTCGATGGCCGAGGACGTCGAGGACTGGCAGCTCGCGCGCGCCGAGTCGCACACGTCCGGTGGTCTCAAGTCCGCGGAGACCGAGGCGCTCGAGCACCTGCCCGACTCGCAGGTCAAGGACGCGCTGCAGCGTCTCCCCGAGGAGTTCCGCATGGCGGTCTACCTCGCCGATGTCGAAGGATTCCCTTACAAGGAGATCGCCGAGATCATGGACACTCCCATCGGCACGGTCATGTCCAGGCTGCACCGTGGCCGTCGCCAGCTGCGCGACATGCTGTCCGACTACGTCCGCGAGGGCACCCTCCTGCCGGCGGGTCAGAACGGGAAGGGTGACACGCCATGAGCAGCGAGCACCACGACTGTGCCGACTACCTCGAGCGGATCGTCTACTTCCTCGACAACGAGCTCGACGACGCCGACTGCGCGGCGGTCCGCGG
Organism: Nocardioides sp. LHG3406-4; assembly: GCF_049897745.1. NCBI lineage: Bacteria > Bacillati > Actinomycetota > Actinomycetes > Propionibacteriales > Nocardioidaceae > Nocardioides > Nocardioides sp. LHG3406-4. The sequence goes on from NZ_JAFCWV010000003.1 coordinate 298,231, forward strand.
CCATCTCGACGAGTGCGGCCCGTGCCTGGAGAAGTACGACCTGCAGCGCACCGTGAAGTCCATCGTTGCCCGGTCGTGCTCCGAGCGGGCGCCCGAGGGACTGCTCGACCGGGTCCGCGTCCAGATCCGCGAGGTGCAGGTCCGCATCACCGAAGAGGGCTGACGAGCGCTCGTCGGGGTCCCTGATTGGCTCTCCGCCCGGGCATTTGAGAAGATGGCCCGGCATTCGATCCGATCGAGGAGACATCATGGGCAAGACTGGCCGCAAGCGCCGCGCTCGCAAGAAGAAGGGCGCGAACCACGGCAAGCGCCCCAACGCCTGAGCGTAGTTTTCATCGACCCGCCCGAGAGTCTCGGGCGGGTCGGTCGCATTTGTGGGTGCCTGCGAGGTCGCAGGGTCAGAGGCGGGCCAGGAAGCGCTCGCCGTCGACCACGATCCGGGTGATCTCGCCGGTGCCCACGAGCTTCGCGTCGCCCGCGTGCCGGGCCGAGACCGTGAAGCGGTGCAGCCGCCCGTCGACGTACGACGCGGCGGCGCTCACCTCCACCTCGGCGCCCACGGGGCTGGCGGCCAGGTGCTCGAGCGTCACCCGGGTGCCCACGCTCGTCGAGCCGGCGGCCAGGGTCGGCTCGAGGGCGGCGCAGGTGGCCGCCTCGCACCACGCCAGCAGCCGGGGCGTGCCGAGCACCGGCAGGCTGCCGCTGCCCATCGCGACCGCGGTGTCGGCGTCGGTCACGGTGAAGGTCAGCCTCGCCTCCATGCTCACGCCGCTGCTCACGAGGTCCGGCCGTCGCGGATGAACGCCATCAGGTCGACGTGGGGATTCGGGCTCCAGTCGCGCTCGGGCAGCCGCCGGAAGCCGAGCCGGCCGTAGACCCGGTGCGCGGCCGACATCTCGGCCAGGCTCGACAGCACGACGACGTCCTCGCCGGCTGCGGCGCAGAGGTCCAGGACGTGGCGGGTCAGCGCCTCTCCCACGCCGCGGCCGCGGGCCTCCGGGGCGACCGCGAGCATCCTGAACTCGCCCTCACCCGGCTCCGAGACCTCCCGCCACGGGGAGCCGGTCGGACACCGGGTGACGGTGCCGAGGATGACGCCGTCCTCGTCCACGCCCACCCACAGCTCCGCCTCGGCGGCCCGCGACGCGGTGTCGCGCAGGTGGGCGATGTAGGGATCGTCGGGGCCGCGGGTGAACTCGGCGTACGCCGCCTCGGTGACGTCGGCGACCACCTTCAGGTCAGCGTCCTCGGCCAGTCTGATGCGCACGTCAGATCCCGAAGGTGGCGCGCGGGTAGGCGGCGTTCACGTCCGTGATGACGTTGACGAGGTAGGGCACCGACGCGGCGAACGCGCGGTCGAGGGCCGGGCCGATCTGCCTCGGGTCGGTGACCGTCTCGCCGGCGCCGCCGAGAGCCTTGACCACCTCGTCGTAGGCCGTGCGGGGGGCGAGGTCGGCGACCACGTCGTAGCCGTAGATCATCTGCATCGGGCCCTTCTCCAGGCCCCACGCCGAGTTGTTGCCCATCACCATCACCACCGGCAGGTCGTGCCGGACGAGGGTGTCGACGTCCATCAGCGAGAAACCGGCGGCGCCGTCGCCGAGCAGGAGCGCCACCTGGGCGGAGGGCCGGGCCAGACGGGCGGCGATGGCGCCGCCGAGGCCCGCGCCGAGGCAGCCGTAGGGGCCGGGGTCGAGCCAGCCACCCGGGCGCTTGGGCTCGACGAACTTGCCGGCGAAGCTGACGAAGTCGCCGCCGTCGCCGATGACGACCGCGTCGTCGGCCAGTCGCGGCACCAGCTCGCCGTAGATGCGGGCGGGGTGGATCGGGTCCGCCTCGGCGCCGAGCAGGGCGGCGTCCCGCTCGATGGCGGCCTTGACGCCGGCCTGGAGGTCGGTGACCCACGACGACCAGTCGGGGCGCCGCACCACCTGGTCGAGCGCCTGCGCCAGCCCGTCGAGGATGCGGGTCAGGTCACCCGAGACCGATGCGGCGAGGTCGGCGTGAGCCGACAGCTGCCCGGGGGAGTCGGCGATGTGCACGACCTGGGCGGGCGGGGCGCCGTCCTTGCCGCCGAAGACGCCGTACCCGAGCCGGAAGTCCAGCGGCGTGCCCACCACGACGACCAGGTCGCTGGTGCCGAGCGCCTGACTGCGGGCCTTGGTGACGAGCAGGGGGTGTCCACCGGGTACGACGCCACGGCCCATGCCGTTGGTGATCGTTGGCACCCCGGCGTGCTCGACCAGCCGCAGCGCGGCCTCCTCCGCTCCGTCGGACCACACGTCGGTGCCCAGGATCAGCAGCGGGCGGCGGGCGCCCGCCATCAGCTCGGCGATCTCGCCGACCAGGTCTCCGTCGGGCTCCTGGCCGGGCGTGGTGCCGCCGATCGGCGCCGGGCCGCTCGCGGAGTTGAAGAACTCGTCCATCGGGATGTCCACGAAGACCGGTCCGCGGTGCGAGCTGCCCGCCAGGGTGAACGCCTCGTCCATGCCGCCGAGCACCTCGTCGGCGGAGTGCAGGGTGCGGGCCATCTTGGAGATCGGCGCGATGATCGGCGGCTGGTCGAGCTCCTGCAGGCTGCCGGTGCCCCAGCGGTTGGCGGGTGCGCGACCGCCGACCACGACCATCGGCGACCCGGCGAACTGCGCCTGCGCGATGGCGCTCAGGCCGTTGGTGACGCCGGGTCCGGCGGTGAGCACGGCGAGGCCGGGTCTGCGGGTGAGCTTGCCGGTGGCCTCGGCCGCGAACGCCGCGGTCTGCTCGTGCCGCACGTCGAGCAGCCGCATCGGCGGGTCGGCCTTGACCGCGCCGTCGTACATCGGGAAGACGTGCGCGCCCGACAGCGTGAACATCGTCTCCACGCCGTGTGCGCGGGCCACGGCCACGGCGAGCTCGCCGCTGTGGCCGGAGAGGACTCCCGCGTCGGTGTCGGTGTCGGCCTGGGTCGTCTGCTCAGGAGCGTCGTTCATGTGCGCAGGCTACCGGCTGGTCACATGACGGTGACGGTGATGGGCTGGTGCTACCCGCGCCGCTTGGCCAACGTGAAGGGGTTGGTCGCGCGCAGGGCATCGACCAGCACCAGCAGCAGGTCGGCGCGCACGGGCGGCGGGTCGGCAGCCAGCTCGACCTGCAGGTAGAGAGCCCGCAGCAGTGCCTGGGGATTGGCGGAGCCGAGGTAGGGGTCCCGGTCCTCGGGGTTGCCGATCGAGCCGGCCGACCCGGCGATCCGGGCGATCCACGGCTCGATCACCTTCAGCGGCACCTGGTCGCGACGCAGCACCGCCAGGACGGCCGATGCCATCCGGTCGGGCTCGCCGGAGAGGAGCACGACGTCGGCCGAGATCACCCGGTCGGCGATCACGTCGAGGAGCACGGTGAGCTCAGGGGTGGCGATGTGCGGCGACTTCGCGAGTACGCCGATCGCGTCCGCGCCGTGCGCCGCCGCGTGCGCCCAGCCGGCACCGGGCACGTAGCCCCGCAGGTCCTGCTCGCGCAGGTACCACGCCACGATCCGGTCGGCCCAGTCCATCACCCGGCCGGCCGGCACCAGCCGCGCGATGTTGTCCCGGTCGATCACCTCTGCCAGCACGAGGGCGGAGAAGGAGCGCCGGAACACGGTGTCGGTGCCGCGCTCGCCGAGCCCCACGCCGAGCCCGGTGGCCATGCCGTCGCCGAGCCCGACCAGCAGGTCGTCGTACACGCCGCGGCCGATCCAGGTCGCCATCGCCGGGTAGGCGATGCCGTCGCGCAGGGCGGGGTCGGGTGACCCGAGCATGGTGGCGAGCTCGGCCGTGAGGTCGTCGAGCGGCCGGTCGGTCGGCACGGTGAGACCCTTGGAGAGCACCTGCTGCCAGTACGCCGTCGCCATGGCGCCCATCCTGCCAGCAGCACCGTGGGCGTCGACCCCCACTAGGTTGGTCCGGTGGCCTCCCTCAACGAGCTGGTGCGTCTGCACACCGACCTCGACGATGCCGACATCGCCTGGCTGCAGCTCATCATGGCCGACTGGCAGATCATCGCCGACCTGTCGTTCGCCGACCTCGTGCTGTGGCTGCCCGACCGCCAGGACACCGGCTTCTGGGCGGGCGGCCAGATGCGGCCGACGACCGGCCCCACGGCGCTGGTGGACGACGTCGTCGGCACGTTCGTCCCGCGCGGCCGGAAGGTCCTGCTCGACCAGGCCTGGGAGCACGGCCGACTGGTGCGCGAGGGCGATCCCGAGTGGCGCGACGACGTGCCGGTGCGGGTCGAGACGATCCCGGTGCGCCGCGACGAGCGCGTCATCGCGGTGATCGCGCGCAACACCAACCTCCTCGGTGTGCGGACCCCGAGCCGGCTGGAGCTGTCCTACCTGCAGACGGCCGCCGACCTCACCCAGATGATCGCGCACGGCTTCTTCCCGCCGGGTGCCGCGCAGCGCAGCGACCACGCGGACTCACCGCGAGTGGGCGACGGCTTCCTGCGCGTGGATGCCACCGGCCGGGTCACCTACGCCAGCCCGAACGCGCTGTCGGTCTACCGGCGGCTCGGGCTCAGCGGCGACCTCGACGGCGTCGCCCTGGCGGATCTGACCCGCGAGCTGGTGCCACCGCGTCGGCGGCCCGACGAGGAGGCGCTGAGCGCCGTGCTCGGCGGGCGGGCGCCCCGCGACACCGAGATCGGCACCGAGGAGGTGTCGCTGATCGTCCGCTCGATCCCGCTGCGACCCCACGGCGACCACATCGGCGCGCTGGTGCTGCTTCGCGACGTGACCGACCTGAGGCGGCGCGACCGCGAGCTGGTCACCAAGGACGCGACGATCCGCGAGATCCACCACCGGGTGAAGAACAACCTGCAGACCGTGGCCGCGCTCCTGCGCCTCCAGGCGCGGCGCATCGACGAGCCGGCGGCGAAGGCGGCGCTCGACGAGGCCGTCCGCCGGGTCGGCTCCATCGCGATCGTGCACGAGACGCTCAGCCAGGCGCTCTCCGAGCGTGTCGCCTTCGACGAGATCGCCGACCGCCTCGGCCAGATGGTGACCGACGTCGGCTCGTCGGGGGAGCGGGTGCGCACCCGGCGGACGGGCAGCTTCGGCGAGCTCGCCTCCGAGACCGCCACGGCGCTCGCGATGGTGCTCACCGAGGCCGTCCAGAACGCCGTCGAGCACGGCTATCGCGACGACGGCACGGAGACGGGCGAGATCGTCGTGACCGTACGGCGCCTGGTCGGTCGGCTGCACGTCACGATCGACGACGACGGCGCCGGGCTGCCCGAGGGCTTCGACCTCGACACCTCGACCCATCTCGGACTCTCGATCGTGCGCACCCTGGTGGAGTCCGAGCTCGGTGGTCAGCTCGAGCTCGGAGCGGTGCCGCACGCGCGCGGCACCAGGGTCAGCGTCGATGTGCCGATCGACTGACCTCTCCGGCTGGACTGTCCCTCAGGCGGTGCGGACCCGGGCGCGAGCGTTGCGGCGCTTGAGCGCCCGGCGCTCGTCCTCGCTGAGGCCGCCCCAGACGCCGTGGTCCTGACCGGCCTCCAGCGCCCAGGCGAGGCACGGTTCGCGCACCTCGCACCGTCGGCACACCTGCTTGGCCTCCTCTATCTGGAGGATGGCCGGACCGGTGTTGCCGATCGGGAAGAACAGCTCCGGGTCCTCGTCGAGGCAGGCAGAGCGGTGGCGCCAATCCATGGCTGGGTTTTCCCACTTTCCACAAAGAAGTTTTCTGGGGGCGCGCCGATGTGAACGCTTTCACGAGCGCGCCCTCCAGACTCCCAAGAGATCGGGCTTCACACAACCCCCATCCGTCGTCACGTCCGTCACAACTACCCTTCTCGGCGTGACCCCCACCGCCTCGACCGAGCCAGCCCCCGCCCGGCCGGTGCCGCTGACCGTGGCGGCCTCGCTCGTGGCGGCTGAGGGCGGGCTGCTGGTGGTGCTGGGCATCCTGGAGGCCTTCGCGCTCTCGTCGGCTCGGGTGACCATGGGCGTCACCACCGCGGCCTTCTTCGCGGCGTACGGCGTCGGGCTGGTCATCTGCGCCTGGGGCGCCGTCCGGCTGCGGCCGTGGTCGCGCAGCCCGATCGTCCTCGGTCAGCTGATCCAGCTCGGGCTCGCCTGGAACTTCCGCGGCGGCGACACGACGCCGGTGGCCGTGGCGCTGGTGGTGGTGGCGCTCATCGTGCTCGCCGGCATCCTGCACCCGGCCAGCACCCGCGCGCTCTTCGACCGGGGCTAGCGAGAGCCGATCAGTCGGCTTCGAGCGAGGTGCGGAGCTGGTCGAGGGTCTTGGTCAGCAGCCGCGAGACGTGCATCTGCGAGACCCCGATCTCGGCGGCGATCTGCGACTGCGTCATGTTCTTGAAGAAGCGCAGCAGCAGGATCTTCTTCTCCCGCGGGTCGAGCCCCTCGAGGAGCGGCTTGATGGACTCGCGGATCTCGACGTGCTCGAGCCCCTCGTCGTCGATGCCGAGCGTGGCCAGCATGCTCGTGGGGCCCTCGTCGGAGTCGTCGCCGGCGTCGAGCGACAGCGTGGAGTAGGCGTTGGCCGACTCCAGGCCCTCGATGATCTGCTCCACCGTGCACCCGAGCGCCTCCGCCAGCTCGCGGGGGAGCGGGGAGCGCCCCAGCTTCTGGGTCAGCTCCCCGGTGGTGGCTCCGATCTGCATGCGCAGCTCCTGCAGCCGCCGGGGCACCCGGATCGCCCAGCCCTTGTCGCGGAAGTAGCGCTTGATCTCGCCGATGATCGTGGGCGTCGCGTACGTCGAGAACTCGACCCCGCGATCGGTCTCGAACCGGTCGACGGCCTTGATGAGCCCGATCGTGCCGACCTGCACGAGGTCCTCGAAGGGCTCGCCGCGGTTGCGGAACCGCCGGGCACAGTGCTCCACCAGCGGCAGGTGGAGATGGACCAGGTCGTCGCGTGCCGTGCTGCGGGCGGCGTCCGACGCCTCGGCGTCCCTGAGAATGATGAAGAACTCCGCGCTGCGAAGCCGGGTCAGCTCGATGCGCGTGGGCATCGCGTCGTCCGGATCCTCGAGCCCGTCCCCCGAAGTTTCCTGGCTCATGTCACAGGCCAGCCCCGGCGAGACTCGACTCCATGGTGAGCCGCACCCGCAGGCGACCCCCATCCGTGAGGACCTCGGCCTGAGCGGCGAGGGTGCTCAGCACCTGCCACGCGAAGCTGTCGAGGTCGGGCTCGGGCGGCTCGGCGGCGTCGACGGCCACCTCGATCGTCATCCGCCGCGGCTCGAGGTAGTACAGGCACGTCAGGTCGGAGGCCGGGTCCGCGTCCGGGAGCACCATGGCGCTCGCCTCCCCGATGGCGATGCGCAGGTCCTCGATGTCGTCCATCGTGAACTCGAGACGGGCGGCGAGACCCGCGGTGGTGGTGCGCAGGACGGATGCGTAGGCGCCGTCGGCAGGCAGCCGGAGCTCGACGTCGGGCCTCGCGCCACTGCTGGAGTCGTCACTCATGCTTCGCACCGTCCTCGCGTTGAGCTTGCGATGGAAACACTATCCGTGGTCGACCTCCGCGTGCCGGAGGCCCGGCCACGCTCACCCGGTGCGCGTCAGGCCGTGCTCGTGCGCGAACACGACGATCTGCACCCGGTCCCGCAGCGCCAGCTTGCGCAGGATGGCGCCGACGTGCGACTTCACCGTCGACTCGCTCGCGAAGATCCGCCCCGCGATCTCGGTGTTGGACAGGCCCTGGGCCACCGCGCCGAACACCTCCTTCTCCTTGTCGGTGAGGGAGACGTACGCCGCGGGAGGGGGCGTCGCCGCCCGGAACTGGTGGTCGAGCAGGGCCGACAGGTCGCGCGGCGCGAGCACCGCGTTTCCGGCGTGCACGGTGCGGATCGCGTCGCGCAGCATGACCGGGGTGGTGTCCTTGAGGAGGAAGCCGCTGGCACCGTGGCGGATCGCCGTCGCGGCGCGGTCGTCGAGGTTGAACGTCGTCAGCACCACGACGCGCGAGGGCACCGACCGGCGGGCGACCCGGTCGGGGTGGAAGAGCTGCCGGGTGGCCTCGACGCCGTCCATCTCGGGCATGCGGATGTCCATCAGCACCACGTCGGGCTCCAGCTCGTCGACGAGTCGCAGCGCCTCGAGCCCGTCGCCGGCCTGGCCGACCACGGCCATGCCCTCCTGCGCGTCGATGATGACGGCCACCCCGGCGCGGAACAGCTCCTGGTCGTCCACGAGCAGCACGCGGATGTCCGCGGTCACGGAGCGACCGTACGCAGGGGCAGCCACGCCGTCGCGGTGAAGGTCTGGCCCGAGTCCTCGCCGCGGCGGCGTACGTCGAGACGACCGCCCACCGACTCGAGCCGGCGCCGCATCCCCTCGAGTCCCTGCCCGGGCGACCCGGCCGGGTCGCGGGTGGCGATCGGCATGGTCTGGTCGGCGGAGGTGTCCACGCCGTTGCGCACCTCGAGCCGCAGGTCGCCCTCCCAGTGTCGCTCCACGCGCACGGGGGTGTCGCGGCGTCCGTGCTTCATCGCGTTGGTGAGCATCTCTTGCAGCACCCGGAATGCCACCGTCTCGAGCTCGGGCGGCAGCGGCTGCGGCGTCCCGACCTCGGTCGAGACCACCTCGTGGCCGCTGGAGCGGACGCCGTCGACGAGGCTGTCGAGCCCGCCGGGCCGTGAGGCCGGCTGCCGGGTCGTGGTGAGCACCTGGCGCACGTCCTGGAGCGAGCTGCGCGCGGAGGTGGCGATGGTGCGCATCGTCATCTTGAGGGCCTCCGGATCCTCGCCGGGGAGGTACTGCGCGGACTCGGCCTGGGCGAGGATGACCGCCAGCGAGTGCCCGACCACGTCGTGCACGTCGCGCGCCAGCCTGGCCTGCTCCTCGCGCAGTCGCGCGATCTCCTGCGCCTGCGCGGTCTCGACCTGGGCACGAGCCGCATCCTCCTCCGCGGCGAGCTGGGAGACCCGGGAGTCCCGCGCCCGGGCGCCGAACCGCAACGCCAGGCCGAGCAGCCAGGGTGCCGCCAGGACGAGGGCGCCCAGCATCACGGCCCCCACCTGCCAGGTGTCGCCGAAGCCGTACGCCGCCTCGAGCAGGTTGCGGTAGTTCGGCACCTCGACCCAGGTGAGGTGGTCGAGGACGAAGAAGAACACGCCCACCAGCGCGGCCGCCGGGATCGACAGCCCGCTCAGCCAGACGGTGAGGGTGCTGCCCCAGCGCGCGGTGCCGAAGGCGACGCACGCGATGGCGAGCTGGGTCAGGAGCGTCGGGGTGACGCTCAGGACCTGAACGCTGCACACGATCCAGACCAGGGCCAGGGCGACGCCCGGCGCCTGCCGGCTGAGTGTCACCGCGGCAGCCGTGCCCAGGAGCACGAACATCAGCAGGCTGCCGGACGCCGTGTAGAAGGTGCCCCAGCTGATCTCCAGCAGGCCGATCATGAGGACCGCCCCGCCGACGGCGAGGTCGGGGGTCCAGCCGCGCCTCATGCCGGCGTCGGCTCTCGTGCCGGGCGGGCCTGCCACGGCCTCTCCACGAGGTGCCAGCTCACCGCCGCGGCGACCAGGGTGACTAGTGCGGCGACCGGTCCGGCAGCATCGCCGAGCGACGGGTGCAGCCACAGGGTCAGCGGGTAGTTCCAGAGATAGGCGCCGTAGGACACCGTCCCCACCCAGCACACGGCGCGCACTGCCGGGGCCGAGACGTCGGTCCAGGTGCGCCACGACAGCAGCAGCACCGCGGTGAGCGCGGCGATGGCGGGGCCTCCTGCTAAGTAGGTGAGGGCGTGACCACGCAATGGAACCACGCTCAGGAAGGCTAGTCCGGCAAGTGCGAGAGGTACGGCGTACGACGGGACGGACAACCGGTGCTGGAGCAGCCTGGTGGCGGCGCCGACCACGAAGCAGAGCGCCCAGGACGTCGGCAGCGCGTAGGCCAGGTCGGGATCCTCGCGCAGCCAGAGCACCGTCGCCAGGCACGCGGCCAGGCAGAGACCCGCGACCACCAGCACCGCCGTGCCGACCCGCCGGCGGGCGAAGGCGATGGCGAGGACGGCCGGCCAGAACAGGTAGAACTGCTCCTCGGTCGCCAGCGTCCAGAGGTGGAACGTCGCGTCGCTGGCGTGGCCGAAGGGCAGGTTGCCCGTCCAGGTGAGCGCCACCAGCACGGTCTTGCCCAGCTCGGCGCGGTCGCCGAGGGGGTCGAGGGTCACGGTGACCAGCACGACGCCGGCGACCAGCGCCACCAGCGCCGGCACGAGCCGCCGCGCGCGGCGCGCGTAGAACCGGCGCAGGTCGACGCGCCCGGTGCGGTCGAGCTCCCGGGTCAGCACCCCGGTGATCAGGTAACCGCTCAGCGCGAAGAACATCACCACCCCGACGACGCCCGCCCCGGCGAACGGGACCGGGAAGGCGTGCCGCAGCATCACCAGACCGATGGCGACCCCACGCAGCACATCGAGCCCGGCGATCCTCGTCCCGCTCATGCGGCCAGTGCGTCGCGGACCAGCAGGTCGAGCAGCTCGACGTACGACGTCCCTGCCGCGGCGAACATCTTGGGCACCTGCGACTGCTCGGTGAAGCCGGGCATCGTGTTGACCTCGTTGAGCACCGGCCCGTCGTCGGTGAGGAAGAAGTCGACCCTGGCCACGCCCGCGCAGCCGAGGGCGTCGTACACCCCGACGGCGGCCCGCTCCAGCTGCGCGCGGTCGCTGTCGGCGAGCTCGGCCGGGATGCGGAAGTCGGCCGTGCCGTCGTACTTGCTGTCGAAGTCGAAGACGCCGTCGACGACGATCTCGAGGGCGGGAGCCACGACCCGGCTGCCGTCCGGGCGGCCGAGCACCGCCAGGTCGATCTCACGGCCGACCACCAGGTCCTCCACGAGCACCCGGTCGTCGAGCGCCAGCGCGGCGGCGAGGGCCGGCGCGAGCTCAGCAGCCGTGCGGACCAGGCTGACGCCGCGGCTGGAGCCCGCGGCCACCGGCTTCACCACCACCGGGTGCGTCCAGACGTACGACTCAGCAGTGGAGGCGGTGAGGAGGCGGCCGGAAGCCGTGGCGATGCCGAGCGCACCCGCCACGAGCTTCGTCGCCCACTTGTCCATGGCCAGCGCGCCGGCGCCGACGCCGGATCCCACGTAGGGCACCTTGGCGAGCTCGCACAGCGCGGCCACGGTGCCGTCCTCACCGCGGGGCCCGTGCAGCACCGGGACGGCGACCGTGCAGCTGCGCAGCACGTGGACGGCTCCGGCCAGACCGAGCGGGTGGCCGCCCTCGCGGTACCAGGTCCCGTCGGGGCCGATGGTGAGCCGGACGACGTCGTGGTCGTAGGACGCCAGGGCATCGGCCACCGCGGCCGCGGAGGCCAGTGACACGTCGTGCTCGCAGTTCTGGCCGCCGCCGATGACGGCGATGCGCAGGTCCATCACAGGCTCCGGAGGGCGGGAGTCGTGGCTGCGAGGGTGGTGCGGTGCAGGCGAGCGCCCAGGCCGGTGACGATCTCGTGCTCGATGGTCTCGGACCACTCGGCCCACTCGCGGACCGTGGGCTCCCCGTCGTGACCCGGCCCGAAGATCGTGACGGTCTCGCCGCCGGTCACCGACTCGTCGCCGAGGTCCACGACGGCCATGTCCATCGAGATCCGGCCGACCAGGGGGCGGCGGCGGCCCCTGACCAGGACCTCGGCCCGGCCGGAGGACGCCCGCGGGAGCCCGTCGGCGTACCCCACGGGCAGCAGCCCGAGGCGGGTGGCCGCCGGGGCGACCCACGTGTGGCCGTAGCCGACGCCGGTGCCGGCCCGCACCGAGCGGACGCCGACCAGTGGAGCCGTCAGCGTGAGCGCAGGGTGCAGGTCGGTCGTCCGCGTGGGGTCGATGCCGACCAGTCCGGCCCCGATGCGGCTCATCGTGTGGTGGGTGCGCGGGTCGGTGAGGGTGGCGGCGGTCGCCGCGAGGTGGCGCTGCTGCGGGCGGAGGCCGGCGTCGAGCGCGACCTGGAGCCCCCACGCGAACCGGGTCCGCCCGGTCGCGTTGCAGGCGTCGGCCGGGTCGTCGGCACAGCCGAGGTGGCCCATCACCCCGACCACCTGCAGAAGTCCGCGGCGCTCGGCCAGCCGGGCGGCCCGGCACAGGGCCGCCCACTCGGTGGGCGCGGCTCCGTCGCGAGCCATCCCGGTGTCGAGGTGCAGATGGATCCGGGCCCTCGTCGTCGCGTGGACGATCGCCTCAAGGTGGTCACGCGAGGGCACGGCCACCTCGACGTCGCCGGCCACCGCGGTCGCCCAGTCGGCGTCCACGACGTTGAGCCAGCTCAGCACGGGAGCATCCAGCCCGGCCGTGCGCAGGGCCAGCGCCTCCTCCAGGCTGGTCACGCCCAGCCGGACGGCGCCGTTCGCGAGGGCGGTCCGGGCGACACCCGCGGCGCCGTGGCCGAAGGCGTCGGCCTTGACGACGGCTATCACCTCCCCGGGCGTACGACGGGTGAAGAGGCGGGTGTTCGCCGCGACGGCAGCCAGGTCCACGGCCAGGCGGGGACCGGCGATGGCCGAGCGCGGTGCGATGGCCAGCGCGGTCATGCCGCGTCGCTCGCCACGCCGACACGGACGTCGACGGGTGCGTAGAGCGCCGCGGGCGCGCCGGTCCTCAGCGCCCAGTACCGGTCGCCGTACGACCAGTGCCACCACTCGGTGGGGTAGTTCACGAGGCCGAAAGGCGTGAGCACCGCGGCCAGCAGTCGGCGGTGCGCGGCCGCATCGGCTCCGATGCCGTCGGCCGCGAAGTAGCAGGCGCCGTCGGACTCCTCGGGTGTCGCGTCGATCGCCGTGCCGAGGTCGAGCTCGTCGCCGCACACGTCGACCAGGGTCAGGTCGACCGCCGCCCCGGCGACGTGCGGCGCGACCTCGACCGGGGCGACGTACCGACTGGTCAGCCGGTGGAGCTCGTCGGCTGAGATCCCGGGTCGGGCCGCACACACCTGCGCGGAGTAGCGGGCGATGATCGCTCGCTGCGCCTCGACCGAGCGGTGCCCCTCGACCACGTGGAGCCGCACACCCGGCGGCAACAGGTCCTGGGCGCCTGCGAGCCGATCGGCCAGGCCCGCGCGCACCAGTGCCCGCGCCTTGCCGAAGGAGGCGTCGAGGGCGACCAGGGGCTCGCCGGTGTCGTGGACGGGGACCGCGGACACGCGTGGGTCCGAGAGGAGGATCGTCATGCTCCCAGGCTGGCTGGGGAGGGGGTGCTCGGCCTCCACCTCAGGTATGAGAGTGCTGTCCTGGAGGACAGAACCGTGGGCCGTGGGTGCGTGACCAGGCACCATGGCACGCATGTCCTTGTCGACCCCCACCCTCCACACCTCTCGCCTGCGACTGCGTCCCTTCGACGACGACGACGCGAACGCCCTCTTCGCGCTGCACAGCAACGACCACGTGCTGCGCTACTGGGACGCCCCGCCCTGGAGCGAGCGTGGGCGTGCCGGGCGGTTCATCACGGCTTGCCGGGAGATGGCCGAAGCAGGGACGGGGGCGCGGCTGGCCGTTGACCGTGTCTCCGACGGGGTATTCATCGGCTGGTGCAGCCTGACCCGGTGGAACCCGGACTACCGCAGCGCGGCGATGGGCTACTGCCTCGAGGAGGCGGCCTGGGGCCAGGGCTACGCCACCGAGGCCGCGCGCGCCGTGCTGCAGTGGGCATTCGACACGCTGGACCTGAACCGAGTCCAGGCCGAGACCGATACGCGCAACGCCGCATCCGCCCGTGTGCTGGAGAAGCTCGGATTCGTGCGTGAGGGGACGTTGCGCGAGGACTGCGTCGTGAGCGGCGAGGTCTCGGACTCGTGGGTGTACGGGCTGATCAGGCGGGAGTGGCGGCCGTCGCTCCGAGGTGTCGCCCGTCGGGAATGAGGCAGGCCTGAGGAACGCACCCCGCACGTGCTCGACGCCGCTCTCGGTCCGGGTGCGGACCGAGGCGGCGTCGGATGCGTGAAGCAGCGGTCCGGCGGCCCGCCGCAGCGGTCAGGCCTTCTTGGTCTCCCAGAAGATCTCGGCGATCTCGTCGATCTTCGCGAGCAGCTCGTCGGCCTTGCCGGCGTCGAGCTCGCCCTTGGTGCCGCTGGCACCCGCGAGCTTGGTCGCCTCGTTGACGAGCGTGTGGAGCTGCGGGTACTTCTCGAAGTGCGGGGGCTTGAAGTAGTCGGTCCACAGCACCCACAGGTGGTGCTTGACCAGCTCCGAGCGCTGCTCCTTGATGAGGATCGCGCGGGTGCGGAAGTCGGGGTCGTCGTTGTCGGCGACCTTGGCGATGATGCCCTTGATCGACTCGGCCTCGATGCGTGCCTGCGCCGGGTCGTAGACCCCGCACGGCAGGTCGCAGTGGGCCGAAACGTCGACGGTGGGGGCGATGAAGCGCGAGAACATCGGGTTCCTCTCGATCGATGGCCTGATACTCCTGCGACACTACTCGGCGTGAAGGGCACCAGGCACCCGGGTCGTCCACGCGTGGGACTCGCCCGGGTCACCGGTGACTCCATGCGTCCGACGCTGCTGCCGGGCGACCGCCTCCTGGTGCGGTACGGCGTCCCGGTGCGGCCCGGCGACCTGGTGCTCGCCCGCTTCCCCGACGGCGTGCTCTCCGTCAAGCGCGTCGCCGAGCGCCGGCTGCTGCGCGACGGCTCCGACGGCTGGTGGCTGCTCAGCGACAACCCGCTGGTCGGGATCGACAGCCGGCATCGCGGCCCGGTGTCGGCGAGGGCCGTCGCGGGCGTCGTACTCCTCAGGGCGTGGCCGCGGCCCAGGCGGCTGCGCGACCACGCGTGACGCTGCCCACAGGGCCCCTACGTCGCCTGGACACGCCGTGGGGGCGGCCGGGCTGCGTGCCAGACTGACCGGCATGCCCGCAGACGCATCGCCAGCACATCCGCACGCCGGAGACCCCGTCTTCGACCTGCACGTAGGCGGCAAGATGGAGACGGTCTCGACGGTCGCGCTGACCGGACCTGACGAGCTCTCGCTCGCCTACACGCCTGGGGTGGCACGCGTGTGCGAGGCGATCGCCGCCGACCCGTCCATGGCCCAGCACTACACGTGGGTGCCCAACACCGTGGCCATCGTCACCGACGGCACGGCCGTCCTCGGGCTCGGCGACATCGGCCCTGCGGCAGCGATGCCGGTGATGGAGGGCAAGGCGGTGCTCTTCAAGCAGTTCGGCGGTGTCGACGGGGTCCCGATCTGCCTCGACACCACCGACACCGAGGAGATCATCGAGACGGTGGCCCGGCTCGCCCCGAGCTTCGGCGGCATCAACCTCGAGGACATCTCGGCGCCCCGCTGCTTCGAGATCGAGAACCGCCTCAAGGCGATGCTCGACATCCCGGTCTTCCACGACGACCAGCACGGTACGGCGGTCGTCGTGCTCGCCGCGCTCACCAACTCGCTGCGCCTGACCGGTCGCGACCCCGCGACGACGCGCATCGTCATCTCGGGCGCGGGCGCCGCCGGCGTCGCGGTGGCCCGGATCCTGATCGAGGCCGGGGTGCGCGACATCGCGGTCACCGACCGGCAGGGCGTGCTCAACTCTCGTCGTACCGACCTGACCCAGGTGAAGTCGGGCCTTGCTCGCCTCACCGCCGACGGCCTCGACCGCCACGGCTCGCTCGCCGACGTGATGCATGGAGCCGACGTCTACATCGGGGTCTCCGGCGGAACGGTGCCCGAGGAGGTCGTGGCGTCGATGGCCGACGATGCCATCGTGTTCGGCCTGGCCAACCCGCACCCGGAGGTGCACCCGGACGTCGCGCACCGCTACGCCCGTGTCGTCGCCACCGGTCGCTCCGACTTCCCCAACCAGATCAACAACGTGCTCGCCTTCCCCGGCATCTTCCGCGGCGCCTTCGACGTGCACGCCACCGCCATCACCGAGGGCATGAAGCTCGCGGCGGCCACCGCGCTGGCCGACCTCGTCGGTGACGACCTGGCCGAGGACCTGGTCATCCCGTCGCCGTTCGACCCGCGCGTCGGGCCGGCCGTGGCCTCCGCAGTCTCGGCGGCGGCGCGCGCCGACGGGGTCGCGCGCAGCTAGCGGTTTCGACGCGCCGTCGCGACCTCGCGAGCTCGGTCGCGGGCTTGCTCGAGCTGCCTCCCCACGCCGCGCACTCCTCCGTCGTGCCCGGCTAGGGTCGGCACATGTTCGCCGTGTATGCAGAGTCCTTCTCGCCCGACGACCCGCTCGCCGCCCTCGTGGTGGGGGAGCGCCCCGAGCCGGAGGTGCCTGACGGCTGGACGACGGTCGAGGTGAAGGCCGCGTCGCTCAACCACCACGACCTGTGGTCCCTGCGGGGCGTCGGCCTCAAGCAGGAGGCGCTGCCGATGATCCTCGGCTGCGACGCGGCCGGCCTCGACCCCGAGGGCAACGAGGTCGTCGTGCACGCCGTCATCAGCGACCCGCTCTGGACCGGCGACGAGACGCTCGACCCGCGCCGGTCCCTGCTCTCCGAGCGCTACCAGGGCACGCTCGCCGACAAGGTCGTCGTACCCAAGGCGAACCTCGTGCCCAAGCCGGCGGCGCTGTCGTTCGAGGAGGCCGCCTGCCTGCCCACGGCCTGGCTGACCGCCTACCGGATGCTCTTCGTGCAGGGCGACCTCAGGCCCGGAGACACCGTCCTCGTGCAGGGTGCCGGCGGGGGTGTGGCGACGGCGCTGATCACCCTGGCCCGCGCAGGTGGGCTGACGGTGCTCGCGACCAGCCGCGACGACGGCAAGCGCCGACGGGCGCTGGAGCTCGGCGCCCACGAGGTGTTCGAGTCCGGTGCGCGGCTCCCGGTCAAGGTGGACGCCGTCATGGAGACCGTCGGCAGGGCCACCTGGGGCCATTCGGTGCGGGCCCTGCGACCCGGCGGTCGCATCGTCATCTCCGGTACGACGTCGGGCCCTGACGTCGAGAACGCCGAGCTGACCCGGATCTTCTTCCTCCAGCTCAGCGTCATCGGCTCCACGATGGGCACCCGCTCCGAGCTCGGGTCGCTGATGAACCTGCTCGCCGCGAGCGGAGCCCGACCGCTCATCGACCGGATCCTGCCGATGGAGCAGGCCCGCGACGGGTTCGCGGCCATGGCCGAGGGTGACATCTTCGGCAAGGTCGTCTTCACCCGATGAACAGGACCCACCTGGTCACCGGCGCCGGCTCGGGCATCGGTGCCGCCGTCGCCGACCGCCTCCAGGAGCGGGGCGACTCGCTGTGCCTGCTGGCCCGCAGCGAGACCCGTGCCGACGAGCTCAGCCGGCGCCATCCCGGTGCGACCGTGCTGGTCGCCGACCTGGCCGACCCGACCGCCGTCGACGGCCTGACCGGACTGCCCGACCGCCTCGACTCGGTGCTGCACGTCGCAGGCGTGGTCGACCTGGCCCCGGTCGCCGACCTCGAGCTGGCACAGCTGCGCGAGCACCTCGACGTCAACCTCGTCGCGCCGGCGCTGCTGAGCCGGGCCGCGCTGTCCGCCGTACGCCGTGCGCGGGGCACGTTCGTATTCGTGAACTCCTCAGCGGGCCTGGCGGCCAGCCCGAGCTGGTCGGCATACGCCGCGTCCAAGTTCGGGCTGCGTGCCTTCGCCGATGCCCTGCGGGGTGAGGAGATCGCCCATGGCGTGCGCGTCACCACGGTGTTCCCCAGCCGGACCGCCACGCCGATGCAGGAGAAGGTGCACGAGCAGGAGGGCCGGGTCTACGACCCGGCCGACTGGCTGCGGGCCGACACGGTCGCCGAGACGATCCTGCACGTCCTCGACCTGCCCGCCGACGCCACGATCCCCGAGGTGACGGTGCGCCCAGCCATGCCGCCATCCAGGGGGTAGGTGGCCTGGCCTGCATGATTGCCGCCTGCTCTGGGTACTGCACGGCATGCTTCGTGTCGCCATCGTCGATGACTTCCCGGTCGTCGTCTCCGGACTCCGGACCCTGCTCGAGCCGTACGCCGACCGGGTGGTCGTGGCATCCCTGCGCTGTGGTGACGCTGTCGGTCCCGACTTCGACATGGTGCTGTACGACGCCCGGCTCTCCACGGCCGCTCCGTTGCGGCAGGTGGTCGAGGCATCCCGCGTGCCGGTGGTGCTGTACACCTGGGAGTTCTCCGCCAGGCAGGCCAACGAGAGCCTCGCCGCGGGCGTCCAGGGCTGCCTCTCGAAGAGCCTCGACGCGGCCGACCTCGTCACCGCCCTCGAGAAGGTGGCGGGTGGGTCGGTGGTGGTCAGCCCCGACCCGTGTGCCGACGCGGCAGGCCGGCCCACGCACGAGCACTCGCTCAGTGCCCGCGAGCTCGAGGTGATCCTGCTCGTCGCCGACGGCCTCAGCAACCAGGAGATCGCCGAGCGCAGCTACGTCTCGGTCAACACCGTGCGAACCTACATCCGCTCCGCGTACCGGAAGATGGGTGTGGAGAGGCGCACCCAGGCCGTGCGCTGGGTCACCGAGCACGGTCTGGAGCCGCGTTGAGGGAGGTCCCGGGCACCTGCGGGGGTTCAAAATGCAGCCCCCGCGGGTCCGGCCCTCGTCCCAACCCTGTGCGATGATGGAGGCAGTCGGATGCACCGTCACCACGACGGCCAGGGTTGTGCCGACCAGAGTCACATGACACTCGTGCGGGCTGGAGACGGAGCACGGCGATGACCCCCACTGAATCCGGTTCCGACTACGAGTTCCCTGAGCTCCTCGGATCGCTCCACTCGCTGGCGCTCAGCACCGTGGAGGTGCAGACCTTCCTCGAGGAGGTGACCAGGCTCGCCGCCCAGCTGGTCGAGCCTCCCGCGTCCTGCGGCATCACGACGCACTACGACGGCCGGGTGGTGACGGCCGCGACCAGTGACGAGCGCGCCTCGCTGATCGACGAGGAGCAGTACGGCGCCGGCGACGGGCCGTGCCTGACGGCCATGCGCACCGGGGAGCACCAGCAGATCCCCGACCTGGACCACGAGACGCGCTGGCCGGTCTTCGTCGAGAGCGCCCGCGGCCACGGTGTCCGCAGCATCCTGGCCATGCCTCTCGGGATCCATGGCGAGCGTCGCGGAGCCCTCAACATCTACGGCTTCGACCGTCCCGACTCCTTCAACGAGGAGGAGTTCCAGCGCGCGCAGGTGTTCGCGGCGCAGGCGTCCACGGCCCTCACGCTCACGGTGCGCCAGATCGAGAAGGACCAGCACGCGAGCCAGCTCGAGGACGCCCTTCAGTCGCGCTCGGTGATCGACCAGGCGCTGGGCATCCTGATGGCGCAGCAGAGGTGCAGCGCCGAGAACGCCTTCGCCCTGCTGCGGCAGCACTCGCAGAACCACAACAAGCGCCTGCGCGACGTGGCCCGCGAGCTGATCGAGAGGCACACCGGCATGGCACCGACCAAGCCGGTGCCGTTCCGCCGTAGCGGCGACACGGCCCGCTGACCTGGCTTCAGTCCGGGGCCTCGTCGCCGTCGCAGGACCCACGTCCCAGGACGTGGTCCAGTTCGCGCGCGAGGGCGCCGTCGTGGGCGCCGGCCCGGCCGCCGCTCATCGACCGCACCAGCGTTTCGGCGATGTCCCTGACCTTGATGTTGGTGTTCTGCGACCACCTCACCAGGAGCCCGAAGGCGCTGTCCGCGTCCACGCAGTAGCGCAGCATCAGGGCGCCCTTGGCCTGGTCGATCACCGGCTGGCTGGCCAGGGCGTCGCGGAGGTCCTGGTTCTCGCGCCGCAACGCAGCGACCGTCGGGCCATCGTCCTCGTCGTCTTCTGGGACGGGGGCATGCCACATGTGGAGTCGGCTGCGCGACCCGCCGGCGGGTGGGGGTGACGGCTCAGTGGAGCCGACATCTTCGAGGTCAGTCATCCGGGTGCGATTCCTAGGCACAGAAACCGGGGTGCGGACGTTGTGCCGCCGGCTGATGTCCCAACCGGGTACGAAGAGTACATGAGGATGCGCGCCGACGGACGTACCGGTCGCTGCTCCGCGGACCCTGTCGCATGACCACCTGACCGTCGGGTACCGGTGCTGCACAACGCACCACGCGCACCACGAGACACCCGAGAGACGAGGAGTGCTGGCATGAAGGCGGTCACCTGGCAGGGTCCGAAGGACATCCGCGTCGAGGAGGTGCCCGACGCCGCGCTCGTCGACCCGACCGACGCGGTGATCCGGGTGACGACGACCGGACTGTGCGGTTCCGACCTGCACCTGTACGAGCCGCTGGCTCCCTTCATGACCCCCGGCGACATCGTGGGCCACGAGCCGATGGGCGTCGTCGAGGAGGTGGGAGGCGAGGTCACCGGCCTGTCGGTCGGCGACCGGGTCGTCGTACCGTTCAACGTCGCGTGCGGATCGTGCTGGATGTGCGAACGCGGACTGCACAGCCAGTGCGAGACCACCCAGAACCGCCAGCACGGCACCGGGGCCAGCCTGTTCGGCTACAGCCAGCTCTACGGGTCCGTGCCGGGTGGGCAGGCGGAGTTCCTACGAGTGCCCTTCGCCGACTTCCTGCCCGTCAAGGTGCCCGACGGCCCGCCGGACGACCGCTTCGTGTTCCTGTCCGACGTCCTCCCGACCGCGTGGCAGGGCGTCGAGTACGCCGACGTCCCCGAGGGTGGAACCCTGCTCGTCATGGGTGCCGGACCCATCGGAGACATGTCGACGCGGATCGCGCTGCACCGAGGACACCGGGTGATCGTGGTCGACCGGGTCCCCGAACGGCTGGCGCGGGTGGGCGCGCTCGGCGCGGACACCATCGACCTCGACGCGGTCGACGACCTCGCGACGGAGGTGCGTGACCGCACGTCGGGGCGCGGGGCCGACTCGGTCATCGACGCGGTGGGCATGGAGGCCCACGGCAACCCGGTGGCCGCGGGGGCCATCAAGATGATGGGCCTCCTTCCCGACGCGCTGATGCGACCGCTGATGAAGAAGGCGGGGTTCGACCGGCTGGCCGCACTGCACGCCTCGATCGAGTGCGTACGCCGTGGAGGCACCGTCTCGCTGCTGGGCGTCTACGGCGGCGCGGCCGACCCGATGCCGATGCTCAAGCTGTTCGACAAGCAGGTCCAGCTGCGGATGGGACAGGCCAACGTGCGGGCCTGGACCGACGACATCCTGCCGCTGCTCGTCGACGACGCGGACCCGCTCGGCACCGAGTCCTTCGCCACCCATCGGCTGCCGCTCGACGACGCGCCGTCGGCGTACGCGAAGTTCCGCGACAAGCAGGACGGGATGATCAAGGTCGTCTTCACGCCTGTTGCGGCCTGACCTCGCTGGGGGTTGCAACACAGCGATGATGATGTAACGTCGTCTGCGCCCCACGTCAGGCAGCCGGCACGGGGATCCCTTCACTACAAGTGGAGCTGATCCAGATGACGATGCTGTTCGAGCCATCCCGTACCTCCAGCCCGACGCGTGCAGAACGATCCTCTCGCACCAGCGAGCTCTTCGCGCGTCTGCACGCCGACCCGACGTCCGAGGAGAAGGGCGAGCTGGTCGACCAGCTCGTGCGTCTCAACATGCGTGTCGCGACCGCCGTGGCCGCCCGCTACCGAGGCCGCGGGGTGGATGAGGAGGACCTGCAACAGGCGGCCTTCCACGGCCTCGTGAAGGCCGTGCTCAACTTCCGGTCCGACCTCGGCAAGGACTTCTTGACCTACGCGGTGCCGACGATCCGCGGCGAGGTGCAGCGCTACTTCCGCGACATGAGCTGGACGGTGCGTCCGCCGCGGCGCATCCAGGAGCTGCAGTGGCGCGTCAACCAGTGCATCGACCGCCTCTGCGGCGAGCTCGGTCGTGAGCCGAGCGAGGCCGAGATCATGGCCGACCTCGACATCACCTACGAGGAGTACGCCCAGGCCGTGATGGCGTTCGGCTGCTTCCAGCCGCCGTCGATCGACCAGCCCGTGGCCGACACCGACGGCACGACCATCGGCGACGCCATCACCGAGCCCGAGCGTGACCTGGAGGCGGCCGAGGCCCGTCTCACGCTGGCCCCGCTCCTGCGGCGGCTGACCGACGACGAGCGCCGGATCCTCTACCTGCGCTTCGTCGAGGACCGCACCCAGCAGCAGATCGGTGACGAGTACGGCGTCGCCCAGATGCAGGTGTCACGCTGGCTGAGCCGCATCCTGCTGCGGCTGCGGGAGCAGCTCGGAACCGACGTGCTGCAGGCCGGCTGAGGTGCTGTCGCTCGTCGAGGGGCCCGGCCGGGTCGAGCCGTGACCCGGTTCGGCTACACCCTGATGACCGAGCAGTCGGGGCCCAAGGACCTGCTCCGGCACGCCGTCGCGGCCGAGGAGGTGGGCTTCGACTTCGAGGTCACGAGCGACCACTACTTCCCGTGGCTCAGCGCGCAGGGCCATGCGCCGTACGCCTGGACGGTCCTCGGTGCGGTCGCGCACGCGACCGAGCGCGTCGACCTGGCGACGTACGTCACCTGCCCGACCATGCGCTACCACCCGGCGGTGGTCGCCCAGAAGGCGTCGACGCTGAACCTCCTCGCCGACGGGCGGTTCATGCTCGGGCTGGGCAGCGGCGAGAACCTCAACGAGCACGTCGTCGGGGATGGCTGGCCGGCCGTCGATGTCCGCCAGGACATGCTCGCCGAGGCGGTGGAGATCATCCAGCGGCTGTTCACCGGTGAGCTGGTGACGCACGACGGCACCTACTTCAGGGTGGACTCCGCGCGGGTGTGGGACCTGCCCGACGAGCCCACGCCCATCGGGGTGGCGGTGTCGGGGGAGAAGTCGGTCGAGCGGTTCGCGCCCGTGGCCGACCACCTGGTCGCGGTCGAGCCCGAGCCCGAGCTCATCGAGACCTGGAACGCGACCGACGGTGCGCGGACGATCGGGGCGGGCGGTGCCCGGGCGATCGGGCAGATCCCGATCTGCTGGGACCCGCAGGAGGAGCGGGCCGTACGTCGCGCGCACGACCAGTTCCGCTGGTTCGCCGGTGGCTGGGCGGTCAACGCCGACCTCCCGACGACCGCCGGCTTCGCGGCGGCGACCCAGTTCGTGCGTCCCGAGGACGTCTCCGCCCAGATCCCCTGCGGGCCCGACCTCGACGCGATCGTCGACAAGGTCAGGCCCTACTGGGAGGCGGGCTTCACCGACATCGCGCTCGTGCAGGTCGGGGGAGACTCCGTCGACGAGTTCCTGCGGACGGCGGCGGGGCCGCTGCTGGAGAAGCTGAGGGCGGCGGCCGGCTGAGTCAGCGCAGCCGCGGCAGCACGTGCTGGGCGAACACGTCGATGAACTCCGCCTGGTCGGGCCCGACCTGGTGGACCACGAGTCGCTCGAGGCCGATCTCGCAGAGCTCGGCGAGGCGGGTGACGTGTCGGTCCAGGTCTGCCGACGCGACCATGGTCGAGAGGATCGTGGCCGGGTCGACGCCGGCGACCGCCCGCGCCACCTCCTCGGGCGTCTCGAGGTCCTGGGTCTGCGCGGGCGGGAGCGCGTTGACGGGCCAGCGCATGACCGCGAGCCGCTGCGCCGCCTCGTCGTCGGCCGCCCAGGCGACGTGCACCTGCAGGTGGACCGGCAGCGAGTCGCCTCCGTGCTCACGGAACGCGTCGACCACGCGGCGTACGGCGTCGGGATCGCTGCCCACGGTGATCAGCCCGTCGGCCCAGCCTGCGACCTCCGCTGCCGTCTCGGGCGTCATGGCCGCGGCGAAGAGCCGCGGCGGCTGATCGGGAAGGGAGTAGAGACGGCCCCGGTGCACCACGGGATCGTCGCAGTCGACCGTCTCGCCGGCCAGCAGGTCGCGGAAGAGTCCGGCGCAGGTGGCAAGCCGCGCGTTGCGCGCCGGCTTCTCGGGCCAGGGGTCGCCGGTGACGTGCTCGTTGGTCGCCTCACCCGAGCCCAGGGAGACAGTCAGCCGACCGGGGAACAGTCGGGCGAGGGTGGCGATCGCCTGCGCATGGACGACCGGGTGGTAGCGCTGTCCGGGCGCCGTCACGACGCCGAACGGCACGTGGGTGCGGGCCATCGCCGCGCCCAGCCAGCTCCAGGCGTGGCCCGACTCCCCGTCCGGGAACCACGGCGCCAGGTGGTCCGAGGAGTGCACCCCGTCGAATCCCGCCTGCTCGGCGCGGACCGCGAGCTCGAGCAGCCGGTCTGGTGGCAGCTCCTCGTGCGAGGCGTGCCAGGCGATCTCGGTCGGCATCAGCTGATCCTCCGGTCGTCGGGGCGTACGACGCGCAGCCAGCGGTGGTCGTAGGCCGACAGCGTCAGCGCCAGGCGCTCTCTGGGGCCGGGCTCCAGTCGCTCCTGCGCCGGGACCAGCAGGTCGACGAACCACGAACCGGGTTCGAGGTCCGGCACCGTCAGCTCGACCTCCACCGGCTCTGCTCCGAGGTTGTGGACGGCTAGCAGCGTCCACTCGTCGTACCGGCACACGTGCGCGAGCACCGAGGAGTGGTCGTGGTCGAGGATCTCGACCCCGGACCAGCCGATCTCGGAGGACTGGCGGTAGCGCGAGATGAGACGTTGCATGAAGGACCACAGCGAGTCGGGGTCGCTGCGCTGGTCGGCGACGTTGACGTGCTCGGGGCCCCACACGCCGGTAGGCACCGGCCGTGGCAACCGGCGCGTCGTGGCGGGGGAGAACCCCCCGTTGTCGGCCGCTCTCCACTGCATCGGCGTGCGCACCGACATCCGGCCAGGCACGTCGAGGTTCTCACCCATCCCGATCTCCTCGCCGTAGAAGAGCACGGGGGTGCCGGGCAGGGAGAACATGAGGGAGTACGCCATCTTGATGCGCCGCATGTCGCCCCCGAGCATGGTGGGTAGCCGGCGTCGCAGGCCGCGACCGAACAGCTGCATGTCCTCCTCCGGGCCGAAGGCCTCGAACACCTCCTGGCGCTCGGCCGCGCTCAGCTTGTCCAGGGTGAGCTCGTCGTGGTTGCGCAGGAAGTTGGCCCACTGGCTGGCCGGGTCGACGCTGGGTCGCGCCCGGAGGGCCTCGACGAGAGGGGTGGCGTCGCCGCGGGCCATCGAGAGGTAGATCGCCTGCATGCCGACGAAGTCGAACTGCATCGAGAGCTCGTCGCCGTCGCCACCGCCGAAGAACTCGCGCTGCCCTTCGTAGGGAAGGTTCACCTCGCCGAGCAGCACCGACTCACCCACCCGGCGACCGGCGTAGGTGCGCAGGCTGCGCAGGTAGGCGTGCGGGTCGAACGAGGGGAACCGGCGCTCCTTCTGGGGCAGCTGGTCCTCGGCGAAGAGGAACGGCACGGCGTCGATGCGGAACCCCGAGACGCCGAGCTGCAGCCAGAAGCCCATGGTGCGCGCGATCTCGTCGCGCACGTCGGGGTTGGCGAGGTTCAGGTCCGGCTGCGTCTTGTAGAAGTTGTGCAGGAAGTACTCGCCGGACTTCTCGTCGAGCTCCCAGATGCTGTCCTCGACGTCGGGGAAGACGACCTGCTTCGAGGTGCCGGGGGGAGCCGAGCTGCGCCAGACGTACCAGTTGCGCCGGGGGCTGTCCGTGGATCGCAGCGCCTCGCGGAACCACGGGTGCCGGTCGGAGGTGTGGTTCATGACGAAGTCGATGACCACCCGGATGCCGCGGGAACGGCAGGTGTGCACGAGCTCGACGAAGTCGCCGTGCGTGCCGACGCGCTTGTCGACGCCGTAGAAGTCGGTGATGTCGTAGCCGTCGTCACGATCCGCCGTCGGGTAGAATGGCATCAGCCACAGGCAGGTGATGCCGAGGTCGGCCAGGTAGTCGATGCGGCGGGTCATGCCCCTCAGGTCGCCCTGGCCGTCGCCGTCGAGGTCGAGGAAGGTCTGGACGTCGGCGCAGTAGACGACCGCGCTCTTCCACCACAGGTCGGCGGTGTCGGTGAAGTTCACCCGCCTGACCGTACGGCGATCGCCGCCGCACGCCAACCAACGCGCCCGGACCGCCCGAGAAGTGGGTTGCTGTCGCGGCCTCGCCAGCTGCGTAAGTGGCGAGAACCGCGACAGCAACACGCCTGCGCCGACCCCCGTCGAGGCGCAGGCAGCTATTCCTCCGCGTGCTTGCTGAGCTCCGCGGCGAGCTGTGCCTTGCTGCGACCCCCGGCGGGGATGCCGGCGTTCGCAGCCTGTTGCTGCAGCTCCTGCTTGGTGATGTCGTCGGGCTGTTCACCCAGGTGGGCGGCCCGACTGTCGAGGAACGCCTGGCCGAGCTCCATCCGACGCTCGTCGGTGAGCTTGTCGCGCATGCCGGGCAGCACGCTGGACTCCTCCTCCTTGACGTGGTGGGTGACGGCCTCGACCAGCTTGGCGAGCTTCTCGTCGTACGCCGGCTGCTCGGGGTCGCACGCCGCCAGGTCGGCCAGCAGCTGGTCAGCCAGGAGGTGCTCCTCCTGGCTGTGGGCCACTTCCTCGGACTCGCCTGCCTCGTCCTTGGCGACGGGGTAGACCTCTGCCTCCTCGGCCCGGCTGTGGGCCGTGAGCAGGGTGGTCAGGACCGGGGTCATCCCGGGCCGGGAGCTCGGGTCGGACCGCAGCTGCTCGAAGATCCGCTCCACCTCGCGGTGGTCGCGCATGATCAGGTCGACGACGTCCTCTGGCATTGACAGGGCTCCTAGGTGTGGCGACGGCAGTTCGGGCCCCCGGTACCCACCTCGGCCCTGGTTCATGCCACGCCCCCACGGTGCTGGGTCAGCTCGGCCGGGGGTGGGGGACTCCGAGACGTGCGGCCGCATCCTGCCTGGCGTCGAGGACGCTCGACCACCGTCGTCGTGCTGTTCGTCCTCCTGGCCGCGACCGACTGTGCCGGCGCCCGCGACGACGACGTGGGCGCGAGCGTCCCCCGCTCCTACGAGGCGGTGGACGCGCAGGACGGAGCGACCGCCTGCAGGCTCCTCGCCCCGGAGACGCGCCGCGAGCTGGAGGAGTCGAGCGGGGCGCCCTGCCCGACCGCGGTGCTCGACGAGGTGAGCGCGGCCGTCGGCCCGCGCTCCGTGGTCGTGATGTCGAACGTCGCCCAAGCGCGCGGCGGCGGAGACGTCACGTTCCTCTCGCACTTCCGGCACGGTTGGCTCATCACGGCGGCCGCCTGTCGTCCACGTGGCCACCAGTCCTACGACTGCCTCGGCCGACTTCTGGAGCCGCAGCCTGCAGAACTGGCAGTCGGAGTTCCTCGCCGTCGGGTCGTGGTGGCCCTGTCCATCTACCTGCGCGAGCGCGGCTCACCCGAGAGCAAGCCGGTCGGGGAACCCACAGCAGCACGGGGATCGAGGGCTGAGGCCGGTTCAGAGGTCCTCCGGGCCGGAGGCGTCGGTGCCCGAGGGATGCGGCTGCTCGGGGAAGTTCACCTGCTGGTCCGGGTCCTCCTCGACGCGTCGCGAGGCATCGGCGGCCGAGATGGCCTCCTCGGCCGGCTCGCAGACGTGGCGTCGACGGCCCAAGACGACGTGTCCTGCGTGAGCCCGCCGCGGTGGGCCGCCGACCTCACCCGGTATCCCGCTGGCGACGTTCCAAACGCTCCGGTGCGACGAAAATCCTGCATGGCCCGGACCCGGGTCGGGTACCCGCGAGGAGGGACCAGCCACGCGATCGGCCACGAGACTGGCCGTGAGATCGGGAGGTGCGCCATGCCAGGCGGCAAGAAGGCGAACGTTAAGAACGAGGCCAGTACGAGGCGCTGAAGGACAAGGGCATGTCCACGCAGGGCGCGGCGAGGATCGCCAACTCCCCGGACGCGTCCAAGCACGGCGGCAAGAGCAGCGGCAGGGGTGGCAACAGCAGCCAGGGGGGCACGACCGCCCAGAAGAAGGAGGCAGGCCGCAAGGGCGGCAAGGCGGCCGCCAAGAAGAGCTAGCCGAGGAAGGGCTAGCCCACCGGCCTGCGCACGGGCAGGTTCGACGCGTGCGCGACCAGGTCTGCCGGATCGTCGTAGACGACGTCGGCACCGGCGTCGACCAGCTCGGAGTCGGAGAAGCCACCGCACCGCAGGCCCACGGCGTACGAGTCGAGCTCCTCGGCGGCCAGCATGTCCCACACGGAGTCGCCGACGACCATCGCATGCCGGCCGTCGACCCGCTCCAGCGCGACCTTGAGGAGCTCGGGGGCCGGCTTCGTGGCCTCGACGTCGCTGCCGGCCACCCACGCGTCCAGCTGGCGCGAGTCCTCGAGCTTCTCGATGGCGGAGCGGGTCTGCTCCTCGGTGCCCGAGCTGGCGACGACCACCCGGAAACCGCGCTCCTTGAGGGTGCTGATGAGCTGATGGGCGCCCGGGAGCGGCTGGATGTGGGGCAGCACCCGCTCGTAGAGGGCGTCGTGCCGCGCCCGGAGCTCGTCGCCGGCGGCGCGCTCGGTGCACTCCCCGGCGACCTCCGGCACGAGCCGGTCACCACCCATGCCGATGGCCCGGTGGATGCGCCACTCCGGGATGATCCGCCCGATCTCCGCGAACGCCTCGGCCCAGGCCCGGACGTGCCGGTAGTTGGAGTCGATCAGCGTGCCGTCGACGTCCAGGACGACCGTGTCCACGGGCCGCTGGTCCTGCGTGTCCATCTCCCGAGGTACCCCGCGGGTCACGACTCATGCGCCCTTCAGCGTGGCTCCGCCGAGCGCACCCGGTGGAGGATCTCCTCGGCGAGCCGGGCCGGCTCCTCCTCCGGGATCCAGTGGCTGACGCCCTCGAAGACCTCGAAGCGGTAGTCGGCCTCGACGTACGACGCCGCCAGCTCGGCACCGTGCCTGCCGAGGGCGGTGTCGCGGTCGCTCCACACGTGGGTGGTGGGCACCCGGACCCGTCGGCCCAGGCCGGGCGGAGTGGGCAGGAGCATGGCGCGGTACCAGCCGAGCGCGTGCGGCAGGGCCCCGCCGCGGACCATCTCTTCGTGGTAGCGCGCCACCGACGCCTCGCTCATGCCGGAGGAGCGCAGGAACCGGTCGGCGTACCCGCCTGAAAGGAGTCGCTCCGGCAGCCACGGGAGCTGGAACCCGCCCATGTACCAGCTCTTGCGGAGCTGGCGGGGAGTGCGCAGGGACCGCATCATGGCTCGTGGGTGCGGCACCGAGACGGCGGTCAGGGAGCGGACGAGGTCGGGGTGCGCCGCCGCGGTCGACCAGGCGACGGCGGCACCCCAGTCGTGTCCGACGAGGTGGACCGAGTCCAGCCCGGCCGCCTCGGCCAGGGCGACGACGTCCCCGACGAGGTGGTCGAGGCGGTAGTCGCGCCGTCGGCGCGGGCGCGCACCGGGGGAGTAGCCGCGCTGGTCGGGGGCCAGGGTGCGGAGGCCACCGGCGTGGAGGTGCGGGGCCACCCCCGCCCAGGACGTCGAGGTCTGCGGGAAGCCGTGGAGCAGCACGACGGCCGGTCCGTCGACCGGCCCCTGGTCGCGGACGTCGAACCTCAGCCCGTCGTGGGCGTACGACGACAGGCGCGGCGCCATCAGCCGGCCCGCCGCTCGTTGGACCGGAAGGTCCGTCGGTACTCACCGGGAGCGACCCCGACCCGGGCGCCGAAGTGGTGTCGGAGCAGTGCGGCCGACCCGAAGCCCGCGCGGTCGGCCACCGTCTCGACCGGCAGGTCGGTGCCCTCGAGCAGCGTCCGCGCGTGGTGGATCCGCTGCGCGAGCAGCCACTTGGCGGGGGTCGTGCCGGTCTCGGCGGCGAAGCGGCGCGCGAAGGTGCGCTCGGACATAGCGGCCCGACTCGCCAGCACGCGGACGGGCTGCTCCTCGACCAGGTGCTCGCGCATCCACTCGAGCACCGGCTGGAGCGTCTCGCCGGCGATCTCGGGCACCGGCATGTCGATGAACTGCCGCTGCCCGCCGTCGCGCTGGGGCGGCACCACCATCCGGCGCGCGATCCGGGTCGCGATGGCGGCTCCGAGCTCGCAGCGCACGTGGTGCAGGCACGCGTCGATCCCAGCGGCGGTGCCGGCGCTGGTGAGGATGCGGTCGTCCTCGACGAAGAGCACGCCGGGGTCGACCCGGGTGCGCGGGAACCGTCGCTTCAGCTCGTCGCTGTGCCGCCAGTGTGTGGTGCTGCACCGGCCGTCGAGCAGTCCGGCCTCGCCGAGCGCGAAGGCGCCCGAGCAGACCGAGAGCAGCCAGGCACCGTCTGCGTGTGCCTGCCGGAACACCTCGAGCACGGCCTCGCTGGGGGTGTCGGAGTACTCGTACGCCGGCGCGACCACGAGGTCGGCGCCCCGGGCGGCGTCCAGCCCGTAGGGAGGAGTGACCGTGATGCCGTGCGAGATCTCGACGGGCACGCCGGGGCGCTCAGCGCACAGCCGGAAGTCGATCAGGGGCACGCCATCGTCGGTGCGGTCGATGCCGAAGACCTCGTGGACGACGCCGAGCTCGAAGAGAGTGGGGCGACCGGGGAGCACGACGGCGACGGAGGTGAGAGCCATCGCCCCAGTATGGCAGAAACTTTGCGAGCACGGTCTTTCCTGCCACTCGTGGCAGGAAACGTGCGGTGGCAAAGTTCCTGCCATGAACACTCTCGCAGACCTCAACGCAGTGATAGCAGCCGTGACCATGGCGCTGGTCCTGATCGGACTGGTCGTCCTCCTCGAGCACAACCACCGTCGTACGGCGGGCCTGCCCCGTGCCCCGTTCGGGGCGGACGCCGAGGGCGACGCCGACCTCGCCCGCATCCACCGGGAGCTCGGCGTCGCCCGCTCCCGGCGGCCTCAGTCGTCGGGATCGTCCTCGCGCGCCAGCCAGGTCGCGAAGCGCTCGACGGCGGTCTCGAACTCGGGATGGGTGTCGGTGAACTCCTGAAGCCGGTCGGCCACCCAGGCCAGGGTGACGTCCTCGTCACCCCGCCTGGTCTGGAGCTCCTCGATGCCTCGGTCGGTGAAGTACACGGGTCAGGGATCAGTAGTCGGTGCCGTCGCCCGCCGACGGAGCGAAGGCCGCCGCGATCAGCGACTTCTGCTCCTCGGCGTGCCGCTTGATGGTGCCGACCGACGGTGACGCCGACGCGAGCCGGGTGACCGGCTCGACGGCCACGTCCAGGCTCGGCCACACGTTCAGCGCGAAGTACGGCCACGGGCCCATGTTGACCGGCTCGTCCTGCACCCAGCGGACCGCCTTGAGGTTGGGGTACTTGGCGATCTCGGCCCGGATGTCGTCGATCGGCTGCGGGTAGAGCTGCTCGACGCGCCCGATCGCGACGGTGTCGCCGTCGTCGCGCTTGGCCCGCTCGACCATCAGGTCCCAGGTGACGCGGCCCGAGCACAGCAGCAGCGTCTCCACGGTGGACGGGTCGGCCTTCTCGTCACCGATGAACGGCCGGAACGTGCCCTCGGTGAAGTCGGAGGGCTGCGAGGCCGCCTCCTTGCGCTTCAGCATCGACTTGGGCGTGAAGACGATCAGCGGTCGGTGCTCCTCACCCAGCGAGTGCCGCCGGAGCAGGTGGAAGTACGACGCGGGCGTCGACGGCTGGGCGACCGTCATGGTCTCCTCGGCGCACATCGTCAAGAAGCGCTCGATGCGGGCCGAGGAGTGGTCGGGACCCTGTCCCTCGTAGCCGTGCGGCAGCAGGAGCACCACACCGGACTGCTGGCGCCACTTGGTCTCGCCGGCGCTGATGAACTCGTCGATGACCGTCTGGGCGCCGTTGACGAAGTCGCCGAACTGCGCCTCCCACAGCACCAGCGCGTCGGGACGGGCCACGGAGTAGCCGTACTCGAAGCCCAGCGCGGCGTACTCGGACAGCAGCGAGTCGTAGATGTGGAACTTCGCCTGGTCGTCGGTGAGGTTGGTCAGCGGCGTCCACTCGTCGGCGTTGACCCGGTCGATGATCGTGGCGAAGCGCGAGACGAACGTGCCGCGGCGGGAGTCCTGGCCCGCAAGTCGCACCGGGCGGCCGTCCATGAGCAGCGAGCCGAGCGCGAGGATCTCGCCGGTGCCCCAGTCGATCGGGCCGTCGGCGATGGCGGCGGCCCGACGCTGCAGCTGCGGCATCACCTTCGGGTGGACGGTGAAGCCCTCGGGCGGCGTGATGTAGGCGTCGGCGATCCGCTTGAGGACCTCGGGAGTGACCGCTGTGGCGGTGTCGCCGGCCGGCTTGTCGGGGTAGTCGGGGACGGTGGTCCACTCCGACACGGCGTCCGAGCTCGCCTCGCGCACCTCGGTGAAGACCCGCTCCAGCTGCTGCTGGTAGTCCTTGAGGACCTGCTCGGCCTCGTCGAGCGTGATGTCGCCCCGGCCGATGAGCGACTCGGTGTAGAGCTTGCGCACCGAGCGCTTCTGCTCGATCAGGTCGTACATCAGCGGCTGCGTGTACGACGGGTCGTCGCCCTCGTTGTGTCCACGACGGCGGTAGCAGACGAGGTCGATGACGACGTCCTTGTTGAACGTCTGGCGGTACTCGAACGCCAGCCTGGCCACCCGGATGCACGCCTCGGGGTCGTCGCCGTTGACGTGGAAGATCGGCGCCTGGACCATCCGCGCGACATCGGTGCAGTAGAGCGAGGAGCGCGACGAGCCGGGGGAGGTCGTGAACCCGACCTGGTTGTTGACGACCACGTGGATGGTGCCGCCGGTGCGGTAGCCGCGCAGCTGCGAGAGGTTGAGCGTCTCGGCCACGACTCCCTGGCCGGCGAAGGCCGCGTCCCCGTGGATGAGCAGCGGCAGGACGGGGTAGGCGGCGCCCTTGTCGAGGACGTCCTGCTTGGCGCGCGCGATGCCCTCGAGCACCGGGTCGACAGCCTCGAGGTGCGAGGGGTTGGCGGCCACCGACACCTTGATCTCGTCGCCGTTGCCGGCCACGAAGGTGCCCTCGGCACCCAGGTGGTACTTCACGTCACCGGACCCCTGGACCGTGCGCGGGTCGATGTTGCCCTCGAACTCGCGGAAGATCTGGGAGTACTTCTTGCCGACGATGTTGGCCAGCACGTTGAGGCGGCCGCGGTGGGCCATGCCGATGGTGACCTCGTCGAGGTCGACCTCGGCGGCGGCCTCGCAGATCTCGTCGATCAGCGGGATGGTCGTCTCGCCGCCCTCGAGGGAGAAGCGCTTCTGGCCGACGAACTTGGTCTGCAGGAACGTCTCGAACGCCTCGGCCTGGTTGAGCTTGAGCAGGATGCGCAGCTGCTCCTCGCGCGGCGTCTTGGTGTGCGGGCGCTCCACGCGCTCCTGGATCCAGCGGCGCTGCTCGGGATCCATGATGTGCATGTACTCGATGCCGGTGGTGCGGCAGTAGGAGTCGCGCAGGATGCCCAGGATGTTGCGCAGCTTCATGAACCGCCGGCCCTCGCCGCCGAACGAGCCGGTCGCGAACTCCCGGTCGAGGTCCCACATGGTCAGGCCGTGGGACTCGATCTCGAGGTCGGGGTGGCTGCGCTGGCGGTACTCCAGCGGGTCGGTGTCGGCCATCATGTGGCCGCGCACCCGGTAGGCGTGGATCAGCTCGAGGATCCGGGCCTGCTTGCTGATGTCCTCGTCGTGCGACGTGGCGATGTCGGAGGCCCAGCGGATCGGCTGGTAGGGGATGCGCAGGGAGCGGAAGATCTCGTCGTAGAACTCGTTCTCACCGAGCAGGAGTCCGTGCAGGCGCTTGAGGAACTCGCCCGACTGCGCACCCTGGATGACGCGGTGGTCGTAGGTCGAGGTGAGCGTCATGACCTTGCCGATGGCGTTGCGCGCGACGGCCTCCTCCGAGGCGCCCTGCCACTCGGGCGGGTACTCCATCGCGCCGACGCCGATGATGGCGCCCTGTCCCTTCATCAGCCGCGGCACGGAGTGGCTGGTGCCGATGCCGCCGGGGTTGGTCAGGGAGATCGACGTCCCCTGGAAGTCGGTGACCGCGAGCTTGTTGTCGCGCGCCTTGCGGACGATCTCCTCGTACGCCGTCCAGAAGGCCGCGAAGTCCATGTTCTCGGCGGCCTTGATGGCCGGCACCAGGAGCTGACGGCTGCCGTCGGGCTTCGCGACGTCGATGGCCAGGCCGAGGTTGATGTGGGCTGGGGTGATCAGGTTGGGCTTGCCGTCGACCATGTCGAAGCCGACGTTCATCTCGGGCATCGCGGCGACGGCCTTCACCAGGGCGTAGCCGACGATGTGGGTGAACGACACCTTGCCGCCGCGGGCGCGGGCCAGGTGGTTGTTGATGACGGTGCGGTTGTCCCAGAGCAGCTTGACCGGGACCGACCGCACGGACGTCGCGGTCGGCACGGTCAGGGAGGCGTCCATATTGGTGACGGTCCTGGCTGGGGCGCCGCGCAGCACGGTGAAGCTCGGCGCGTCGCTGGCCTCGGAGCGCGCGGGGGGCGTGGGGTCCTTGGCGACCGGCTTGCTGGTGCCCTGCGCGGGCTCGGCCGCGGCGGCCGCGGGACGCGGCTTCGCCGTGGGCGTGGGGGCGGCCTTGGCCTCGGCGGGCTGGGTCTTCGCCGGCTCGGGCGCAGTCTTCGCCGGAGCCTTCTCGGGAGCCTTCTGCTCGGTCTTCTCCTGCTCGGTCTTCTCCTGGGCGGGCGCCGCGGGGGCGGCCTGCTGGGGGGTCGCCTGCGCGGCGGGCGCACTGGCCGACGTACCGTTGGAGGCTGCAGCGTTGCCGGTCATGCCGTGCGCCGTGAAGTAGGACACCCACTCGGCGGCCACGCTGCCCGGGTCCTTCTGGTACTGCTCGAGCATCTCCTCCGCGAGCCACTCGTTGGCTCCCAGGTCGGAACCTGGGTCGGCCCCGGCCGACTCGGTGGAGGTCTGGTCAGGACGGGAGGACTGCGGCACGGCTTGGTTCGCCTCTTCCGGGATCGCGCGCGGTGTGTGAACGCCCACAAGGCTAGTCGCACGGGCGCACAAATGCAGGGCCGAGGGGTCCGATTGCGGCAGGGTGTTACCAGAGCCACACGAGCAGGGGATGAGCAGTAGATGAGAAGCCCGATCCACGGGCGCGTCGCGGCGGCAACGGTCGCCGTGATCTGCCTCTCGATGATGACCGCGTGCTCCGACGACGAGCCGCGCGCACAGTCGGCCCCGACGACCCCGGCGTCCAGCACCACCACGGTCGCCGAGCCTGCCGTCGCACCGCCACTGACCACCCAGGCCGAGGTCAAGAAGGTGGTTGGCAAGCTCGAGTCGGGCGGCCGGGGCCAGCTGGTCCGGCAGATCACGCCGGTGGTCGACACGTGGTGGGAGGCCGCCTACCTGGGTGGCACCTGGCCACGCACTGCCTTCCGTGACGCGTTCCCGGGCTTCACGCAGGGCGCCACCAAGGAGGCGCGTCGCGACAAGGACCTGTTGAGCAACGCCGACATCGGCGCCGACGTGACCGCGGTGACAGCCACGAAGCGCGACGTACGTCTCGACGTCATCGCGCCGTCGGGCCGCATCGCCGGTGTCACCGCGCGGATCGCGCTCGACTACGACACGACCGGTGAGCAGCCGCACCAGGTCACGGTGCGCGGGCGGGTGTTCCTGACCCGCAAGGAGGGCACGTGGCGCATCTTCGGGTACGACGTCCGCAAGGCCGTGAAGTGACCGGACCCTCCTGGCGGGCAGCCGCCCGCACCGTCGTGCTCGGAGTCGTGCTGTCGGTGTGCTGCCTCGTGGTGCCGGACGCAGCAGTCCAGCCGACGGACGTCGCCCTGGTGCGGGTGACCAAGGCGTCGGGAGTCGCCAACACCCCTGACGTCATCTGGATCCTGGCCGTCGGCTCCGACGCGCGTCCTGGCCAGAACATGCTGCGCAGCCGGGGCGACGCCCTCCAGCTCGTCGGGATGAACACCCACACGGGTGCGGCCACGGCGATCGGCGTACCCCGCGACTCCTGGGTGAGCATCCCCGGCTACGGCATGGAGAAGATCAACGCCGCACTCTTCTTCGGCGGTCCCCAGCTGATGGCCGCGGCCATCCGCAACCTCACCGGCATCACCGCCGACTACGTCATGGTGACGCGCTTCCCGTTCTTCGAGCAGATGGTCGACGACATCGGCGGCATCACGGTGGCGAACCCGCGCTTCTTCTACGACCCGGCGCTCAAGAGCAACGGGTTCAAGAAGGGGCCCATCCACCTCGACGGCTACGGCGCGATGGCGTTCTCGCGGATCCGCAAGTCACTGGCGGGAGGCGACTTCGAGCGCTCCGCCAACCAGCAGCGCACCCTGCGTGGCATCCAGGCCAGGGTGGCGTCGCAGGCCGAGCGTCCGGGGTTCATCGAGCGGGGCGTGCTGACGGCCCTCAAGCACCTGGGCACCGACGTGGGGCCGGCCGAGCTGTTCCGCATCGCCCAGGCCGTCGCGCTGGTCAACCCCCGCAAGGTGACGACGTGTGTGGTGCCGGGACGCATCGGGTACGCCGGCGCGGCGAGCGTGGTCTTCCCCGACGTCGCGCAGGCACGTCGCTGGGGCCGGGCGGCCCGCGCCGACGCCCGGCTCGAGCGCTGCTGACGCCTACTTCGCGTAGATCCGGCCACCTGCTGTGGCCAGGTCGATGCGCACCTGCTCGGCGAACAGCTGGATGCGCAGCGCGGTGACCTCGGCGCCGTAGAAGCTCTGCGACACGATCCGGTGCGTGATCAGGCCCATGCCGTTCGGCAGCTCGACCGACTGGCCGGGTGCGGGCACCGGCAGGGGCTGTCCGCCCGCGACGATGCTACCGACAGAGGTGGCGATCGTGCGCTTGACCTTGCGGCCGTCCTTGCCGCGCATCTTGACCAGTGT
The DNA here is from genome assembly GCF_049897745.1 of Nocardioides sp. LHG3406-4. Lineage (NCBI taxonomy): Bacteria > Bacillati > Actinomycetota > Actinomycetes > Propionibacteriales > Nocardioidaceae > Nocardioides > Nocardioides sp. LHG3406-4. The sequence continues at coordinate 334,771 of NZ_JAFCWV010000003.1, forward strand.
GTTGACGTCGCTGATCTCGAGCTGGGCGGCGGGGACGGACACGGTGCCGACGTGGGTGGACGAGAAGCCCTTCGCGAGGTCCTGCTGCGCGTGCTGGCTGCCCCGGTGGCTGTAGACGACGTCGGTGAGCGCGACGGCGGTGCCGGCGAGCAGCGAGGCGGAGGGGACCTTGTAGGTGACGGTCCTGCCGAGCGTGCCCTCGCAGGGCAGTGCCTTGTGGGCGATCGAGCCGAAGTGCAGCGCGTCGCCGAGCGCGTAGAGGTCCATGGCGGTGCCGCCGGACCGGAAGACTCCGGCGGGGGCCGGCTTGCCGACGCGGGTGTGTGCCTGGCCGAGGGTGAGCTCCTGCTTCTCGCCGCCGGCGGTGATGGTGACGACCAGCGAGGTGGCGTCGGAGGCGGCGCTCTTGCCGGTGACGTTGCCGCCGGTGCGGCCGACCCCGATGCTGCCGAGCCCGGGGATCTGGATCGGCGCAGTGACGTCGTGCAGGACCTCGAACACGTCGTCGGCCACCGCCGACGTGCCGGTGAAGACGGTGTCGGTCACCTGGGTCAGCGGGCCGAGCAGCTCCTGGAGCTGGGGAGGCAGCTGCTCGAGGACCGTGCCCTCCAGCAGCTCGAGCCGGATCCCGCCGAACGACGCGTCCTCCGCGTGGCCGAACCTGCCGTCGTCGTTGAAGGCGTCGGCGGAGCTCTTGAGGCCCTCGATGACGAGTCTCGGCGTCTTGATCCCTCCGGGCAGCTCGCCTCCGATCACGATGTCCCCGATGGTGTTGACCCCACGGACGCCGTAGCGGCTGCCCGACTGGTACGTCTGGGTCGTGCTGGTGCTGGCGGAGACGTTCACGAGCGGGTTGTCGGGCACCGCGACGACCGACTTCCGCGTGACGGTCTGGTTGACGCGGCGGGTGCACCGCTGCTGGGCGTGGGCGTCCTTGACGTTGAAGGCCTCGACGCCGCCGGTGACGAGCTTGGCGCCGTAGACGTCGGCGCGGAAGCCGAGGTCGGTGAAGTCGGGGCCTTCGCCGGGCTTGGGCTTCGCCTGGGCGGCGCCGCCGGTCAGCACCAGGCCGGTCGCGAGCACGCAGGCGGTGGCGGCGGCCAACACCGCACGGATGGTGGCACGGATGGTCGGGCGGATGGTGTGGCGGATGGTGTGATTGGACACGTGGTTCCCCCCAGGAAGTCGTCCAGCGGTGGGCGAGATCATCGCACCTCGACCCGCTGGTGACTCGCGGGCACGAGGCGCGCCCATCTCGGCTAACGCGGCATGTAACGCGCAGTTACGGCCCCCGGATGGCCGGCACCGGGCCCCGGGTGCGCAGGCACGGCAGCGGCCCCTGACCCCGGTGAGGGAGTGAGGGGTGGGTGCCGACGCGACGATGGTGCCCCCGGAAGGATTCGAACCTTCGCTCCCGCCTCCGGAGGGCGGTGCTCTATCCCCTGAGCTACGGGGGCCAGCGGGCTGGCCACTGTGACTGCGTGGTGCGGTGCTGACCTTACAGGCGTGCTCGTCAGGGAGTGAAACCGGTTCGGGGAGTGTGCACCTGCGCCGATAGGCTGGGCCGGTGACTCCCGAGGAACTCTCTTCCGTGATCGTCTCCGCGCTCGAGGCCCTGGAGGCCGAGGGCGCCGTGGCGCTGCCCGACGGAGCCCCGAGCGAGGTCACGGTCGAGCGACCCCGGCAGAAGGGTCACGGCGACTACGCCACCAACGTCGCGCTCCAGCTCGCCAAGAGGGCCGGCACCAACCCGCGGGCGTTCGCGGAGCTGGTGAGCGCGAGGCTGAGCGCCGCCGACGGCATCGCGGGTGTGGAGGTCGCCGGGCCGGGATTCCTCAACATCACCGTTGAGGCCGGTGCCCAGGGCCAGGTCGCGGCCGACATCGTCGCTGCGGGGGCGGCGTACGGCTCGGGCATGGCGCACACCGGCGAGAAGATCAACGTGGAGTTCATCTCGGCGAACCCGACAGGTCCGCTGCACCTGGGCCACACCCGCTGGGCCGTGGTGGGCGACGCGCTGGCCCGGGTGCTGGAGGCAGCCGGGGCGGACGTCACCCGGGAGTTCTACATCAACGACCGCGGCAACCAGATGAACCTCTTCGGCGCCTCACTCGAGGCCGCCGCGCTCGGGGAGCCGACTCCCGAAGGCGGTTACCACGGGGGCTACATCGCCGACCTGGCGGCCGAGGCGGTCGCGGCCGACCCGGGCCTGCTCGACCTGACCGGCGAGGCACGAACCGTGGCCTTCCGCGAGGCGGGGTACGCCCTGCAGCTCACGCAGCAGCAGGAGCAGCTCGACGCCTTCCAGACCCATTTCGACGTGTGGTTCTCGGAGCGGACGCTGCACAGCTCCGACGACGTCGCCGCCCAGCTCGAGAAGCTGCGGTCCCGGGGCCACCTGTTCGACGCGGACGGCGCCCTGTGGATGCGCACGACCGACTTCGACGACGACAAGGACCGGGTGCTGATCCGGTCCAACGGTGAGCTGACCTATTTCGCCAGCGACACCGCCTACTACGTCAACAAGCGTCAGCGGGGCTTCGACCGCTGCATCTACCTGCTCGGTGCCGACCACCACGGCTATGTGAACCGGCTGCGGGCGATGGCGGCGTGCGCGGGCGACGACCCGGACCGCAACATCGAGGTGCTGATCGGTCAGCTGGTCAAGATCATGCAGGACGGCGAGGAGCTGAAGCTGTCGAAGCGGGCCGGGACGCTCGTCACCCTGGAGGAGCTGATCGAGCTCATTGGCGTGGACGCCCTGCGCTACACGCTGGCCCGGTTCCCGGCGGACTCTCCGCTCACTCTCGACGCGGCCGAGATGACCCGGCAGAGCAGCGACAATCCCGTCTACTACGTGCAGTACGCCCACGCCCGCGTCGCCTCCATCCTGCGCAACGCTGCAGACCTGGAGCTCGCCCCGGCGAAGGACGAGGCCTTCGACCCGAGCCTCCTCTCCCACGAGAAGGAGGGCGAGCTGCTGAGGGCGCTGGCCGAGTTCCCGCGGGTGGTCGCTGCTGCGGCCCAGCTGCGCGAGCCGCACCGGGTGGCCCGCTACCTCGAGGACACCGCCGCGACCTACCACCGGTTCTACGACGTCTGCCGGGTGCTGCCGATGGGCGACGAGGAGCCCACCGACCTGCACCGGGCCAGGCTCACCCTGGTGGCCGCGACCCGCGTCGTACTCGCCAACGGTCTGGCCCTGCTGGGCGTCAGCGCCCCGGACCGGATGTAGCCGGGTGACACACGAAGCCGGCTGGGCGCACGCGCCCGGCGCCCTGAGGGGCCCGTCCTGGCTGCGCCCGCCGGACGACGCCAACGCCCTGCTGCCCCAGCTGTGGTCGTCGACGGCCACCAAGGTCGCCGGCGACCTGGTCGTCGGTGGCATCGCGGTGGCCGACCTCGTGGCGGAGCACAACACCCCGGCGTACGTCCTCGACGAGGCCGACTTCCGGGCCCGGGCCCGCGCCTTCCGGGAGGCTTTCGCCGAGAGCGCCGGGTGGGACGTCTACTACGCCGGCAAGGCCTTCCTCTGCACCACGGTCGCCCGCTGGATCGCGGAGGAGGGACTCTCGCTCGACGTCTGCTCCGGCGGCGAGCTCACCGTCGCCCTGCGCGCCGGCTTCGACCCGGCCCGCATCGGCTACCACGGCAACAACAAGACCCTGCCGGAGCTGCGGCGCGCGGTCGCGGCCGGAGTCGGCCGCATCATCGTCGACTCCTTCGAGGAGATCGCGCGGCTGGCCGCCGCGACCCGCGACCTCGGCACGAGCACGAAGGTGATGGTGCGCGTGACCGCCGGCGTCGAGGCGCACACCCACGAGTACATCGCGACCGCCCACGAGGACCAGAAGTTCGGGTTCTCGATCACCAGCGGCGACGCGCTCGAGGCCGTACGCCGGGTGCTCGAGGCCGACGGCCTGGAGCTGCTCGGCCTGCACTCCCACATCGGCAGCCAGATCTTCGACTCCTCGGGCTTCGAGGTGGCCGCCCGCCGGGTGCTGGCCCTTCACGCGACGGTGTCCGACGAGCTGGGCGTGACCATGCCCGAGATGGACCTCGGTGGAGGCTTCGGCATCGCCTACACCACCCAGGACGACCCGTCGGAGCCCGCGCAGCTGGCGATCGAGATGACCAAGATCGTCGAGCACGAGTGCCAGGCACTCGGCATCGCCCAGCCCCGGCTGTCGATCGAGCCGGGTCGGGCCATCGTCGGGCCGTCGATGTGCACCGTCTACACCGTCGGCACGGTCAAGCCGGTGACACTTGACGGCGGCGCCGTGCGCACCTACGTCAGCGTCGACGGGGGGATGAGCGACAACATCCGCACCGCGCTCTACGACGCCGACTACTCCTGCACGCTCGCCGGTCGCGCCTCCGACGCGCCGCCGGTGCTGGCCCGGGTGGTCGGCAAGCACTGCGAGGCCGGCGACATCGTCGTCAAGGACGAGTTCCTCCCCGCCGACGTCGCGCCGGGCGACCTCGTGGCGGTGCCCGGCACCGGTGCTTACTGCCGCTCGATGGCCTCCAACTACAACCACTCGCTGCGCCCACCGGTGATCGCTGTGCGGGACGGCGTCGCATCCGTCCTGCTGAGGCGCGAGACTGAGGACGATTTGTTGGCGACGGACGTGGGTGCTTCATGATCGAGGGTGACAAGCCCCTCCGGGTGGCAGTTCTCGGGTGCGGGTCGGTGGGGTCACAGGTTGTTCGGCTGCTCGGTGAGCAGGCCGACGACCTCGCGGCCCGGATCGGCGCACCCATCGAGCTCGCCGGGGTCGCCGTACGACGTCTCGATGCGCAGCGCGAGATCGAGGTGCCGGACGGCCTTCTGACCACCGACGCCGCCGGCCTCGTGGCCCGCGACGACGTCGACCTCGTGGTCGAGGTCATCGGCGGGATCGAGCCCGCGCGCAGCCTCATCCTCAGTGCCCTCGAGCACGGCGCGTCCGTCGTCACCGCCAACAAGGCGCTGCTCGCCGAGGACGGCCCGACCCTCTTCGAGGCCGCCGACAAGGCCGGCCGCGACCTCTACTACGAAGCCGCCGTGGCCGGCGCCATCCCGATCCTGCGCCCGCTGCGCGAGAGCCTCGCCGGTGACCGGGTGACCCGGGTGCTCGGCATCGTCAACGGCACGACCAACTTCATCCTCGACAAGATGGACACCGCGGGCAGCGGCTTCGCCGAGGCACTGGAGGAGGCCCAGGACCTGGGCTACGCGGAGGCCGACCCGACCGCCGACATCGAGGGCTTCGACGCCGCCGCGAAGGCCGCGATCCTCGCCAGCCTCGCCTTCCACTCGCGGGTGACCGCCTCCGACGTGCACCGGGAGGGCATCTCCGAGATCACCGCCGCCGACGTCGCCTCGGCACGCGACATGGGCTCCGTGGTGAAGCTGCTCGCCATCGCCGAGCTCCGCGACACCGGCGACGGCGCACCCCAGGCGGTGTCCGTGCGGGTGCACCCCGCGATGATCCCGCGCAGCCACCCGCTGGCCAGCGTGCGCGAGTCCTACAACGCGGTCTTCGTGGAGTCCGAGGCCGCCGGCCAGCTGATGTTCTACGGTCCCGGCGCCGGTGGGGCACCGACCGCCTCCGCGGTGCTGGGCGACCTCGTCACGGTGGCGCGCAACCGCCTCAGCGACACCCGCGGTGTGGGCGAGTCTGCGTACGCCGACCGGGTGGTGCTGCCGATGGGGGAGACCGTCACCCGCTACCACGTCGCCATCGACGTCGACGACCGCGCGGGCGTGCTGGCCGCGGTGGCGAACGCCTTCGCCGACCACGACGTCTCGATCCAGACCGTCCGCCAGGAGGGACGCGGTGCCGACGCCCAGCTCGTCGTCGTGTCCCACCAGGCCACCGACGCGCAGCTCGCCGCCACCGTCGAGCAGCTGCGCTCCATGGACATCGTGCACGAAGTGACCTCAGTGATGCGGGTCGAAGGAGACACTGAATGAGCACCGGCCGGACACACCAGTGGCGGGGCGTCATCGAGGAGTACCGCGACCTCATCGACATCCCGCCCGACCTCGCGGCGGTCACCCTGGGGGAGGGCGGCACTCCGCTCGTGCACTCCGACTGGCTCAGTGCCCAGGCCCGCGCCGAGGTCTGGCTCAAGGTCGAGGGGGACAACCCCACCGGGTCCTTCAAGGACCGGGGCATGACCGCGGCCATCTCGGTGGCCAAGCACGAAGGCGCCGCGGCAGTGGTGTGCGCCTCCACAGGCAACACGTCGGCGTCGATGGCAGCGTACGCCGCCAAAGCCGGTCTCAAGCCGCTCGTGCTCGTGCCGGAGGGCAAGATCGCCGCCGGCAAGATGGCGCAGGCGATCATGCACGGCGCGCAGGTGATCATGGTGCGCGGCAACTTCGACGACTGCCTGACCCTGGCGCGCCAGCTGGCCTGGAGCTACCCGGTCGCCCTGGTCAACTCCGTCAACCCGGTGCGGCTGCAGGGTCAGAAGACCGCGTCCTTCGAGGTCGTCGACTTCCTGGGGGACGCTCCCGACCACCACCTCCTGCCCGTGGGCAACGCCGGCAACATCTCGGCCTACTGGCTGGGCTACGAGGAGTACGCCGCACTCGGCCGATCGACGAAGCGGCCCAGGATGCTGGGCTTCCAGGCCGAGGGCGCCGCGCCGCTGGTCACCGGTGAGCCGTTCCCGGACCCGGAGACGAAGGCCACCGCGATCCGCGTGGGGAACCCCGCCTCGTGGAAGCTCGCCGAGGCGGCTGCCACCGAGTCCGGTGGCGGATTCGCCGCACTCTCCGACGCCCAGATCCTCTCGGCGCAGGCCGAGCTGGCCAGGCGTGACGGCGTCTTCGTCGAGCCGGCTTCGGCGACCGGGGTCGCCGGGCTGCTCGCCGCACTGGCGGCGGGTGAGAGCTTCGCCGGCTCGACCGTCGTCATCACGGTGACCGGGCATGGGCTGAAGGACACCTCGACCGCGCTGGAGGGCACCGGAGACCTCGTCGACGTGGTGGTGGACGCCGACGTCGACGCCGCCGCGGCGGCGGCCGGCCTGACCTGATGGTGTCGTTCGTCGACCACGCCGTCAGCGTCACCGTGCCGGCCACCTCGGCCAACCTCGGGCCCGGCTTCGACTCCCTCGGCCTCGCGCTGTCGATGCGCGACGAGCTCAGTGCCTCCGTCGCGCCGGCGGGGCTCGACATCGACGTCGAGGGCGCCGGCGCAGACGACGTGCCCCGGGACGAGACGCACCTGGTGGTGCGGGCGATGCACGCCGCCTTCGCCTCGATGGATGCCCGGCCACCCGGTCTCGTGCTGCGCTGTCGCAACGTCATCCCGCACAGTCGCGGGCTCGGCTCGTCGTCGGCGGCCATCGTCGCCGGGCTGGCGCTGGCACGTGCGCTGGTCGCCGGCGGCTCACTGCTGCTCGACGACGAGGCTCTCTTCCAGCTCGCCGCCGAGCTGGAGGGGCACCCCGACAACGTGGCCCCGGCGCTCCTCGGCGGCTTCACCATCTCCGGTCACGACGACGGCGAGTTCTTCACCGTCGCCTCGTCCGTGGACCCGCGCGTGACGACCGTCGTCTTCGTGCCGCCCACGCCTGTCGCGACCTCCGTTGCCCGCGGCCTGCTGCCGGACGTCGTACGCCACGCCGACGCGGCGGCCAACTCCGCCAGCACGGCGCTGCTCGTCGCCGCACTGGCCGGCCGCCCTGAGCTGCTGCTCCGGGCCACCCGCGACCACCTCCACCAGTCCTACCGCGCGCCGGCCATGCCGGAGTCGCTCCGGCTGGTGGAGGCCCTGCGCGCCGACGGGGTGGCCGCCGTCGTGTCAGGCGCCGGGCCCACGGTCCTGGCGTTCACCGATGCGGCCTCGGTGGACTCTCTCCTGGCCCGTTGTCCGCTCGGCTGGACGCCACATCACCTGGCCGTGGAGGCGCGCGGCGTCCTCGTCGGCTGAGGTCACCCGCGGCAGGCGTGCTGCGCCGGGTGAGGCGTTTGGCTGCGCCGGTGGTATCTTGAAGGCGCGCCATTCGGCGTGAGCACCCCATCCGATGACGCGTTCGCCATCGCACCGGGTGCGCAACCTTCCTCATCAACGTGCCGACCTCGGTCGCGCACCCGCCGACACGGCTGCCCGAGGTGGCCCGGCGGGGTCCCGCTGGTGAGGAAGCACCGCAGACGATGCCGACGGCTCAGACTCGTCGGCACAGATACGTGGGAAGGACCTCACGTGACGGACACCATCGAATCCACCCCTGCGCCCGCGGCCAGTGCCCCGAAGAAGCGCGGCGGGGGACTCAACTCCCTGCTCCTGGCCGACTTGAAGTCGATGGCCGGCGGCATGGGGATCTCCGGCGCCTCGTCGATGAAGAAGGCCCAGCTGGTCGACGCCATCAAGGCTGCTCAGTCCGCGGGCCAGTCCGCGAGCCGGGCCGCCACACAGAGCAGCGCGCCCAGCAGCGACGCACAGCCGGCCGCCAGGAGCGAGAAGCCGGCACGGCAGCGGAAGAAGGCCTCGGCTGAGACGTCGACCCCGGAGGGGTCGGTCACCGAGACGGCTCCCGTGACGCCTTCCCAGGCCCCGGCCGAGAGGGCGGACACCCCGCGCGACGCGACGAGCCGGGCCCAGCAGGACGGGCAGCAGGACGGGCGGCAGGACGGGCGGCAGGCCCGCACCCAGGACGGCAACCAGAGTCGTGCCGACCGTGCCGAGGGCCGCAGCGACCGGAGTGACCGGAGTGACCGGACCGAGAACCGCGCCGACCGCGCCGACCGCGCCGACCGGACCGACCGGGCCGAGAACCGCAACGACCGCGCCGACCGGGGCGACCGGACCGACCGGGCCGAGAACCGCGCCGACCGGACCGACCGGACCGACCGGGCCGAGAACCGCACCGACCGGAGCGAGAACCGGGCCGACCGGGGCGAGCGGACCGAGAACCGGGTCGACCAAACCGACCGCACCGACCGCACGGAGAACCGGGCCGACCGGGCCGACAACCGCAGCGACAATCGGGACGAGGACGGCGGCAGCCGCCGCAACCGCCGCCGCCGGGGTCGCGACCGCGACCGGCCCCAGCCGGCTGACCGGGAGCGGGACCGGGACAGGGACCGGGACAGGGACCGGGACCGCGGCGCGGGTGTGGCCCGCGGCAACCGCAACGAGCCGGACACCACGATCCTCGAGGACGACGTGCTGGTCCCGGCCGCCGGCATCCTCGACGTGCTCGACAACTACGCGTTCGTCCGCACGAGCGGATACCTGCCGGGCACCGACGACGTCTACGTCTCGCTGTCGATGGTGCGCAAGTTCGGCCTGCGCCGGGGCGACGCCGTCCTGGGTCAGGTGCGCCAGCCCCGCGAGGGCGAGCGCAAGGAGAAGTTCAACCCGATGGTGCGCATCGACAGCGTCAACGGCGCCGAGCCGGAGACGATGCGCGACCGGCTCGACTTCTCCAAGTTCACCCCGCTGCACGCCAGTGAGCGGCTGCGCCTGGAGACCGAGCAGACCAACCTGATCGGTCGCGTGATCGACATCGCCGCGCCCATCGGCAAGGGCCAGCGCGGCCTGATCGTCTCCCCGCCCAAGGCCGGCAAGACGATGGTGCTGCAGTCGATCGCCAATTCCATCAGCACCAACAACCCCGAGTGCCACCTGATGATCGTGCTCGTCGACGAGCGTCCGGAGGAGGTCACCGACTTCCAGCGCACCGTCAAGGGCGAGGTCATCGCCTCGACGTTCGACCGGCCCGCCAGTGACCACACCATGGTCGCGGAGCTCGCGATCGAGCGGGCCAAGCGCCTCGTCGAGCTCGGACACGACGTGGTCGTGCTGCTCGACTCGATCACCCGGCTCGGCCGCGCCTACAACCTCGCCGCGCCGGCGAGCGGGCGCATCCTCTCCGGTGGTGTCGACTCCTCGGCCCTCTACCCGCCGAAGAAGTTCTTCGGAGCCGCCCGCAACATCGAGAACGGCGGCTCGCTCACGATCCTTGCCACTGCCCTCATCGAGACCGGCTCGAAGATGGACGAGGTCATCTTCGAGGAGTTCAAGGGCACCGGGAACATGGAGCTGCGCCTGCGCCGGGAGTTCGCCGACAAGCGGATCTTCCCGGCGATCGACGCCGTGCAGTCCGGCACCCGCCGCGAGGAGCTCCTGATGAGCAAGGAGGAGACCGCGATCGTGTGGAAGCTGCGCCGCGTGCTCTCCGGCCTCGACGGTCAGCAGGCCCTCGAGCTGCTGCTCGAGCGACTCAAGAAGTCGCAGAGCAACATCGAGTTCCTCATGCAGGTCCAGAAGACGACGCCGTCGGTCTCCGGCCAGAGCGACTGACGGCACCACATTCGCCCGGGAGCTCCGGGCGACGGGGGCCGGCGTACTCACGCAGTACGTCGGCCAGTCCGTTCATTCGTCCGCCGTGACGCGATCCCGGCCGATAGGGTCGCCTTGACTCTCGCAACGAGGAAGGCAGGCACAGATGGCTCGGATCGTGGTAGCCGACGACGACGTCGACATCAGGGAACTGGTGGAGTTCAAGTTGTCGACCCTTGGTCACGACATCGTGGCGGTCGCCGACGGGGCGGCCGCGATCGAGGCGTGCCAGGCGCAACGCCCCGATCTGGCCGTGCTCGACGTGATGATGCCCGGGATGTCCGGGCTCGAGGCGGTGCGCGTCATCCGCAACGACCCGGCTCTCGCCGACCTCCCCGTCATCCTGCTGACGGCGCGTGCCCAGGAGACCGACGTCGAGACCGGCTTCGAGTCCGGGGCCGACGACTACATCACGAAGCCGTTCAGTCCCCGAGAGCTCGCCACCCGCGTGCAGAACCTCCTGTCGCGCACCCAGTGAGGGAGACGCCGGTCGGGAATGTCCCGATTGGCACCGCTGTTCAGACCGGTGGCACACTTGTGCGCTGGTTCCGGTTCACGTGCCCGCAACAGGCGGGGACGACCCGGCGACCTTGGTCGAGAGGAAATCACATGCAGAAGGACATCCACCCGGAGTACGTCGAGACCCAGGTCACCTGTACCTGCGGTGCGTCGTTCACCACCCGCAGCACTGCCACGTCGGGCTCGCTCCGTGCCGACGTCTGCTCGCAGTGCCACCCGTTCTACACCGGCAAGCAGAAGATCCTCGACACCGGCGGTCGCGTCGCCCGCTTCGAGGCCCGCTACGCCAAGAAGACCGCTGACAAGTAGCACCGTCCGAGCGCCGGTCCCCACCTCCATGTGGGCGACCGGCGTTCGCCATTTCGGCAGGTGACGGCGGATCTACGACGAGGAGTGCACGTGTTCGAGGCAGTGGAGGGGCTCAGCGAGGAGCATGCCGAGCTGGAGCGACGCCTCGCCGCGCCCGAGACCCATGCCGACCAGCGGCTGGCCAAGCGCCTCAACCAGCGCTACGCCGAGCTGTCGGCGACGATCGCGGCCTGGCGCGAGTGGCTGGCCATCACCGACGACCTCGGCGCCGCCCGCGAGCTGGCGCAGGAGGACTCCGCGTTCGCGGCCGAGATCGAGCCGCTCGAGCTCCGGCTGGTCACCGCCGAGGAACGGCTGCGGCATCTGCTGGTGCCTCGCGACGCCACCGACTCGAAGGACGCCATCCTCGAGGTGAAGTCCGGCGAGGGCGGCGAGGAGTCCGCGCTCTTCGCCGGCGACCTGCTCCGCATGTACACCCGGTACGCCGAGACGCGGGGCTGGAGCACCCAGGTGCTTGACGCCACCGAGTCCGATCTCGGCGGCTACAAGTCCGTGACCGTGGCCGTCAAGGCGAAGGGCACGCCCGAGCCCGGCGAGGCGCCGTACGCCCTGTTGAAGTTCGAGGGCGGCGTGCACCGCGTCCAACGGGTCCCGGTCACCGAGAGCCAGGGTCGGGTGCACACGTCGGCGGCGGGCGTGCTGGTGATGCCCGAGGCCGAGCCCGTCGACGTCACCGTCGACGAGAACGACCTGCGCATCGACGTCTTCCGCTCGTCGGGTCCCGGCGGCCAGAGCGTCAACACGACCGACTCCGCCGTGCGCATCACGCACCTCCCCACCGGCATCGTCGTCAGCTGTCAGAACGAGAAGAGCCAGCTGCAGAACAAGGAGTCGGCGATGCGCATCCTCCGGGCGAGGCTGCTCGCCGCGGCCGAGGAGGAGGCCAACGCCGAGGCCAGCGCGGCACGGAAGAGCCAGATCCGCACGGTCGACCGCTCCGAGCGGATCCGCACCTACAACTACCCCGAGAACCGCATCTCCGACCACCGCACCGGCTACAAGGCCTACAACCTCGACCAGGTGCTCGACGGCGACCTGCAACCGGTGCTCGACAGCTGCGTGCAGGCCGACCTGGCGGCCCGGCTCGACGCGCTCGAGTCCTGATGCAGCCGCGTCGCGCCGCAGTGCTCGCCGAGGCGGTCGACCGGCTGCGCGAGGCCGGCGTCGCGAGCCCCGACCATGACGCCGCCGCGCTGCTGGCCCACGTGTACGCCATCCCGCGGGGGCGCCTGTACGAGATCGACCTCGTCGGGGACCCGCAGCGTGCCGCCTTCTCCGCGCTGGTGGCGCGCCGGGCCCAGCGCGAGCCGCTGCAGCACCTCACCGGCTCCACCGGCTTCCGCCACGTCGACCTGGCCGTCGGGCCGGGCGTCTTCGTGCCGCGGCCCGAGACCGAGCTGCTGGCGGGATGGGCCATCGAGGCAGCCCTCGCCCTTGCTGCGCCGGTCGTCGTCGACCTGTGCACCGGGTCGGGGGCGATCGCGAAGGCGGTGGCCGACGAGGTGCCGGACGCACGCGTGCACGCCGTCGAGCTCGACGAGGCCGCGCACGCATGGGCGGAGCGCAATCTCCGCGGCACCGGGGTCGACCTGCGACAGGGCGACATGGCCGATGCGTTCGGCGACATCCTCGGTCAGGTTGACGTGGTCGTCTGCAACCCGCCGTACATCCCCCTGGAGGCGTGGGAGTCGGTGGCTGCCGAGGCCCGCGACCACGATCCGCACCTCGCGCTGTTCTCCGGGGCCGACGGGCTCGACGCGATCCGCGTCCTGGAGAGCCGGGCGGCCGTGCTGCTGCGGCCCGGGGGACTGGTGGGCGCCGAGCATGCCGACGTCCAGGGCGCGTCGGCGCCTGCGGTCTTCAGCCGGGCGGGCCGGTGGTCGGAGGTCCGCGACCACGACGACCTGGCCGGCCGTGCGCGGTTCGTGACGGCACGACTGGCACGATGACCCTCATGCGTTTTCCGACGACCACCGACGACGAGCTCGAGGCGGCCATCGACGCGGCCAGCCTGGCCGTCCGTCGCGGGGAGCTGGTGGTCTTCCCCACCGACACGGTCTACGGCGTCGGCGCCGACGCGTTCGACCCGGAGGCCGTCCAGCGCCTGCTGGACGCCAAGGGGAGGGGTCGCGACATGCCGCCGCCGGTGCTGGTGAGCGCCTCCACGACCCTCGACGCCCTCGCCGTCAACGTCCCGGGCTGGGCGCGCGCGCTGGTCGCTGAGTTCTGGCCGGGTCCGCTCACGCTGGTGTGTCACCAGCAGGCGTCCCTGCAGTGGGACCTCGGAGAGACGCGCGGCACGGTCGCCCTCCGGATGCCCGACGACGAGATCGCGCTCGCCGTGCTCGAGCGCACCGGGCCGCTCGCGGTGAGCTCGGCCAACGTCACCGGCCGGCCGGCCGCGCACGACGCGGACGAGGCGGAGACGATGCTCGGCGACGCCGTGTCGGTCATCATCGACAGCGGCCCCACCGGCGGTGCCGACCCGTCGACGATCGTGGACGCCACCGGAGACCGGGGCCGCATCCTGCGCCGGGGGGCGCTGGCCATCGAGGAGCTCAACGCCGTCCTCGAGCCGCTGGGCGCCACCCTCACCGACGAGGGCTGATGCGCGAGTACCTCCTCGTCTTCCTCGTCGCCGCCACCGCGACGTACCTGCTGACCGTCATCGCCCGCGAGATCGCGCTGCGCACGGGAGCGGTGGCCGAGGTCCGCGACCGTGACGTCCACGCCGAGCCGATCCCCTACCTCGGCGGGCTGGCCATGCTCGGAGGCCTGGTCGCGGCGTACTTCGTGGCGCGGGAGCTGCCGTTCCTCTCCGGGAGCGACCCGTTCGTGTTCCGCGACGCCGGCGTGGTGCTGATCGCGGGTGCCCTGATCTGCGCCGTGGGCGTGGTCGACGACCTGTTCGACATCGATGCCCTCACCAAGTTCGGCGGACAGGTGCTGGCGGCCGGCCTGCTCGTCTACTTCGGCGTGCGCTTCTACTACTTCCCCAACTCCGACGGCGCCCAGCTGTCGCTCGACCCCGCGCAGGGCGCCCTGCTGACCGTGCTGATCGTCGTGTCGACCATGAACGCCGTGAACTTCGTCGACGGGCTCGACGGCCTGGCGGCGGGGGCGGTGGGCATCGGCGCCCTGGCGTTCTTCGTCTTCTGCTACCAGCTGGCCAACCTGAACGGGTTCACGCTCGCCACCACCGGGGCGCTCCTCTCGGCCGCCCTGGCGGGCGCGTGCACGGGCTTCCTGCCGCACAACTTCCATCCGGCGCGGCTGTTCATGGGCGACAGCGGGTCGATGCTCATCGGGCTGGTCCTCTCGGCGAGTGCGGTGACGATCACCGGTCAGTTCGACGGCACCGACATCACCCGCTCCGACGACGGCAGCCGCTCCGGTGCGCTGCTGCTGCTCCCGCTGCTGCTGCCCGTGTCGCTGTGCCTGGTCCCGCTGGCCGACCTCGTGATGGCCGTCGTACGGCGCACCCGGGCGGGCCGGTCGCCGTTCTCGCCCGACAAGCAGCACCTCCACCACCGGCTGCTGGAGATCGGCCACTCCCAGCGACGCGCCGTCTTCATCATGTGGCTGTGGGCCGGCCTGGTCAGCTTCGGCGCGGTGATCGTGAGCCTCTACACGGGACCGCTCATGTGGTCGTCACTCGCCCTGATGGCGGCGTTCACCGTGGCCCTGACGTTCGTGCTGCCGCGGGTCAACAAGCCGGTGCTGGCGCGGGCGGAGGAGCACGAGGAGGGCTGACTTTGGCCCGCCCGGGGACTTTGTGATAACTTTCACGAGCACCCGGAGCACAGCCCGGGTGCCGCCCGCAGTCCCTCCACAGAACGGCCGCCGTGATGACGACCGAGTCGAAGCAGGTCACCCGCCCGCAGGGCATGTCCGTGCTCCTCGGTGCGGCCGCTGCCGGCCTCGTCGTTGCCATCGCCATCACCGTCGTCGGTGGGCTCGCGGCCGGATCCACCGCCGCGTACGGCGCCCTCACCGGCGCCGCTCTCGCGCTCGCGGTCTTCATGGTCGGGTCCTTCTCGGTCGACGCGGTCGCTCGAGCGATGCCCAGCGCGTCCCTCCTCGTCGCGATGCTGACCTACACCCTCCAGGTCGTCGTGATGGCGCTGGTGTTCGTGGCCCTCAACCGCTCGGGCCTGCTCGACGAGACGCTCGACCGCCGCTGGCTGGCTGCCGGGGTCATCGCCGTGACGGTGACCTGGCTGATCGGGCAGATCTGGCTGACCACTCGCGCCCGCATCCCGGTCTACGACCTGCCCGCCTCCTCGGTGCCCGAAGGCACCGTCGAGCGACCCGACGTGGGTGCGCGATGACCCGCGCGGACTGCTATTGTCCGGGGCGCGATGGCACAGCAGACTCCTCCGTCACCGCACCCCGACGACATGCCGAAGGGCGACCCGTGGCACGCATTCGGGTACCTCGTCTCCGGGGTGCTCGTCTACGGACTCATTGGGTGGGGGCTGGACCGTTGGCTGAACACCAGCTTCCTCGCGGTCGTCGGCATTCTCGCTGGCGTCAGTCTGGGGATCTACATGACCTGGAAGCGCTTCAACGCACCATGGAACACCAAGCAGTAGTGCCCGCAGCACGAACCATCGTTTCGCAGCAGACGCAGACACAGGAGACTCCGTGAGCATGATCGCCATGTCACTGAAGAGTGACTTCACGCCCCCGGGCCCCGGCGACTTCAACCTGCCTCCCATCGGGGCGGACAAGACGTTCGGGTTCATGGGCGAGACGATGTACCTCGGCGTCACCAAGCCGATGCTCCAGCTGGTGCTGGCCGCCGCGATCGTCTTCGTGTTCTTCTACGTCGCCTCGCGCCGCCGGGCCATGGTGCCGGGCCGGCTGCAGTTCGTCGGCGAGGAGGCCTACTCCTTCGTGCGCAACTCGATGGGCCGCGACATCATCGGCAGTCAAGACTTCATGCGCTTCGTGCCCTACCTCTTCGCGCTGTTCTTCTTCATCCTGCTCAACAACGTCTTCGCGACCATCCCGTTCATCCAGTTCCCGACGCTGTCGCGCTCGGGGATGGTCTACGGTCTCGCGCTGCTCAGCTGGGTGATCTACAACGCGGTGGGCATCAAGAAGCACGGCTTCGTGGGCTACCTCAAGCTGCAGTCGGTGCCCGCCGGCATCAGCGGCCCGATCCTCGGCCTGCTGGTCCCGCTGGAGTTCCTCTCCAACATCGTGGTCCGCCCCGTCACGCTCGCCCTCCGACTCTTCGCCAACATGCTGGCCGGCCACCTGCTGCTGATCCTCTTCGCGCTCGGCGGCCAGTACCTCATCTTCGAGATGTCGCTGGCGTACGCCCCGGTCGGCATCCTCGCCTGGGTGCTCTTCGTCCTCATCGCCTTCCTCGAGCTGCTGGTGCAGTTCCTGCAGGCGTACGTCTTCGTGCTCCTGAACGCCATGTACATCTCCGGTGCCGTCGCCGACGAGCACTGAGAGACCGCTCCACCCCTGTCCGACCCACACGTTCGAACAAAAGCAGTACCAACCGAAAGGAACTCGCCGTGACCGGTGAACTCAACGGCTCGCTCAACATGATCGGCTACGGCCTGGCGGCCATCGGCCCCGGCGTCGGCATCGGCCTGATCTTCGCCGCCTACATCAGTGGTGTCGCGCGTCAGCCGGAGGCCCAGAGCCGCCTGCAGTCGATCGCCATCTTGGGCTTCGCCCTTGCCGAGGCTCTCGCCATCATCGGTATCGCCCTCGCGTTCGTCCTCAACTGACCGTCCGGCGACCACCGACCGATAGAAGGACCTGCCAATGCAGACTGTGATCCTCCGGGCGGCCGAGGAAGAGCACACGCTCAACCCCCTCGTCCCGCACCCGGTCGAGATCGTTCTCTCGCTCGTCGTCTTCGCCATCCTCTTCTGGCTGGTCAAGAAGTACGTCGTCCCGGGCTTCGAGAAGACCTTCGCCGAGCGCACCCAGTCGATCGAGGGCGGGTTGGCTGCGGCGGAGACCAAGCAGGCCGAGGCCGACGCCAAGCTCGCAGAGCTGCAGAAGCAGCTGGCCGACGCCAGGCACGAGGCCGCGCGCATCCGTGAGGAGGCGCGTGAGCAGGGTGCCCAGATCGTGGCCGAGATGCGGGAGCAGGCGCAGGCCGAGTCCAGCCGCATCGTGGAGCACGGCAAGGCACAGATCGAGGCCGAGCGCCAGCAGGCGGTCACCTCGCTGCGTGCCGAGGTCGGCAGCCTCGCCACCGGTCTGGCCGGTCGCATCGTCGGCGAGAGCCTGGACGACGAGGCTCGTCAGAGCCGCGTGGTCGAGCGCTTCCTCGCCGAGCTGGAAGGCGCCAGCTGATGTCGTTCCGAGGTGCCTCGGCCGGGGCGTACGCCGCCCTCAGGGAGCTGCTCGACGAGCAGCTCTCCGGCGACGTGGACGCGGCCAAGCGGGCCGGCGACGACCTGTTCGGCGTCTCGCAGCTGCTCCGGCGCGAGGCGTCCCTGCGCAGGGTCGCCACGGACGTGTCACTGCCGGCCGAGGCCAAGCAGGGTCTGGTGCGCCAGATCCTCGACGGCAAGATCGACGGCGCGGCCGGATCGGTCGTCGACGCGGCGGTCGCTCAGCGCTGGACCCGCACGCGTGACCTCGCCGACGCCCTCGAGAGCCTGAGCGAGGTTGCCGTCGTCACGTCCGCCGGCAGCGACTCGGGCCGGCTGGCCGACGAGCTGTTCTCCTTCGCGCAGACCGTCAACCACGCACCCGAGCTGCGCGACGCGCTCTCGGACCCGTCGCGGTCGGTCGACGACAAGGTGAGCCTGCTCGACGGGCTGATGGCCGACAAGGCGCTGCCTGCCACGGTCACCCTGGCCAAGCACGCGCTGGCGGGGACCTACCGGACCGTGGGCGTCGCGCTGACGACGTACCAGCACGTAGCAGCAGAGCTACACGGCGAGAAGGTGGCCACCGTCCGCGTGGCCCACCCGCTCGCCGACGGTGACATCCAGCGCCTCACCGACGCCCTGTCGCGCCAGTACGACCGGGAGATCCACCTCAACGTCGTCGTCGACCCCGACGTCATCGGCGGCATCCGTGTCGAGATCGGTGACGACGTCATCGACGGCACCGTGGTCAGCCGCCTCGACGACGCCCGCCGCCAACTTGCCGGCTGACCACCCAGAACTCATCGAGCAGACGAGAAGTCAGGACTAGAAATGACGGAGCTAACGATTCGTCCGGACGAGATCCGGGACGCGCTGCAGCGCTTTGTGTCGGACTACAAGCCCGAGACGGCCAGCAAGGAAGAGGTCGGCACCGTGGCCGAGGCCGCGGACGGCATCGCCCGGGTGAGCGGCCTGCCCTCGGTCATGGCCAGCGAGCTGCTCGAGTTCGAGGACGGCACCCTGGGCATCGCCCTGAACCTCGACACCCGGGAGATCGGCGTCGTGGTCCTCGGTGACTTCGACAAGATCGAGGAGGGCCAGGCGGTGCGCCGCACCGGCGAGATCCTCTCCGTGCCCGTCGGCGACGGCTACCTCGGCCGGGTCGTCGACCCGCTCGGCGTGCCGATCGACGGCCTCGGCGAGCTCGAGACCAGCGGTCGTCGCGCCCTGGAGATCCAGGCTCCCTCGGTGATGGCCCGCAAGTCGGTGCACGAGCCGCTCGCCACCGGCATCAAGGCGATCGACTCGCTCACGCCGATCGGCCGCGGCCAGCGCCAGCTGATCATCGGCGACCGTGCGACCGGCAAGACCACCATCGCCATCGACACGATCATCAACCAGAAGCAGAACTGGGAGTCCGGCGACCCGGACAAGCAGGTGCGCTGCATCTATGTCGCCATCGGCCAGAAGGGCTCGACCATCGCCTCCGTGCGTGGCGCCCTCGAGGAGGCCGGCGCCCTGGAGTACACCACGATCGTCGCCTCGCCGGCGTCGGACTCCGCGGGCTTCAAGTACCTCGCGCCGTACACCGGGTCGGCCATCGGCCAGCACTGGATGTACGACGGCAAGCACGTCCTGATCGTGTTCGACGACCTGACCAAGCAGGCCGAGGCCTACCGCGCCGTGTCGCTGCTGCTGCGTCGCCCGCCGGGTCGCGAGGCCTACCCGGGTGACGTCTTCTACCTGCACTCCCGCCTGCTGGAGCGCTGCGCGAAGCTGTCCGACGACATGGGCAAGGGCTCGATGACCGGCCTGCCGATCATCGAGACCAAGGCCAACGACGTCTCGGCGTTCATCCCGACCAACGTCATCTCGATCACCGACGGCCAGATCTTCCTGCAGTCCGACCTGTTCGCCGCCAACCAGCGGCCGGCCATCGACGTGGGTGTCTCGGTCTCGCGCGTGGGTGGCTCGGCGATGACCAAGGCGATGAAGGCCGTCACCGGATCGCTGAAGGTCGACCTGGCGCAGTTCCGCGCCATGGAGGCCTTCGCGATGTTCGCGTCCGACCTCGACGCCGCCTCGCGCCAGCAGCTCGACCGCGGCCAGCGCCTGATGGCCCTGCTCAAGCAGCCGCAGTACTCCCCGTACCCGCTGGAGGAGATGACGGTCTCGCTGTGGATCGGCACGTCGGGACGCCTCGACAACGTCCCGACCGACGACGTCAGCCGCTTCGAGCAGGAGTTCCTCGACTACCTGCGCCGCTCGCACGAGGGCATCCTCGCCGGGATCCGCGAGACGACGAAGTTCGAGGACTCCACCGAGTCGGAGCTCAGCTCGGCGTACGACTCCTTCCTCGACCAGTTCGAGACCTCCGACGGCCAGTCGATCAAGGCCGGCCAGGAGGCGCACGTCGCCCTCGAGGACGAGGACGTCGAGCAGGAGCAGATCGTCAAGCAGAAGCGGGGCTGACCATGGCTCTCTCGGTACGCGAGTACCGCGCGCGGATCAAGTCGACGGAGTCGATGAAGAAGATCACGCGTGCCATGGAGCTCATCGCCGCGTCCCGCATCATCAAGGCGCAGCAGCGAGCCCAGTCGGCCGCGCCGTACGCCCGTGAGCTGACCCGAGCGGTGTCGGCCGTGGCGACGTTCTCAAACGTCGAGCACGCGCTGACCACCGAGCCCGAGAACCCCAAGCGGGCAGCACTCCTGGTCGTGACCAGCGACCGGGGTCTCGCCGGTGCCTACTCCTCCAACGTTCTCAAGGAGGCCGAGCGCCTCGTCGAGAAGCTGAAGGGCGAGGGCAAGGAGGTCGACCTCTACATCACCGGCCGCAAGGGCGAGGCCTACTTCAAGTTCCGCCAGCGCCCCGTGGTGCAGGCGTGGACGGGCTTCTCCGACCAGCCGACGTACGACGTCGCCGCTGACATCGGCGCCACGCTCATCGAGGCGTTCCTCGGCGACGACGACGAGACCCCCGAGGACGCACCCCAGGGCGTCGACGAGGTGCACGTGGTCTACACGCGCTTCCGGTCGATGCTGGTCCAGGAGCCCACCGCCGTCCGCCTCCTCCCACTGGAGGTCGTGGAGGGCGAGGAGAAGCCCGGTGACGACGACCTGTTGCCGCTCTACGAGTTCGAGCCCTCGCCTGCCGAGGTGCTCGACTCCCTGCTCCCGCGCTACGTCCAGAGCAGGATCTTCTTCGCGCTGCTGCAGGCCGCCGCCTCCGAGCTGGCTGCCCGACAGAAGGCGATGAAGTCCGCGACCGACAACGCCGACGAGCTCATCAAGAAGTACAAGCGAATCGCCAACCAGGCTCGTCAGGCTGGCATTACCCAGGAAATCAGCGAGATCGTCGGCGGCGTGAACGCCCTTGCCGACGCACAAGCCGGGAGTGAGTGAGAGACATGACTGCCACTGTTGAAGAGACGACGGAAGGCACCAAGGGCGGCGGCGTCGGCCGCATCGCCCGCGTCATCGGCCCGGTCGTGGACATCGAGTTCCCGACCGACGCGATGCCTGGGATCTACAACGCGCTCGAGGTCGACCTGACCCTGAACGACGAGACCCAGACCATCATCCTCGAGGTGTCCCAGCACATCGGTGACGGCATGGTGCGCGCCATCTCCATGCGCCCCACCGACGGACTGGTGCGCGGTGCCCAGGTGACCGACACCGGCGAGTCGATCAGCGTGCCCGTGGGCGACGTGACGCTCGGCAAGGTGTTCAACACCACCGGCGACTGCCTCAACCTCGCCGAG
Organism: Nocardioides sp. LHG3406-4; assembly: GCF_049897745.1. Lineage (NCBI taxonomy): Bacteria > Bacillati > Actinomycetota > Actinomycetes > Propionibacteriales > Nocardioidaceae > Nocardioides > Nocardioides sp. LHG3406-4. The sequence goes on from NZ_JAFCWV010000003.1 coordinate 356,121, forward strand.
GGCGAGACGCTCGACGTCAAGGAGCGCTGGGGCATCCACCGCCGGCCCCCGGCCTTCGACCAGCTGGAGTCCAAGACCCAGATGTTCGAGACCGGCATCAAGGTCATCGACCTGCTCACGCCGTACGTCCAGGGCGGCAAGATCGGCCTGTTCGGTGGTGCCGGCGTCGGCAAGACCGTGCTCATCCAGGAGATGATCGCGCGGGTCGCGAAGGACCACGGTGGGGTGTCGGTGTTCGCCGGTGTCGGCGAGCGGACCCGTGAGGGCAACGACCTGATCGCCGAGATGGAGGAGGCCGGCGTCATCGGTCAGACCGCCCTCGTCTTCGGCCAGATGGACGAGCCGCCGGGCACCCGCCTGCGGGTCGCCCTGTCGGCGCTCACGATGGCGGAGTACTTCCGCGACGTGCAGCAGCAGGACGTGCTGCTCTTCATCGACAACATCTTCCGGTTCACCCAGGCCGGCTCCGAGGTCTCCACGCTGCTCGGGCGGATGCCCTCGGCCGTGGGCTACCAGCCCAACCTCGCCGACGAGATGGGGCAGCTGCAGGAGCGGATCACCTCGACGCGCGGTCACTCGATCACCTCGATGCAGGCGATCTACGTGCCCGCCGACGACTACACCGACCCGGCCCCGGCCACGACGTTCGCCCACCTGGACGCCACGACCGAGCTGTCGCGTGACATCGCCTCGATGGGCATCTACCCGGCGGTCGACCCGCTGACGTCGACCTCGCGGATCCTCGACCCGCAGTACATCGGTGACGACCACTACCAGGCCGCCATCCGGGTCAAGCAGATCCTCCAGCGCAACAAGGAGCTGCAGGACATCATCGCCATCCTCGGTGTCGACGAGCTGTCGGAGGAGGACAAGGTCATCGTCCTCCGGGCGCGCCGCATCCAGCGGTTCCTCTCGCAGAACACCTACGTCGCCAAGCAGTTCACCGGCATCGAGGGCTCGACGGTCCCGGTGGCCGACACGATCGAGGCGTTCAACAAGATCGCCGCCGGTGAGTACGACCACGTCGCCGAGCAGGCGTTCTTCATGTGCGGCGGTCTCGACGACGTCGAGGCGAAGTGGTCTGAGATCCAGAAGAGCCTGTGATGAGTGACGCCCAGCTGCGGGTCGAGCTCGTCGCCGCCGACCGCCTCGTGTGGTCGGGGGAGGCGAAGATGGTCATCGCGCGCACCACGGAGGGCGACGTCGGCATCCTGCCGAACCACGCGCCGATGCTGGCGGTGATCATCGAGGGTGTCGTCGACGTGCAGACCGCCGACGGGGAGACCTGGGTCGCGGCCGTGGACGCCGGCTTCCTCTCGGTGGCGCACAACCGTGTCTCGATCCTGTCCGAGCACGCCGAGATGTCCCACGAGATCGACCTGGAGAAGGCACGCCAGGATCTCGAGCGGGCCAAGGCCCTGGGCGAGAACGACGACGAGGCGCAGGAGGCGGTCCGCCGGGCCGAGGCCCGGATCCGAGCTGTCGAGATGGCCTCCTGATTCGAGACCGAACTCCACCAGTAGGGTGAGCGCACGGGAAACCGTGGCTCACCCTGCTGGATTTCAGGGGTTGCCCCTCAGGTCGCAGGCCTGGGGGGCATGTCTGGTCTGTGACTGCCGCGGCCCCGGAGTCCCGAGACGACGAGGGTGCAGGAGGGCTGGATGCCGGTATGGCAATGGCTGCTGGACTCAGCCGGCATCGTCTTGGTACTCGTCCTGTGTTACGGCATCGCGCTCATCGTGCGTCGCCGCCTGCTCGCCCGACACGGTGGGACCTTCGAGCTGAGCTACCGCATCCGCACCGGGCGCGCGGGTCGCGGGTGGCTGCTCGGGCTCGGGCGCTACTCCGGTGACACGCTGGAGTGGTTCCGCATCTTCTCGCTCTCGCCCAGGCCCAAGCGTGTGTGGCAGCGTGGGCAGCTCGCCTACGCGGGCCGCCGGGACCCCTCGGGCGTCGAGCAGATGTCGCTGTACGCCGACCACGTCGTGGTCTCCTGCACCACCGATTACGGGCAGCTGGAGCTGGCCATGGACCCGTCGTCGCTGACGGGGTTCCAGTCGTGGCTCGAGGCCGGTCCCCCTGGGGGCGTCCGGCAGTGGTGACCGCGGGGTCCCCGGCAGCGCGCAACGCGGTGGGTCTCTCGTTCTTCCTCAACGGGCTCTGCTTCTCGACGTGGGTGTCGCGCATCCCGGAGGCTCGCTCCAGCTTCGACCTCTCCAACGGGTCGCTGGGCCTGCTCCTCCTCACCATCGCCGTCGGGTCGCTCCTGGCCCTGCCCACGACGGGGGCGGCGATCACCGCGTGGGGGACCGTGCGAGTCGTCCGGATGGGTGCGCTGGCCGCGGGCCTGGGCCTGATCGGTGCCGCGATCGGACTGGGCATCCTCCTGCCCCTGACCGGCAGCCGGGCTGTTCGTCTACGGGCTCGGAATCGGCGTCTGGGACGTCGCGATGAACGTCGAGGGTGCCGAGGTCGAGCGCCACCTCGGCCGCTCGATCATGCCTCGCTTCCACGCCGGGTTCAGCCTCGGCACCGTCGTGGGCGCACTCGCGGGTGCTGGTCTCGTGGGCCTGGATGCGCCCGCCTCCTGGCACCTCGGGGTCGTGGCCACAGCCTCGTGCGGCCTGGTGTGGTCGACCTCGAGGTCCTTCCTGCCCATCCCGGACCTCTCGCACGAGGAGCGCCCGGGGGCGTACCGGGCCTGGCTCGAGCCGCGCACCATCGTCATCGGCGTCATGGTGCTCGCGCTCGCCCTCACCGAGGGCACGGCCAACGACTGGCTCGCGGTAGCGCTCGTCGACGGCTACGACGTCTCGCACCCGGTGGGGGTCGCCGGCTTCGCACTGTTCGTGGCCGCGATGACGGGCTGCCGGTTCGTCGGCACCGACCTCATCGACAGGTTCGGCCGGGTGGGAGTCCTGTGGTCGACCATGGCGGCAGCCGGACTCGGCGTCGTGCTGATCGTGTTCGGCCAGCACCCTGCCGTGGTCGCGGTCGGCATCGTGCTGTGGGGTGCGGGGGCGGCACTGGGCTTCCCCGTCGGCATGAGTGCGGCGGCCGACGACCCCTCGCACGCGGCGGCACGCGTCAGCGTGGTCTCGACGATCGGCTACGCCGCCTTCCTTGCCGGCCCGCCGCTGCTCGGGTTCCTCGGCGACGAGGTGGGCACGCTCAGCTCGTTGCTCGTGGTCGCCTGCGTCCTCGTCCCGGCTGCGCTGGCCGTCCCCGCCGCCCGGCAGCCAGTGCGGCTCAGCGGCTGACGACGCTCAGGCGCACCGTTCGGGCGGGGCTCGTCCCGGCGGCGTTGCGGGCGAGCACCGTGATCCGGTAGCGGCCGGGCGGGAGCCTCTTGCCGTGCACCGTGGCACGCAGCACCACGAACGAGGTGCCGGCGGGCAGGCTCCTGGCCAGCGTCGCGGTGAAGCTCTTGCGCCGGGGCTCGCCCGGAGCCCGGAGCCGGGTGAGCTCGATGGCGACCTGGGCGCCGGTCGTGAGAGTGATCCTCGCCCGCGTCCTTCGCGCGACGTCGGCTGCCGAGGCCGTGATCCTCTTCGTCGTCAGCGCGAGCCGGGTGATCTTGGGTGGGGTCCCGGCGCTCGGGGTGGGTGGGGTCCCGGTGGTGGGGGTGGGTGCGGTCTCGGGGGGCTCCGACGCCTCGACGTCGCCGGGGACCACGGTGACAGTGCCGCTCATGGTGCTGGCGTTGCCGACCTTGTCGGTCGCGGTGACGGTGACCGGGTAGGTGCCGGTGGTGTCGTAGCTGTGCTTGACGGTGGCTCCGTCGGCGGTGCCCCCGTCGCCGAAGCTCCAGGTGGTCGAGCTGACCGGCGACCAGGCGTCGTACCCGGTGACGGAGAACTCGAGCGGCTCTCCGACGGTGCCGGTGGCCGGGATCCCGGGACGGGCGAGCACGGGTCCTGCGGCATCGAGCCCGGTGGCCTGCGTGGTGCTGGCGCCCAGGGCGTCGGTCCAGACGACGCAGGCGTTGCCGGCCGGGTCGACCGCGATCTCGGGGTCGCCGACGTCGCGAGGGCCGGAGAGGGTGACGGCTGCGCTCTGCGAGCCGCCACGCATCCTGACCGCCCGGATGTCGTGGTGGCTGCCGTTGAAGCGCTTCCACACGACGGTGGTGGTCCCGTCGGGTGCCGTGTCGAGGTCGGGGGCGAAGGCCGCGTCACCGCCGCCGGAGATGGTGGTCGCTGCCGACCACGACCCCGTGGCGGAACCGCTCGAGGACGCGATGACGAACGTCGACCCCGTGCCCCGCGACCACGCGGCGGTGGCCCCGCCGCCGGGGCGGGCGGAGATGTCGATCGACTCGATCTGCTGGCCGCCCGCGGACAGCGTCGAGGGCGTGCTCCAGCCGGCACCCGCCGGCCGCGAGCTCGCCTGGGCCACGACGTCGGTGAGCACGTCGCCCCAGGTCCACGCCGCGGCTACGTTGCCGTCGCGGTCGCCCGAGAGGCGGAGGGCATAGACGTGGCGACCGCCGCCCGAGAGGTCCACCGGGCCGGACCACGCACCGGCGCTCGGGCGCCGAGCGGCCTGTACGACGTCCTGGGACCCGTCGGACCGCAGCCAAGCGGCCGTCAGGTCACCCGAGGCGTCTGCGACGACGCGGGGCTCGTGGGCGTCCTGGCCGACGGCGGACAGACGGCTCGGGGTGCTCCACGTGCCCGTGGGAGCCTGCACGGCCGCCACGACCTCGCGGCTGTCGGAGGTGTGGCGCTGCCACGCGACCACCACTCCGCCACCGGGCAGGGCGGCCACGTCCGGCAGCCGAGAGTCCAGGCCCGGCTCGGAGACTGCCTCGGGTGCCGACCAGGTCCCCTCGGCAGGGCGGCTCGCGGTCGTGACCACCTGGTGCGAAGCGTCCTGCCGGGCCCAGACGGCGGTCACCCGGCCACCGTCGTCGACCGCCAGGCGCACCTCAGTCGGCAGCAGGTGCTGTCCGATCGACGCGAGCGTGACCGGACCCGACCACGACCCGCCGGCCGGGCGGGTCGAGGCCTGGACGACGTTCGCCGCGCCGTTGAAGTGCAGCCACACCGCCGTGGCGTTGCCCGCCCGGTCGAGCACGACCTCGGGCGCCTGGGCGTTCTGGCTCCCGTCGGAGATGCTGGCGGGACCGGTCAGCCAGGTCGGCTCGGCCGACGAGGGTGACGAGGGTGACGCGAGGAGGCCGGATGCCACAGCGACCAGGAGCGCGATCCTGAGACCGATCCTGGGCAGGCGAGACTTGGGACGCATGAGTCTCCCCCTCCGGGCTCGGTGGTCCGCGGCCATTGGAGCACGCCGGGTGCGCCGGGGCATGCCCCCGTTGAGGTATCTGCGCCTGCCCGGTGCGGCCCAGGGCGACACGCGGAGCCTGGAACTGGATCAGCCCCGCTCGCCCCCGGGCTTCCAGAGCACGTCGCCCTGCTCGCGGTTGGCGTGCCGGGCGAGGATGAACAACAGGTCCGAGAGGCGGTTGAGGTAGGTCAGCGCGAGCACGTTCATGGTGTCCTCGTGCTCGGCCCAGGCCGCCCAGCCGGACCGCTCGGCCCGGCGTACGACCGTGCGGGACACGTGCAGGTGGGCCGCGCCGGGCGTGCCGCCGTTGAGGATGAACGAGCGCAGCTTGGGCAGCGGCTCGTTGTAGGTGTCGCACCAGCCCTCCAGCCGGTCGACGTAGCCCTGCTCGACTCGAAGCGGCGGGAACTCCGGGTCGGCGACGACCGGCGTGCACAGGTCCGCGCCGACGTCGAACAGGTCGTTCTGGACCCGGACCAGCAGGTCGGTCACGCCGGCCTCGAGGTCCCCACAGGCGAGAGCCACGCCCAGCGAGGCGTTGGCCTCGTCGACGTCGGCGTACGCCGCCAGCCGGAGGTCGGTCTTGGACGTCTCGCTCATGTCGCCCAGTCGGGTGGTGCCGGCGTCGCCGGTGCGGGTGTAGATCCGGGTGAGGTTGACCATGAGGCCGAGCGTAGTGCGCGTCCCGGCCTGTCCACGTGCCTCCTCCAGCACGTCACAGCAGTCACACCCGCCACATGGCGAACGCCGGTCCGATGCCATGTCCGGTATCCGGCTGCCGCGTGGAGGGCCGGCCAGACAGGCCGAAAAAGGTGAGGCGCAGACGCAACCGGGTGAGGTATCACAGCGTCATAGGGGTCAGGAACTGCAGTCGGTGGGGGCCGGGTGCAGCAGGGCGGGCGTCACGCAGGCGGTGGCGGGGACCGGCGCTGGGGACGTCGGATTTGGGAGGACACGTGGACATCATCAGGGACGGTCCGACGCTCGTGCTGAGAGGCGATTTCGACGTGCGCAACACCTGGGCGTTGCGGGCAGCGCTATATGAGCATCTGGAGGAGAACCTCCTCGGACACGACTCGGACGTCGTGATCGACATGACCCACGTGACCACCGTCGACGTGACCGCGCTGAGGGTGCTCGCGGTGGCGACACGAGAGGCGATGCGGCACGGGCACCGGCTCACGCTGCGCGGCTGCGGCCCCCATGTGCGCCGCATGCTGCACATCTCCCGGCTGATCCGGGTGGTCGAGGTGGAGCGCCGAGCAGCCTCCGCCTGAGCCGCACGTGGGGATTCCCACACGCAGACCGGTTACGCGGTGGTAACCACAGCCATACTCTCGTCCCCATGACTGAGCTCTCCCCGAGTGACCCGGCCGGGCCCGCCGCGAAGGACCGGCCCTGGGTGATGCGGACGTACGCCGGGCACTCGACGGCCGCTGCGTCGAACGCGCTCTACCGCGCCAACCTCGCGAAGGGCCAGACCGGGCTCTCGGTGGCCTTCGACCTGCCCACCCAGACCGGCTACGACCCCGACAGCCCGCTGGCGCGCGGGGAGGTCGGCAAGGTCGGCGTACCCGTGCCGCACCTGGGGGAGATGCGCCGGCTCTTCGACGACATCCCGCTGACTGCGATGAACACCTCGATGACGATCAACGCGACGGCGATGTGGCTGCTGGCCATGTACCAGGTGGCCGCGGAGGAGCAGAACCCCGACCTCGACCCCGCCGAGGTCGCGGCCCAGCTGGCCGGCACCACCCAGAACGACATCATCAAGGAGTACCTCTCGCGCGGCACCTACGTGTTCCCACCGGAGCACTCGCTGCGCCTGACCGGCGACATGATCGCCTACACCGTCCACCAGATCCCGAGGTGGAACCCGATCAACATCTGCAGCTACCACCTGCAGGAGGCGGGGGCGACGCCCGCGCAGGAGCTGGCCTACGCGCTCTGCACGGCGATCGCGGTGCTCGACCAGGTGAAGGAGTCGGGCCAGGTCGACGAGGCCGACTTCGAGCAGGTCGTCGGCCGGATCTCCTTCTTCGTCAACGCCGGTGTCAGGTTCGTCGAGGAGACGTGCAAGATGCGGGCGTTCGTCGAGCTGTGGGACGAGATCACCCGCGAGCGCTACGACGTGCAGGACCCCAAGATGCGACGGTTCCGCTACGGCGTACAGGTCAACTCCCTGGGGCTCACCGAGGTCCAGCCCGAGAACAACGTGCAGCGGATCGTGCTCGAGATGCTGGGCGTGACGCTGTCCAAGAACGCCCGCGCGCGCGCCGTCCAGCTGCCGGCGTGGAACGAGGCGCTCGGGCTGCCGCGACCTTGGGACCAGCAGTGGTCGCTGCGGATGCAGCAGGTGCTGGCGTTCGAGTCGGACCTGCTCGAGTACGACGACATCTTCGACGGCTCCACGGTGATCGAGGCGAAGGTGGCCGAGCTGGTGGCCGGAGCGAGAGCCGAGATGGACCGGGTGCAGGCCCTCGGCGGGGCGATCGCGGCCGTGGAGTCCGGCTACATGAAGCAGGAGCTGGTATCCGCGCACGCTGCGCGCCGAGGCCGGATCGAGTCGGGTGAGGAGGTCGTCGTCGGGGTCAACAGGTACGAGTCCACCGAGCCGTCGCCCCTGACGGCCGACCTCGACGCCGCCATCATGGCCCCCGATCCCGAGGCCGAGCGGTCTGCCCTCAGGTCGGTCGAGGAGTGGAAGGCCCAGCGCGACGATGCGGCAGTCGAGTCGGCGCTGGCCCGGCTCGCCAGGGACGCCAAGACGACGGCGAACCTGATGGCGGCGACCCTCGACGCGGCCCGGGCAGGCGCCACCACGGGGGAGTGGGCCGGCACCCTGCGCGAGGTCTTCGGCGAGTTCCGGGCCCCGACGGGAGTGTCGGGAGCCGTGGGGGTCGCCGAGTCGGGCGCGGAGCTGGCCGCAGTGCGCGAGCGGGTGCGAGCCACGGGCGCGGAGCTCTCCGGCAACCAGGGTGGCCGACTGCGCCTCCTGGTCGGGAAGCCGGGGCTCGACGGCCACTCCAACGGCGCCGAGCAGGTCGCCGTACGCGCGCGTGATGCCGGCTTCGAGGTGATCTACCAGGGCATCCGGCTCACGCCCGAGCAGATCGTGGCCGCGGCGGTCGCCGAGGACGTCCACTGCGTGGGCCTCTCCATCCTCTCCGGTTCGCACATGGAGCTGGTGCCGTCGGTGCTCGAAGGTCTCGCGGAGGCCGGCTCCGGTGACCTGCCGGTGATCGTCGGCGGGATCATCCCCGACTCCGACGCACGCAGGCTCCGTGAGCTCGGCGTGGCCGCCGTCTACACCCCCAAGGACTTCGGGCTGACCGAGATCATGGGCGGCATCGTCGACGTGATCCGCAGGGCCAACGACCTCGACTGAGCGCGCGTTAGCGTGAGGACATGAGCGACCTCCAGTGCCCGACCCGGGTCTTCCTGGCCCGGCACGGGCTCGCGGACTACGAGACTTCCCTCGTCACCGACGACGGCGGCAGCCTGTCGGCCGAGGGGCGCGAGCAGGCCCGTGGGCTCGCCGAGGCGCTGCGCGGAGAGCGCATCGCCCGGGTCTGGACCAGCCCGCTGTCGCGTGCCGTTCAGACCGCCGAGATCGCGGCGGCCGCCCTGGGCGTCGACGTGGTGGTCCGCGAGGGCCTGCGGGAGTACGGCGTCGGGTCGCTGGCCGGCTCGGACGCCGACGAGGCCGCCGTGATCGGTGCGGTGTTCCGGGCCTGGGCCGACGGCGACGACGAGGCGGCCATCGACGGCGGCGAGGTGATCGCCGACATCGTGAGCCGCGCGGCCGGCGTGCTCGAGGAGATCGCCGACCAGCACCGGGGCGAGGCGGTGCTGGTGGTCAGCCACGGCGGAGCGATCATGACGAGCGTGCCCGAGCTGGTCGACCGGCCCCGCCAGTGGGCCTACGACCTGGCCCTGCCGGGTGGCGGCTTCGTCGCCCTGGAGCGCGATGCCGACGGGTGGCGGCTCACACCGCAGCGCCCGCGATGTTGACCATCCACGGGACGCCGAAGCGATCGTTGAACATGCCGAACTCGTCGCCCCACATCTGCATCTCGAGCGGCATGATGACGGTGCCGCCCGCGGAGAGGCCGGCGTACCACTGCCGCAGCTCCGTGACGTCGTCACCCGACAGGCTGACCGCGACGTTCTCGCCGGGTCTGTGCTCCATGCCCGGCGGGGTGTCGGCGGCCATGATGGTGAAGCCCGCGGGCGTCTCGAGCTGGCCGTGCATGAGCAGGTCAACCTCCGGGGCAGCGGGGTCGGCGTACTCGCCGAACGTGTGGGACTCGAGCTCGCCGCCGAGGACCGACTGGTAGAACGCCAGCGCCTCGGCCGCGTTGTCCTTGAAGCTGATGTAGGGGTTCAGTCGCGAGGCCACGGCAGGCTCCTTCCTGGGCGGGGCATCGACGCTAGCCCCTGCCGCCGGCCTCGTGAAGTGTCAGCCAGGGGTCTCCCTGATCGCAGGACGAACCATAGGTAAGGCAATCCTAAATCGGTGTACAGTGCCGTGCGTGGGCAAGGACAAGCGCAAGAACCGGGTCTCCAGGGACGACGGCACACAGGTCGCCAAGCTCCCGAAGAAGAAGTGCTGCGTCTCGAAGCCGCGGTGCAACCGGTGCCCCCTGCGCATGCTGAAGGAAGGCACGCTGCCCGAGGGTTATACGGTCAAGAGGCGCAAGCTCGTCACGGTCGACCAGACCGGTGCGAAGAAGAAGTCGAAGAAGATCGCGGCCTGACCCGTCGCCGTACCCTCAGGAGCGCCCCGTGCCCGCAGCCCGATTCGTCGAGCAGCTCAACGTCCAGATCGGCCATGAGCTCGCGGCCCACAACCAGTACCTCGCCTGCGCGATCTACTACGACGCCCTGACGATGCCCCGGATGGCGGCGTTCTTCTACGATCAGGCGCTCGAGGAGCGCGGGCACGCGCTGATGATGGTGCAGTACCTCCTCGACACCGACTCCGCAGTGGTGCTGCCCGGGGTGGAGGCGCCCGAGTCGGCGTTCGACAGCCTGGTCGCGCCGGTGCGCCTGGCCCTCGACCACGAGAAGTCGGTCACCGAACAGATCAACACGCTGCTCAGGATCGCGCGTGAGGAGTCCGACTTCGCCTCCGAGCAGTTCATGCAGTGGTTCATCAAGGAGCAGGTCGAGGAGATCGCCACGATGAGCGACCTGCTCGCCGTCGTCACCCGCAACCAGGACGACATCGAGGACATCGAGGAGTACGTCGCTCGCGAACAGGGCGCCGCGGTGGACGACCCCACGGCGCCGCGGGTCGCCGGCGCCTGAAGGACCGGACCTGACGCCTCGGGCCTGAGTGTCACCCATGGATGAGAACGTCTTCATCCCGCCCTCACCGCACGTTCATAGCCGGGCACGAGCCTGTGCGCGTGCCCAGGCTGCCGATCGCCCTCGTCTTCGCCGGTGTCGTCCTTGCGCTGTTCCCGTCGACCACCTCTGCGGTGCCGGCCACTGACCCCCGTCCCGCGCGGGTCCCACCGGCCCCGCCGGCGGCCCAGGGCAGCGTCGTCGTGGCCGCGACGAACCTCTACGAGGGCGCGGTCCTGCCGGCACCACGGGACCTGGCCGACGAGTCCGACATCCGCCGCTTCGCCCGTCGCTTCGCCGAGCTCAACGTCGCCGCCCCGGACGTCGTCGCGCTGCAGGAGGTGCGCGGCTCGCTCCCTGCCGTCGTACGCCGGCTGAACCGCGCGATGGTCGGCCGTGCGACGTACGCCGCGGTGACCAGGCCGGGTCTGACGCGCGACCGGGGCGCCTGTGCGGGGGCTCGCGGCCGGTTCACCGTGGTGCGGGACGGGGCGCTCGTGATCAACACGGCCACTACCGAGGTCCTCGACCGCGGCGTCATCCGCACGTGGGGTCGCTGGCTCCCGGGCATGCGCGGCGTGCTGCGCCGGCCCAACGCGGCGGGCTGTGCCGAGCACCCGTGGGCGCGGGTCCGGGTCACGCGGGAAGGTGCCACGCGCGACGCCGTCGTGGTGGGCACGCACGTCGGGCCACGGGGCCACTACCTGAAGACGCTGGCGATGCGGCTGTTGGGCGATCGGGCGCGCGAGCTCGCCGGACCGGCCGGACTCTCGGTCGTCGCGGGAGACTTCAACCTGCCGTGGTGCCGGGGAGGCGCCGGTGCCGTCGAGTCCCCGAGCTGCCCCGTCGCGGACGGGCACCGCGAGCTGGCCGACCGTGGCTTCGGTGACGCCCTGCGCGCTGCCGGCGTCTCCTTCGGCACCCGGGGACGCGTCGACTTCATCCACACGACCGGACAGGCAGCGGCCGCGGGCTGGGACCGGTGCTACCGACCGCGGATCGCGGCCGGCTGCTCGCGCCGCGACTCCGCGTTCGCCAGCGAGCAGGCGTTCGGTGCGTGCCAGCGCCGCGCGATCGACTACGGCAGCTCGGGCGGGGCCTGCCGCCGCCGTGCCTACGCCAGGTACTACTCCGACCACCCGATCGTCAGGGCGACGATCCAGTGAGCGGCACGCGGGTCAGGCCCGGCGCCGGCTGACGGCCCAGGCCACCGCGCCACCGAGCGCGAGTCCGGCCAGCGCGCCGAGGAACGGGCCCCACGTCGCGCCGGTGGTGCGGCCCAGAGTCGCGCCCAGGCCGCTGACGAGCATCACCCCGAGGACCAGCCCCATCCGCCAGGCCATCTCGCCGACGAACATCCCGGTCAGCGACCCCGTCCCGCCCCGCCGGTCGAGGGGCTGCACCCGGACCACCGCCGACGGGGACAGGGCGCCGTACAAGTGGGGGAAGGTGTCGTCACCGACCGGGTCCTCGCGCCACGGGACGCCGAGCCGGTCGGTGTCGATCGTGAGCAGGACCAACGGCTCGCGGACGTCGCGGTAGAAGCGCGCGAACGTCGGCTCCACCTGCTCGCGACGGGAGGCGTGGATGAAGCCCTCCTCCGCGAGCGTCCGCCCGCGGGTGGAGGTCGTGTAGGAGCCGGATGCCAGCGCCAGCTCCCACTCGGCCGCGGTGGCGATGTGGAAGACGTGCATCAGGGCGACCGCCGGGCGTGGCTCATCGCCGCTCAGAACAGCCGGTGCTCGGAGTCGTCCATGCCCCGCAGCGCGTCGTAGTCGACGACGGCGCACGCGATGCCGCGGTCGAGGGCGAGCACCCGGGCCTGCGGCTTGATCTCCTGGGCCGCGAAGATCCCGCGCACCGGGCGAAGCAGGGGATCGCGGTTGAGCAGCTCCAGGTAGCGGGTGAGCTGCTCCACCCCGTCGATGTCCCCGCGCCGCTTGATCTCGACGGCGACCGAGAGACCGGCGGCGTCTCGGCACATGAGGTCGACCGGGCCGATCGCCGTGGGGTACTCGCGACGTACGAGCCTCAGGCCCTCGAAGAGGGTCGCCGGGTGCTCAGCGAGGAGCTCCTGGAGGTGCTTCTCGACGCCGTCCTTCTGCAGGCCGGGATCGATGCCCAGCTCGTGTGAGGAGTCGTGCAGGATCTCCTCGACCAGGATCCGCAGCGTGTCGTCGGTCTTCGAGGTGACCGTCCACTCGACCCGGCCGTCCTCGGTGGTGCCCTCCTTGACGGTGCACGGCGGGCTCATCCAGTTGAGCGGCTTGTAGGAGCCGCCGTCGGAGTGCACGAGCACCGATCCGTCGGCCTTCAGCATCAGCACCCGGGTGGCCATCGGCAGGTGCGCCGAGAGTCGTCCGGCGTAGTCCACCTGGCAGCGCGCGACGACCAACCTCACGGCGAGGAATCTACAGTCCTCCCTATGTACGACGTCCGCCCGGCCCGCGCCGACGACCTGCCGAGCCTGGCCGCCATCGAGAACGCCGGCCTGGCGCTGTTCGAGGAGGCCCTCGGTGACCTGACCGGCGACGTGCTGGCCTCCCCGGCGCCGTCGGGTGCGGAGCGCGCCTCCCAGCCCGGCTTCCTGCTAGTCGCCGGCGATCCGCCCGTCGGCTTCGCCCACGTGCTGCACATCGAGGGTGGCGCGCACCTGGAGCAGGTCTCGGTGCTGCCCGCCGCGGGCCGCCGCGGCGTCGGCGCGGCGCTGGTGCGGGCCGCGATGGCCGAGGCGGGTCGTCGTGGGCTCGCCGAGATCACGTTGTGCACCTACGCCGACCTGCCGTGGAACGGGCCGTTCTACTCCCGGCTGGGCTTCACGGAGGTCGAGCCCACCGGCCACCTGAGGCTGCTGCGCGACCGCGAGCGCGAGCTCGGGCTGGACAGGCACGGTCGTCGCGCCGCCATGCGCGCGCCCGTCGCCGTGCTGCAGGACGCCGGCCGGGCGGACCCGCCCGTGGAATGATGCCCGCCATGACGAGCACCCCCGCAGAGCAGCGCGACATCTCGACCGTCGGCGTGATCGGCCTCGGCACCATGGGCGCCGGCATCGCCGAGGTCTTCGCCCGCAACGGCTTCGCCGTCATCGGTGTCGAGCTCAGCGAGGAGGCCATCGAGCGCGGGCGTCTGCACCTCGAGCACTCGACCGGCCGTGCGGTCAGGCGGGAGAAGATCACGGAGGCCGAGCAGGCCGAGATCCTGGGGCGGATCACCTTCTCCACGAGCCTGGAGGGGCTGGCTGCTGCCGACTTCGTCGTCGAGGCCGTCGTGGAGTCACTGGAGATCAAGAAGGACATCTTCCGCAGGCTCGACGGGGTGGTGAGGGACGAGGCGATCCTGGCCACCAACACCTCGTCGCTGTCGGTGACGGAGATCTCCACGGCCAACGGCCGACCGGGCCGCGTCGTCGGCGTGCACTTCTTCAACCCTGCTCCGGTGCAGAACCTCGTGGAGATCGTGCGTACCGTCGTCACCGAGCCGGAGGTGCTCGACGCCGCCAAGGACCTCGTGGGCCGACTGGGCAAGAACCCCGTGGTGTGCGGCGACAAGGCCGGCTTCATCGCCAACACGCTGCTGTTCGGCTACCTCAACCACGCGGTCTCCTTCTTCGAGAACCACTACGCCACGCGTGAGGACATCGACGCGGCGATGCGCTTCGGCTGCGGCTACCCGATGGGACCGCTCGCGCTGCTCGACCTGATCGGCCTCGACACGGCGTACGAGATCCTCGACACGATGTACAAGCAGGGCCGCGACCGACTGCACGCCCCGGCGCCGATCCTCAAGCAGATGGTCACGGCCGGCCTGCTCGGGCGGAAGACCGGCCGCGGCTTCTACACCTACGACGGCCCGGACTCCTCGACCGTCGTGCCCGACGAGAGGACCCCGTCCGTCGACAGCGCCCCGCAGCTTCGGCACGCGATCGGCCGGGTCGGCGTCGTCGGCACCGGCACCATGGCAGCGGGCATCGTCGAGGTCTTCGCCAAGGGCGGCTACGACGTCGTGTACGTCGGTCGCTCACCCGACAAGGTCGACGCCGTGCGCACCACCATCGAGCGCTCGCTCGACAAGGCCATCGGACGCGGCAAGCTCGACGAGGCCACCAAAGCCGAGGTCCTGGGACGGCTGACGGGTACGACGTCGCTCGACGACCTCCGGGACGCCGACATCGTCGTCGAGGCGATCGCCGAGAACCTCGCGGTCAAGACGACCCTCTTCGAGAACCTCGACGACATCTGCAAGCCGGGCGCCATCCTGGCCACCTCGACCTCCTCGCTGCCGATCATCGCGCTGGCCAAGGCCACGTCGCGGCCGCAGGACGTGGTCGGCATGCACTTCTTCAACCCAGCCCCGGTCATGAAGCTGGTCGAGGTCGTCACCACGGTCTCCACGTCCGACGACGTGGCCGAGACCGCGCGTGCGCTGGGGGCCGCGGTCGGCAAGGTCGCGGTCTCCTGCGGGGACCGGGCCGGGTTCATCGTCAACGCGCTGCTGTTCCCCTACCTCAACGACGCGGTGAAGATGCTGGAGGCGCACTACGCGACCGCCGACGACATCGACATCGCCATGAAGCAGGGCTGTGCCCTGCCGATGGGGCCCTTCGAGCTTCTCGACGTGGTGGGCAACGACGTGTCCCTGGCGATCCAGCGCGAGCTCTACCTGGAGTTCCGGGAGCCGGGCTTCGCCCCGGCGCCGCTCCTCGAGCACCTGGTCACCGCCGGCTACCTCGGCCGCAAGACCAAGCGCGGCTTCCGCGACTACTCCCACGCCTGACCGCGGACGGCGACCGGTCAGCCCCGGGGCCGGACCCGGAGCACCATGTCGTTCGAGCCGTTGGACGTGGTGACCAGGAGGTCGCCACGAGGCGTCCGGGTGACCGAGCGCAGCCGGCCGTACTCGCGCAGGGCGGCCGGCGTGCGTACGCCGCGCAGCCGGCCCTTGCGGTCGAAGTCCATGAACAGGACACGGGACCCCTTGAGGGCGGCCACCGCGAGCGTGCCGGCGTAGGCCTTCCACTGCCGACCGCCCACCCAGGTGGCGCCGGAGGTGGCGACCGTGGGAGTGCCGGACCGCCATCGGGCGCCCACCTGGCGCCCCGGCAGGGATCGGTCGGTCATCGGCACCGACTCGTCGTAGCCGGGCACCGGGTTCCACCCGTAGTTGCCGCCGTTGCGCAGGCGGTTGACCTCGTCGTCGCGGAAGGACCCGTGCTCGACCGACCACAGGGTGCCGTCCCGGCGCTGGGCGAGGCCCTGCACGTTGCGGTGCCCGTAGGTGAACACGTAGCGAGTGGCTGGATCGTCGGAGCCGATGAACCGGTTGGCCGGCCACGGGGCGCCCGTGCGGCGGTCCAGCCGAAGAGTCTTGCCACCCAGGGAGCCGAGGTCCTGCGGGTTGGTGCCGACCGTGGCGTCGCCGGTGCCGACGAGCAGAGCGCCGTCGCGCGTGATGAGGAGCCGGCAGCCCCCATGCCGTCCGTCGTCGCTGGCGGGCAGGCCCGAGATCAGGACCCGCGGGTCGCTCACCCGCGCCGA
The DNA here is from genome assembly GCF_049897745.1 of Nocardioides sp. LHG3406-4. NCBI lineage: Bacteria > Bacillati > Actinomycetota > Actinomycetes > Propionibacteriales > Nocardioidaceae > Nocardioides > Nocardioides sp. LHG3406-4. The sequence continues at coordinate 372,299 of NZ_JAFCWV010000003.1, forward strand.
GGCCAGGTCCAGCCGCCAGGCGAGGACGCGCACGTCGGGCCCGCTCGGCCCGCCGCTGCCCAGGCACAGGTAGATCCGCCGGTTCGAGGCGAAGCCGGGGTCGACCGCCAGCGACATCAGGCCGGTCTCGCCCTCGGACCGCACGGTCCCCGACGGCAGCGGGACCGTACGACGCGTGCCGCGGTGCCACAGGGAGAGGCGACCCTCCCGCTCGGTGATCAGGAGTCGGCCACCTCCGAGTGACTGGACGTCCCACGGGTTGCTGAGCCCGGTCACCAGCGGCTTGACGCGGAGGTCCGGAGCGGCGGCGCGCCCGGCCGGGGCGGGCGCCGCGCCGGGGGCGTCGGGCCCGGCCGACGCGGGCGACGACAGGGTGGGCAGGCTGACCGAGGTAGCCAGGGTGAGCAGGCAGGTGGAGACGACGACAGCGATCGGAGTCCTCATGTCGGCACGCTAGCGCGGTGCAGGGCAGTCAGCCGGTCCGATCATCGGCCACCATGGCGGCGAGCCTGGCGCGGGTGTTGATGTCGAGCTTGCGGTAGATGTGCGAGAGGTGCGCGTCGACGGTGCGGGGGGAGATGTAGAGCTCGTCGGCGATCTGGCGGCTGGTGAGCCCGTCGGCGATCTTGTCCGCGACCTGACGCTCGGCCCGGGTGAGAAGAGCGAGCGGGGAGTGGCGGACGGTCTCGGGCTCGGGTGCTCCGGTGAAGACGGCTGCGACACTGAGCAGGCCGCGCTCGGTGAACTCGCCGCCGTCGACCCAGCCGTCGGGTGCAGTCCGGGCCGCCGCGACCGGGAACTCCGCGGCGTACCCCCACGGCACGGCGTGCCGGGGTGTCCGCAGGGCCGTCGCCGCCGCCGCGAGCAGCCGGCTCTCGGGCTGCTCCCGCTGGTCGGCGACGCAGCCCAGGCCGTCGAGGGCGTCCGCCACCCGCAGGGGCATCGGCATGGTCGTCGCCTGCTCGAGGGCGTAGAGCAAGGTCGTCGCCGCCTGGTCGAGGTCACCGAGGGCCAGGAAGGCGCGTCCCAGCAGGAGTCTGACCTCGACGCCGTCGCGACCCAGCCGGCTGCTGTCGGCGAGCACGACCACGTCGGCGGCGAGCCCGGCCGCGCGCTGCACCTCGCCGGCCGCGAAGAGGTCGCGGGCGTCCTGCGCCAGGACCGGTAGGCGGACGGCCCAGGGCAGCATCTCGCGGTCGACGTCCATCGGGACGTAGTCACGGTCCACCCCCCGGAGCAGGGTCTCGGCGAGCAGGGCGACGCGGTCCTCGGCGAGCTGCCGCGCCTCGCGCATCACGGCCCGAGCGGCCGACGCCGCCTCGACCGTGCGGCCCTGCTCGAGCGCCACCTTGCCCAGCAGGATGCGGGCCGAGAGGGTGATCCAGCGTTCGTCGTTGGCCTCGGTGCTGGCCATGATCGACGCGGCGGCCCGGGTGGCCGCTGCGAAGTTGCCTCGCGAGACCGCGATGTCGGTGAGCGTGCGGGTCGCCTGCCGCACGATCGAGCGGCTGACCGTGTCGAGGTCGATGGCCCGTTGCGCCTCCTTCTCCGCTCGCGTGAGGTCGCCAGCGTCGAGGTGCATCTCGGCGCGGATCGACGCGTTGCGCGCGAGCTGGAGGTCTGTGTCGGGAGCGTTGAGCGCGTGCTCGTCGGCCCGGTCGAGCAGCCAGAGTCCCTCGTAGGTGCCGCGCACCTCCGACGCCGCGATGCCCGCGCGGCGCGCCACCTGTGCGCCGATCGCCGCGGGTCCGTCACCACTGACGATGGCGGCCTCGAGGATCTCGACGGCCTCGCGGGCGCGCATGGAGGTGTAGAGCGAGGAGAAGACGCGGTTCGCCAGCGCGTAGCCGGTGTCGCGGGTCGCCGGATCGGCGCAGGCGCCGAGGATCGCGGTGCGCATGACCGGCAGGTCAGCGAGCCACGGCGCGTCGGCCGCGCCGAAGTTGTCGTGGTCGGGGGCGACCCGGTCGGCCCAGCGCAGCAGGCCGGCGTGGACCTGCGCGGCGTCGTCGGTCGAGGCGGCGAGGAAGGTGCCGTGCCGCCGGATCGGCGACAGCATGTCGAAGCGACCGTCGGGAAGCACCTCGAGCAGGCTGCGCCGGACCAGCCGTGCCGCGAGCGAGGTCGCGGTCTCGCGGCTCACCTCGGCGATCTCGGCGAGGACGTCGATGCTCACCGGTGACGTCATCTGTGCCATCCGGCGGAAGCAGCGCTGCTGGTCGTCGTCGAGCAGCTCGTACGACGCGTGCACGGCCTCAGACAGGGAGGCGGCCGGGACGACGTTCGTGATCCCCATCAGCGCGATCTGCACGGCGAACTGCTCGATGAGCAGCGGCAGCCCGCCCGTGGCGGCCAGCAGGCGGCGTACGTCGCGGTCGTGGGCCACGAGGTCGATCGGGTGGCCGCCGGCGCCCTCGACCCGGCTGCGCAGCAGGTCGACGACGGGGCCGGCGAGCGGCTCGTGGATGCCTGGCAGGGGCAGTGGGCCGACGCGCACGACGCGTTCGGCGGGCTGGCCGGCCATGGTGAGCGCGGTGAGGGCCAGCCGGGCGGTCGAGGTGGCGTCGAGGACCTGCTGGAAGGTCGCGCCGAGGGTGTTCGATCCAGCGGCGTCGATGTCGACGCCGTCGACCACCAGGAGGGTCTCGGTGCCGTCGAGCGCGCGGGACAGCGCGCCTTCGGGACTGTCGCCCGGCACGGGCTCCACATCGAGGGCGTCGAGGCAGGCGGCGAGGACGGCGTCGGTGTGGTTCAGCCCGCGCGCGTTGACCCAGGCGGTGTCCCGCGTGTGCGCTGTGGCGTGCCGCGCGAGCAGGGTCTTGCCGCACCCGGGAGGGCCGACGATGCTGACCCAGCGCGAGCTCGAGAGCGCGGTGTCCAGGAGTTCCCGGACCCGCTCGCGACCGACGCACGCAGTGAGCACAGGCTGAACCTAGCGGGATACGGGCCCGAGGGTTTAGGTCGAGGATTAGGTAGGACTACCGATGCTGCGAGATGCCTCTCCGCGAGACGCTCATGTCCGGCACCACATCGAGTAGGCCACACAGGGGATGGCCTACCCGGGGGACCGTGCCCAGGGCAGGCCGCGACCGAGCTGAGAGTCGCGGCCTGCCGTTCCTCCCGGCCGGGTTTCTGGTTGCCGGAACGACGTACGCTGTCGCCATGGAGTACGTCGTCCTGCTCGTCGTCCTGGCCGCCGCCATCGGCGGTGTCGTGCTCATGTCGCGTGCCGGAAAGCGGCGCGAGGCCGACCGCAGGGCGCGCGAGCTGGCGCCGGTGAAGAAGCTCGTCGACGAGGACGTCACCGCCCTCGGCGTGGAGCTGCAGGAGCTCGACATCGAGATGTCCGGTCGCGACCTCGGCGACGGCGCCCGCTCCGACTACCAGCGCGCTCTCGACGCCTACGAGTCGGCCAAGCACGCCGGTGACTACCTCACCGACCCGGAGCAGGTCCGGCACGTCACCGAGATCCTCGAAGACGGCCGCTACGCCATGGCCTGCGTGCGGGCCCGGGTGGACGGCAAGACCCTGCCGACTCGCCGCCCGCCGTGCTTCTTCGACCCGCGCCACGGCCTCTCGGTCGCCGATGTGGCCTACACCCCGCCCGGGGGCGCGCAACGCGACGTACCCGCGTGCGAGCTCGACGCCGAGCGGGTCCGGGCCGGCGCGGAGCCCGACATCCGCAAGGTGATGGTCGGGTCGCGACGGGTGCCCTACTGGCAGGGTGGTCGCGCCTACCAGCCCTACGCCATGGGCTACTACGGCGCCTTCGGGCCGATGGAGTGGATGTTCATGGGCATGCTCTTCAGCGGGGGGTTCGAGGGCATCGGCGAGGGCATCGGCGCCATCGGCGAGGGCCTCGGCGACGCTGTCGGAGGCATCGGGGACGGCATCGGCGACGCCGTCGGGGGCATCGGCGACATGTTCGACGGGTTCGACTTCTAGCGGCCCAGCAGGTCGAGGCCGCGTCAGCGGGAACGCCCGGGTCAGACGCGCCGGCGCGAGCGGTAGGCGGCCACCGCGGCCCGGTTGCCGCAGGCGGTGCTGCAGAACCTTCGGGAGCGGTTGCGGGACAGGTCGAGCACGACCCCCTCGCAGCCTTCGTCGGCACACACGCCGAGCCGCGACGTCTCGTCGGCCCGAAGCACGTCGATCATCGCCATCGCGGTCTCGACGGCGATCCGGGTGGCGAGCGGGCGGTCCGGCCCCACCGCGTGCAGGTGCCAGTCCGACTCGTCGTGCCGCACCAGCTGAGGCAGCGCGCCGGCGTCGGCGAGCATCTCGTTGACCAGGGCGACCGCCTCGTCGCGTGGGGTGGTCAGCACCGAGCGCAGGGCGGGTCGCAGGGCGCGGACGGCGTCGAGCTCGGCCAGGTCGCCGTCGTGGCGACCGGTGTACTCGAACTCCGCGTAGAACGCGTCGAGCTCGGCGACGGTGGTCAGCGTGTCCGGCTCCTCGCCGGAGTTGACCAGCCGGACGGCCGCCTGCAGCGCCACGTCGGTGTCATGAGTGAAAGGCACATTGACACATTACAGCATCCGTCACTAGTGTCACATGTCATGACGACGTTGGCTGATGACACCGGGCTCGCGAGCCGCTCCCGCCTCGGGGCCGGGCTCGGGCTTGCGGTCGTCTCGGCGGCGTCGTTCGGGCTCTCCGGCACCCTCGCCAAGGGGCTCCTCGACGCCGGGTGGAGCGCCGGAGCCGCAGTGACCGTCCGCGTCTCGATCGCAGCCCTCGTGCTGATGGTCCCGGCGCTGGTGATGCTGCGCGGGCGCTGGCACCTGCTGCACCAGAACGTCGCGGTCATCGCCGGTTACGGGCTGGTGGCGGTGGCGGGCTGCCAGTTGGCCTACTTCAACGCTGTCGCCCACATGCAGGTCGGCGTCGCGCTGCTGATCGAGTACACCGCCCCCGTGGCCGTCCTCGGCTGGCTCTGGCTGCGCCACGCGCAACGACCGAGTCCGGTCACCGTCGCGGGTGCGGGCCTGGCGGCGGTCGGGCTCGTGCTGGTGCTCGACCTGGTCTCTGGCGCCGACCTCAGCGCGGTCGGGGTCGCCTGGGCGCTCGCGGCGATGGTCGGGGTGGCGGTCTACTTCGTCCTGTCGGCGAGCGAGACCAACGGGCTGCCCCCGATGGTGCTGGCCGGCGCCGGGCTGACGGTGGGAGCCGTCGGGCTGCTGGTCGCGGGGGCGGTCGGCGTGGTCCCGATGGCGGGCTCGACCCGGGCGGTGACCTACGACGGCACCGCGGTCGCCTGGTGGGTGCCGTTGGTCGGCCTGGGGGTCGTGACCGCCGCGCTCGCCTACGTCACCGGGATCGGCGCCTCCCGCCGTCTCGGCTCGCGACTGGCGTCGTTCGTGGCCCTCCTGGAGGTGCTCTTCGCGCTCGTGTTCGCGTGGCTCCTGCTCGACGAGCTGCCGCGGCAGGTGCAGGTGCTCGGCGGGGTGCTGATCCTGGCCGGTGTCGTGGTGGTGAAGCTTGGGGAGCGGCGTACGACGCGCGTCAGCGCGCATCCTGACGGCGGATGAAGATCTCCCTGGTCAGCATGAGCACGGCGGCCGCGGTGGGGATCGCCAGCAACGCCCCCACGACACCGAGCAGGCCGGCGCCGATGAGCGCCGCGATGACCGTGACGGACCCCGGGATGTCGACGGAGTGCGACATCACCCGCGGGTAGATCAGGTAGTTCTCCACCTGCTGGTAGACGAGGTAGAAGATCAGGCACGCGATGCCGATCTTGGGATCGGTCGCGAAGCCGATGGCCGTGACGATGACCGCACCGATGGTGGCGCCGATCATCGGGATGACGTCGAGCAGTGCGACCACGAAGGCCAGCGCCACGGCGTACTTGCCGAGACCGACGATGAAGAGGAACACCAAGCTGGTGAGACCGGCGCACATCGCGACGATGAAGGCCCCGGAGACGTAGCCGCCGACGCTCTTGATGACGCGGTCGCCGAGCTTGGACACGCGGTCGCGACGCGAGGCCGGTGCCAGGCGGTAGAGCGCCGACTTCGTGGCGTCGAGGCCCGCCAGGAAGTAGAGCATCAGCACGACGACGACGAACCCGTTGAGGAGGGTCGAGATCACCCTGAGGCCGATGCCCAGGGCGCCGCCGAAGAGGCTCGAGACGAGGTCGCCCTCCTCGACCTTCTCCCGGATCTTGGCGATGATGTCGTACTTGTCGTCGAGTTGCTGGACCTGGCGGTTGCGCTGCAGGTCGTCGAGCCAGCCCGGCGCGTTCTGGGTGATCGCCGCTACTTGGTCGGAGATCACCGGCACGATCGCCGTGACGAAGCCTGCCAGCGCGAGCACCACCAGGGCGATGACCGTCAGGACGGCCCACGAGCGCTTGAAGCCGCGCCCCTGGAACCACTCGACGGCCGGGTTGAGCCCGGCCGCGAGGAAGAGCGCCACCACGATCAGGATCAGGGTGGAGCCAATCGCCAGCACCTGCATGCCGAGCCAGAAGGCCACGAGCGCCCCCGCACCGGCGAAGAAGCCGAGGTAGAACGGCGAGTGCCGTTCGAGAGCCTTGCCGGGAGCGCCGTACGTCGCGGTCGAGGCCGCCGACGCGGCGGCCATGCGCGCCGAGTCGCCAGGCTCCCCGGGCTCGGTGGGCTGCCCGGGCTCGCCCGCCTCCGCTGCCGGAGCCTCGGCCTTCGCGGCGGACGCGCGACCAGGGCGGGGCCTCGGGCTCAGGACTCGTCCTCGGAGAAGCCCGACACCACGTCACGCAGGGCGCCGAGCTGCGCGGCGATCGCGTCGCGGCGCTTGGTCATCCGCTCGACCTCGGCCTTGACGCCGGCCAGCTCGCGCTCGGCCTCGGCGGTCCCGGTGGAGGCCACGGAGTCGGCCTGGGTCTTGGCGGTGGCCACGATCTGCTCGGCCTCCCGGCGGGCCCTGGCGAGCAGCGCCTCGGACTCCGACTGGGCCTGCTGGCGGTGAGCGGTCGCCTGGGTGATGGCCTCACGGGCGCGCTGCTCGGCGGCGGTGGCGCGCTCCTCGGCCTCCGCCACCAGCCGGGCGGTCTCGGCGGTGGCGCTGGCGTGGTGGTCGGAGGCCTCGCGGGCCAGCCGCTCCTTCTCGACGGCGAGGGTCCGGCGGGCCTCCTGCACCTCGCGGTCGGCGGCGGCCCGAGCCTGCTCGGCCTCCCGCCTGGCGCTCGTCAGCAGCTCGTTGGTCTCCTGCTGGGCAGCCAGGCGCAGCTGGTCAGCCTCGCGCTTCGCCGAGGCCCGGTGGTCCTCGGCCTCGCTCTTGGCGAGGGTGCGCTCCTGCTCCGCGTCCGCGGTGATCCGGGCGCGGGTCTCGTCGAGCTCCTTGAGCTGGACCAGGCGCATGTCCTCGGCCTCGCGGGACGCGTCGGCCCGGATCGCCCTCGCGTCGCGGTCGGCCTGCGCACGGATCTCGGCGGCGTCGCGCAGGGCGGCCTCACGCACGTCGGCCGCCTCGTCCTCGGCCAGCTTGAGCATCGAGGTCGCCCGGCCGCCGAGTCCGGCATAGGACGGGTTCTGGTTCTCGGCGAGCTGTGCGCTGAGGGACTCGACCTGCGCCTGGAGCTCGTCGACCCGGCGCTCGGCCTCGGTGAGGTTGCCGCCCAGGCCGACCCTCTCGGCGACCAGCTGCCGCACGAAGGCATCGACGGCGTCCTTGTCGTACCCGCCACGGCGTACGGCGGGGAACGTGGGCACGCTGGCGGTCGAGCCCGAGCTCGGGGCCTGGGTGGCGGCGGCCACCCGGGTCGGGCTCGAGACCGGTGCTGGACTGGCTGGCGGACGGGCGGTGGGGGGCGGCGGGAGCACCGGAGCCGGCTTGCTCGCGGTCGCCTCGGCCGGCGCCACGGCCGGAGCCTGCTGGGTGCGCTCCAGCGGCTTCTCGGGCGCGGCCGTCACGGCGTCGGGCGGCGGTGGCAGAACCTTCCCGGACGCCGGCTTCACGGGTGCGGACTTCTTGGCACCGGACTCGGACTCCTTGGCGCCGGACTCCTTGGGCAGGGCAGGCAACACCTGGGTGGCTTCCTCGTCGGGATCCTCGAGCTGCTCGTCGCGCGGCTCCTCGTCGAAGATGGACAGGCCCTCGTCGCGGCTCATGTGTGGCGCACCCTTCTGATCACGTCTGCTCGGTTGTCGAACCAGTGTCGCCGATGGGCCCGCAACAACACACCCCGCCGCGCGGACCGGTGGGCATCCGCCTGGCGAACCGGGGAGTCGGGTGGCTCAGACCCCGCGGAAGCGGTTGATCTGGGGCAGAAGCCGCTCGCGCATCTCGGTGTCGCGCACGCCGAGTCCCTCCTCGGGGGCCAGGCACAGCACGCCGACCTTGCCCTGGTGGGCGTTCTGGTGCACGTCCAGGGCAGCCTGCCCGACCTGCTCGAGCGGGTAGGTCTTCGACAGCGTCGGGTGGATCATCCCCTTGGCGATCAGCCGGTTCGCCTCCCAGGACTCGCGATAGTTGGCGAAGTGCGATCCCACGATCCGCTTGAGGTTCATCCACAGGTAGCGGTTGTCGTACTGGTGCATGTAGCCGCTCGTCGACGCGCACGTCACGATCGTGCCGCCCTTGCGGGCGGCGTACACGGAAGCTCCGAACGTCTCCTTGCCCGGATGCTCGAAGACGATGTCGACGTCCTCGCCGCCGGTGAGCTCGCGGATGCTGGCGCCCAGCCGGCGCCACTCCCGCTGGTCCTGGGTGTGCTCGTCGGACCAGAACCGCCAGTCCTCCTCCGAGCGGTTGAGGATGAGCTCGGCGCCCATCGCGCGGCAGATGTCGGCCTTCGCCTCGTTGGACACCACGCAGATGGGGGTCGCGCCGCCGTTCAGGGCGTACTGGGTGGCGAAGCCGCCCAGGCCACCGCTGGCGCCCCAGATCAGCACGTTGTCGCCCTGCTTCATGGCGGCGCCGTTCCGGCTGACCAGCTGCCGGTACGCCGTGGAGTTCACGAGGCCGGGGGTGGCGGCCTCCTCCCAGGTGAGGTGCGCCGCCTTGGGCATTAGCTGGTTCGACTTCACCAGGGCCACGTGGGCGAGGCCGCCGAAGTTGGTCTCGAAGCCCCAGATCCGCTGCTCGGGGTCGAGCATGGTGTCGTTGTGGCCGTCGGAGCTCTCCAGCTCGACCGACAGGCAGTGTGCGACGACCTCGTCGCCCGGGTTCCAGGAGTGCACGCCGACGCCGGTCTTGAGCACGACGCCGGCCAGGTCGGAGCCGACCACGTGGTAGGGCAGGTCGTGGCGCTTGCCCAGGGGCGACATCTTTCCGTAGCGCTCCAGGAACCCGAAGGTCGACACCGGCTCGAAGATCGACGTCCACACGGTGTTGTAGTTGATGGCGCTCGCCATCACGGCGACCAGTGCCTCTCCCGGACCGAGCTCGGGCAGGGCGACGTCCTCGACGTGCAGGGACCTGCGGGGATCCTTGTCAGCGGTCTCCAGGCCCTCGAACAGGCCGGCGTCGTCCTTGTGCACCGTCGCGGCCCGGTAGGACTCGGGGAGCTGCAGGCTGGCGAAGTCGTCGGCCGTCAGCGTCTCGCCGGCCTGGCTCGCTGTGACGGCGTCGAGGATGTTCTGCACTGGCTCACTCCTAGCGGGTCAGGCTGATGGGTCCGACGAAAGGCTACCGGGAGGTAACTTCACCGGTAAGTGCTGTGCTGGAGGTCACTCGCCGGCCGGCTGGACCAGCTCGACGAGGACTCCGCCGGTGTCCTTGGGGTGGATGAAGTTGACGCGGCTGTCCGACGTCCCGCGCCTCGGTGCGTCGTACAGCAGGCGGAGGCCGCGCTCGCGCAGCGTCGCCGACACCTGCTCGACGTCGTCCACGCGGAACGCCAGCTGCTGGATGCCCGGTCCGGAGCGGTCCAGGAACCTTGCGATGGTCGACTCCGGGGACAGCGGGGCGAGCAGCTGGATGCAGGCGCTGCCCGGTCCGCCCACGCCGACCATCGCCTCGCGGACGCCCTGCTCCTCGTTGGTCTCCTCGTGGAGGACCTCCATGCCGTAGACGTCGCGGTAGAACGCCATCGCCTCGTCCAGGTCGGAGACGGCGATGCCCACGTGATCGATCGCGGTGAACAGGTGCTGCACGGAGTCGAGGCCGGGCCCGGGTGCGGTCATGGCCGACATCGTGTACGACGCCCGCGCCGCGCGCGAGGAGGTGTGACATGTGAGACATCGGGCCGTGGTGGCCGCAGGCCGGTTCGACCGCCGAGGGTGGGTGGGTATCGTCGTAGCACACCCGAACTCAGTGGAGGCACCACATGTCAGGCAGCACCGGATCCGTCATCGTCGCCGGGGCCCGCACCCCGATCGGTCGCCTGCTGGGCGGCCTCAAGGACAAGTCGGCCGCTGACCTCGGCGGCGTCGCCATCAGGGGCGCGCTCGAGAAGGCCGGCGTCTCCGGCGACCAGGTCGACTACGTGATCATGGGGCAGGTCATCCAGGCCGGCGCCGGGCAGAACCCCGCCCGGACCGCCGCGGTCGGCGGCGGCATCCCGATGAGCGTCCCGTCTATCACCATCAACAAGGTGTGCCTGTCCGGTCTCAACGCCATCGCGCTGGCCGACCAGCTCGTGCGCGCCGGCGAGTGCGAGATCGTCGTGGCCGGGGGCATGGAGTCGATGACGAACGCTCCGCACTTCCTGCCGAAGTCGCGCGAGGGCATCAAGTTCGGCGACGTGAAGCTGGTCGACTCGATGGCCTACGACGCCCTCTTCGACCAGTTCACCTCGCAGGCGATGGGGCTGCTCACGGAGGAGTGCAACGCAGCCGGTGCCAACCTGACCCGCGCGGAGCAGGACGAGTTCGCGGCCCAGTCGCACCAGAAGGCCGCAGTGGCTTGGAAGAACGGCGTCTTCGAGGACGAGGTGGTGCCGGTCGAGATCCCGCAGCGCAAGGGTGACCCGGTCGTGGTCTCCCAGGACGAGGGCGTGCGCGGGGACACGACCGTCGAGACGCTCGGGAAGCTCCGGCCGGCCTTCAGCAAGGACGGCACCGTGACGGCCGGCTCCTCCTCGCAGATCTCCGACGGCGCCGCAGCGGTGGTCGTCATGAGCAAGGCCAAGGCCGAGGAGCTCGGCCTGACCTGGCTCGCCGAGATCGGCGCACACGGCCAGGTGGCCGGGCCGGACTCGACCCTGCAGCTCCAGCCCGCTGCCGCCACCGCCAAGGCGTGTGCGAAGGAGGGCATCTCGCCCACGGACCTGGACCTCGTGGAGTTCAACGAGGCCTTCGCCGCCGTCGGCATCTCCTCGGCCCGGGAGCTCGGGATCGACAGCGCCAAGGTCAACGTCAACGGCGGTGCCATCGCCCTGGGGCACCCGGTCGGGATGTCCGGCACCCGCGTCGTACTCCACCTCGCACTCGAGCTCCAGCGCCGTGGCGGCGGCGTCGGTGCCGCCGCGCTGTGCGGCGGCGGCGGCCAGGGTGACGCCCTGATCATCCGAGTCCCGCAGGCGTGACGGCCTCGACCGGCCCGTCCCACGGAAGCAGGGGCGGGCGCCGGTCGGCGGCCTCGGTTCCCGATCTCGTCGCACGTGCCCGCGAGGGCGACGCGAGAGCGGTGGCCCGGCTCATCTCGCTGGTCGAGGACGAGTCGCCGCTGCTTCGCGAGGTGATGACGGCGCTGGCCCCGTTCACCGGTCACGCGCAGATCGTCGGCATCACCGGCTCGCCCGGGGTGGGCAAGTCCACGTCCACCAACGCGCTGGTGGCCGAGCTGCGCGGAGCCGGCAGGCGGGTGGGCGTGCTGGCCGTCGACCCGTCGTCGCCGTTCTCCGGCGGGGCGCTGCTCGGCGACCGGGTACGCATGCAGGACCACGCCACCGACCGCGACGTCTACATCCGGTCGATGGCGTCGCGTGGGCACCTCGGCGGCCTCGCCTGGACCACCCCGCAGGCGCTGCGGGTGCTCGACGCGGCCGGCTGCGACGTCGTCCTCATCGAGACAGTGGGCGTGGGGCAGAGCGAGGTCGAGATCGCCGGCCTCGCCGACACGACCCTGGTGCTGATGGCGCCGGGCATGGGCGACGGCATCCAGGCGGCCAAGGCGGGCATCCTCGAGATCGGCGACGTCTACGTCGTCAACAAGGCCGATCGCGACGGGGTCGACCAGGTGCGCCGCGAGCTGCGCTCGATGCTGGCGATGGGCGAGCGACGCGACGGTCGGTGGAAGCCTCCGATCGTGACGACGGTCGCCGTGGAGGCGCGGGGCCTCGACGAGGTCGTCGCCGAGATCCACCGGCACCGCGCCTGGCTCGTCGAGTCGGGTGAGCTGGACGTGCGCCGAGCGCGCCGGGCGCGCGACGAGATCGAGGCGATCGCCATGACCGCGCTCAGGGCGCGTTGGGGCGACCTGCACGGCCATGCGTCGCTCGACGGCCTCGCGGCGTCGGTGGCGGACGGCACGTCCGACCCCTACTCCGCAGCCGACGAGCTGGTCGCCGCGATCAGCGCTTGAGCCGGACCGGCTTGCTGGTGACTCCTGCGAGAGCGTCCACCGCACCGATGACGACCCGGTAGGTCCCGGCCCGAAGATCCAGGACGCGCACGTCGCGGCTGCCTCTGGTGCGGGTGTGCTTGACGGTCCTCCACGAGTCGCCCTTGCGACGCTGGACGTCGAGCCCGTAGTCACCCTCGGCCCAGTCGGGCTCCACGTCGACCCGGAGCCTCCGCTTGCCCGAGACGGGCTTGGCCGCGACGGTAGCCGGCTCGGACGTGGGCGGCAGGATCGTGAAGGAGTACGTCGCCGGGACGGGGTCGGCGTTCTGGGCCGCGTCGACGGCGATCACGGCCAGGGTGTGCGGGCCCTGGGCCAGCACCGTCGTCGCGTACGGCGTCTCGCACGGCGCCCACAGGCCCGCGTCCATCGCACACTGGAACGTGCCGGGCTCGGTCGAGGCGAACTCGAAGTAGAGGGGACCCGGGGTGAGCTCGGGGGCCGGCCCGCTCTTGATGACCGTGTCGGGCGGCACGACGTCGACGGCGCCCGCGGCGTGCGCGGGTGTGACGAGACTGACGGCACCCGTCAGTAGGGCGACGAGAAGGGTGCTAATGCGGGCCCAAGAGACAGTGGCGCCGCCTCGAAGGAGGTGAGCGAACTTCACGGATCCAAGCCTGACACGAGCGTGGCCGCGTGTCCCGGGAATCGCCCAGGGCGCGCCTCCCGGCGTACTCCCGGGACCGGTGGTACCAATGTGGCGACCTGTGCGCGCCCCTATGCCGGGGGCGGGCCGGACCCTGCACCGACCGCAAGCGAACGGAGTCAGAGATGAACGCCAAGAAGGCGCTCCTCGTGCTGGTCGTGGTGTTCCTCGGCTTCTGGATGTTCACCGACCCCAACGGGCTCGCCGACGCCGCGAGCAACGGCGCCGACAAGACGTGGGAGCTCACCCAGGACCTCTTCCGGGCGATCATCGACTTCGTGGACGCGCTCTGAGTCCCTGATGGGCCTGATCGCGTCCGTGACGGAGCCGGACATCCGTCGCCACCTGCTGCGTGAGGAGGGCGAGGTCGTCGTCGACGAGGTGCGCAAGCATCCGGTGGCCTATGTCCGCTCGGCACTCGAGGCGTTGCTGGCCGTCGTGCTGCTGGTGGCCTTCCCGTTCGTCGACCTCGACCTGGCGTGGTTCCCGTTCCTGCTGGCCGGAGGCATCGCAGCGCACGCCGGCTGGCTGGCGCTGAGCGCGAAGATGGACATCTTCGTGATCACCAACATGCGCGTCTTCCGCGTGCACGGCGTCCTGTCGCAGCAGCTGGCCACCATGCCGCTCTCGCGCATCCTCGACATCACCGTCGCCAAGCCGCTGATCGGGCGGATCCTCGGCTACGGCCACTTCATCTTCGAGTCGGCCGCCCAGGAGCAGGGCCTGCGCGACATCCGGTACGTCGGCCAGCCCGACGTCCGCGACCTCGCCATCCAGCGCGTGGTGCAGCGAGCCGGCCTGCGCGGGCCCCGCGCCGTCAACTGATGCCACTGCCTCTCGGACGGAGTTGACACCAGTACGCCGGGCAGCTGGAGACTTCTGACATGGCGACCGCCGACGACGTACGCCGCGTGGGACTCGCCCTGCCCCGGACCTACGAGCATCAGGTGCGCGGTCGCTGGAAGCTCAAGGTGAAGCAGATCGTCTACGTCGCCTTCTCCCGCGACGAGCTGTCGATGGGTTTCGGCTTCCCGAAGGCGGAGCGGGACGGGCTCGTCGCCTCAGACCCCGAGACGTTCTTCCTCCCCGGCACCTCGGACCTGCGCTACCAGTGGGTCTGCGGGCACCTGCCCCGCCTCGGGGAGGACGAGATGCGCGAGCTGGTCGTCGACGCCTGGCGGATGTGCGTGCCGAAGATGCTGCACGAGCTGCCGGAGCTGCCCGCACCGGCGGCCCGCGTGTGGGACCTGTTCGAGCAGCGGGAGTGGGCCGACGTCCGCTCGTTGCTGCATCCGTACGTCGGGTTCAGCGACGGCGACGTGACGGTGCGCGGCCGGAGCAACCTGCTGGCCCACCTGCGGGACCATCCCGCCCTGCGGCCGCCGACCCGCGTCGAGGTGCGGGACGGGCAGCTGTACCGCTGGGCTCGCTGAACGGTTGGGGCACTCCGGTTGGCGCGCCCGGACACCGGTTGGTGAGAATGGCCCCATGACGCAGCGACCGTTCTCCCGTCCCGGAGCCATCGACCTCTCGGCCCTCAAGCGTCCGGCCGCCCCCGCGCCCTCGGCGGGCGCGCCCGGCGGTGCCGACGGAGCCGGTGGGTCGGCGTACGCCGTGGACGTGACCGAGCAGAACTTCCAGGCCGTCATCGAGGGCTCGATGACGGCCCCGGTGCTGCTGGTGTTCTACTCGCGCACCCGGATGCCCGAGAGCGGTCAGCTCGCCGAGGACCTCGAGACGCTGTCGGGGGAGTTCGAGGGCAGGTTCCTCGTCGGGCTCGTCGACATCGACTCGTCGCCGCAGATCGCCCAGGCGATGCAGATCCCGTCGATCCCGCTCGTCGTGGCCGTGCTGGACGGGCGGCCGGTGCCGCTCATGCAGGACGTGCTGCCGATCGAGGAGCTGCGCACCGCGCTGACCTCGGTCGTGCAGCAGTTCACCGCCCAGGGCGTGACCGGCCGGCACCAGCCGCGGCAGGGCGCGGTGCCCGAGGCCGAGGGAGACGAGCCGGTCGTCGACCCGCGCTACGCGCCGGCCCAGGACGCGCTCGGCGAGGGCGACATCGACACCGCGGTCGCGGAGTACCAGAAGCTCGTCGACGCCAACCCGGCCGACGTCGAGGCGGTGGCCGGCCTGGCCATGGCGAAGGTCCTACAGCGCACGACGGGAGTCGACCTCAACGAGGCGCGCGCGGCGGCGGCCGCCGACCCCGAGGACGTCTCCGCCCAGACGCTGGTGGCCGACCTCGACCTGCTGGGCGGTCACGTGGAGGACGCGTTCGCGCGCCTGGTCGAGGTCGTGCGGCGCACCTCCGGCGAGGACCGCACGCGAGCGCGAGACCACCTGCTGGGACTCTTCGCCGCCGTCGGCAACGAGGACGAGCTGGTCCTGGCCGGGCGCCGCGCGCTGGCCTCAGCCCTGTTCTGAGGCCGTCTCCCGGTCCGTCGCCACGACCCGGGGTAGCCGGCGCACCTCCCTGGAGCACAGCACCAGGCCGCAGACGAGCACGTAGACCACCCCGCTGACCATCAGCACGTCCCTGAAGCCGTACGCCGCGGCGAGCGGCCCGAACGCGAGCTGACCCACCGGGATCGCGACGAACGAGCCGAGCGCGTCGTAGGAGTAGGCGCGCGAGAGCATCTCGTCGGGCACGTGCTCCTGCATGGCGAGGTTCCAGCCCATCCCGAACACCTCGGTGCCTACCCCGGCGACGAACGCGGCCGGCACCAGCCACCACAGGTTCGGATGGGCGCCCAGGACGAAGATGGGCACGCCGAGGCAGGCGATGCCGGCCATGCCGTAGAGCAGCGGACGCTGCAGGGGCACCCGCAGCAGGACGAGGGTCGTCAGGAGCAGTCCGATGGCCTCCGCTGACAGCACCACCCCCCAGCCCTGGGCGCCGAACGTCTGCTTCGCGACCGCCGGCCCGAGGGTGAACCAGGCGCCGGCGTGGATGGCGTTGAGGAAGCCGAAGCCGAGCACGACCGCCCACAGCCAGGTCGTGCGCCGCACGTAGGACCAGCCGGCGGCCAGCTCCGCGAAGGTGCCGGGCTTCTCGTCGGGGGTCGTGCGCCGCGGCACGTGCACGAAGCCGAGCAGGATCGCGGAGGCGAGCCAGGTGGCTGCGTCGACGGCGACCGCCCAGCCGGCGCCGACGGTCACGACGAGCAGGGCGCCGATCGTGGGGCCGATGATGGTGAGGGCGCCGCGCACCAGCGAGACCAGGGCGTTGGCCGGCTGCAGCTGATCGCGCGGCACGAGCTGCGGCATGATGCTGGCCATCGCCGGGAAGCTCAGGGCCGACACGGTGCCGTGCACCGCGCTCAGGACGATGAGCATCCACAGCTGCGCGCTGCCGGTGATGACGAGGACGGCGATCGCACCCTGCGAGAGCGCGGAGGTGAGGTTGGAGAACTGCAGCACCGTCTCCCGCGGGAAGCGGTCGGCGATGACACCGCCCCACAGCAGCAGGGCGACCATCGGGACGGTGTGGGCGGCGAGCACCTGACCGAGCGCGGCGGGGTCGTCGGTGATCTCGAGGACCGCGAAGGCCAGCGCGACGGTGGCCATCATCGTGCCGAGCAGGTTGACGCTGCGGGAGGCGAAGTAGAAGCGGAAGTTGCGCTCGCGCAGCGGCGCCATGGAGTCTGCCCAGGTCACGGCGCCTCCTCCATGGAGAAGGCGGTCAGGGTGACGGAGACGTGCACCGTGTCCTCGGTGCGGGGGGCGGTGTTGTTGTCGTGCAGCAGCCGGGACACCTGCATGAGCAGGGCCGACGCCTCCTCCCAGACCTCGGGCGGCACCCACCCCTCGAGGTCGGAGCTGAAGCCGGGTCGCTCGCGGGGCAGGTGCGATCGGCGCTCGACCTCGCGGTGCACCGCCTTGAGGTAGGTCGTGAACTCCTCGGGTGAGGGTCTGGGTCCCTTGGCCGGCCGCCCGCCGTGCTCGTGGGGGTAGCGGTAGCGCTTGGCCAACCCGCCCCGGATCTTCTCCTCGCCCGCCTCCACCAGCTCGCCCACGTCGAGGAGGGTGCGCAGGTGGTAGGACGCGTTGGCGTGGCTGATGCCGAGCTCGCGGGACACCTCGGCGGCACTCATCGCGGTGCCCGTCAGCAGCGACATGATGCGCAGCCGCACCGGGTGGGCGGTGGCGCGCAGCGCCGAGATCTGGTCCTCCACTGTCCCTCCAATGGTTGTTGGGGAGTCAGTGTGCGGCAGCAGACGACGGACTGTCAAACAGTCATTGGGGGGTGCGTCCCGACTCGGTGTACGTCGGCTCCGAGGACACGTTGGCCAGCGCCGCCTCGATACGCCTGGCGGTGAAGTCGGCCGCCCGCTCGCGCACCTGCTCCACAGTGCAGAACTGCGCGTCGCGGATCTCCCGCTCCTGGCGTACGACGCCGGCGACGATCGCGGCGTCGTGCACGCCCCCGTCGAAGACCAGGCACAGGGCGTCGTCCCAGCCGCCCCACGGGGGCAGCCAGTCGGTCAGGAGCAGGCGGCCGGGCTCGATGTGCAGCGCCAGCTCCTCCTCCACCTCGCGGCGGGCGGCCAGGTGCGGCGACTCCCCGACCTCGACGACGCCGCCGGGCAGGTCCCAGTCCCGCTTGTAGGTCAGCTGGCAGAGCAGCACCCGGTCGTCCTGGTCGCGCACCAGCAGCTGGCTGATCGCCCGCTTGCGCGGCAGGAAGGAGTTGAGCAGGGCGCGGAAGCTCTCCGGGTCGCTCAGCGGCGGGTCGTCGGCCAGCCGCGCCAGCACGACGTACTCGGTGGCGTCGGCCAGGTCGCCCATGCCGGCCACCACCCGCTGCACGCCCTCGCGACGCAGGCCCGAGCGCGTCGCCACGCGCAGCGACGCCTCGTTGCGCGGGTCGACCCGTGCCTCGACGCGGAGCAGGCCGAGCCCGCCCTGCTCGCGGTCCGTCAGGGCCCAGTCGGCGAGCACCCGGACGGCGCGGGTGGCGTAGCCGTGGCCGCGGTGGTCGGCGGACAGCCGCCAGCTCAGGCTGCCCCCGGCGGAGCCCTCGGGAGCGACCTCGACGCCGCCGACGGGGGAGTCCTCGTGCTCCACCACGAAGGCGGCGAGCTGGCCGTCGTCGGGAGTCCGGGCCCGCAGGGTGACGGTGCCGTCCGACAGCGTCGGCTGGTCGGGGTGCGCGCTCACGCGGATCACCTTAGCCGCGGGGCACCCAGCCCCGCGCCGTCACCCGAGGCGGGCCCGGCCCGCCTCCAGCCGGGCGACCGGCACCCGGAACGGGGAGCACGAGACGTAGTCGAGGCCGACCTCGTCGAAGAAGTGGATCGAGGCAGGATCGCCGCCGTGCTCACCGCACACCCCGACGTGCAGGTCCGGACGCGTCGCCCGGCCCTTCTCCGTGCCCATCCGCACCAGGGTGCCGACGCCCAGCGTGTCGAGCGACTCGAACGGCGAGACGTCGAAGATGCCGTTCTCCAGATAGGTCGAGAAGAACGACGACTCCACGTCGTCGCGCGAGAATCCCCAGGTCATCTGGGTCAGGTCGTTGGTGCCGAAGGAGAAGAACTCCGCGCTCTTCGCGATCCGGTCTGCGAGCACGGCGGCCCGGGGCAGCTCGATCATCGTGCCGAGCTTGAACGCGACCTCGACGCCGCGCTCCTCCTCGACCTCGCGCGCGATGGCGAGGATGCGGGCCTTGACGACGTCGAGCTCACGCACGCTGGCCACCAGCGGGATCATGATCTCCGGCTGCGGGTTGCCACCCGCGGCGGTGCGGTCGGCGGCGGCCTCGAGGATCGCCCGGGCCTGCATGGTGAACAGGCCGGGGATCAAGATGCCCAGGCGTACGCCGCGCAGGCCGAGCATGGGGTTCTGCTCGTGCAGCCGCTTGACGGCCACGAGCAGCCGCTTGTCGTGCTCGTCGACCTCGCCGCGCTCCTCGGCCAGGGCCACCTTGACCGAGAGGTCGGTGTAGTCGGGCAGGAACTCGTGCAGGGGCGGGTCGATCAGCCGGATCGTGACGGGCAGCCCGTCCATCGCCTCGAGGATGCCGGTGAAGTCCTCGCGCTGCAGGGGGAGCAGGGCGTCCAGGGCGGCTGTCTGGTCGGCCTCCTCCTGGGCGACGATGAGGGTCTCGACCAGCTCTCGCCGGTCACCCAGGAACATGTGCTCGGTGCGGCACAGGCCGATCCCCTCGGCGCCGAACCGGCGCGCACGGGCCGCGTCCTCCGGGGTGTCGGCGTTCGCCCGCACCCGCAGCCTCCGGGCTCCGTCGGCGTGCTTCATGACCCGTCGGACCGCGAGCACGAGGTCGTCGTCGAGCTCCTCACCCTCGAAGTGGCGCACGACCAGCGAGGCCGACACCGGGACCTCGCCGGAGTACACCTCCCCGGTCGTGCCGTCGATCGAGATGATGTCGCCCTCCTTGAGGGTCTCGCCGTCGCGGACCCGCACCTCCCGGGCGCGTGCGTCGACGTCGAGCGACTCGGCGCCGCACACGCAGGTGCGGCCCATGCCGCGGGCGACGACGGCCGCGTGGCTGGTCTTGCCCCCGCGGCTCGTGAGGATGCCGCGGGCGACGACCATGCCTCGGAGGTCGTCGGGGTTGGTCTCCTTGCGGACCAGGATCACGTCCTCGCCGCGGCCGGCCCACTCGACGGCCGTGTCGGAGTCGAAGACGATCCTGCCGACGGCGGCGCCCGGAGAGGCGTTCATCCCGCGGGCGATGAGGGTGCGGTCGGCGTCCGGGTCGAAGCGGGGGAACATCAGCTGCGCGAGCTGGGCGCCGGTCACCCGGCGTACGGTCTCGTCGGCGTCGATGAGGCCCTCGTCGGACATGTGCATGCCGATCCGGAACGCCGCCTCGGGGGTGCGCTTGCCGACCCGGGTCTGCAGCATCCAGAGCTTGCCGTGCTCGACGGTGAACTCGATGTCGCACATGTCCCGGTAGTGCCTCTCGAGCTTCTCCATGATGGCGAGCAGCTCGTCGTGGGAGGCCCGGTCGACCTCGGCGAAGTCGGCCAGCGAGACGGTGTTGCGGATGCCCGCGACGACGTCCTCTCCCTGGGCGTTCTGCAGGTAGTCCCCGTACACGCCCTGCTCGCCGCTGGCCGGGTCGCGTGTGAACGCGACTCCCGAGCCGGAGTCCATGCCGCCGTTGCCGAACACCATCGCCTGCACGTTGACGGCCGTGCCGAGGTCCTCGGGGATCCGCTCCTGGCGGCGGTAGAGCATCGCGCGCTCGGTGTTCCACGAGTCGAAGACGGCGCGCACGGCCAGGTCGAGCTGCTCGCGCGGCTCCTGCGGGAAGAGCCGGCCGGCGTCGTCCTCGATGATCTTCTTGTACGTCGCCACGAGGGTGCGCAGGTCGTCGGCGTCGAGGTCGAGGTCGTTGGTGGTGTCCTTCGCCTTCTTCGCCTCGTCCAGGGCGTCGGAGAACCGCTCGCCGTGGACGCCCAGCACCGTCGAGCCGAACATCTGCAGCAGCCGGCGGTAGGAGTCCTGCGCGAAGCGCTCGTCGTCGCTCTGCTTGGCGAGGCCTGCGACCGACTCGTCGTTGAGGCCGATGTTGAGGACCGTCTCCATCATCCCGGGCATCGAGAACTTGGCGCCGCTCCGGACGCTGACCAGCAGCGGGTCGCTCGGGTCACCGAGCGCGCGGCCCATCTTCTTCTCGAGCGCCGCCAGGTGCTGGGTCACCTCGTCCTCGAGCGCGTCGGGCTGCCCACCACTCTCGAGGTAGGCCCGGCAGGCCTCGGTGGTGATCGTGAAGCCTGGAGGAACGGGCAACCCGAGATTGGTCATCTCGGCCAGGTTGGCACCCTTGCCGCCCAGCAGGTCCTTCTGGTCCTTGTTGCCGTCGGCGAAGTCGTACACGAAGGTGGTCATCCCGCGATCCTCCCGCCAGTCCGGGCGCACCGATAGCCCCCTCCGGGTGATCCCCCCAGCTGGTCGACCGGCAGGTCTGCGAGGTCCGCGCGCGCCTCCTGGCGGTCGGAGGCGGGGTGGGCTGTGTGGTTGTCAGGGCGGGGCATGGCGACAGTCCTACCGCATCCCGTCGCCGAGGTGGCCGCCTGCCCACCGGTTGGCCGGTCCGGCCCCCCAGGGTGCGTCACCCCGGGCGACCGGTCACCCGCGGTGGCGCAGGAACACCGTCGCCAGGGGAGGCACCACGATGGTGGCGCCGGACTCCGTCGCCTCCACGCGGCCCAGGTTGCCGACCCCCGAGCCGGTGTAGGAGGTGCTGTCGGTGTTGACGACCTCCTCCCAGGTGCCGGGGTGGGGGAGGGCGAGGTGGTAGCCCTCGTGGGGTGCGGCGGCGAAGTTGGCCACGCAGACCAGGTCGGACTCGCCGGGCGCGCGACGGACGAACGAGAAGACGTTGTGCGAGGCGTCGTTGGCGTCGATCCACGAGAAGCCGGTGGGATCGTTGTCGTTCGCGTAGAGCGCCGGCGTCTCGGCGTACACGCGGTTGAGGTCGCGGATCAGCGAGCGCACGCCCTCGTGCTCGGGGTGCTCCAACAGCCACCAGTCGAGCTCGCGGGCCTCGGCCCACTCCGACTCCTGCCCGAGCTCCACACCCATGAAGACCAGCTGCTTGCCGGGATGCGCCCACATGAAGGCGAGGTAGGCACGCAGGTTGGCGAGCTGCTGCCAGCGGTCTCCGGGCATCTTGCGCAGCAGGGACCCCTTGCCGTGGACGACCTCGTCGTGGCTGATCGGCAGGACGTAGTTCTCGGAGTAGGCGTAGACCATCGAGAACGTCATCTGGCCGTGGTGGTAGCTGCGGTGGACCGGGTCCTTCTCGACGTAGCCGAGGGAGTCGTGCATCCAGCCCATGTTCCACTTGAAGCCGAAGCCGAGGCCACCCGCCGACGTGGGCTTGGTGACGCCGTCCCACGACGTCGACTCCTCGGCGATGGTGATGGCCCCCGGGACCCGCTTGTAGACGGTGGCGTTCATCTCCTGCAGGAACTGCACGGCCTCCAGGTTCTCGCGACCGCCGTGCACGTTGGGCGACCACTGCCCGGGCTCCCGGGAGTAGTCGAGGTAGAGCATCGAGGCGACCGCGTCGACGCGCAGGCCGTCGATGTGGAACTCCTCCAGCCAGTAGAGCGCGTTGGCGACCAGGAAGTTCCGCACCTCGCGGCGGCCGAAGTTGAAGACGTAGGTGCCCCAGTCGGGGTGCTCGCCGCGCGCGGGGTTCGGGTCCTCGTAGAGGGGCGTGCCGTCGAAGCGGGCCAGGGCGAAGTCGTCCTTGGGGAAGTGCGCGGGCACCCAGTCGACGATGACGCCGATGCCGGCCTGGTGGAGCCGATCGACGAGATGGCGGAAGCCGTCGGGGTCCCCGAAGCGGGAGGTCGGCGCGAAGTACGACGTCACCTGGTAGCCCCACGAGCCGCCGAACGGGTGCTCCATCACCGGCATGAGCTCGACGTGCGTGAAGCCCAGCTCGACGACGTAGGGGACGAGCGCGTCGGCGAGCTCGACGTAGGAGTACGTCGAGCCGTCGTAGTGCTTGCGCCAGGACCCGAGGTGCACCTCGTAGACCGACATCGGCGCCGAGACGGGCTGCTTGGCTGCGCGCTGCCGCATCCACTCCTGGTCGCCCCAGGTGTGCGAGGACTCGAAGACGACCGACGCCGTCTCGGGCGGCACCTGGGTGTGGAAGGCCATCGGGTCTGCCTTGTCGCGCCACACGCCGTCGGCGCCGCGGATCCGGAACTTGTACTGCGCGCCGGCACCGACGCCTGCAGCCAGCACGTGCCACACCCCGGACGAGCCGATCGGCGACAGCCGGGTGCGGGCGCCGTCCCACTCGTTGAAGGAGCCCGCGACCTGGACCTCACGGGCGTTCGGCGCCCAGACCGAGAACGACGTGCCGTCCTCGGTGGGGTGGGCGCCCAGCACCTCCCACAGCTCCTCGTGCCGGCCCTCGTTGATCAGGTGGATGTCGAGCTCTCCGGGACCGGTCATCGGGTCTCCTCGTCGTCTGCGGCGGCCCCGAGGGCCTCCAGTGCCTCGAGCGGGATGGTCACCCACGCGGGGCGGTTGCGCACCTCGTAGACCGCCTCGTAGACCGCCTTGTCGGCGATGTAGGCGTCCAGCAGGGTGCGTTCGTCGTCGTCGAGGGTGCGGCCGGCGTACGCCGTGAGGAAGGCCTCTCGGTTGCGTGCCGCCCACTCGCGGGCGCGGTAGTCGCGCTGCTCGTCGCCCTCGACGGCGTTGGCACTGGCGATCATGGCCGCCACCCTCGGCGCGTAGTCGAAGCTGCGCAGCATGCCGGCGACGTCACGCCACCGCGAGTCGGGGAGCATCCGCTCGGCGAGCGGCCGTGCGGGCTCGCCCTCGAAGTCGACGATCTTCCAGCCCTTCACAGTGCGCAGCGTCTGGCCGAGGTGGAGGTCTCCGTGCACGGTCTGCACGAGGCTGCCCGGCAGCGACGCCACGGCGTCGTAGGCCGTCCGGAGCGCAGGCTCGTACGCCGAGAGCGGCGGCGCGACCTCGAGCGCCGCGTCCAGCCGCGCGTGCATCGACGCCGCGAGCTCGCCCATCTCGGCGGGGGTGCGCACGTGGGTGGGGAAGTGCTCCGCGAGGACCTCGTGGGTCTCGGCGAGGGCGACGCCGAGTCGGGCCGCCTCGCCGGCGAAGTCGCCACCGACCTCGTCGGCGTGCAGGTCGCCCTCGGTGAGCAGGTTGCGCACGCTCGCCTGCGCCAGCTCCCAGCCGTCGCTGGCGGTGCGCAGGAACTGCTGGAGCATCGCGAGCTGCAGCACCTCGTCGCCCGCTGGCGCCTCGACCCACCCGTAGAGGTGAGCCACGTGCTCGGAGCCGGCTCGGGTCAGCACCTCGTGGACGGCGATGTCGGGGTTGGGACCCGGGGTGATCTTGCGGAACACCTTGAGCACGGAGTCCTCGCCGAAGGCGACCGACGAGTTCGACTGCTCACCGGTGAACAGCGTCGAGTGCGCCTCGGTATCGCACTCGTGGCCCGGCAGCCGGTGGAAGGTCAGGCCGCCGACCTCACGCGTCGCGTCGGTCTCGGCGAAGGCCTGCAGGTAGCGGGCCATGGCATCGCGGTCGTGCAGGGCGTCGTACGCGAAGACGTGGTGGCCGAGCCGGCCGTCGTACCAGCTGCCGACCAGGGCGTGCTCGAGACGACCCTCCGGCTCGGCGTAGTTGCCCAGCGGCAGCTGGTAGACCTCGTCGGCCCCGCCGTCGGCGTAGGCGACGGTGATCAGGTCGACCGTGAGGAGGGGCGAGCCGTCGAGCGACGCGATCCGGTCGATGCCGGTGACGCGCGCGCCGCGTCCCTTGCCGCCGAACCAGCGGGCGGCCTCGAGATAGGCCTCGAGCTGCGGGTGTGTCGTCTCGGAGTCGGTCATGTCAGTCCTCCCTCGAGCGGTACGCCGGTCGACTGGGGTGGCGTGAGCTTGAACCAGTAGAAGCCGTAGCCGCCCATCGTGAGCAGGTAGGGCAGCTCACCGATCGCGGGGAACGGGACGCCACCCAGCAGCTCGACGGGCACGCAGCCCTCCCACTGCCGCAGGTCGAGCTCGACCGGCTGCGGGAAGCGGGACAGGTTGTTTACGCACACGATCACGTCGCCGTGGTGCTCGCGGGCGTACGACAGCACGCTGGGGTTGGACCCGCCCAGATCGGTGAACGTGCCGAGCCCGAAGGCGTCGTGGCCGCGTCGGGCGTGGATCATCCGACGTGTCCAGTGCAGCAGGCTGGAGGAGTTCTCCAGCTGCGCCTCGACGTTGACGCTCTGGTAGCCGTAGACGGGATCCTGGATGGCCGGCAGGTGGAGCTTGCCCGGCGTCGCCGAGGAGAACCCGGCGTTGCGGTCGGGGGTCCACTGCATCGGCGTGCGCACGCCGTCGCGGTCACCGAGCCAGATGTTGTCGCCCATGCCGATCTCGTCGCCGTAGTAGAGCACCGGGGAGCCGGGCAGCGACAGCAGCAGCGCGGTGAAGAGCTCCATCCGGTTGATGTCGTTGTCAAGCAGCGGTGCCAGCCGGCGGCGGATGCCGATGTTCGCCTTCATCCGGGGGTCGGTGGCGTACTCGGACCACATGTAGTCGCGGTCCTCGTCGGTCACCATCTCCAGGGTCAGCTCGTCGTGGTTGCGCAGGAAGATGCCCCACTGGCAGCTGTCGGGGATCTGCGGCGTCTGGGCCATGATCTCGGAGATCGGGAAGCGCGACTCCCGGCGTACGGCCATGAAGATGCGCGGCATCACCGGGAAGTGGAACGCCATGTGGCACTCGTCGCCGCCGACGTCGGGGTCGCCGAAGTACTCGACCACGTCAGTGGGCCACTGGTTGGCCTCGCAGAGCAGCACGCGGCCTGGGTAGTGCTCGTCGACGAACGCGCGGCACTTGCGCAGGAAGGCGTGGGTCTCCGGCAGGTTCTCGCCGTTGGTGCCGGGGCGCTCGTAGAGGTAGGGCACGGCGTCCAGCCGGAACCCGTCCAGTCCCATGTCCAGCCAGAAGGCCATCGCCTCGAACATCGCGTCGTGCACGGCCGGGTTGTCGAAGTTGAGATCGGGCTGGTGGTGGAAGAAGCGGTGCCAGTAGTACTGCTGGCGCTCGGGGTCCCACGTCCAGTTCGACGGCTCGGTGTCGACGAAGATGATGCGGGCTTCCTCGTAGAGGTCGTCGGTGTCGGACCACACGTAGAAGTCGCCGTACGGGCCGTCGGGATCTTTGCGGGACTCCTGGAACCACGGGTGCGCATCGGAGGTGTGGTTCATGACGAAGTCGATGATCACCCGGATGCCCCGCTTGTGGGCCTCGTCGAGGAATTCGTGGAAGTCGTCGACGCTGCCGCACTCGGGAAGGATGTCGGTGTAGTCGGCGACGTCGTAGCCACCGTCGCGCAGCGGCGAGGTGAAGAACGGCGGCACCCAGAGGCAGTCGACGCCGAGCCAGGCGAGGTAGTCGAGCTTCTCGATCAGGCCCTTGAAGTCGCCGGTGCCGTCGGCGTTGGAGTCGCGGAACGACCGCACCAGGACCTCGTAGAACACCGCCGTCTTGAACCAGTCGGGCTGGTCGCCGACCGCGAGCTCGCCGATCTCCTGGGCGCTCGCCGGGTGGACCGGTTCATCGCTGTGGTGGATGGGCTCGGGCGGGCTCGCGGGGTCGGTCAACGGGGCCTCCTGACGGAGATGATGTGGACGGGTTCGTGCCCGGGGTCGAGGCGAACATAGTTGTGTCTGGCCCAGCTCCAGTCGGCGCCGGTGATCTCGTCGTGGGCGACGAACGAGTCGTTCCAGTCGAGACCGAGGGCCGTCATGTCCAGGTGCACCATGGTCTCCCGCGCGCCGTGTGGATCGAGGTTGGCCACCACGATCACCACGTCGTCCTCGTGGCGCTTGCTGAACACCAGGATGCTGTCGTCGTCGCTCTCGTGGACGACGACGTTGCGGAGCAGCTGCAGGGCCGGGTGCGCGCGGCGGATCTTGTTGAGGTGGGTGAGGTACGGCGCGAGGGTGCGGCCGTCCGCGTCGGCCTGCTTCCAGTCGCGGATGCGGATCTGGTACTTCTCCGAGTCGAGGTACTCCTCGCTGCCCGGCTTGACCGCGACGTGCTCGTAGAGCTCGTAGCCCGCGTAGACCCCCCAGCTGGGCGATCCGGTCGCGGCGACGGCGGCCCGGATCCGGAACGCCGCCGGTCCGCCGTACTGGAGGTAGGCGTGCAGGATGTCGGGGGTGTTGACGAAGAAGTTCGGCCGCATCAGGTGGTCGGACTCCGTGGCCAGCTCGGTGAGGTAGTCGCCCAGCTCGCCCTTGGCCGTGCGCCACGTGAAGTAGGTGTAGGACTGGTGGAAGCCGATCGCGCCCAGGCCGTGCATCATCGCCGGGCGGGTGAACGCCTCCGAGAGGAAGAGCACGTCCGGGTCGGTGTCGCGCACCTCGCGGAGCAGCCACTCCCAGAAGGCCAGCGGCTTCGTGTGGGGGTTGTCGACGCGGAAGATCCGCACCCCGTGGGCCATCCAGTGCCGGACGACCCGCAGCACCTCGCGGCAGATGCCGGTGGGGTCGTTGTCGAAGTTGACCGGATAGATGTCCTGGTACTTCTTCGGCGGGTTCTCGGCGTAGGCGATGGTGCCGTCGGCGCGCGTGGTGAACCACTCCGGGTTGCTCGTCACCCACGGGTGGTCGGGGGCGGCCTGCAGGGCCAGGTCGAGGGCCACCTCGAGTCCCAGCTCGCCGGCACGCGCCACGAAGGCGTCGAAGTCGGCCAGGGTGCCCAGATCGGGGTGTACGGCGTCGTGGCCGCCGTCCTTGCTGCCGATCGCCCACGGCGATCCGGGGTCGGTGGGTCCCGGTGTGAGGGTGTTGTTGGGGCCCTTGCGGTTGACCTCGCCGATCGGGTGGATGGGCGGCAGGTAGATCACGTCGAAGCCCATCTCGGCCACTGCGTCGAGACGCTTCGCGGCCGAGAGGAACGTGCCGGTGCTGACCTCGCCAGTGACCTCGTCGCGGGCGGCCCCCTCGGACCGCGGGAAGAACTCGTACCAGCTGCCGAAGAGCGCGCGGCCGCGGTCGGCGTACGCCGGGTAGGGGCCCTCGACCGTGACCAGCTCGCGCAACGGGTGGCTCGCCAGCACCGCGTCGAGCTCGGCGGACTGCAGGGCCGCCAGCCGGGCCTGCACCGGCCGGGCGTCGTCGGCGGCCGCCTCGGCCGCGCCCGTGAGCACCGATCGCTCGCTGTCGGTGAGGCCGCCGCCGGCGATGACGCGGTTGAGGAGGAGCCGGCCCTCGGTGAACATCAGCTCGACGTCGACGCCGGCCGGGATCTTGAGACCGGCGTTGTGCTGCCAGGTCGCGACCGGGTCGGACCAGCCGTGCACCTCGAAGGTCCAGTCGCCCGGCTGGTCGGGCGTCACCAGCGCGTCGTACCGGTCGGGGATCTGCGGGTGCTCGACCATCCGCACCGGGGCACGGCGTACGCCGTCCGGGCCGGTCAGCACGACCTCGGCGCCGAGCCTGTCGTGCCCCTCCCGGAACACCGAGGCGCGCACGGGCAGCGGCTCGCCGACGGTGGCCTTGGCCGGGAGCCGGCCAAGGTCGACCACGGGGTGCACGTCCATGATGGGGATTCGTCCGACCATGCGCCCACACTCGCGAATCACATGGCCACACGCAAATGGTCGCCCACGCCGGCGAGCCGGGTCGAGGACGGCGGGCGGCCCCCGTGGCGCCGCCCGCCGACACTTCGGTAACAGTCGAAACCGCCTCCGGGTTACGACGATAGGTTGGATCGATCCAAGAATGTTCGTTACCGTCGCCCTGTGCGAGCAATTCGACGATTCACCGTGCGCCCTGTCCTGCCCGAGCCGCTGACCGCCCTCGGGGTGCTGGCCGGCAACCTGCGCTGGTCGTGGCATCCAGAGAGCCAGGACGTCTTCCGGGCCGTCGACCCCCGGGTGTGGGAGGACGTCAACCACGACCCCGTCCGCCTGCTCGGCGCGGTCGCCCGCGACCGCCTCGAGGAGCTGGCCCGCGACGAGTCGTTCCTGCAGCTGCTGGGCGCCGCGCACGAGGAGCTCGACGACTACCTCACCGGTGAGCGGTGGTACGCCCGCAAGGCAGGCCCCGACGCACCGCGCTCCATCGCCTACTTCTCGCCGGAGTACGGCATCACCGCCGTGCTGCCGCAGTACTCCGGCGGCCTCGGCATCCTCGCCGGGGACCACCTCAAGTCCGCCTCCGACCTGGGCGTGCCGGTCGTGGGCGTGGGCCTGCTCTACCGGCACGGCTACTTCAAGCAGTCGCTCTCGCGCGAGGGCTGGCAGCAGGAGACCTACCCGGTCCTCGATCCCGACGAGCTGCCGCTGACCCTGCTGCGAGAGGCGGACGGGTCGCGAGCCATCGTCTCCATCTCGCTGCCCGACGGCCCCGACCTGCTGGCCAAGATCTTCGTGGCGAACGTCGGCCGGGTGCCGCTGCTGCTGCTCGACTCCGACATCGAGGAGAACAGCCAGCACTACCGCGACGTCACCGACCGGCTCTACGGCGGCAACTCCGAGCACCGCCTGCGCCAGGAGCTGCTGCTGGGCATCGGCGGCGTGCGCGCGCTGCGGGCGTTCTCCCGCATCACCGGTGCCCCCACGCCGGAGGTCTTTCACACCAACGAGGGTCACGCCGGCTTCCTCGGCATCGAGCGGATCCGCGAGCTGACCGTCGCCGACGACGGTCCCCACCTGGACTTCGACACCGCGCTGGAGGTCTCCCGGGCCGGGACGGTCTTCACGACCCACACCCCGGTGCCGGCCGGCATCGACCGGTTCCCCCGCGAGCTCGTCGAGCAGTACTTCGGGGGCGGCTCCTCGCCGACGCCGGGCGTGCCCGCCGACCGGGTGCTCGCCCTGGGCGCCGAGGACTACGACGGCGGCGACGCGGCCGTCTTCAACATGGCCGTGATGGGCTTCCGGCTCGCCCAGCGGGCCAACGGCGTCTCGCAGCTGCACGGCGTCGTCTCCCGCGGCATGTTCAACGGCCTGTGGCCCGCCTTCGACGAGGCCGAGGTGCCGATCGGGTCGATCACCAACGGGGTGCACGGGCCGACCTGGATCGCCCGCGAGATCTTCGACCTGGCCCGCTCCTACGGGGCCGACATCGACGCCGACGACACCGACGCGCTCTGGCCACTGGTCGACAAGATCGGCGGCAAGGAGATCTGGGACCTCAAGCGCACCCTGCGCCAGCGCCTCGTCGAGGACGCCCGCGCCAGGATGACCCGCTCGAGCCTCAAGCGCGGCTACGCGCCCGCTGAGCTCGGCTGGATCGACTCCGCCCTGGACCCCGACGTGCTCACGATCGGCTTCGCGCGCCGCGTGCCGTCGTACAAGCGACTCACGCTGATGCTGCGCGACCCGGACCGGCTCAAGAAGCTGCTGCTCGACCCCGCCCGGCCGATCCAGCTGGTGATCGCCGGCAAGTCGCACCCGGCCGACGACGGCGGCAAGAAGCTGATCCAGGAGATGGTCCGCTTCGCCGACGACCCCGAGGTCCGGCACCGCATCACGTTCCTGCCGAACTACGACATCGCGATGGCGCAGCCGCTCTACCCCGGCTGCGACGTCTGGCTGAACAACCCGCTGCGTCCCTATGAGGCCTGCGGCACCTCCGGCATGAAGGCGGCGCTCAACGGCGGCCTGAACCTCTCCATTCTCGACGGCTGGTGGGACGAGTGGTACGACGGCCAGAACGGCTGGGCGATCCCCTCGGCCGACGGCGTCGACGACCAGGAGCGACGTGACGACCTGGAGGCGCACGCGCTCTACGACCTGATCGAGAACGAGGTCGCGCCGCGCTTCTACGACGTCGACGACGAGGGGGTGCCGACCCGGTGGCTCGAGATGGTGCGGCACACCCTGAAGTCCCTCGGCCCCAAGGTGCTCGCCACCCGCCAGGTGCGTGACTACGTGCGTGACCTCTACGCCCCGGCCGCGCACACCTCTCGGGCCCTCAACTCCGACTATGCGGGTGCCCGCGAGCTGGCCGCCTGGAAGCGACGCGTCCGTGAGGGCTGGCCCTCGGTGCACGTCGAACACGTCGAGTCCGAGGGTGTCGACGACTCGCCGGAGGTGGGGGCGGGCCTGTCGGTGCACGCGTTCGTGGCGCTCGGCTCGCTCGGTCCCGACGACGTGGAGGTGCAGGTCGTGCACGGTCGCACCACCGGTGACGACGAGATCCGCGAGCCCGAGGTGGCCGTGATGCGGGTCGTCGAGAGCTACGAGGGCAACCGGCACCGCTTCGACTCCGACGTGCCGCTCGGTCACTCCGGGTCCTTCGGCTACACCGTTCGGGTGGTGCCGCGCAACGAGGCCCTGGCCTCGGTCGCCGAGCTGGGCCTGGTCGCCGTACCCGCGTAGCGCGTTCCGCGCTCCTGTCGAGGTGTGAGGAGCGCCAGCGACGAGCCTCGAGACCAAGCGCCCGGGTGACGAGCCTCAACGCCGAGCGCCTGGGTTTCGAGGCTCGTTTCGAGGCTCGCTGCGCTCGCACCTCAACGCAAGGCTGCGCTCGCACCTCAACCACCGGCGCGAGGCTGCGCTCGCACCTCAACCACCGGCGAGTCCCTAGGTCTGGCGCAGCACCAGCACCGAGCGACCCTCCTGAGTCAGCCGGTCACCGGCCTTGACGTGGGTGCCGACGGGGTTGGCGGTGTCGGTGGACAGCACGACCTCGCCGGCGGTGACCCAGGAGTTCTCCGGCATGGTGAGGACGACGTCGTCCGCGCCGGCGTTGAGCCAGATCATGAACGACCTGTCCCGCTGCTGCTCGCCGTGGACGCCGGGGAAGCGGAGCGGGTCGCCCAGGACGAACATCCCGAAGGTGCTGATGGAGTCGTCGAGCCAGTCCTCGCCCGACATCTCGCGGCCGTCGGGGTGCAGCCAGGCGAGGTCCTTGGGGCCACCCCTGATGGTCGGCCGGCCCTCGAACCAGTGCCGCTGCCGCAGCGCCGGGTGCTCGCGTCGCAGGCGCAGCGCCGTCTTCGTGACCTCGTAGAGGTCCAGCCAGGCGTCGTCGGGACGCCAGTCGATCCACGAGATCTCGTTGTCCTGGCCGTAGGCGTTGTTGTTGCCGCGCTGGGTGCGGCCGCGCTCGTCGCCCGCGGTCAGCATCGGCACGCCGTTGGCGAAGCACAGCGTCGCCATGATGTTGGCGGCCTGCCTCCTCCTCATCGCGAGGATGCCTGGGTCGTCGGTCTCTCCCTCGACTCCGCAGTTCCACGACCGGTGGTTGTCGGTGCCGTCGCGGTTCCCCTCGCCGTTGGCCTCGTTGTGCTTCCTCTCGTAGGACACCAGGTCACGCAGGGTGAACCCGTCGTGGGCGGTCACGAAGTTGATCGAGGCGTACGGCGACCGGCCGTCGTCGGCGTACAGGTCGGAGGAGCCCGCGAGGCGGGTGGCCACGGTGCGGATCCCGTGGGACCGGCCTCGCCAGAAGTCGCGGACGGTGTCGCGGAACTGGTCGTTCCACTCGACCCACGGCGGCGGGAACTCGCCGACGCGGTAGCCGTCCATGGACGCGTCCCAGGGCTCGGCGATCAGCTTCACGTGCCGCAGCAGGGGGTCCTGGCCGATCGCGGTCAACAGATGACTGCCCATGTCGACCTCCTGGTTGGTGCGGGTCAGCGCGGACAACAGGTCGAAGCGGAAGCCGTCGACGTGCATCTCGGTCACCCAGTAGCGGAGCGAGTCGAGGATCATCCGCAGCGACTGCGTGTGCGTCGCGTCGACGGTGTTGCCGCAGCCGGTGACGTCCCAGTAGGTCTCGGGGTGGGGGACAGGCGAGGCGTCGTCCCACACGCGCTGGTAGTAGCCGAGGTCGTCGAGACCGCGGAAGCTCAGCGTCGGCCCGCGGAAGCCGGCTTCGGCGGTGTGGTTGTAGACCACGTCGAGGATGACCTCGAGGCCGGCCTCGTGGAACGTCTTGACCATCTGCTTGAACTCGGTGACCTGCTGGCCGCGGTCGCCCGAGGCGGAGTACGCGCCGTGCGGGGCGAAGAAGCCGATCGAGTTGTAGCCCCAGTAGTTGACCAGGCCGCGCTCGGAGAGCTCGGGCTCCGAGACGAACTGGTGCACGGGCAGCAGCTCGACCGCGGTCACGCCCAGGTCGCGCAGGTAGTCGGTGACCGCCGGCGTCGCGAGGCCGGCGTACGTGCCGCGCAGCTCCTCGGGCACCCGGTCGTGCAGCTGGGTCATGCCCTTGACGTGCAGCTCGTAGATGACGGTGTCGCGCCAGCGGCGGCGCTGCGGGGTGTCGCCGCCCCAGTCGAACTCGTCGTTCACGACGACGCTGCGCGGCACGAACGGCGCGGAGTCGAGCTCGCTGGGCAGGGCGGGCGCGCCGACGACGTAGGAGTAGATCGCCGGGTCGGGGGTGACCGTGCCGGAGACGGCCTGCCCGTAGGGGTCGAGCAGCAGCTTGTGGACGTTGAACCGCAAGCCGTCGGCCGGCCGCCACGGACCCTCCACGCGGTAGCCGTAGCGGGTGCCGGCCATCAGGCCGGGCACTGCGCTGTGCCAGATGCCCAGTGACTGCTCGGTGAGCTCGACCCGCTGCTCGACGTCGCCGCCGGCGCCGTCGTCCTCGAACAGGCACACCCAGGCGCGCGTCGCCTGCGGCGCGTAGACCGCGAAGTTGGTGGAGTCCTCGCTCCAGGTCGCCCCCAGCGGCCAGTTGCGCCCCGGCCACACAGCGTTGCGCTGGCCCTGGTGGTCCCACATTCCCGGTGTCACGTCGAAGCATTCTTCACGATGACGGCACAATGCCCCCGAGGGGATCTGCAGCCCGGCAACGTGTCGACGACGAGTGGAGGACGCAAGCTATGGAGTTCGTGCGACTGGAGGTGGCCGACGGCGTCGCCACGCTGCGGCTGGACCGGCCCAAGATGAACGCGCTCAACGAGCAGGTGCAGGAGGAGATCCGCGCCGCCGCCACCGAGGCCGCCACCCGCGACGACGTCAAGGCGGTCGTGGTCTACGGCGGGGAGAAGGTGTTCGCCGCCGGTGCCGACATCAAGGAGATGGCCGAGATGTCCTACACGGACATGGTGAAGCGCTCCGGGGCCCTCCAGTCGGCGTTCACCGCCGTCGCGAAGATCCCCAAGCCCGTGGTCGCGGCGATCACCGGCTACGCCCTGGGCGGCGGGTGCGAGCTGGCGCTGTGTGCCGACGTGCGGTTCGCCGCCGACACCGCGGTGCTCGGCCAGCCCGAGATCCTGCTCGGCATCATCCCGGGCGCGGGTGGCACCCAGCGGCTCACCCGGCTGGTCGGCCCGAGCAAGGCGAAGGACCTGGTCTTCACCGGCCGCTTCGTCAAGGCCGACGAGGCGCTCGCCATCGGTCTCGTGGACCGGGTCGTGCCTGCCGACCAGGTGTACGACGAGGCGCTGGCGTGGGCGCGCCAGTTCACCGGCGCCGCGACGTACGCCCTCCGAGCGGCCAAGGAGACCATCGACCGGGGGCTGGAGACCGACCTCGAGACGGGGCTCGAGATCGAGCGCCAGCAGTTCGCCGCCCTTTTCGCCACCGAGGACCGTGCCATCGGCATGGAGTCCTTCGTTGAGAGTGGACCGGGCAAGGCCGAGTTCGTCGGGCGATAGCCTCCCGGTCGACAGAGAGAAGGACGCCGTGGCAACGGATGCAAAGGCCGAGCGCACGCCTGGCAAGGACAAGAGGTCGGTCCGTGGGGCGGTCGACACGGTGCGCGCCCGCCTGGCGCAGCTGATCTGGCTCGTCTGCGTGCTGGCGGCCCTGGTGCTCGCGGTGGGGGCGTTGCTAGTGGCCCTCAAGGCCAACAAGGACAACGACCTCGTCTCGTTCGTGCTCTCCGCGGCGGACGCCGTCGACCTCGGCGTCTTCTCGCGTGCCGACGGGATCAAGGAGTTCGTCGGCGAGAACGCCGGGGTGAAGAACGCGCTGTTCAACTGGGGGCTCGGTGCGATCGCCTGGCTGGTCGTGGGTCGCATCCTCGACCGGCTGATCCGTCCCTGACCGGAGGCCGCTGAGCCCGACGACTCTGACAGTTCTACTGTGAGAGACCCCACCCGGGCGCCCCGTTCCGCCGTGGGGTGCTCGCTAGTAGCCTCTGCCGCACCATCCGAATGCAGGGCGCATGGAACAGGAAGGGCCTCCGGGTCACACCATGAACATTGTTGTCTGCGTGAAGCACGTCCCCGACGCCACCGCCGACCGGAAGTTCGAGTCCGACAACACCGTCGACCGTGTCGGTGTCGACGGACTCCTGTCCGAGCTCGACGAGTACGCCGTGGAGCAGGCGCTCCAGCTCAAGGAGAAGACCGCGGCGGGCGAGGAGGGCCAGGAGAGCACCGTGACCGCCCTGTGCATGGGCCCCGAGAAGGCGGTCGACGCGATCCGCAAGGCCCTGCAGATGGGTGCCGACCGGGGCGTGCACGTGCTCGACGACGCGATCGCCGGCTCCGACGCCATGGCGACCTCCCTCGTGCTCGCCAAGGCCGTCGAGAGGATCGGGGCCGACTCGAAGGTCGACATCGTGATGTGCGGCATGGCCTCCACCGACGGCGCGATGAGCGTGGTCCCGGCGATGCTGGCCGAGCGGCTGGGGCTCCCGCAGGTGACCCAGGCGTCGGTCGTGGAGGCCCAGGGCGACCAGGTCCGGATCAAGCGCGACGGGGACTCCGCGACCGAGGTCGTCGGCGCGACGATGCCGCTGGTGCTCTCGGTGACCGACCAGTCCGGCGAGGCCCGCTACCCGTCGTTCAAGGGCATCATGGCGGCGAAGAAGAAGCCCCTGGAGACCTACTCGCTGAGCGACCTCGGCGTCGACGCCGACCAGGTCGGCCTGTCGGTGGCGTGGACCGTCGTGGAGGACACGACGGAGCGTCCGCCCCGCACGGCCGGCGAGATCGTCAAGGACGAGGACGGCTCGGGTGCCAAGGCGCTCACCGAGTTCCTCGCCTCCAAGAAGTTCATCTGAGGAGCCGGACCCATGACTGAAGTTCTCGTTCTGGTCGACCACGTCGACGGCGCGGTCAAGAAGCCGACCTACGAGCTGCTCACCATCGCGGCTCGTCTCGGTGAGCCCTCCGCGGTCTTCATCGGCGCCGCCGACCAGGCCGACGCCGTGGCGGAGGCCGTCAAGCGGTACGGCGCGCAGAAGGTCTACGTGGTCGACGACACCGAGATCAAGGGCTACCTCGTCGCGCCCAAGGCCGAGGCCCTGCACCAGCTGGTCGAGAGGACCTCGCCCGCCGCCGTGCTCATCTCCTCCTCGGTCGAGGGCAAGGAGATCGCCGGCCGGCTCGCGATCAAGGCTGAGTCCGGCCTGATCACCGACGCGGTCGACGTGCAGGAAGGACCGGTCACGACGCAGAGCGTGTTCGCCGGCAACTTCACCGTGACCGCGAAGGTCACCCGGGGCACGCCGATCATCACCGTCAAGCCGAACTCCGCGGCCCCGCAGGAGGCCGAGGGCGCCGCGGTCGTCGAGCAGTTCGCGGCGACGGTGTCCGACGCCGCCAAGGGTGCCCAGATCGTCGCCAGCCAGCCCCGGCAGGCGACCGGGCGTCCCGAGCTCACCGAGGCCGCGATCGTGGTCTCCGGCGGTCGCGGCACGGGCGGCGACTTCGGGCCTGTCGAGGCGTTCGCCGACGCGCTCGGTGCCGCGGTCGGTGCCTCGCGCGCTGCGGTGGACTCCGGCTGGAAGCCGCACTCGTTCCAGGTCGGCCAGACCGGCAAGACCGTCTCGCCCCAGCTCTACGTCGCCAACGGCATCTCCGGCGCGATCCAGCACCGCGCCGGCATGCAGACCTCGAAGACCATCGTGGCCGTTAACAAGGACGACGAGGCCCCGATCTTCGAGCTGGTGGACTTCGGGGTCGTCGGCGACCTGCACACCGTGCTCCCGGCCGCGACCGAGGAGATCAACGCCCGCAAGTAGCGGTCAGGGTGATGACCTGGCGACGGCAGCGGCGAGCGCCGGGATCAGCAGCTCGTACGCCGCCGGCGTCAGGTGCAGGCCGTCGTCGGTGAACGCCGCACCGCCGAGCGGTGCCAGCACCGATGGGGTGTCCACGACGCTGCCACCGGCCGCCGTCACCACGGCCGCGGCGACCCTGCTGTAGTCGGTGAGCACGTCGTTGGTGCGGTCGGCGACCCGCTCGAGCCGGGCCTCGTCCACGCCTGGCGACGCGACGTACACGAGGCGGCGGCCGGGACGCGGTGGGAGGCGGGCGACGACGTCGGCCAGCGCCCGCTCCGAGGTCTCGATGGGCACCTGCCTCCACGGCGCGGCGTCGTTGGTCCCGACGCAGACCACCACGACGTCGTACGTCGCGAGGTCGCGGACGCCGGCGACCTGGCCGGCCAGGTCGGTGGCGATGGAGCCGCCTACCGCCGCGTTGGTCACCCCATCCGCGATGCGGCCCAGGTCGCGTGGCGGGATGCGGGCGAGGTGGCTGTCACCCAGCAGCAGGACGCATGTGCCTGTCCTAT
Source organism: Nocardioides sp. LHG3406-4 (assembly GCF_049897745.1). Lineage (NCBI taxonomy): Bacteria > Bacillati > Actinomycetota > Actinomycetes > Propionibacteriales > Nocardioidaceae > Nocardioides > Nocardioides sp. LHG3406-4. The sequence goes on from NZ_JAFCWV010000003.1 coordinate 409,404, forward strand.
CGCGCCGCGCTCGTGAGACGGCGGTGACTCGCCACGGCGAGCAGTCCTAGGCTCGGAGCATGACCATCGAGGACGACGTGCGCGCGGTGGCGGCGCGCGCCCGGGAGGCGAGCCACGACCTGGCGTTGGCGAACCGCGCCACGAAGGACGCCGCGCTGCACGCGATGGCCGACACGCTGCTGGCCTCCTCCGCGGCGGTGCTGACCGCCAACACCGAGGACGTCGCGCGGGCGGAGTCGGGCGGCACCCCCGCCAACATCGTCGACCGGCTGCGCCTGACCCCCGACCGGCTGCAGGCGATGGCCCAGGGACTGCGGGAGGTGGCCGGCCTGCCCGACCCGGTGGGCGAGGTGGTCCGCGGGTCGACGCTCGCCAACGGGCTGGAGCTGCGCCAGGTGCGCGTGCCCTTCGGCGTGGTCGGGATGATCTACGAGGCGCGCCCCAACGTCACGGCCGACGCGGCCGGGATCTGCCTCAAGTCGGGCAACGCGGTGCTCCTGCGCGGCTCGTCGAGCGCCCGGTCGTCGAACGCAGCGATCGTGCAGGTGCTGCGCGACGCCGCCGCCGCGGTGGGCCTGCCGGCCGACGTCGTGCAGCTGGTGCCGGGCGACTCCCATGAGAGCGTCAAGGCCCTGATGCGGGCCCGCGGCCTCGTCGACGTGCTCATCCCCCGCGGGGGAGCCGGGCTGATCCGCTCGGTCGTGGAGGAGTCCACGGTGCCGGTGATCGAGACCGGGGTCGGCAACTGCCACGTCTACGTCGACGCGGCGGCCGACCTCGACCAGGCGCTCGCCATCGTGCTCAACGCCAAGACCGACCGCACCAGCGTCTGCAACGCGGCCGAGTCGCTGCTCGTGCACGCCGACCTGGTCGGCTCGTTCGTGCCGAGGGTCGTCGCGGCGCTGACCGAGGCGGGCGTGACCGTGCACGGCGACGCCGGGTTCGCGGCGTACGACGGGGTGCTGGCGGCGACCGACGACGACTACGCCGCGGAGTACCTCTCCCTCGACATCTCGGCGCGGGTCGTCGACTCCGTGGACGAGGCGATCGCCCACATCCGGCGCTTCTCGAGCGGCCACACCGAGGCGATCGTCACCCGCGACCAGGCGGCCGCGCGCCGCTTCGTGGCCGCCGTCGACTCGGCGGTGGTGCTCGTGAACGCCTCGACGCGCTTCACCGACGGCGGCGAGTTCGGGTTCGGCGCCGAGATCGGGATCAGCACCCAGAAGCTGCACGCCCGTGGGCCGATGGGGCTGGCCGAGATGACGTCGACCAAGTACGTCGTCACCGGCGAGGGCCACATCCGCTGACGTGGCCTCGCGGCGCCGGCCGAGGGCCGGCACCGCGAGACGGCGGTCAGCTTGCGCTCAGCGTCCGAACGCCTGGAACTCGGCGGCTCGCACGTTGAGCGCCTGCGGGCTGCCGGTCGTGCAGTCCGACGTGGCCCGTGGGTCGGCGTCCTGCTCGCCGGCGTAGTCGGGCGCCCCGGTGCACTGGTTGGTGACTGCCTGGAACCACAGGTGCGTCGCCTTGGTGCGCCGGATGTCGAACGACCTGATGATCAGGTCGGGCGCCCGCGGCCGCGGAGCGGTCGCGGGGAAGGCGTCCTCCGGGCTGACGAACACCCGGGTGAACTCGTCCTCCTCGTCGCAGTCGACGCCCCGCGCCACCGAGCAGGCCAGGACCTCGAACTGCCGCAGCGCGGAGAAGCGGCTCTGGGTGCCGTTGTCGGGGTCGCTCGGGATGGCCTGACGCAGGTGGGCGCTGACCTGCACCCGGCGCACGTCCTGCTTCTTGCTCCCGGCCAGATCGACGATCACGTGCTGCTCGTCCACCGGCGCCCCGAGTGCCGCCCACTGGGTGCCCTCCTCGTCGTCGACGAGGCGGTCGAGGTTTATGCCGGTGCCCTCGACCGAGGCCCCGTTGGTCGTCGACGCGAGGTTCTCGGACATCCGCGGGGCCAGCCTCCGGTCGGCTCCGGCGGCGAGCGCGGTCTGCGCGACCCGGGCGTGGCCGTAGCCGGGAGCCCGCACCGTGAACTCGTAGCTGCCCGGCACCATCTCCACCCGGTCGGGCAGCGCCGTCGTCGGGTCGGTGTCGGCGACCGGCACCGCGCGGGCCTGGTAGCGGCCGACGTAGAGATCGGCGTTGCGCACCACCTTGCCGTTGTCGCTGCGGGGCGCGAACGTGACCGTCGCCTCGTTCGCGTAGGCGGAGCGGAAGCTCGGCACCGGGTCCGGGTCACTGTGGCCCGCACTCGTCGCCCCCTCGCCCAGCCCGCGCCGGGCGAACGTGTTCCACAAGATGTCCTGGTTGGCGCCGTTGAAGCGCAGCAGGTCAGCGGCGATGAGCGCGTTGCGCGCGTCCACCTGGCTCACCTGGCTGTTGGCCATCAGCAGGAAGGAGTCGAAGACCAGCTGCATCCAACGCCGCGCGCCAGGGCACCCGGAGACCGGCGTCAGGCCGTTAGCGCAGGACTTGTTGAGCGCCGCGTCCCCGGCGCCGTACCGGCCGATGAAGGCCTGCCGGATGTCGAAGTTGATCGCCGACCAGATCTCGCCGTCGGCGTGCACCTGCGGCCCGGTGAGGTCGTAGCCGATGTCGGTGTAGTTGAGCGGGCTCCGGCTCATGTTGTAGTTGCGGATGCCGGCGACCTTGTCACCGGTGGCGTAGGCGCCGGCGGTGTACGCCGCGGCGCCGGCGTCGGCGTACCCGTGCTCGTTGAGGTACTCCATGGCGAACAGGTCGCCCCAGCTCTCGCTCATGCCCTGGGGCGAGCTCAGCCCGCCGTCCGGGCCGGCGACCATCCGGTTGGTGATGGCGTGGCCGTACTCGTGGGCGATGATCGACATGTCGTAGTCGCCGTCGACGCACGGGGCGTAGAAGGAGCCCGCGATCGGCTGCCACATGTACATGTTGGTGATGGGCGCGACGCCGTCGGGCGGGGTGATCTGGTTGGCGTTGTCGCGCGCGGCGAAGGTGGGCGGGCCGCCGGAGATGCCGCCCGCCTGGGCGTTGCCCTGCTCGTAGTCGCCGCCGAGCCCGCCCTTGGCGCCGTTGTCCAGCTGCATGTTCCAGGTGCTCTCGACGAAGCCGAGGTGGTAGGACCAGTCGTGCATCCGGTTGTGCATCGCGAACAGGTTGGCGCGGGCCGCGTCGACGTCGGCGCGCTCGGGTGAGCTGAACGCCTCGGGGTTGCAGGACTCCTCGTACCACTGGTTGGTCCACGGGTAGTCGTACTCGCGGGTCGGCGAGGGGGTGGCGGTCTCGGTGCCGACCGAGAAGGCGTCGTTGCTGTTGAGGTTGTGCACCGCGATGGCGTTGTTGCCACGAGTGGTCAGCGTCGGCTGCCCGGTCGCGGGGTCCACGTCCCACGGCAGGGGCGACGCCGAGGTGGCGACGACCTCGTCGCAGCTTGCCGCCGCCAGCCAGCACCAGGTCATGCGGGTGTCGGCGGAGCTGTAGTCCTGCGGAGGAGAGGAGGGGAAGACCTCCCACTCCGGGTTGTCGCTGTCGTGGTCGACCAGGTCGTCGCGCACCAGCACCTCGCCGGAGCGGGCGTCGACGTAACTGGTGAAGGCCGTGGCCGCGTCGGCCTCGGACCCGAGGACGACCTGGAAGGCCGCCCGGGCCGGAGCCCCCGGCATGGGTACGGCGACCTGGGTCGTACGGCGTACGACGGGCTCGGCGATGCCGGCGTCCTGGGCGGCGATCCGCTCGGCGTCGGCAGCGGTCAGCGAGGCGGGCGCCGGGGGCGCGGCGTCGCGGGCCAGGGACGAGCTGACGTAGAGGGCCTTCCCGGCGCGGACGCCGACCGAGACGATCCCGTCGACGCCGGCGGCCAGGTCGCCGAACCGCTGGCGGAGCACGACGACCGAGGCATTCTCACCCAGCGGCCGGGTCGTGAGCGTCTCCACGGACTCCGCACCGCGTGCGGTGAGCCCGAGCAGCTCGCGGGAGCGGGTGAGGAAGGCGCGTGCGGCCGCCTCCGGCTTGGCCGGCAGTCCGGTGGCCAGCGGAGTGTCCGTGGCCATCAGGACCGCGGGCGTGCCCAGCCGGTTCCAGCGCGCCGTCGCGTCGAGGGCGTCGACGGCCGACTTCTGGGTGGCGTCGGGACTGACGCGCTTGGTCCGGACGTCCTTGTCGCGTGCCGTCGAGCCCTCACCCTGGAAGCCCGCGGCATGGGCATCTGTCGGTGGAGCCGAGGTCGGTGGGGCTGCGCCGGCCGAGCCGGCAGCGGACGCGAGAGGCGAGAGTGTGGCTGCGAGAGCGAGCGCCGTCAGGGCAGCGCCGACTCCTCCGACCCGAGATCTGCGGAGCATCGGTGGTTCCTTCCAGGCGACGGCGTCGCCAGCCGAGAGTGATGAAGATCACGTTCTACCCCCGCCACCCTGCCGCTGGGAAGGCCCTGGACGGATCAGGATGCGATTGCTCGGTAGGGTGTGCGCCATGACCCTGAGTGCCGTCTCCATCGTGGCCGCCGCTGCTGAGCACGGTGACCCCGCCCTGTCCCCGTACGCCGTGGGCGGCATCGCCCTGGGCCTCCTGCTGGCTGCGCTCGGTGCCCTGGTGGTCTTCGGCGGCGGGCGCGAGCACAGCTGACGTGCCAGCCTCCCCGGCTCCGTCCCGATCCCGCCGTATCGGGGTGATGGGTGGCACGTTCGACCCGATCCACCACGGCCACCTCGTGGCGGCCTCGGAGGTCCAGGCGTGGTTCGACCTCGACGAGGTCGTGTTCGTCCCGACCGGCGCGCCCTGGCAGAAGTCGGACCAGTCGGTGTCGCCGGCGGAGCACCGCTACCTGATGACGGTCATCGCCACGGCCGCCAACCCACGCTTCCGCGTCTCGCGCGTCGACATCGACCGCTCCGGGCCGACGTACACCATCGACACGCTCCGCGACCTGAGGCAGCAGCTGCCCGACGCGGACCTCTACTTCATCACCGGAGCCGACGCGCTGGCCGACATCTTCACCTGGCGCGACGCCGATGAGATGTTCGAGCTCGCCCAGTTCGTCGGCTGCACGCGCCCCGGCTACGAGATGGACGCGAAGACGTTGGACGCCATCCCCGCCGAGCGGGTCACAATGGTCGAGATCCCGGCTCTCGCCATCTCCTCCACCGACTGCCGCAGGCGCAAGGAGCGCGGCGAGCCGGTGTGGTACCTCGTCCCCGACGGCGTGGTCCAGTACATCGCCAAGCACCACCTCTATCCCGGGCCCGCCCCGGTTGCAGGAGACATCCCGGCATGACCGCCACCGACCACGCCATCGAGCTCGTCCACGCCGCCGCCCGCGCGGCGTCCGACAAGCTCGCCACCCAGATCATCGCCTTCGACGTGAGCGAGCAGCTCGCGATCACCGACGCCTTCGTGCTTGCGTCCGCGACCAACGACCGTCAGGTCAAGTCGATCGTCGACGAGATCGAGGACAAGCTCCGCCAGATCGGCGCCAAGCCGATCCGCCGGGAGGGCGAGCGCGACGGGCGCTGGGTCCTCATCGACTACGGCGACGTGGTCGTCCACGTCCAGCACGAGGAGGAGCGGCAGTTCTACGCCCTCGAGAGGCTGTGGCGCGACTGCCCCAGCATCAAGCTGCCCGCCGACGTCGTCTCGCATGAGCGCTGAGCGACCCGACACCACTCGCACCCTCCTGCTCCTCCGCCACGGCCGCACCGCCTGGAACAATGAGCAACGAGCCCAGGGCCACGCCGACATCGGGCTCGACGACGTGGGGGTCGCGCAGGCGCGCGCCGTGGCGCCGGTGCTGGCGGCGCTGCGACCCGCCTTCGTGGTCTCCTCCGACCTGGCCCGTGCCTGCGACACCGCCCGCGAGGTGGCCTCAGCCAGCGGCCTGACGGCCAGCGCCGATCCCCGGCTGCGCGAGTTCGACCTGGGGGAGCGCACCGGCATGACGATGCCGGAGTACGCCGCGGCGCATCCCGACGAGTACGCCGCGTTCCGCGCGGGCGCCTACGACGTCGTACCCGCCGGGGAGTCGCTCGGCGACGTGCTCGCTCGCTTCCTGCCGGCCCTCGACGATGCCTTCGCCCGGCTCCGCGCCGGGGAGACGGGGATCGTGGTCGCCCACGGCGCCGCGCTCAAGGTCGCGGTGCTCGCGTGGCTGGGCTGGCCCGAGTCCCTGGCCGCGTCGCTGCGAGGTCTCGACAACTGCCGCTGGGCGGCCGTCGACGACTCCGGCCAGGGCGGCAGCCGGCGTCTGGTGAGCTACAACGCGGGTGCGTGACCCCCCGATTTCGCGGGCCGCCCGACCATTGGCTAGCATTCTCACTCGTTGCCCAGCGGGCGACGATCCGGGGCTGTGGCGCAGCTGGTAGCGCATCTGCATGGCATGCAGAGGGTCAGGGGTTCGAGTCCCCTCAGCTCCACCGGAGACACGAGGCTCCCCGTCGAGAGACGGGGAGCCTTCGTCGTTCCCGGGCGTGGGCGGGTGGGCATGAGAGATTGGCCGGATGACGTCCCGCCGCGTCGCCGCCCTCGTGCTGGCGGCACTGCTCCCGACCACCGCGCTACCCGCCGCTCCCGCCTCGGCAGGGGTGACGACCGTCCGGTCGTTCTCCATCGCCGACCCCGTGCCGGACGTGATGTTCGGCGCGGCCGACGCCGACGGGACCCGTCGCATCGAGGTGGAGCTGAAGCGCACCGAGTGGTCCCACCTGCGGCTCCGCCATGAGGACCGGCTCCGGGTCCGCGCGCGGATCCAGCAGGCCCGGAAGACGGATGCCGCCTATCGCCAGGGGCTGGTCGTCGAGGCGTGGCGCTCGCCCGAGCGCAAGCCGCCCCGGCTCGTGGCGTACGCCGTCGTGTTCGACCTCAGCAGCGGCGTACGCGCTGTCCGCCCGGACGGTGCCGTTACCCGGTGCCCGCGCGCTCGTCGTACGCGCAACCTCGCCAAGGGCATCCTGTCGGTCACCATGCCGGCCGCCTGCCTGCGGCTGCGCGGGCGGGTGAAGCTGGTCGCGGTGACCTACCTCGACTCCTACGGTCCCGCCGGCTGGGGTCGCGCGGCGAGCGACAGGTCGGTGCTGTCGAAGGCACTGCGCTACCCGAGGCGGCTGCGCTGATCAGCCGATCGTCATGCCGCCGTCGACGGGGATCGTCTGGCCGGTGATGTAGCCGGCGGCGGGGGAGGCGAGGAACACCACGGTGGCGGCGAGCTCGGCCGGGTCGCCCTTGCGGCGCGCAGGCACGCGCTGCATCGCCAGCTCGAGGTAGCCGTCGGGGTAGGTGTCGGTCATCTCGGAGGTGAAGAAGCCCGGCGCGACGGAGTTGACCCGGATGCCCTTGCGCTCGGTCCACTGCTGGGCCAGGTCGCGGGTGAGCCCGTTGAGCCCGGCCTTGGACGCGGAGTAGGCCGCCTGCGGCAGGCCGGCGGTGGTGATGCCGAGCACCGAGGAGATGTTGACGATCGACGAGCCGGGCCGCATGACCCGACCGCAGGCCTGGGCCATCCAGTAGCAGCCGTTGAGGTTCACGTCGATGACCCGGCGGAACTCGTCGGGCTGCTCCCGTGTGGCGGGTACGGCGGTGCCGACGCCCGCGTTGTTGACCAGCACGTCCACCCGGCCGAGCTCCGCTATCGCCGCGTCGACGAGCGCCTGGCAGTCGTCGACCGAGGCGACGTCGGTGGCGACCGTGAGCACGCGCCGCCCGGCGGCCCGGACCAGCTCCGCGGTCTCCTCGAGCCGGTCGACCCGCCGGGCGCCCAGCACCAGGTCGGCCCCGGCCTCGGCCAGTCCCTGCGCGAAGGCCACGCCCAGGCCGCTGGAGGCACCGGTGACGATGGCGACCCTGTCGTCGAGACGGAACATGTCGGTGACGGTCATGGGCCGATCATGGCAGGCCCCTCGCGGCCCTGATCGGACCCTGGCTGAACCCCGAGACCCCTTGGGCCGGGGGCCACGGCGTGGTTGGCTGGTCGCATGAGTGAGAACCCGTACGCCACCGCCCCGTCCGTCTCGCCCGGCCAGGAGCGCACCCTCGGCGCCGTCGCGCACGGCGTACCCCTCGTGGCGATGGTGCTCAGCGCCGGCCTGCTCGGCTTCGTCGGCTCGCTGGTGATCTACCTGCTCTACAAGGACCGCGGCCCCTTCGTGCGCGCGCACGCCGCCAACTCGCTCAACGTCCAGATCATCACCGGCATCGTGCTGCTGATCTCTATCCCGCTGATGTTCGTGCTGATCGGCTTCGTGACCTACGGCATCGCGCTGGTGTTCGCGTTCGTGCTGCACCTGCTCGGCACCGTCAAGGCGCACCGCGGCGAGTGGTGGAACCCGCCGATGACGCCCCGGATGGTGCGCTGACCGGCACGGCACATCGGGAGCGGGCGCGGTAGCATGTGTGCATGACGCAGCGCCTGCTTCTTAGCTAGCCGCATCGACACGCACACGTCGATGCGGCTGCCCCTCGTGTCCGAGGGGCTTTTTTGTGCGCCGAGCCAGCCCAGCCCACAGCCATGCTGCGGAGCAGCACACGAAGGACATGAGATGAGCGAGCGAGACGAACCCCGCGACGAGCCCCAGTCGTACGACGTCCGAGAGGTCGAGGCCCGGTGGCAGCCAGTCTGGGAGGAGCTGCAGCCCTTCACCGCCGACGACGCGAGCCCGCGTGAGAAGCGCTATGCGCTGACGATGTTCCCCTACCCGAGCGGTGACCTGCACATGGGTCATGCCGAGGTCACGGCCCTGCACGACGTGATCGCGCGCTACTGGTGGCAGCGCGGCTACGAGGTGCTGAACCCGATGGGCTGGGACTCCTTCGGCCTGCCCGCCGAGAACGCCGCGATCCGCAACAACGAGCACCCCGCGACGTACACGTACGCCAACATCGAGACGCAGTTCGAGTCGTTCAAGAAGTACGCCGTGTCGTTCGACTGGTCGCGCCGCCTGCACACCTCCGACCCGGAGTACTACCGCTGGACCCAGTGGCTGTTCCTGAAGCTGCGCGAGCGAGGGCTGGCCTACCGCAAGAACAGCCCGGTGAACTGGTGCCCCCGCGACCAGACGGTGCTGGCCAACGAGCAGGTCGTCGACGGCATGTGCGAGCGCTGCGGCGCCGAGGTCACCAAGCGCGAGCTGACGCAGTGGTACTTCCGGACGACCCAGTACGCCCAGGAGCTGCTGGACGGCCTGGACGACCTGCAGCCCACGTGGTCCGACAAGGTGATCAACGCCCAGCGCAACTGGATCGGACGGTCCGAGGGCGCCCACGTCGACTTCGTCGTCGAGGGACGCGACGAGCCGGTCACGGTGTACACCACGCGGCCGGACACGCTGTTCGGCGCGACCTTCATGGTCGTCGCCGCCGACGCCGCGCTGGCCGGCGAGCTGGTCTCCGACGAGCAGCGTCCGGCGCTGGAGGACTACCTGGTCGAGGTCCGCAAGGAGACCGAGATGAACCGGCTGTCGACCGACCGGCCGAAGACGGGCGTCTTCCTGGGCGTGCACGCAGCCAACCCGCTGACCGGCACCCGCATCCCGGTGTACGCCGCCGACTACGTGCTGGCCGACTACGGCACCGGCGCGATCATGGCCGTCCCCGGCCAGGACCAGCGGGACTGGGAGTTCGCGAAGGCCTTCGACCTGCCGATCGTCCGCACCGTCGAGCCGCCTGCCGACTGGGAGGGCGAGGCGTTCACCGGCGACGGGCCGGCGATCAACTCCGCGAACGACGAGATCGACCTGTCCGGGATGGGGATCGACGAGGCGAAGTCCACGGCGATCGCGTTCCTGGAGCGCCAGGGGTTGGGCCGCAGCACCATCAACTTCCGGCTGCGGGACTGGCTGCTGTCACGGCAGCGCTACTGGGGGGCGCCGATCCCGATCATCCACTGCCCGGTCGACGGCGAGGTGCCGGTCCCGGAGGACCAGCTGCCCGTGGAGCTGCCCGAGCTGCGCGGCGCCGACCTGAAGCCGAAGGGCGTCTCCCCGCTGGGCGGGGCGGAGGAGTGGGTCAACGTCACCTGCCCGGTGTGCGGCGGCCCGGCCAAGCGCGACACCGACACGATGGACACCTTCGTCGACTCGTCGTGGTACTTCCTGCGCTACCTGTCGCCGCACGACGACACCCAGGCGTTCGACTCGGCGCTGGCCGAGCTGTGGGGTCCGTGCGACCTGTACATCGGCGGCGACGAGCATGCCGTCCTGCACCTGCTGTACGCGCGCTTCTTCACCAAGGCGCTGCGCGACATGGGCCTGATCTCCTGGAACGAGCCCTTCTCGGCGTACCTGAGCCAGGGCAAGGTCATCAACCAGGGCCGCAAGATGAGCAAGTCGCTGGGCAACGGCGTCAGCCTGGGGGAGCAGCTGTCGGAGTTCGGCGTGGACGCCGTGCGGCTGACGCTGGTCTTCGCGAGCCCGCCCGAGGACAACATCGACTGGGCCGACATGTCGCCGGCCGGGTCGCTGCGGTTCCTGCAGCGCGCCTGGCGGCTGTCGGGTGACGTCTCGTCCCCTGCCGGTACGCCGCCCGGGGGCGGCGACGTCGCGCTGCGCAAGGTCACCCACAGGACCGTCCACGAGGGCGGTGAGCTGATCGAGGGTCACCGGTTCAACGTGATGGTGGCCCGGGTCATGGAGCTCGTCAACGCCACTCGCAAGGCCATCGACTCGGGCTGCGGGCCGGCCGACCCGGCCGTGCGCGAGGCCGTCGAGGCGGTCGCGATCATGCTGTCGCTGGTGGCGCCGTACACCGCCGAGGAGATGTGGGCGCGGCTGGGTCACCAGCCCACGGTCGCGCGCGCCGGCTGGCCGGTCGTCGACGAGGCGTTGCTGGTCGAGGACTCCGTGACGGCCGTCGTGCAGGTGCGCGGCAAGGTGCGGGCCCGGCTGGAGGTCTCTCCCGACATCAGCGCCGCCGACCTGGAGACGGCCGCGCTGGCCGATCCGGCGGTGGTGCGCGCGATCGACGGAGCCGAGGTGCGCAAGGTCGTCGTGCGCGCGCCCAAGCTGGTCAACATCGTCGTCTAGGGCTCACTCGGAGGTCGCCGGCCGCTCGAAGCCGAGCACCGCACGCGTCAACTGGTTGCGGGTGTCGAGCAGGTCGTCGAGGGCCTGGGTGAGGTCGTCGCCCGAGACGGCGAGCTCTCCCTCGTCGTCCGGGTCGCGGTCGGCCGCTATCACCGCGGCCCGGCGCAGCAGCTCCTTGAGGAACGACGCCGTGACCCCGTCGGTGCGGTCGAGGACGTCGTCGAGACGGCTCCCGTCGAGGCGCAGCCTGCCGCGGTAGAGGTCGATGAGGCGCCGGCGTGCGGCACGGTCGGGCACGTCGATGTGCACGGCCTGGTCGACGCGACCCGGCCGGGAGGCGAGCGCCGGCTCGAGCAGGTCGGCGCGGTTGGTGGTCAGCAGGAAGACGACGTCGGCGTCCTCGACGAGTCCGTCCATCTCGTTGAGCAGGGTGAACAGCAACGGCGTCTCGCCGCTGTAGTGGTCGCGCTGCTGGGCGATCAGGTCGACGTCCTCGACGACGATCATGGAGGGCTGGAGGCTGCGCGCGATGGAGCACGCCTCCCGGATGCCGCCGAGCGTCTCGCCGGTGAGCTCGATGATGGTGGTGTCGGCCAGCTGGCTCACGAGGTAGCGCACCGTGTGGGTCTTGCCGACGCCTGGCGGCCCGTAGAGGAGCACCCCGCGCTTGAGGTGCTGGCCGGCGGCCCGGAGACGGTCCCGGTTGCGGGCGACGCCGATGACCTGACGTCGTACGTCGTCGAAGGTGGAGGCCGGCAGGATGAGATCGTCGCCGGACACCTGCGGCCGGTGGTGGAAGCGCAGGATCGAGGCGCGCTCTCCGAAGACGCTGCGGCCGAACGACACCACCTGACCTCGGAAGGCATTGAGCTCGAGGGTCAGCCGCCGCAGCTCCTGCCCCACGGCGCGCGCCGTCGCGTGGTCGGTCCCCACGATCTCCAGGGTCGTGCCACGTTGGTCGGACTCGCGCTCGGGTCCGCGGAAGAACAGCGCGAGCCGGTCGTCACCGTCGGTGAGCAGGACGATGGCGGCGCGCAGGCAGTCGCGCGTCTCGCCGTCGGGGCCGACGGCCAGGCTCACCCGGGTGACGTTGCCTGGCATCGGACTGTAGGGGTCGTGGTGCGCCTGGGCGAGCAGGTCGGCGAGCCCGAGCTCGCGGTGGCGGAAGTTCGCGATCCCGATGATGTCCTGGGCCCGACCGGGTCGCGCCGCCCACGCGTCGAGTGCGGCCTGCACGTTGACGTGCTCGTAGTCGGGCCACGTCTCCTGCACCACCGGCAGCTCGTCGACAGCCGACCCGAGGTGCTCGCCGACCAGTGATCGGAACGTCCGCGCGTCGGCCTTACGGGCCTGGGCCACGAACCTGCTCACCAGGTGGCGGCCGAAGCGACGGATGTCGGCGAGCTCGGGTGCGCCGTCCGTCTCGACGGGCGTCGGCGCGCCGTCGCCGGCGGTGATGTGCGAGCTGGTGGTCACGAGTCCCCCGAGGTGTCGATCCGAAACGGCAGCCTAGAGGAGAGACCTCGTCGTGGCACCCGGGCGCCGGTAGCCTGCCGCCATGCCCGAGCGCACCCTGGTCGTCACCGACTCGACGGCCAGCCTGCCGCCAGAGACCGCCGCCGAGCACGGCATCGTGGTCGTCCCTCTGCAGGTGGTGATCGGCGCCAAGGTGTACGACGAGGGCCCGGGGGGCGCGACGCCGGCCATGGTCGCGGAGGCGCTGAAGGCGTTCGTGCCGGTCTCGACCTCACGACCCGCGCCGGCGGTGCTGCTCGGCATCTACGAGAAGGCGGCGGCCGACGGCTTCTCGTCGGTCGTGTCGGTGCACCTGTCGGGCGAGATGAGCGGCACCTTCGAGTCGGCCCAGCTGGCCGCGCGCCAGGCGCCGATCCCGGTGCTGCCGGTCGACAGCATGCAGGTCGGAGCGGCAACCGGGTTCGCGGCGATCTCCGCCGCCGCCGTACTGGCTGACGGGGGGAGTGCCGAGCTCGCTGCGGAGACCGCTCGGGAGCGGGCCGCGCTGTCGTCGTCCTTCTTCTACGTCGACACCTTGGAGTACCTCCGTCGCGGGGGCCGGATCGGTGCCGCTGCCGCGCTGTTCGGTGGCGCCCTCTCGGTCAAGCCGTTGCTGAGGGTCGAGGACGGCCGGGTCGCCAACCTCGAGCGGGTGCGTACCGCGGCCCGGGCGCTGGCGAGGCTCGAGGACCTCGTCGTGGAGGCGGCCGGCGACCAGCAGGTCGACATCTGGGTGGCGCACCTGGCCAGCGCCGAGCGCGCGGGCCACCTGACCACCAAGCTCTCCGAGCGGCTCGAGCAGCAGCTCTACGGGCGCGAGGTGTGGTGCAACGAGCTGGGTGCGGTGCTCGGGGCACACGTCGGGCCCGGCATGGTCGCCGCGTGCGTGGCGCCGCGGCTGGACGTCGGCTGAGGGGTTATCCACAGCAGTCCGGATCGGGGTCGCGGCCCGGGGGTGGAGGTTCCTAGGGTCGAGCCATGCGCAGTCGACGTCCGAGCCCGGAGCACCAGGAAGCCGTGACCCGGCGGCTCGCGCTGCTCTCCGCCGAGCTCGCGACGGTGCGGCCAGACCCCGATGCCGACCCCTATGCCAGCCCCGGCTCGGCTCCCGTGCACCCGCACACGCGGATCCGGGCGGTCCTCGACGAGGCGCCCTGGGACCAGGCCTCGGAGCGCGGGGTGCCGGCTGTGCCGATGCCCGGGCGGCACGCGCGCCCCAGCGGGCGAGCCAGGGTGGCCGAGCTGGTGCCGGAGACCCTCCGGGGGCGGGTCTCGCTCAGCCACGGAGCCGTGACGGTGGTGGCGCTGGTGCTGTGCGCCGCGCTGGCCCTGACGTGCTGGTGGCTGGTGCGCTCCGACCCGCAGGAGGTCCAGGCACCTCAGGTGGCGGAGCCGTGGGTCGAGGTGTCCGAGGCGGAGGCCGGTGTGGCGTCGGCGGCGCCCGGCGAGACAGCTTCAGAAGAGGCAGCTCCAGAGGCAGGAGCGGAGTCCGGGCCGGGCGAGGCGGCGGCCGAGGTGACCGTCGACGTCGCGGGCAAGGTGCGCCGCCCCGGCATCGCGGTGCTGCCCACCGGCTCGCGGGTCGTCGATGCGCTCGAGGCGGCCGGCGGCGCCAGGCGCGGCGTCGACCTGACCTCGCTCAACCTGGCCCGGCCCCTCGTCGACGGTGAGCAGGTGCTCGTGGGTGTCGCCTCGCCGGGCACCCCGGCCTCCACCGACCCGGGCGGCACCACGCCGGGTGCCCCGGCGGCCCTGGTGAACATCAACACCGCAGACCAGGCCGCGCTCGAGACGCTGCCCGGGATCGGTCCGGTGACCGCCGGGTCGATCATCGCCTGGCGCACCGAGCACGGCGGGTTCACCTCCGTCGACGAGCTGCTCGAGGTCGACGGGATCGGCGACGCGACGCTGGAGCAGCTCGTCCCGCACGTGACGATCTGACCGATGGCGGTGCCGGGGCGGGTCGGGGTGCCCGACCTGCGGATGCCGGTGCTCGGCCTCGCGGCATGGGCGGGCGGCCTGGTCGGGGTGCTGCGTCCCACCTGGGTGCCCGTGGTGGCGACGACGGGAGCCCTGATCGTGGGGCTGATGGCCTGGCGAAGGTCCCGGGCCGTGCGCAGCTGGCTCGCCGTGACCCTCGTCCTCGTGGCCGTGGCGGGACTGGCGGTGGTCCGGGGTGAACGGGTCGGCGGCGGTCCCGTGGCCGCCCTCGCCGAGGAGGGCGCGGTCGTGGCGGCCACGATCCGGGTGACCGCCGACCCGCGCGAGAAGGCCGGCCGCTTCGCGCCGTACGTCGTGGCGCGCGGGCGGGTGACCGAGCTGACCGGTCGCGGCCGCAGCTGGCGCGTGGACAGCCCGGTGGTCGTCATCGGCGACGCGCAGTGGGCCGGGCTGGCGCTCGGCTCGACGGTGCGGACGACCGGCCGGCTCGCTCCCGCTGACGGCGACGCGGCCGCCGTGGTCTCCGCACGCGGCTCGCCTGCGGTCGTGGGGCGGCCGGACGTGTGGTGGCGCGGCGCCGGGGCGGTGCGGGCCTCGATGAGGGACGCCGTCGAGCCCCGCTCGGCCGAGGCGCAGGCGCTGGTGCCCGCCCTGGTGGTCGGCGACGACGCGCGCGTCGACGACGCCCTGGCCGCCGACTTCCGCACCACCGGGCTGACGCACCTCCTCGCGGTGAGCGGCACCAACCTGACGCTGCTGGTCGGGTTCGTGGTGCTGTTCGCCCGGTGGGTGGGCGTGCGTGGCCGCTGGATCCAGCTGGTGGCGGCGCTCGGCATCGTGGGCTTTGTGCTCCTCGCGCGCACCGAGCCGAGCGTGCTGAGGGCAGCGGTGATGGGGGCGGTGGGCCTGGTCGCGATGGGCTCCAACGGTCGCGAGCAGGGGTCACGGGCCCTGGGCGTGGCCGTCGTCCTCCTTCTGCTCGTCGACCCGTGGCTGGCGACGACGGCGGGCTTCGCCCTGTCGGTGCTCGCCACCGCCGGGATCCTCTTCCTCGCGCCGGGGTGGCGTGATGCCCTGTCGTGCTGGCTGCCGCGGTGGCTCGCGGCCGCGATCGCCATCCCGGCCGCCGCCCAGGCAGCCTGCACTCCGGTCGTGGCGGCGCTGTCGGGGCAGGTCAGCCTGGTGGCCGTGCTGGCCAACCTGCTGGCCGCTCCGGCCATCGGGCCGGCCACGGTGCTCGGTCTGGCGGGTGGTCTGCTGGCCCTCGTCTGGCTGCCGCTGGGCCAGGTCGTCGCCGCACCGGCTGCATGGTGCGTCGGCTGGATCGTGGTGGTGGCCCGCCGTGGGGCGGCGCTCCCGACCGCGGCCCTCGACTGGGGCGCAGGCCCCTGGGCGCTCGTCCTGCTCACGGTCCTCACGGTGGTCGTCGTGGCGCTGGCGCCACGGCTGCTGCGCTCACCGGTGTCGGGCATCGGGTGCTGCCTGCTCCTCGTCGTGACGGTGGTGACCCGGCCGCCCACGCCCGGGTGGCCGCCGGACGGCTGGGTCGTCGCCGCGTGCGACGTCGGGCAGGGCGATGCCCTGCTGCTCCGTGCCGGACCGGGGTCGGCGGTGGTCGTCGACGCCGGTCCGGATCCCGTCGCGGTCGACCGGTGCCTGCACCGGTTCGACGTCGACTCGGTGCCCCTGGTCGTGCTCACCCACTTCCACGCCGACCATGTCGACGGGCTCGGAGGCGTGCTGCGCGGACGGTCGGTGGGCGAGGTGGTCGTGACCTCGCTGGCCGACCCGCCCGAGGCCGTGGCGGCCGTACGTCGGCTGGCGGAGGGGCGCGGCATCGAGCCCGCCGTGACGGCGTACGACCGGGGGTGGCGGGTGGGCGACGTCCGCCTTCAGGCGGTCTGGCCGGTGCCCGGCCCGCCCCCGAGCGGCCCCAACGACGCCAGCGTGGTGATGGTCGCCGAGGTCGCCGGAGTGCGGGTGCTGCTCACCGGGGACGTCGAGCCGGAGGCCCAGCGCCGCTTGGCGGGGACTCTCGCGGGGTTGCGTGTCGACGTGCTCAAGGTGCCGCACCACGGCAGTCGCTACCAGGACCTCTCGTTCCTCGAAGGGCTCCGCGCCCGGGTCGCGCTGGTGTCGGTGGGCGTCGACAACGACTACGGCCATCCGGCGGCCCAGACGCTGGAGGCCCTGGCGGACGCGGGTGCCCGCGTGCTGCGCACCGACCTCGACGGTGACCTCGTGGTGACCGTGCGCGACGGCCGCCTGGGCACCCTCACCGACCACTGACCCGGCGGTCGAGTGTCCGCGCTGTGTGGCAGGGTTGGCCCACCATGGCAGGTCACGGTCCCAGCGCATCCCAGGTCCTCGGTCGCGTCACTCTCGTGACGGGCAAGGAGGAGTACCTCAGCGCGCGCACCGTCGCGGCCGTCCGGCACGCGATCCGCGCGCACGACCCCGAGGCCGAGGTGGCCGATTCGCCCGCCGGTGACCTCACCCCGGCCGCGCTCGCGGACATGTCCTCACCGTCCCTGTTCTCGTCCACCCGCTGCGTCGTGGTGACCGCGCTGGAGGATGCCTCCGACGAGGTCGCCGACGGGCTGGTCGACTATGCCGCGGCGCCGGTCGAGGAGGTCGCGCTCGTGCTGGTGCACTCCGGCGGCGCCAAGGGCAGCGGGGTGCTGACGAGGCTGCGCAAGCTCGCGGCGGTGACCGAGGTGAAGTCGGCCGAGGTCAAGTACGCCCGCGACTTCGTCTCCTTCGTGGCCGCCGAGTTCGCGGTGCAGGGTGCCCGCGCGACCCCGGAGGCCACCGACTTCCTCGTCCAGGCCGTCGGACAGGACCTGCGCTCACTGTCGGCCGCGGTCCACCAGCTCGGCAACGACTTCCCCGACCAGCAGATCGGCATCGACGAGGTGAAGCGCTACTTCGGCGGCCGAGCCGAGGCGAAGTCGTTCGCTGTCGCCGACCACGCGTTCGGGGGTCGCGCCGCCCCCGCGCTGGAGGAGCTGCGGTGGGCGCTGGACGGTGGCACCGCACCGGTGCTGGTGACCTCCGCGTTCGCCGGCGGCGCCCGCGGCATCGCCCGCTACCTCGGCGCTCCCCGCGGGCTGCGCGAGGCCGACCTGGCGCGTGAGCTGGGAGTGCCGCCGTGGAAGGTCAAGACGATCCGCGACCAGTCCCGGGGCTGGAGCGACGACGGCATCGGCGCGGCGGTGCAGGCGGTTGCCCGGGCCGACGCCGACATCAAGGGTGCGGCCCACGACGCGGCGTACACCCTGGAGCGGCTCGTGCTCACGGTCACCGGGCTGCGCAACCCGCGCTGAGCCGAAATGACGAACGCCGCCCGAGGGCGGCGTTCGTGCGGTGTTCGTGCGGTGTTCGTGAGGGAGGGTCAGCCTCAGAGAGAAGCGGTCTTCTTCGCGATGGCCGACTTGCGGTTCGCGGCCTGGTTCTTGTGGATGACGCCCTTGGAGGCGGCCTTGTCGAGCTTCTTGGCGGCCAGCCGACCCGCGGTCACGGCCGCTTCCTTGTCGCCGGACTCCGCGAGCTCGCGGAACTTGCGCACGGCTGACTTGAGCCCGGTCTTGACGGACTTGTTGCGCTCGTGGGCCGCCTCGTTCTGGCGGTTGCGCTTGATCTGGGACTTGATGTTCGCCACTGATGAGCCTTCGCTGGATCGGTCTGGTCAGGAGAAAGTCTGGCCGAGAGATGCTGGATGTCGGGCAGCCTGGAACACCGGAGAGACTGGCGCCTGACATGCGAGAACACACGCTACCAGCGGGGCGACGGGCCGCCCAAATCGTGTTCGGGCGGACGTCAGACTCCCCACCTCCGGGCCGCACCGGCCAGGAACCGCCGGGACTCGGTGATGCGGAACGCCTTGAGGGTCGGCAGGTTCACGTCGACGGCCGTGGTCGCCCGCCACGCGAGGAAGGTGCCGAAGCCGGCGAGCCAGGCGGTGACCGCCTCGTCATCCAGGGCCGTCAACGCGGGTGAGGTGGCGAGGCTGTCGTCGAACCACGGGTGCTCGACCCTCTCCACGCGCGCCAGCAGCGGGTCGGCCCAGCCGGGACCCCGGTGGGCCATGCCCCAGTCGACGAAGACGAGCGACGCGTCGGCGCGCTGGATGAGGTTGTCGTTGCGGATGTCCCAGTGCACCAGCCGTTCCATCGGCTCGGACCCGAGCGCCCGCACCGTGGTCGCGATGCTGGGAGCGGCCTCGCGCACCCAGCCCGGCACCAGCTCCTCGGGCACCTCCCCGACCCGGTCGACCGCGTCGGCCCAGACCTCGAACCTCTCGGCGAGGCTGCCGATCAGCGGCTCGTGCCCCGGCAGCCCACGCCGACCGAGCTCGGCGGTGAGCGCGTCGGTGGTCTCCAGCAGGCGGCCTATGGTGCTCTCGTCGGAGAGGTCGGGGTGGGTCCCCTCGACGTCCTCGAGGAGGAGCGCCACCCAGTAGCCGTCGTCGTGGGCGGCCAGGAGGGTCGCCCACAAGGGGTGCGACCCGAGCAGCTCCAGCACCGCACGCTCGCGGCGGAACAGGGTCGGGGTGTCAGGGTTGAGCTCGAGCCCGACCGCCTTGACGAAGGCGCGGCTGCCGTCCGCGCACCGCACCCGGGTGGCGCAGCCGGGCGACATGCCGCCGGTCTGCTCCGCGGTCTCGACCACGGGCGACCCGAGCGTCTCGGCGACCCACGCGCGGATCCGTTCCGGGATCGCGGAGTACGGCGCTCGCACGCCCACGGCGCGAGGTGCGCTCACACCCAGCCCCGTCGTTCGGCGAGCCAGCCCCAGCACGCCTCGCCGTACCACCGCTGGTGGTCGCGCAGATGCGGTGACGTGGGGGGCACCGGCTCGTCTGCCGAGGAGAGGAAGTAGCCGGCGGCCAGCGCGAGCAGCGCGTCGATGTGGTCTGCGGGGACGTCCCTGGTGAGGCGTCGCGAGGCGAGCAGCTTCTCGACGTCGAGGCCGTCGCCGCGCAGACCCATGAGCAGGAACACGGTGTCGAGCCAGTCGGCCCCCACGACCGGCCAGTTCCAGTCGCAGAGCAGCGCGACGCCGTCGGGACGGATGAGCACGTTGTCGTCGCGGACGTCGGTGTGGCTCAGGGTGTCTCCCACCACCGCCGCGGCGTACGACCCCGCCAGGGCCGCCGCCTCGTCGAGGTGCGGCAGGTCTTGACGGGTCGCGCGGACCCGCTCCCAGCGCGCCGGCCAGGACGCGAACTCGTCGACCGCGGTCTCGTCGCGCAGCGTCTCCGGCGCGGGCGTCAGCAGTTCTGCGCAGGTCTCCAGGGCATCGAGCGTGGCGTCGACCTCGTCGCTGCGCCACGGCCGGCGCGGAGCCCGCGCCTCGACGTACTCGAGCCCGAGCACCATCCAGTCGGAGTCGTGGCTCCAGAGCAGCGCGGGTGCGGGCACTGCGTCCGGCAGCGCTGAGCGCACCAGCGCCTCGCGGCGGTAGGACTCCGCGAACAGGCGCTGCGCCTTGCCCGACGCCGCCTTCACGAAGTGCCGCGAACCGTCCTCACAGGTCAGCACCGATGCGAAGCCCGGCGTGAATCCGCCACCCGCCGAGGCGGCGTCCACCACCGGAGACCCGCAGTGACGCTCGATCAGGTCGCGCACGTGCGGCAAGAGGAAGCGCCACTCCAGTCGTCGGGCCGTCCGGCCATGCGGGATGGGTGCGCTCATCCGCGCATCATTCCGGACGCCCCGGGGTCGGAGCCACCGGGTTGGAGTACGTCGGCAGGCCCGCGCCGTCGCCGGGTCCGGGTCGCGGCCGCGACGCCGACCATGGTCACGACCAGGCCGACGACCTGGCGCGGGCCGAGGGTCTCGTCGAGGATCAGCCAGGCGAGCACGGCCGTCACCGGGGGAGAGAGGAAGAACAGGCTGGCGGCGGCCCCTGAGCCGCCGCGCAGCACGAGCACCGCGAGCAGCACCAGCCCGGAGATCGAGTTCACGACGGCCATCCACAGCACCGCGACCGCGACCCTCGGCCCGTCGACGACGGGCCACAGCCCCTCGGTCACCCAGCCGATGACCATCAAGGGCGGCGCGGAGACGGCGAACTGCACCGTGGCCGACCACAGCAGGTCGGGCGTGCCGCCGATCCACCGCTGTCCCAGGGTGCCGAGGCTCAGGGTCAGCACGCTCAGGGCACCCAGCACCACCGCGAGGGCGCCACCCACGTGTCCCAGGTCGGCGCCGAGCACCACCAGCACCCCGGCCACCCCGGTCACGAAGCCGGCGACCTGCACCCACGACAGCCGCTCGTGCAGCACGAGGGCCGCCAGGATCGCGGTCAGGACGGGACTCAAGGCGTGGAACATCGAGCTGACGGTCGCGCCCAGGCCGAGGTCGAACGCGACGTACATCAGCCCGAACTGGAGCGCGTTCATCACGAGGCCCACGCCGGCGACCCGGCCGAGCATGCGCCGGGACATCCGGAACGGCCGCCTCAGGGCGAGCGCCAGGAGGCACCCCACTACTGCCGCCAGGCTCAGCCGCCACCCCAGCACGGTGAACGGCGCGGCCGCGTGGACCGCGGCGGGCCCGGCGATGTAGCCGGATGACCAGACCAGGACGAACGCCGTAGCGGGCACCCAGGGCAGATGCAGCGGGGGAGGCGTCTGCGTGGCCGGCTCAGTCATCGCCGGGCACGCTACCGGGACGACGCAGCGTTTCCGCACGGCCATGTCGTCCGTGGAACAATGACGGTTCCCGCAGAACCCCTTCACGGAAGTACGACGTGCCCCTACACAAATCTGGGACCCCTGCTCCGCTTCCCGGCCACACCGATCCCGCGATCATCAGGAACTTCTGCATCATCGCGCACATCGACCACGGCAAGTCCACGCTCGCCGACCGGATGCTGCAGCTCACCGGGGTCGTCGACGAGCGCGCCGCCCGCGCGCAGTACCTCGACCGGATGGACATCGAGCGCGAGCGCGGCATCACCATCAAGAGCCAGGCCGTGCGGATGCCGTGGACGGTCCCGGCGGGCAACGACCAGGACGCCGAGCCCGGCACCTACGTGCTGAACATGATCGACACCCCGGGCCACGTCGACTTCACCTACGAGGTGTCGCGCTCGCTCGAGGCGTGCGAGACGGCCGTGCTGCTCGTCGACGCCGCGCAGGGCATCGAGGCCCAGACGCTGGCCAACCTGTATCTCGCCCTGGGTGCCGACCTCCACATCATCCCGGTGCTCAACAAGATCGACCTGCCCAACGCGCAGCCGGAGAAGTACGCCGCGGAGCTCGCCGGCATCATCGGGTGCGACCCCTCCGACGTGCTCCGGACCTCCGCCAAGACCGGACTGGGTGTCGAGGCGCTGCTCAACGAGATCGTCAGGCAGACGCCGGCCCCGACCGGCGACGCCGATGCCCCGCCGCGCGCACTGATCTTCGACTCGGTCTACGACACCTACCGCGGCGTGGTGACCTACGTGCGGGTCGTCGACGGCAAGCTCAGCCACCGCGACCGCATCAAGATGATGTCCAACGGCGTCGTGCACGAGATGCTCGAGGTCGGCGTGATCAGCCCCGAGCCGATGAAGTCGAGCGACCTCGGCGTCGGCGAGGTGGGCTACCTCATCACCGGGGTGAAGGACGTCCGCCAGTCCCGGGTCGGCGACACCGTCACCAGCCAGCACCACGGAGCCACCGAGCCGCTGGGCGGCTACAAGCACCCCAACCCGATGGTCTTCGCCGGGCTGTACCCCATCGACGGCGACGACTATCCGACCCTGCGCGACGCCCTGGAGCGCCTGCAGCTCAACGACGCGGCCCTGGCCTACGAGCCCGAGACCTCCGGCGCGCTCGGGTTCGGCTTCCGGTGCGGCTTCCTCGGCCTGCTGCACATGGAGATCGTGCGCGAGCGGCTCGAGCGCGAGTTCAACCTGGACCTGATCTCGACGGCCCCCAACGTGATCTACCAGGTCGCGATGGAGGACGGCACCGTCATCGAGTGCACGAACCCCAGCGAGTATCCCGACGGCGGCCGGATCGCGGAGGTCCGCGAGCCCGTCGTGCGCGCGACGATCCTCTCGCCGTCCGACTACATCGGCACGATCATGGAGCTCTGCCAGACCAAGCGCGGCAACCTCCAGGGCATGGACTACCTCTCCGAGGACCGGGTCGAGATGCGCTACACCCTGCCGATGGGCGAGATCGTCTTCGACTTCTTCGACCAGCTGAAGTCGCGCACCAAGGGCTACGCCTCGCTCGACTACGAGCGCTCCGGTGACCAGGCGGCCGACCTGGTGAAGGTCGACATCCTCCTCCAGGGCGAGCCGGTGGACGCCTTCTCGGCCATCGTGCACCGGGACGCGGCGTACTCCTACGGGGTGATGCTCGCCAGCAAGCTCAAGGAGCTCATCCCGCGCCAGCAGTTCGAGGTGCCGATCCAGGCCGCCATCGGCGCCCGCGTGATCGCGCGCGAGAACATCCGCGCCATTCGCAAGGACGTGCTCGCCAAGTGCTACGGCGGCGACATCACCCGCAAGCGCAAGCTGCTGGAGAAGCAGAAGGAGGGCAAGAAGCGGATGAAGATGGTCGGCCGCGTCGAGGTCCCCCAGGAGGCGTTCATCGCTGCGCTGTCGACCGGCCAGACGGCGGAGAAGACGAAGAAGTAGCCCACGCGGCGCGCAGCTCGTCGTAGAGCCGGCGGTCGTGGCGCCAGCGCGACCGCGACGTGGTCAGCGTCAGCCGCACGGCCCCTGCCTGGACGACGCGGACCCGGCGCGGCTTCCGGGTCGCTCCCAGCAGCACGTCGTAGTCGAGCTGGCGGGCGCTGGTGCGACGCAGGCGGCGTACGTCGTCGCGCGCAGCCAGCGACCGGTAGGCGGCGGTGAGCCCGCGGACCGGCCGGACCGCCACCTTGATGGCGCGCGTCCGGAAGTCGCCGCTGCCGAGGATCAGGTAGCAGGTGCCCGGGTACGAGTCGACCCAGCGCACCTCGCGGTCGAGGGGGTAGCGGACCGTCAGGTCACTCCGGGCGCAGCTGCTCTCCCGGGTCGCGTCGATGCCGACACCGGCGGTGGCGGTGGCGTAGACGTCCTCGACCTCGCCCCAGTGGTCGTCGGTCACGTCCCAGCGGAGACGCACGCCCTCGGCCTGGACGTAGTGGACGTCGGTCGGGGAGCCGTCGGCGTACGCCTCGTAGGAGAGCGTCTCGCCCACGCGGGCGCCGTAGGCCGGCACGTCGGCGGCGTAGACGACGTCGGAGATCGAGTCGTCGCCGCCTTCGTCGACCCGGGGGTCGATGTACGTCTCTTCGTAAGTGCGCAGCGACATGCCGACCGCCGGCTCCACGTAGACCCACTCGTCGAAGCCCCCGCCCTGCGCCTCGCAGCCCTCGCGGGTCGCCGACATCGGACCGAACCGGGCCGGTAGGGCGATCCGCAGGGTGCGGTCGGGACCGCGTCTGGACAGCCACGGGCACAGGTGCACCACCCAGCCCGCAGGGACCGGGGACGCGGACGCGGCCCACAGCGGTGGCACCACCGGCGCGGACTGCGAAACCGACTCGGCGGCACCGGCAGCGGGCATGAGGAGAAGGCCGGCAAGGGCTGCGCCGAGAAGCTTTCGCATCTCCTCATCATGCCCCGACGCTGCCATCATGGGCCCATGTCCGATGTCCGTGACCCCCGAGTCGACCACTACATCGCCGGCCTGCCGCCGTGGCAGCAGGACCTCTGCGAGCGGCTGCGCGAGATCGTGCACGCTGCGGATCCGGAGATGGAGGAGACCATCAAGCGCACGGTGCAGCCCTACTTCGTCCTCCAGGGCAACGTCTGCGCGCTGCTCGCCGCGAAGGACCACGTGAACCTCTTCGTGTACGACGGCGGCATCGTGCCCGACCCCGACGGGCTGATCACCTCCGGCCACGGCAACGCCACCGGCCGCTGCATCGCCTTCCGCGAGGACGACCCGGTCGACGAGGTGGCGCTGACGGGCTTCCTGCGCCGACTGATCGCGGACAACCGGGCAGGTGGCTGGCGCACGATCAAGAAGCGCGGTTGAGGGACCACCCCGGGTCGCGCCCCAGCCGCGCCAGCAGCCGGTCCTGGGCAGACGCGTCGTCGCCGATGCGCACCTCGGGCCCACACACCCCCTCGGAGTGCAGAGCGTCGCCCCAGCCGTCGGCGGTCGCGTGGAGCCGGGCGATCTCGTCCTCGCCGATGCTCCACTCCTGCCCGGTCGCCCGGGCGATGTCCCACCCGTGGATCACCAGGTCCCAGCCGTAGAAGTCGGCCATCGTGTCGGCCACGGTCGTCGGGCCGAAGTAGCCGTCGTACGCCGTCTCGGCCACTCCGTCGCGGGTGAGCACGTCGACCACCGCGTCGGCGTGCGCGCGCCAGGCCTTGGCCGGGTCGGTGCCGTCGGGGGCCGGGCCGAGGTCGAGGGCGCGCGTCTCGAAGAAGTCCCGCTCGGTGCCGATCGCATGGGAGACGACGTCGCGCACGGTCCATCCCTCGCACGGGGTGGGGGAGTCCCACTGAGCGTCGGCCGAGTCGACGATCTCTGCGAAGCGGCTGGCGCGGTCATGGAATCGCTGGGCTGTGGGGTTCATGCGGACGAGGCTAGGAGCGGGGGTGTCGGCGGCTCTTGTGATAATCCGACACATGCGCGAGAACGAGCCTCCACCCAGGTTCGATGCCCGCCCCGTCGACCCGGTGGACCGCGCCCACCTGACCGGCACCACCCGCCCGTCCCCGCCGATCTTCCGCTACTCACCCACTCCGACTCTCGCGCCACTCGTCGAGCGGTTCTGGATCCCGGTCTGGTCCGTCGAGGAGCCACAGACCCAGAGCACCCTGCAGCACCCGGTCTGCCTGGTGGTCATCAGCGACACCTATGCGCGCTTCTACGGTGTGGTCCGCGGTCTCTCGTCGGTCACCCTCGAGGGCACCGGCTGGGCGGTCGGCACCATGCTGACCCCCGCGGCCGGCCGGTTGCTGCTGGGGCGCTCGGTGGCCACGGTCACCGGTCGGTGGCTCGACGTCGGCGAGGTGCCGGGGCTCGACGCGACGCGCCTGGTCGGCGAGGTCCGCGACGCGATGTCATCCGATCCGGCCGACCCGCGTGCCCACGCGGCCGCGATGGCGCAGGTGGAGGGCCGGCTCGAGCCGCTGCTGCCGCTGGACGAGCAGGGTGAGCTCATCAACCGCGTGGTGGCCTGGCTGGTCGACCACCCCGAGGTCACCCGGGTCGACGAGCTGGCCGCCGAGTTCGCGATGACCGAGCGGAGCCTCCAGCGCCTGGTGGAGCAGCGCGTCGGCCTGTCCCCGAAGTGGCTCATCCAGCGCCGTCGTCTCCACGACGCGGTCGAGCGGCTCAAGGCGGGGGAGACGTCGCTCGCCGACATCGCGGTCGAGCTGGGCTACGCCGACCAGGCCCACTTCACGCACGACTTCCGCACCGTGAGCGGCATGACTCCTGGCGAGTTCCTCGCCGACCAGCCGGCTCGGTCGACTCAGTAGGCTCGCGGCCAGGGAGGTGGCAGATGGCCGCACGTCAGGTGCTCGGGCTCGTCCAGGCGGGTGGAGCCGGGTCTCGCATGGATGTGCTGACGCGCGAGCGGGCCAAGCCTGCCCTGCCGTACGCCGGCACGCACCGCCTCATCGACTTCGCGATCTCGAGCATGGTGCACTCCGAGATCCGTGACGTGTGGGTCAGCGTCGAGTACCAGGTCGCCTCGATCGACGAGTACCTCGCCGGCGGTCGCCCGTGGGACCTGGACGCCACCCGCGGGGGCTTCCGGCGCATCGTGCCGCAGACCGGCAGCGGGCCTGCCACCGAGGACGAGTTCGCCCACGGCAACGGCGACCTGCTGCTGCGGATGGCGCGCGACCTGGAGGCCTGGGGCGCACCCACGATCGTGGTGAGCAGCGCCGACCACGTCTTCGCCATGGACCTGGCTCCCGTGGTGGAGCGCCACCTCGCCTCCGGTGCCGTCGCCACCGTGCTCACCTGCGACGTGACCCGGCGCGAGGCCGCCGAGAACGTCACCATCACAACCGGCCGCGGCCGTCGGGTGACCGGGCTCGAGGTCAAGCCGTCGCGACCGTCGACCGGCACCGTCGCCACCGAGGTGTTCGTCTACCAGACCGAGCCGCTCCTCGAGACCCTGCGTGAGCTGCGCGCGGAGCTGTCCGGTGCGGCCGAGGGCTCCGACAGCGGGATCGGCGACTTCGGCGAGCACCTGCTGCCGCGGCTGATCGAGCGGGGCACCGTGCTCGCCGAGCCGATCGCGGGCTACTGGCGCGATGTCGGTCGTCCAGGGGCCTACCTGCAGGGTCACCGCGACCTGCTGGCGGGGAAGGTCGACGTCTACGACGACCCCGCGCGGCCGGTGATCTCGCACTGGAACGACCGGGAGGCCGCCCGGATCCGCCGGGGAGCGGTGATCGAGGACAGCCTGGTCTCGCCGGGTGCCGACGTGTCGGGCACCGTGGTCCGCAGCGTCCTCGGCCCCGGCGTGGTCGTCGAGGCCGGTGCGGTCGTCGAGGACGCCGTCCTCTTCGCCGACGTGCGAGTCGCCCGTGACGCCACCGTGACCACCGGGGTCCTGGACGACGACGTGGTGGTGGCCCGAGGTGCGCACGTCGGTGCCGCCCCGAGCCACCGGCTGGCCCGCGACGACGAGGTCGTCCTGGTCGGCAAGGGCTCGGTAATCGGGCCCGGTGCCACCCTGCCGGCGGGCGCCCGGGTCGAGCCCGGCTCGACGGTGTGACCGCCCCGCTCGTCGTACCCCACGGACTCGCCGCGCAGCGGAGCCTCGGAGAGCCCTGGGGGGCCTGGCTCGACGCGCTTCCGCGCCGCTACGCCGACGTCGGGGCGGAGTGGGAGCTGTTGCCCGACGGTGCCGTGATGCACGGCTTCTGCTCGGTGGTCGTGCCGGTGCGCACCCGGTCGGGTGGCCCTGCGGCGCTCAAGCTGAGCTTCGACGGTGACGACGAGTCGGCGTTCGAGCACCTCGCCCTCCAGCGTTGGGGAGGCGAGGGGGTCGTACGACTCCTGCGTGCCGATCCCTCCCGTCGGGCGATGCTGCTGGAGCGCCTCCACCGCGACGACCTCACCGCGCTCTGGGACCTCGAGGCCTGCGAGGTCGTGGCCGGCCTCTACCGGCGGATCCACGTGCCGGCTCTGCCGCAGCTGCGCACGGTCACGTCGTACGTCGAGCGCTGGGTCGCCGCGCTGGCCGCGATGCCCCGCGGCGCGCCGATCCCGCACCGGCTCGTGGAGCAGACCGTGTCGCTGGCCCGCGACCTGGTGGCCGACGAGGCCAGCACCGGCACGCTCGTGCACGGGGACCTGCACTACGAGAACGTGCTCGCCGGTGATCGCGAGCCGTGGCTGGTGATCGACCCGAAGCCGATGAGCGGCGACCCGCACTACGAGCCCGCGCCGATGCTGTGGAACCGCTTCGACGAGCTGGCGGGTGACATCCGCGAGGGAGTGCGCCGCCGGTTCCACACGCTGGTCGACGTCGCCGGCCTCGACGAGGACCGGGCCCGTGGCTGGGTGGTCGTCCGGATGGTCCTCAACGCCCACTGGGCCGTCGAGGACGCCCAGCGCGCCGGCCGTGACCTGACCGCCGACGAGCGCGAGTGGATCACCCGCTGCATCGCCATCACCAAGGCCGTGCAGGACTAGGGGCGCGGGCCTCAGTCGTCGAGGAGGGCCCGGAGGGCAGCGCGGTGCTGCTCGTAGGCATGGCGGCCGGCCTTGGTCGCCTTGTACGCCGTCACGGCGCCGCGCCCGCGCCCGCTCTTGGTGATCGTGACGTAGCCGGCGGCCTCGAGCGCGCTCGCCTGCTTGGAGAGGTCGGAGTCGCTGACACCGAGATGCTGGCGCAGGAAGGCGAAGTCGGAGGACCTCGAGCTGCTGAGCACCGCCATGATCGCCAGCCGCTTCGGTGCGTTGAGGACCGGGTCCAGTCCGTCCAGGGCCGAGGAGGTGGTCATGCCAGTCGCTCGCGCACGCGCGCCGCGACGACGGCGTACTCGTGCTCGTACCAGGCCACGACCGCCCAGCCGCCCACGGCTGCGATCGCGACGGCCAGCCAGGGGCTGACCTGCTCACCGGCCAGCCAGGCCGCCCCGCCGACGACGACGGCGCCAAGCACCATCCGGAGCACGGCGGGGTTGAGCTCGCGCGGCGGCCGTCCGGTGGGGTACGTGCCGCGCCGACGCCGGTCCCATCGGATCACCAGACCCATGACCAGCACCAGCCCGAGCTGGACCAGCGCCAGGACGATGCCTTCGAGGAAGCCGATGGCCAGGGCCAGGACCCCTGCCCAGACGCCGAACCCGATGGGCCACCACACCGGCGTGGGCGGATGGACGACCCAGGCGGCGGACTCGCCACGCTCGATCTCGTGAAGCTGCTGACGCAGCCGTTCGCGGCCTGCATTGCTTTCCATGTTGGAAACCTATCCGAAGGTTTCCACTATGGCAAGTGATGAGCGCGGTGGGCAGGCTCGAACTCGCGCAGGCATTCGCTACCGGTGGGTTCGAGAGTGATCTAGGTTACTCCGCAAGGATCCACCCATCCCGAGCTGCAGGAGTCCCATGCCGACCACGACCGACACGAGCTTCGTGCAGAACCTGCTACCCAGCGTCGCCGTTCAGTTCTGGGACCGGGTCCAGAAGTCGCCCGACCGCGAGGCGTTCCGGTTCCCCGCGGGAGAGGGCTGGGAGTCGGTCACCTGGCGTGAGGCCGGTGACCGCGTGCGCAGCCTCGCCGCAGGACTGTTGAGCCTCGGTCTCGAGTCAGAGCAGCGGGCCGGGATCGCCTCGGGCACCCGCTACGAGTGGATCCTGGCCGACCTGGCCATCATGTGCGCGGGTGGCGCGACGACGACCGTCTACCCGACCACCAACAGTGACGACACCGGCTACATCCTCGGCGACTCCGAGTGCCGCGTGGTCTTCGCCGAGGACGACGAGCAGGTCTCCAAGGTGCGGGAGCACAAGTCCGACCTGCCCCACCTCGCCAAGGTCGTGACGTTCGTCGGCGCCAGCGACGGCGACTGGGTCATCAGCCTCGACGACCTGACGGCGCTCGGCGACGCCTACCTCGCCGAGCACCCCGACGCCATCGAGGAGACCGCCGCGTCGATCTCGCCCGAGCACCTCGCCACCCTCATCTACACCTCCGGCACGACCGGTCGCCCGAAGGGCGTCCGGCTCCGCCACCGGTCATGGGTCTACGAGGGCGAGGCGATCAACGCGCAGGGCATCCTCAACGCCGACGACCTGGAGTTCCGCTGGCTGCCGATGGCGCACTCCTTCGGCAAGGTCCTGATGTCGGCCCAGATGGCGTGCGGCTTCGCCGCGGCCATCGACGGCCGCGTCGACAAGATCGTCGAGAACCTCGGCGTCGTCAAGCCGACGTTCATGGGTGCGGCACCGCGCATCTTCGAGAAGGCCCACGGCCGCATCGTCACCATGCAGGCGGCCGAGGGTGGCGCCAAGGAGAAGATCTTCAAGAAGGCCTTCGAGGTCGGTCTCAAGGTCGACCGCCTCGAGCGTGAGGGCGCAGCGGTGCCACTCCCGCTGAGGATCCAGCACGGTCTCTTCGACAAGCTGGTCTTCAGCAAGATCCGCGACCGGTTCGGCGGACGCGTGCGCTTCTTCATCTCCGGGGCAGCGGCGCTCAACCGCGACATCGCCGAGTGGTTCCACGCCGCCGGCATCACGATCCTCGAGGGCTACGGGCTCACCGAGACCTCCGCCGGGTCCTTCGTCAACCACCCAGACGACAACCGCTTCGGCACCGTCGGACCGGTGTTCCCCGGCTCGGAGGTCAAGCTCGGCGACGGCGACGAGGTCCTGATCAAGGGCCCCGGCATCATGGACGGCTACCACAACCAGCCCGAGGAGACGGCCAAGGCGCTCACCCCCGACGGCTGGCTGCACACCGGCGACAAGGGCTCCCTGGACGCCGACGGCTACCTCACCATCACCGGGCGCATCAAGGAGCTCTTCAAGACCTCCGGCGGCAAGTACGTCGCCCCGCCCGCGATCGAGTCCAAGTTCAAGGCCGTCTGCCCCTACGCCAGCCAGTTCATCGTCTTCGGCGACGAGCGCAACTACTGCGTGGCGCTCGTCACCCTCGACCCCGACGCCATGACGGGCTGGGCCGCGCAGAACGGCCTGGCCGGGGCGTCGTACACGGAGATCGTGCACTCCGAGGCCGTGAAGGCGATGGTCGGCGGCTACGTCGACCAGATGAACGCCCAGCTCAACCGCTGGGAGACGATCAAGAAGTGGCGCCTGCTCGACGAGGACCTCACGGTCGAGTCGGGGGAGATGACCCCGTCGATGAAGGTCAAGCGCAACGTCGTGCAGGACAACCACAAGGCGATCATCGACGAGATGTACGCCTCCTGACCCGACGGCTGCCTCTCACGGCGTGACCTGACGCGGACCGGCCGTCCCAGCTGTGGTGGGATGAGCGGGTGGCCCCCGCACAGCCCTCGGGCGACCCTGCACCTGCGGACGGGTCGCTGCCGGAGAGCGCGCTCGCCGGCGCGGGGGAGCGACCCCTGGGCATCTATGTCCACGTGCCGTTCTGCACGGTCCGGTGCGGCTACTGCGACTTCAACACCTACACCGCCGAGGAGCTCGGCGAGACCCCCGGCGCGTCGCGCGCGACGTACGCCGAGGCGGTGATCGACGAGCTGCGGATGGCTCGGCGCGTGCTCGGGCAGGACGACCGCCCGGTGTCGACGATCTTCCTCGGCGGCGGCACGCCGACCCTGCTCAAGACGGCCGACCTGGGCGCGATCCTGGCGTCGGTGGCCAGCGAGTTCGGCCTCGCCGACGACGTCGAGGTCACCACCGAGGCCAACCCCGACAGCGTGGCGTCGTGGGACCTGGACGAGCTGCGTGCCGTCGGCTTCAACCGGATCAGCTTCGGGATGCAGTCGGCGGTGCCACGCGTGCTCAAGACTCTCGACCGCACCCACGACCCGCTGCGGGTCCCGGCGGTCGTCGAGTGGGCGCGGGCCGCCGGCTTCGACGAGGTGAGCCTCGACCTCATCTACGGCACCCCCGGCGAGTCCCTCGCCGACTGGGAGGAGTCGCTCGATGCCGCGCTCGCCTGCGAGCCCGACCACGTGTCGGCGTACTCCCTCATCGTCGAGGACGGCACCGCGCTGGCTCGGCGGGTGCGCCGCGGCGAGCTGCCGATGCCCGACGAGGACGACCTCGCCGACAAGTACCTGCTGGCCGACCAGCGACTCGGCGCCGGGGGGCTCGAGTGGTACGAGGTGTCCAACTGGGCGCGCCGCCCGGAGAGCCGCTGCCGGCACAACCTCCTCTACTGGACCGGCGGCGACTGGTGGGGCGCGGGCCCGGGGGCCCACTCCCACGTCGGCGGCGTGCGCTGGTGGAACGTCAAGCACCCGAGCGCGTACGCCGACCGCCTCGCGGCCGGCGTCAGCCCGGCCCATGCGCGGGAGGTGCTCGACGACGAGACCCGCCGGGTGGAGTGTGTCCTGCTGGAGCTCCGGCTGCGTGACGGCCTGCCGGTACTGGCGCTCGACCAGCACGGCCGCGGCCAGGTGCGCCGGCTCGTCGACGAGGGCCTGCTCACCCTGCGCACCGAGCGGCTGGTGCTGACCCCGCGCGGCCGGCTGCTCGCCGACGGCGTGGTGCGGGACCTGTTGCCCTGAGACGTCGGGTGCCGGTCATCCCAGCGGCTCGAACCCCATCTCGGTCAGGACGTCGCTGATCACGTCGTTGCCCTTCTGCGAGGGGTGCGTGTAGTCCTCCGCGAGGAGATCGCCGGAGGGTTGGAGGCCGTCCGGACCGTTGAACGCGTGGTAGACGTCGACGCACCCGAAGCCGGCGCTCTCCGCTGTGTCGCACAGCATCGCGTTCCACGCGTTGAGGACCAGCTTGGTGCGCCGGTCCTCCGCCGGGCTCAGGTGGCCCTCCTCCCACCCGATGAAGTCGTTGTAGCGGTTCAGGGTCCGCAGGATGGTCGGGGAGCCCGACCGCAGCTCGGCGACGTCGTGGAAGAGCCTCGCGTACTTCGGGCGGTACGCCGCGGCCGCGTGCCGCGCACAGCCGCTGTCGACCGCGGACCACCGGGGCATCTCGTCGGCAGCCAGCGGGACGCCGCACGGTCGGTCGCTGTTCAGCTCAGTGCTGTTGTGCGCGATCGCGACGACGATGACGTCCGCCTGGCCGAGAGCGTCGGTCAGCCGGCCCATCTCCCCGGTG
The DNA here is from genome assembly GCF_049897745.1 of Nocardioides sp. LHG3406-4. Taxonomy (NCBI): domain Bacteria; kingdom Bacillati; phylum Actinomycetota; class Actinomycetes; order Propionibacteriales; family Nocardioidaceae; genus Nocardioides; species Nocardioides sp. LHG3406-4. The sequence goes on from NZ_JAFCWV010000003.1 coordinate 442,094, forward strand.
AGGCCCTCGACGGTCAGGCCCGTGTGCTCGGAGAGGTTCACGACGTCGACGCGCTGGCCGGTGGCTTCCTCCACCTTCGCCGCATAGGTCTCGATGAACCCGATGCAGCCCGAGCAGTCGGTCGAGAGGTTGTAGGGGATCGAGTCGCCGACGACGACGAGTCTCAGGCCTGGCGGCGCCGACGAGGAGGTGGAGGCGGGTTCCGAGGCGACGGCGTCATCCTGCGGATCGTCCGACCCGCACCCGGAGGCGAGAAGCAGCACTGCCACTGACGTCGCCCACGCGAGGAGGTCGCGTGGTCCACGACGGCTGCTGGCGGTGCGGGTCCGGGGTGCCGGGGCCATGACTGAGTGTGCGCCCGGCACTGCCGCGCCTCAACCGGTTTCCCGGCGCCTCGATCTCCCGACCCGATCAGGCCTGAGCAAGCTCAGTCCTGGGTCGTGAAGTCGATGAGCTCCTCGACGCGGCCGAGCAGCGCGGGGTCGAGGTCGGCGAAGGAGTTCACCTTGGACAGGATGTGCTGCCAGGCGCGGGCGATGTCGGCCTGGTCGCGGTGCGGCCAGCCCAGCAGCTGGCAGGTGCCCTTCTTCCAGTCCATGCTGCGCGGCACGTCGGGCCAGCGCGCGATGCCGAGCCGCTCTGGCTTGACCGCCTGCCAGACGTCGATGAAGGGGTGCCCGACGATGAGCACGTGCTTTCCGATGGGCGACCTGGCGATGCCCTGCGCGATCCGGCTCTCCTTCGACCCGGCGACCAGGTGGTCGACCAGGACGCCGACCCGGCGCTCCGGTCCGGGCCGGAAGTCGCGGAGGTGGTCGGCGAGGTCGTCGACGCCTCCGAGGTACTCCACGACCACGCCCTCGATGCGCAGGTCGTCGCCCCAGACCCGCTCGACCAGCTCGGCGTCGTGCCGGCCCTCGACGAAGATGCGGCTCTGGCGCGCCACTCGCGCCTTCACGCCCTGCACGGCCACGGAGCCGGACGCCGTACGCGTGGGGGCCGCGGGAGCCTTCTGACGCAGCGGCGGGGTGAGGATCACCGGCCGGCCCTCCAGGAGGAACCCCGGACCCAGCGGGAAGGTACGGCGCTTGCTCCGGCGGTCCTCGAGCGTGACGGTGAAGAGGTCCCGGTCGACGGCGATGATCTCGCCGCACCAGTCGGTGGTGACCTCCTCGACGACGAGGCCGAGGTCGGCTGGATGCTCCTGGGCTCGCCCGCGCTTGGGCGCCCTCCAGTCGGTCGAGAGCACGTCGGCGCCGTAGCGATCAGGGGAGGTCACCCGCCAACGCTAGGTCGCGCGGGGTCCCAGGTGGCGGTGGCGCGCCGTCAGGACCCGTCGGCTGAGTCGTCGGCGTCCTCGGCCGCGTGCGAGTCCTCGGACCCGTCGGGGTCCTGGGTGGCGTCCATCTCCAGGTCCCGGTCGACGTCGTCGGGGTCGAGCGGCTCGGCCAGCGGGTTGTCCTCGCCCGGCTGGAGATCCTCGGGCAGCTGCTCGTCGGCGATCCCGGCCTGGGGGGTCTCGGCGTCCTGTTCGCTCATGGGTCGAGCCAACAGGCCCAGCCGTCGGGCGTCAACGTCCGTTCAGACGAGAGGGAGCCGTTTCTGGCCGCGGGGCAGCTGCTCGTAGCCACGGCGTAGGGCGGCGGCCAGCCGCTCGCTCGGGAACGGCCACTCGGCCGCCTCGAGCGCCTGGTCCGGGGGTACGCCGCGGTTCGCCAGGTTGCGGATCGCGTCGGCGACCAGACCGATGTCGTTGCGCTGGACCTCGACGAAGTCGCGGTCGACGGGGGCGCCGTGGCCCGGCACGACCGTGCTCGAGGAGGTGGTGAGGCCCAGCACGATGTCCATGCTGTGCGGCCAGTCCAAGGGGAAGCAGTCGTCGCCGTAGACCGGCGGGGCCGACTCCTCGACCAGGTCGCCGGCCAGCAGCACGTCGACGTCGGGGATGCGCACCACGAGGTCGCCGTCGGTGTGGCCGCGCCCCGGGTGCACCAGCTCGACGACGCGGTCGCCGAGGTCGAGTGAGACGGCCGAGGAGAACGTGTGGTCGGCGGCGACCAGCTCGGTGGCCAGCACCTCGTCGCGGTGCGGGTCGTCGGGGTCGTCTGCGTACCTCTGCTTGGTGCGCTCGCCCCACGGGACCGTGGTGGCCGCGGCGTTCTCGTGGGCGTGGATCGCGATGTCGCCGTACGCCGACCGGAAGGCCGCGTTGCCGAAGGTGTGGTCGAAGTGGCAGTGCGTGTTGACGACCGTCGTCACCTCGCCGGCGCCGAGCCGCCGTAGGTCGTCGATGACGCCACTGGCCGCCAGTCCCGAGCTGTGGGTGTCCACCACCAGGAGTCCGCGGTCGCTGCCGACAGCCGTGACGTTGACGTCGAACCACTCGTAGCGCGCCACCCACACGCGCTCGGCCACCTCGATGAAGTCGGACATGCCCGCGAGCCTAGTAGGCTTGGCACTCGCCACGCCTGAGTGCCAGCACCGATCGAGGAGGAGGAGCCCGTGACCGACGACCGCAAGCTCGCCGTACTCCGCGCGATCGTCGAGGACTACGTCGCCACCGAGGAGCCGGTCGGCTCCAAGGCTCTCGTCGAGCGGCACGGCCTGGGCGTCTCGCCGGCCACTGTGCGCAACGACATGGCGGCGCTGGAGGAGGAGGGCTTCATCCACCAGCCGCACACCAGCGCCGGCCGGGTGCCCACCGACAAGGGCTACCGGCTCTTCGTCGACCGGCTCACCACCGTCAAGCCGATGAGCGCCGCCGAGAAGCGCGCCATCTCGACCTTCCTCGACGGCGCCGTCGACCTCGACGACGTGGTGCAGCGCTCGGTGCGGATGCTCTCGCAGCTCACCCGGCAGGTCGCCGTCGTGCAGTACCCCACCCTCTCGCGCAGCACGGTGCGGCACGTCGAGCTGGTCGCGCTGGCTCCCGCGCGGCTGCTCGTGGTGCTGATCCTCTCCACCGGCCGGGTCGAGCAGCGCCTGGTCGAGGTCGACGGCCAGCTCGACGACGACGTGCTCGCCATCCTGCGGTCGCGCATCGCGCGAGCGGTCACCGGTGAGCGCATCGCCGACGCCATCGCCGCCCTCGGCGCCATCTCCAGCGCGCCGGGCGATGAGCCGGTCGGGCTGGTCGCCGCGGTGGTCGAGACGCTCACCGACGCGATGTCCGACCACCGCAGCGACGAGCGGGTGGCGGTGGGCGGCGCAGCCAACCTCGCGCGGTACGGCGACTCGTTCGACACCTCGGTCAGACCCCTGCTCGAGGCGCTCGAGGAGCACGTCGTGCTGCTCAAGCTGCTCGGTGAGGCCAGCACCGGCGGTGCCGTGACCGTGCGGATCGGTCACGAGGGCCCCTACGCCGAGCTCTCCTCGACCAGCGTGGTGGCCACCGGCTACGGCCCGGGCGACGACGCCGTCGCCAGCCTCGGCATCGTCGGGCCCACCCGCATGGACTACCCCGGCACGATGACGGCGGTGCGTGCCGTCGCCCGCTATGTCTCGCGCATTCTCGACGAGGCCTAGCCTCGAAACCCGGGCCCGGAAGCTGGCCTCCAGAAGTTAGGAAGACGGACAAACGTGAGTCAGGACCTCTACGAGCTCCTCGGTGTCGCCCGCGACGCGGATGCCGACGCCATCAAGAAGGCCTACCGCAGGCAGGCCCGGCAGCTGCACCCGGACGTCAACCCCGACCCCGAGACGCAGGAGCGCTTCAAGGAGGTGTCCCGCGCCTACGAGGTGCTGTCGGACCCCCAGAAGCGCGCGGCGTACGACCGCGGCGCAGACCCGTTCGCCGGCGGTGCCGGGGGCTTCGCGCAGGGCGCCGGCTTCTCGTTCACCGACATCATGGACGCGTTCTTCGGCGGGCAGGGCCAGGGCGGCCAGACCCGCGGGCCGCGGCCGCGCACCCGGCGGGGCCAGGACGCGCTGATCCGGCTGGACATCGACCTCGCCGAGGCGGCGTTCGGCGTCACCAAGGATCTCAAGGTCGACACCGCCGTGGTCTGCACGACCTGCCACGGCGAGGGCACGGCGCCGGGCACGAGCCCGATCACCTGCGAGACCTGCCGCGGTGCCGGCGAGGTGGCGCAGGTGCAGCGCTCGTTCCTCGGCGAGATCCGGACCCTGCGCCCGTGCGCCGCCTGCCGCGGCTTCGGAACGCTCATCCCCGACCCGTGTCGCGAGTGCTCCGGCGACGGACGGGTGCGGTCGCGTCGCACCCTGAAGGTCAAGATCCCCGCGGGCGTCGACTCCGGCACCCGCGTCCAGCTCACCGAGCAGGGCGAGGTCGGCCCGGGCGGTGGTCCGGCCGGTGACCTCTACGTCGAGATCCAGGTCGATTCGCACCCGACCTTCACCCGGGCGGGCAACGACCTGCACTGCACGGTCTCCCTGCCGATGACCGCGGCCGCGCTCGGCACCACCGTGACGCTGCCGCTGCTGGAGGCGGATCTCGAGTCGGCCGAGGACTCCGAGCTCGTCACCACCCTCGACCTCGACCTCAAGGCCGGCACCCAGTCCGGCACCGAGCACCTCATGCGCGGGTACGGCGTGCCTGGCCTGCGCGGCGGCCGGGGCGACCTGGTCGTCACCGTCGTCGTCGAGACGCCCACGCGCCTCGACGACCGACAGGAGGAGCTGCTGCGCGAGCTGGCGGCGATCCGCGGCGAGGAGTCGCCCGAAGGCACCGTGCGGGCGACGCACAAGTCGGTCTTCGGCCGGCTGCGCGACGCGTTCAACGTCTGATGTCGCTGCCGGTCCACCTCGTGCCGTCCCTGGCCGGGGTGCGTCCCGGCAGCGCCGTCGAGGTGACGGGTGACGAGGCCCACCACGCGGTGGCCGTACGACGGCTGCGGGCGGGGGAGTTCGTCGTTCTCACCGACGGCGCCGGCACGGCGGCGACCGGTGAGGTGACCTCGACCGGCAAGCGGGTCTTCGCAGTGACCGTCACCGACGTGGCGACACCGCCGGAGCCGGCGCCCGCCGTCACGGTCGTGCAGGCACTGCCCAAGGGCGACCGAGGCGAGCTGGCCGTCGAGATGCTCACCGAGATCGGGGTCGCCCGGATCGTGCCGTGGGCGGCCACGCGCAGCGTCGCGGTGTGGCGCGGTGACCGGGCGGCCAAGTCAGTGGCGAAGTGGCGCGCGACGGCCCGGGAGGCGGCCAAGCAGGCCCGCCGCGCGTGGTTCCCCGACGTGGCCGAGCTCGCCGGCACAGCGGCGGTGGTCGAGCTCGTGCGCGCGGCCGACCTGGTCGTCGTACTCCACGAGGAGGCGGAGCGATCCCTGCCCGACGTGGGCGCCGCGACGTCCGTCGTGGTCGTGGTGGGACCGGAGGGCGGGCTCACCGACGAGGAGGTCGCGGCGTTCGTCGGGGCCGGAGCCGTGTCCGTCCGGCTGGGTGCCGAGGTCCTGCGTACGTCGACCGCCGGCGTCGCGGCGGTGGCCGCCCTGCTGGCCGGCACGCCGCGCTGGCGCTGAGCGCTCGCCGAGCGGCCGGCAACGCTGCCCTAGGGTCAGACCGTGGCAGCGCGTCCTGAGAGGTCGAAGGTCCTGTGCTACATCGTCAGGGACGCTCGCCTGCTGGTGTTCCGCCATGTCGACGAGGACTGGGACGAGAGCGAGCTCCAGGTCCCCGCCGGCACCGTCAAGGCCGGGGAGACAGCACAGCAGGCGGCGCTCCGTGAGGCGACCGAGGAGACGGGGCTCAGCGGCCTCCGCGTGGTCCGGCACCTGGGCGAGTGCCGCTACGACATGGCGCCGTACCGCGACGAGGTGCAGCACCGTCAGGTCTTCCTGCTCGCGCTGGACGGGCCTGCGCCGGAGCGCTGGCTCAGCCAGGAGGACGACCCCGACGACGCCTCGGGGGCGCACCGCTTCGAGTGCTACTGGCTTCCCGTCAGCCAGTGCCACTCGCTGTCGGCCGGACACGGTGCGCTGCTCGGACGCCTCTGGGACGAGATCACTCGACCGTGACGTCCTTCGAGTCCGTCATGGCGCCGACGCCCTCGGTCCCTCCCGTCGGGTCGTCGGTCGTCGCCCAGATGGTGTAGTCGCCCGGTGCGACGCCGGCCAGGTCGATCGAGAGCTCGAACGGGAACAGCTTGTCCTCCATCCAGCCGTCGGCCATCCACACGCCCTTCTTCACGACCTCGTCGCCACGCCGCAGCTCCCAGCCGCTGCTGGCCTCGAAGCTGTTGGCCACACCGGAGAGCTTCATCGTGCCGCTGACGGTGGCGCCCTGCTCGGGGGTGGTGATGTTCATGTGGCTGAGCGCTTCGAGGACCGGCGCGTTGGTGACCGGCTCGGCCGTCGGGACGCCGTACACGGTCTGGGCGCGTGCGTCGTCCACCATGAACTGCACCGGTGCCCGGCGCTGGGCCACGGCCTGCACGGTGTAGACGACCTGCTGGACCGCGGCCGTCGCCTCCGCCCTGGACATGCCGGGCTTCGCGGCACTCATGGAGTCGTCCGCGAAGCGCACCGAGATCACGTCGCCGTCGTCCTCGACCCCGTCGAAGGAGCCCGCCCGCCAGGCGGTGCGGTAGTCGGGGTCCTTCGGCGTGCCCGAGAGCAGCTCGAGGGCGGACGTGAGGGAGACGTCTCCCGCTTGGAACTCGCGGTAGAGCCGCGGGCCGCCGCGATCGGTGTCGCCGATGAAGTACAGCGGGACGGCCCCCGCCTCCGCAGCCGGGGAGGACGGTGACTCGCTCGGGTCCTGCGACTGGTCGGCCGAGGGCTGCGCAGGCGTCGGCTCGACGTCCTGCGACGACGACGCGGCAGGATCGGGGTCTGCGTCGTCACCGCCGAGCCCGCCTGCGACCGCGATCGCGGCGATGACGGCCGCGGTCGCCGCGGCGCCGAGGAGGACGAGGGGCCAGCTGCGCTTGCTCATGGTTGTCACCTTCGCATCGGTGCGCGTTCGTGCGCGGATGTCGGCCAGCGCGTCGCGCGGCTCGATGTCGGAGACCGCGTCGCGGAGCGCGCGGGCGAGGTCGTCGTCGTCGTTCATGGCTGTTCTTCCTCCAGCAGCGGACCGAGCAGGCCACGCAGCGACGCTGCGCCGCGGGACGCGTGGCTCTTGACCGCGCCTCGGGAGATGCCCAGGGTCGTGGCGATCTCGCCCTCCGACAGGTCGGCGAAGTAGCGCAGGGCCAGCACCTCGCGCTGGCGCCGGGGGAGCTCCCGCAGTCCGTCGAGTACGGCGTCGCGCCGGGCCGCGCCGAGCACGGCTCCCTCGGCATCGGGTGCCACCGGTGCGGGCTGAGCGGCCTCGGCGCGCAGGTGCCGGTCGACGACCACCCGGTGCCGGAGCACCGAGCGCGACCGGTTGACGACCGCCTGGCGCAGGTAGGGGAGCGCCGCCTCCGGTGTGCGGATGCGCGACCACCGGCCGTGCACCGCGACGAACGCGTCCTGCACGACCTCCTCGGCCGTCCCGGTGTCCCGGACGAGGAGCACGGCCAGGCGCACGAGCTGGCGCCAGTGGGCGGCGTACAGCTGCTCGAGCGCCTCGTCGGCGTGCCATCCCCCGGGGTCGGTCACAGGCCCCGCCTGGAGCGGGGCGCGCGTCCCTGCGGGGCGAGCCGGTGCATGGATGGTCACGCTAGTGGGACGCGCGAGGCGTTCGAGTGGTTTACCGCGCCCGCGGTGCCGTGTTGCGTGGGACAGTGAGCCCATGACGGCTCCCGACGACTGCCTCTTCTGCAAGATCGTCGCCGGTGACATCCCGGCCGACGTCGTGCACGAGTCCGACACCGTGCTCGCCTTCCGCGACCTGAACCCGCAGGCACCCACGCACGTCCTGGTCGTCCCTCGCTCCCACCACGCCAATGCCGCCGAGCTGGCTGCTGCCGAGCCCGCGACCGTGGCCGGTCTCGTGGCGGCTGCCGCCCGGGTCGCCGACGACGAGGGTCTCGACGGGCAGTACCGCCTGGTCTTCAACACCGGCGCGGATGCCGGCCAGTCGGTCTTCCACACCCACCTGCACCTGCTCGGTGGCCGTCGCTTCACCTGGCCCCCCGGCTGAGCCGACGCCGGTCAGCCGCCCGCGAGGGCCGAGATCACCCACAGGACGGCGAGGACCACCGGCAGGCCGAACACCACCAGCAGCACCCATGCGGTGAAGCGGTGCAGCGGCTTGGAGCTGTCCAGAGTCCCGGCGAAGTCGAGCAGCGCGCCGTCGGGCACGTGTGACGTGAGGCCCATGCGCCGGGCGTCCGCGGGCAGGTGCTGGCCGGGGAACCAGGCAGGGGGCGAGTCGTCGTCGTGGTCGTCGTACTCGTCCCTGCGCCATTCCGGCGGAACGCCCATACGCACGACGGTACGCCTTAGTCGGTGGGCTCCTCGGCCCCACTCCCGTACCATGGAGGCCTCCTGAGACCCGACCCGAAAGGCGCCCACCCCGGGCAAAGATGACTGACTCACAGCGACTCACCACCAAGCACACGGTCGTCGTGCCCAACAGCGTCAACATGGTGAGCCTGCTGGGGCCGGGCGACGAGCACCTCGGACTCCTCGAATCGGCCTTCGATGCTGACGTCCACGTGCGCGGCAACCGCATCACGTTCCACGGAGACGCGGCCGAGATCGCCCTCGCAGAGCGACTCATCGACGAGCTGGTCGCGATCATCCGCACCGGCCAGGGCGTCACCACCGAGACGGTCGAGCGGGTCATCGGCATGCTCCGCCAGGAGACCACCGAGCGACCCGCCGACGTGCTGAGCCTCAACATCCTCAGCAACCGAGGCCGCACGATCCGGCCCAAGACGCTCAACCAGAAGCGCTACGTCGACGCGATCGACAAGCACACGATCACCTTCGGCATCGGCCCCGCCGGCACCGGCAAGACGTATCTCGCGATGGCCAAAGCCGTGCAGGCCCTCCAGGGCAAGGACGTCAACCGGATCATCCTGACCCGCCCGGCGGTGGAGGCGGGCGAGCGGCTCGGCTTCCTGCCCGGCACGCTCAGCGAGAAGATCGACCCCTACCTCCGGCCGCTCTACGACGCGCTGCACGACATGGTCGACCCCGAGTCGATCCCCAAGCTGCTGGCGGCAGGAACCATCGAGGTGGCGCCGCTGGCCTTCATGCGCGGTCGCTCGCTCAACGACTCCTTCATCATCCTCGACGAGGCGCAGAACACCTCGCCGGAGCAGATGAAGATGTTCCTGACGCGCCTCGGCTTCGGCTCCAAGATCGTCGTCACCGGCGACGTCACCCAGGTCGACCTGCCCGGTGGCATGCAGTCGGGTCTGCGCGTCATCGAGGGCATCCTCGGAGAGGTCGGCGACATCTCGTTCAACCGGCTCACCGCCCACGACGTCGTCCGGCACCGTCTCGTCGGCAAGATCGTCGCGGCGTACGACGAGTTCGGGTCGCGCCAGGACTCCGGCCCGGTCCGGGGCACCACTCGATGAGCATCGAGGTCCTCAACGAGTCGGGCCGCGAGCTCGACGTGAAGCACCTCGCCGGCCTCTCGCGCTTCGTCATGGACCGGATGCGCGTGCACCCCTTGGCCGAGCTCTGCATCAAGGCCGTCGACGAGGACACCATCGCCGCCCTCAACCAGCAGTGGATGGACAAGTCCGGGCCCACCGACGTGCTGGCCTTCCCGATGGACGAGCTGCGGCCGGGGCTGGTCAACGAGGAGCCCGAGGAGGGCGTGCTCGGCGACCTGGTGCTCTGCCCCGACATCGCCGACAAGCAGGCGGCGACGGCCGGGCACTCCGGCGACGCGGAGATCGAGCTGCTGACCGTGCACGGCATCCTGCACCTGCTCGGCTACGACCACGCCGAGCCGGAGGAGCACGCGGAGATGTTCGGCCTCCAGGACCGGCTGCTCGTGGAGTGGCGCTCTCGGTGACTGACGTCTGGCTGCTCGTCTCAGCGGCCGCGCTGATCCTGCTGGCCGGCGTCTTCTCGGCTGCCGACGCCGCACTGGCGGGCTTCTCACGTGCCCGCGCCGAGGAGCTGCTGGCCGAGTCGCGACCCGGCGCGCGCCGGCTGATGGGCATCCTCGACGACGCCCCCCGCTACCTCAACACGGTGCTGCTGCTGCGCCTGCTCTGCGAGATCGGCGCGACCGTGATCGTCGCCCTGTGGGTCACGGAGCGCTTCGACGGCGCGTGGGGCGCCACGCTGGTGGTCACCATCGGCGTGATGCTGCTGGTCTCCTTCGTGGTCATCGGCGTGGCGCCCCGCACCCTCGGCCGCCAGCACGACGTCAGCGTCGCCCTGCTCTCCGCTGCCCCGCTGGTCTTCGTCACCACGATCCTGGGGCCGCTGCCACAGCTGCTGATCCTGCTCGGCAACGCGATCACCCCGGGGCGCGGCTTCCGGACCGGCCCCTTCTCCACCGAGACCGAGCTGCGCGAGCTGGTCGACCTCGCGGAGGCGTCGGCGGTGATCGAGTCGGGTGAGCGGAAGATGATCCACTCGGTGTTCGAGCTCGGCGACACGATCGCCCGTGAGGTGATGGTGCCGCGCAACGACGTGGTCTACATCGAGCACTACAAGAACCTCCGCCAGACGATGTCGCTGTTCCTGCGCAGCGGCTACTCCCGGGTGCCGGTCATCGGCGACAACCTCGACGACGTACGCGGCATGGCCTATCTCAAGGACCTCGTGCGGCGCGACTTCGAGGCGCCCGACGTCGAGACCACCCAGCGCGTCGAGGAGGTCATGCGTCCCGTGCACTACGTGCCCGACTCCAAGCCCGTCGACGAGCTGATGTCGGAGATGCAGTCGATGCGCCAGCACGTCGCCATCGTCGTCGACGAGTACGGCGGCACGGCCGGTCTCGTGACCATCGAGGACGTGCTCGAGGAGATCGTCGGGGAGATCACCGACGAGTACGACGAGGACGAGGCCGACTTCGAGACGCTCGAGAACGGCAGCGTGCGTGTCGTCTCCCGCTTCCCCATCGACGACCTCGTCGAGCTCTTCGGCATCCAGGTGTTCGACGACGACGTCGACAGCGTGGGCGGGCTGCTGGCCAAGCACCTGGGCCGGGTGCCGCTCCCCGGCGCGTCCGTCGAGGTGCACGGGCTGCGCTTCGAGGCCGAGCGCGCGACGGGCCGTCGGCACACGCTTGGCACGGTCCTGATCAGGCGCGTGTCTCCCGACCCGCAGCGATCCGACGACGAGGAGCGCGCCGATGCCTGACCCATCCGCTGGCCTGTCAGCGGAGGACGCCAAGCTCGTGACCCTGGCCCGCGCGACCCGCGCGCGCGTGGGTGCGGCCGAGGGTGCGGCCGTCCGCGATCTCGACGGGCGCACGTACGCCGCGGCCACCGTCGACCTGCCCAGCCTGCAGGTCAGCGCCATCCAGGGCTGCGTGGTGATGGCGGTCGCGTCGGGCGCGCGCGGTCTCGAGGCGTGCGTGCTGCTCGGTGCCTCGACGTCGCTGACCGAGCCCGATGCGCGTGCGCTCACCGACCTCGCCGGTCCCGGCGTCACGGTGCACTTCGCCGACGGACGCGGCACGGCCGTGGGCCACGTCACAACCTGAACCCTCCCACTTGCCACGCCGCCGGGGCTGAGTACGTTTGGACCCGTGAATCCGTGGGAGAGGAAGGGCCTCGACTCGACCGGGACCACGGCGCACGCCGAGGCAGTGGCACGGCTGCGGGCGTCGTACGACGCCATCCCCCTGGGCGCGCCGGTGCGGCTGGCCAAGCCGACGTCGAACCTGTTCCGCCCGCGCGCGGCGACGGGCACACCCGGGCTCGACGTGTCCGGCCTCGACGGGGTGCTGCACGTCGACCCGACCGCTCGCACGGCGGACGTCCAGGGCATGTGCACCTACGAGAACCTCGTCGCGGCCACGCTGCCGCACGGCCTCATCCCGTTCGTCGTGCCGCAGCTGCGCACGATCACCCTCGGCGGCGCGGTCACCGGCCTGGGCATCGAGTCCACGTCGTTCCGCAACGGGCTGCCGCACGAGTCGGTGCGCGAGATGGACGTCTTCACCGGCGCGGGCGAGGTCGTCACGTGCCGCCCCGGCGACGAGCTCTTCGACACCTTCCCCAACTCCTACGGGTCCCTCGGCTACGCCACGCGCCTGCGCATCGACCTCGAGCCCGTGCAGGAGTTCGTGGCCCTGCGTCACGTGCGCTTCGACGACGCGGAGCAGGTGGCCCGGGCGATCGCCGAGATCGCGGAGAGCCGCGAGTGGGCGGGCGAGCGCGTCGACGGCATCGACGGGGTGGCCTTCGAGCCCGGCGAGCTCTACCTCACCCTGGCACGCTGGACCGACGAGCCGGGGCCGACGTCCGACTACACCGGGCAGCAGATCTTCTACCGCTCGATCCGGGAGCGCGTCTCCGACCGGCTGACCATGCTCGACTACCTGTGGCGCTGGGACACCGACTGGTTCTGGTGCTCGGGGGCGTTCGGCGCACAGCATCCGCTCATCCGGCGGGTGTGGCCCCGGCGCTGGCGCCGCTCCGACGTCTACCACCGGATGGTGGGGCTGGAGCGACGGTTCGGGGTGGCCGACCGGCTGGACAGGCTGGCCAAGCGCCCGCAGCGCGAGCGGGTCATCCAGGACGTCGAGCTGCCCATCGAGCGGCTCGCGGAGTTCCTCGCCTGGTTCGACACCGAGATCGGGATGCGGCCGGTGTGGCTCTGCCCGCTCGTCACCACCCGCGACTGGCCGACCTACCCGCTGCGTCCGGGAGCGACGTACGTCAACGTCGGCTTCTGGGGCACCGTGCACGTGGGTCCCGAGGCGGTCGACGCCCCGCGCAACCGCGCGATCGAGGCGAAGGTGCATGAGCTCGGCGGCCACAAGTCGCTCTACTCCGAGGCGTTCTACGACGAGGAGACCTTCGACGCCCTCTACGACGGCGCACACCTGGCGAAGGTCAAGAAGGACGTCGACCCCGGCGACCGGCTGACCAGCCTCTACGACAAGGCGGTACGCCGGCGCTAGCCGGCACCACGACGGCAATACGGAGGATGAGAATGAGCCTGACGACGACCCGGAACCTGACCATCGGAGACGCGGTTGCGTCGCTGCTCCGCGACGGCATGCCGGTGCGGTTCACGGCGTACGACGGCAGCAGCGCAGGACCTGCCGACGCACGCATCGGCCTGCACCTTCGCACCCAGCGTGGGCTGTCCTACCTGCTGACGGCACCGGGCGACCTCGGGATGGCGCGGGCCTACGTCATGGGCGACCTCGAGCTCACCGGCGTGGAGCCGGGCGACCCCTACGAGGCGCTGGAGCTGCTGAAGAGCCACCTGCGCTTCCGGGCACCGACCCCCGCCGAGGCGCTGGCGATCGTGCGCTCGCTCGGCATCAGCCACCTCGTGCCGCCCCCGCCGCCGCCGCAGGAGACGCTTCCGCGCTGGCGGCGGGCGGTCGAGGGGCTGCGCCACTCCATGAGCCGCGACGCCGAGGTGATCCACCACCACTACGACGTCTCCAACCGCTTCTACGAGATGGTGCTGGGCCCCTCGATGGCCTACACCTGCGCCGTCTTCCCGACCCCGGAGGCCACGCTCGAGGAGGCACAGGCCGAGAAGTTCGACCTGGTCGCCCGCAAGCTCGGGCTCTCCTCCGGCCAGCGGCTGCTCGACGTCGGCTGCGGCTGGGGGGGCATGGTGATGCACGCGGCCCGCGAGTACGGCGTCTCCGCCCTCGGCGTGACGCTGTCCGCCGAGCAGGCCGCGTGGGGCCAGGAGGCCGTGAAGCGCGCCGGGCTCGACCATCTCGTCGAGATCCGTCACCTCGACTACCGGCACGTCACCGAGACCGGCTTCGACGCGGTGAGCTCCATCGGGCTGACCGAGCACATCGGCGTGCGCAACTACCCGGCGTACTTCAGCCACCTGCGCAACCGGCTCCGTCCCGAAGGTCGGCTCCTCAACCACTGCATCACGCGGGCGCACAACCGGCGCGAGGAGACGGGCGCGTTCATCGACCGCTACGTGTTCCCCGACGGCGAGCTGACCGGCTCGGGTCGCATCATCACCGTGGCGCAGGATGCTGGCTTCGAGGTCATGCACGAGGAGAACCTCCGCAAGCACTACGCGATGACCCTGCGCGAGTGGTGCGCCAACCTGCGCGACAACTGGGACGAGTGCGTGGCCGAGGTGGGCGAGGGTACGGCGCGGGTGTGGGGCGTCTACATGGCCGGCTCGCGGATCGGCTTCGAGCGCAACGAGATCCAGCTGCACCAGGTGCTCGCCGTCCGCACGGACGACGAGGGTCACGACGGATTCGGGCTGCGTCCCCACTGGTGACTAGCCTTGGCGGGTGAGCACCAGAGCCCGTCAGTTCGCCGCCGAGGTGCTGCGTCGTGAGCAGCTGTCGCCGCACCTCGCCCGGCTGACGCTGGGCGGTGCGGGGCTCGAGGGGTTCACGAGCACCGGTGTGCCCGACGAGTGGGTCGGCGTGGTGGTCCCGGGCCAGTTCCAGAGCCGCTACTACACGGTGCGCTCGTGGTCAGCCGGAGAGCTGGTGGTCGACGTCGTCCTGCACGACGTAGGGCTGGTCACCGAGTGGGCCGCGCGCGACTGCGTGGGCGAGACCGTGACGATCACCGAGCCGCGGGGCTCCTTCGCGCTGCCCGACGGTGCCGGCTGGCTGATGCTGGTCGGCGACCTCACCGGGCTGCCCGCGATGGCGAGGATCGCCGAGACCGTCGACCTGCCGACGCGCATCTGGGCGGAGGTGAACGACGAACTGGGCTCCTACCTCCCCGCCGGCCCGTCGATCACCTGGCTCGCGCCACCCGCGCCCGGCGCGTCCGCGCTGGCCGAGGTCGTCTCCGGCATCGACTGGCCGGACGGCGACGGCTACTTCTGGATGGCGGGCGAGTCCGCGCAGATGCGGGCGATCCGCAAGCACCTGATGCGCGAGCGCGGCCTGGCCAGCACGGCGTACGACGTGATGGGCTACTGGCGCGCCAGCACGCAGCGGCAGCCGCGAGCCGTCGACCCGGGCCCGATCTACCGGGCCGGCAAGGCGGCAGGCAAGACTGACGACCAGATCTGGGCCGAGTACGACGACGCTAGGAACTCATGACCGAGCACAAGAGCGGATTCGCGTCCTTCGTCGGCCGCCCGAACGCGGGCAAGTCGACGCTGACCAACGCACTGGTGGGGAGCAAGGTGGTCATCACCAGCTCCAAGCCGCAGACGACCCGCACCGTCGTACGAGGCATCGTGCACCGCCCGGACGCGCAGCTGATCCTGGTGGACACCCCGGGCCTCCACCGGCCGCGCACCCTGCTCGGGGAGCGGCTCAACGACCTGGTCAAGACGACGCTGGCCGAGGTCGACGTCGTGTGCGTGTGCTTCCCGGCGAACGAGAAGGTCGGTCCGGGCGACCGCTTCATCGTCAAGGAGATGGCCAAGGTCAAGCGGACCATCAAGGTCGCGATCGCCACGAAGACCGACCTCGCGACGGGGGAGCAGGTCGGGCAGCACCTGCTCGACATCCAGAGGCTCGGCGGCGAGACCGGCGTCGAGTGGGCCGAGATCGTGCCGGTCTCGGCGCATTCAGGCGACCAGGTCAAGCTCCTCGAGGACCTGCTCGTCGGTCTGCTGCCCGAAGGTCCCCAGCTCTACCCTGACGGCGACCTCAGCGACGCCCCCGAGGAGGCGATCGTGGCCGAGTTGATCCGCGAGGCCGCGCTGGAGGGCGTGCGCGACGAGCTTCCGCACTCCATCGCCGTCGTGGTCGAGGAGATGGGGCTGCGCGAGGGGCGCGCCGAGGACAAGCCGCTCCTCGACATCTACGCCAACCTCTACGTCGAGCGCGACTCCCAGAAGGGGATCATGATCGGCCACAAGGGCGCCCGCCTGCGCGACGTCGGCACGGCTGCCCGCAAGCAGATCGAGGCGCTCCTCGGGACCCCGGTCTACCTCGACCTGCACATCAAGATCGCCAAGGACTGGCAGCGCGACCCGCGCCAGCTGCGCAAGCTGGGGTTCTAGGTCCATGCAGGTCACCCTCACCGGCGTGGTGGACGGGGCCGGCGCCGCCGAGCTCTGGCCCGTGTACGACGCGGTGCTCGGCGACCAGCCCGACCTGGACACCTGGCGCGCCTCGGTCTGGGACCGGCACGTAGCCCGCGAGGGCTTCCGCCTCGCCCGGGCGTCGTCCACGGGCGACCTCGTCGGCTTCGCCTACGGCTACACCGGCGAACGCGGTCAGTGGTGGAGCGACCGGGCCGTCGAGGTGCTGCCGGACGATGTGGCCGCCGAGTGGATCGGCGGTCACTTCGAGGTGGTCAGCATCGGCGTACTGGCCGCTGCTCGCGGCCGTGGGCTCGGACAGCGGCTGATGACCGCGCTCACCGCCGGGCTTCCGCACGAACGCTTGGTGCTGATGACGACGGCCGATGCCGCGGACCCGGCGCGGCGCCTGTACGCCCGCCTCGGGTGGGAGGTCCTCGGACCCGGACTGCGCGACGACCAGGTGATCATGGGACGTCGGCGAAGCGTGGAGTGAGCTCAATCGCAGCTCGAGACATGCCGGTCGCCCCGCCGGCGTGACTTCGGCGGGGTGTGGGGCGTGGTGGTCAACCCGGTTCGGTGCCGGTGTCGTCGCGGACGTAGGTGTGGCCGTGGGGGCTGGTCCAGGTGTACGCCGCGGGGCCGGTGCGCTCATAGGTCCAGGCGGTGTGGGTAGTGAGGCGGTGGTGTCGGCGGCACAGGGCGGTCAGGTTCGCAGTGCTTGTGGGGCCGCCGTGTTCCCAGGGGACGATGTGGTCGAGGTCGCAGGCTCGGGCGGGTCGGGTGCACCAGGGGAACACGCAGGTGCGGTCGCGGAGGATCACCTGCTCGCGGAGCCGGGCCGAGGGTTGGTAGCCGTCGCACACGATCGGCTGGTTGAGGTCGAGGAGGGGTTTCACCACCACTTGGGTGTGCGAGCGGGTGCACCAGTGCCGGACCTGGTCGAGGGTGGTCAGGGTGCCGGGCTCGAGGCGGGCGACGGGGTCGTGCTCGCTCAGGTGGACGTGCAACACCACCTGCCGGGCGGGTGGCGGGGTGTGGTCGCCGGTTGAGGAAGGCGCCCTGGCGCCTGTCTCGAAACCAGCGGCCAGGTCCAGGTCGAGCGACAGCTGCGTGCGCGCCAGCTCCCCGACCGCGGCGGCGCGCCGGGCGTCCAGCGACTGTTCGGATCCGAGTGTCTTGAGGGTCTCGGCGCCGTGGGTGATGGCGGCGCCGAAGTCGAGGGCGTCGGCGAGGTCGAGCTCCGCGGTGACGCGCATGGTGCCGGCGAAGGACACCTGCTGGTCCTCGATGGTGCCTACCGTCGGCGCCGCGGGCAGCTTCGGCAGCCGCCCGGGCGGGTTCGTACCGGGCGATGGCCGCATCGACCATCCGGTCGACGGCCGAAACCGTGGTGCGGTGTGCGAACGGGGTCAGCTGGGCGTCGACGTACCCCGCCGCGTCCCGGGACAACCGGGCGTGGATGGTGGTTTCGGCGAACCGCCTGGCCCGCCACGCCGGGAGGTCACCGGCCTGGACCCGCCGCCACAACCTCGGGAGCCGGTGCCGCAGCTCGAGGGCCTGGCCGATCAGCTGCTTCGCCGCGGTGGTGGACAGGCCGAGGACGGCACCGAACTCGGGAATGCAGAACTCCGCGACCAGTGGTGCACCCGGGCCGGCGACCGGCTCCTCGTGCTCACCCCCACCCGGGACCGTGAACGCGGCCGCGTCCGACACCGACTCGGCGGGGTGCAGGTCGGCCCACTCACAGGCTGCGACCAGCAGCTCCGCCTCCGCCCGGTCGGCCACCTGGCGGCGGGAGCGTGCGAACGCGAGCACCGCTGCTGCGGTGTCGGGAAGCTCGCTCGTGGTGATCGCCATACGAGAAGCCAACCAGGGACCACCGACATTTCGGCGCCCCGATGCCGGGCGGCTGTGAATACCCGGGGGTCTTGGTTTCGAGGCTCGTCGCTGCGCTCCTCGCACCTCAACCAGCGACCTGCTCGCACCTCAACCAGCGACCGAGGATTCGTGTGCCCATGGGCGAGCATCGCTCAGAGCCAACCGCAGTCCTCCTCGATGCGCCGAACGGTCGCATCGAGGCCGCACCCGGGGCCGATCACTTCTTCGTTCAAGGCCGCGATGAGTGCCGCCCCGTACCACCATTCGCGCATCTCGGCCTCGCCGAACTCGGATGCCTTGTCCTTGGTCGCGTGTCGGCGAAGCGTGTCCTCGAACGGGAGGTCCCAGAAGTAGGCGTGAGTCGTGCCCCTGTGGTCGCGGACCAGGTGGGACAGCATCTCGGCATATCGATCCGGGTGCAGGATGCCTTCCACGACCACCGAGAACCCTGCGTTGAGGGAGTACCTCGTCATCAGGTCGATGAGCGCGATGCTCGGATTGCCCACGCTGTCGTCGGCCCACAGAACCTCTCGGCGGACCACGTCCTGCGAGACCACGGCGAGGTGCCCCCTCCCTCTGCGCTGTTGCAACGCACGAGCGACTGAGGACTTACCCGATCCGCTGTTGCCCCGAAGGATCACGAGCCGGGTCTCCGTAGTGCCGATCACTCGCGGATGATCCCACGGCCCTTCCCGTTCACGTCGGTCTTGAACCGTCCCTCCGTGTAACTACTCAGCGTGGGCTCACGGTGACGTCTAGCCTTCAGCCCGTGACCCCCGAGGACGTACGTCGCCTTGCGCGCTCGGTGCCCGAGCGCTGGACCGAGCTGGAGCTCGTGCACCGATCGAGCTACGTCGACGTGCACGCCACACTGCGACACGGTGAGCTCGACGGCGCACGCCTCTCGGACGGCCATCGCATACGCGAGCGGGGCGCACCGCCCTCGTCGTGGGCAGTGCGGCCACTGGAGCCCTATGCGACCAACTACCTGTGGTCCGCGATGCTCGACCCGTACGAGCTCACCGAGAACGTCGCGATCACAGAGGTGCGCCGCGAGGAGCTGTTCGGCCGGCCTGTCGTGACCTTCGTGGCTCACGCGCTGCCGGGCTATGACCCGGTGTGCACATGCTGTCCGCTCGTGTTCTCCGACATCTCCCAGCGCCTCGAGTACGGCGCAAAGTGGGTGCCGAAGCCCGGCGAGCTCCCGGACGGGGTCGAGCTATCACTCGACCTCGAGGTCGGGATAGCGGTCAGCAGCCGGGACCGGGGCGGCCTCTTCGAGCGCTGGTTCTTCAACGAGATCCTGCACGCGGCGTGAGCACGCGGCGAGGCGCGAGAGCGTGACGGAGCGCGGGGTCTTGGTTTCGAGGCTCGTCGCTGCGCTCCTCACACCTCAACCAGCGACCGGCTGGCGCTCCTCACACCTCAACCAGCGACCGGCTGGCGCTCCTCGCACCGCGACCAGCGACCAGCGACACCGCGGGCGCTCCTCGCACCCGTCAGACCCGAGTCACTCCGGCACCCAGCAGATCCCGTAGCGCTGACCCGACTTCCACTGGGCGCGCGTCGGCCGCTCCTCGCTCCACGTGAAGTCGAGCGGGTCGTCGGCGGCCGAGCGGGCACTGGCACGGCAGGTGTCGGCCATCGTGTCGGCGGCCCGATCGGCGGACGGGTACGCCGTCCCGGGCAGGTCGACGGTCGTCAGCGCCTCCCAGGTGTGCGGCTGCGAGCAGGGGATGCGTCGCGAGTCCGGGTGCCCCGGCTCGGAGGTGGCACAGAGGGCGAAGTCGTCGAGGGCGCCCTGGATGCGGCGGGGGAGCGGCAGCAGTCGGCGCGAGCCGGCGGTGGCGATCACGTCGCAGCGGAACCACCGCCCGCCGGCCTCGCCCTCCTCCACGGTCGGGGTGAACCACACCGTCGCCAGCAGGGAGAGCCGAAGGGCCTCGCGGTCCGCGCCGAGGAAGCGCCCGAGCTGGCCGGTGCATGCCCGGGCTGCCTGCCGCTGCGCCCGGTCCGAGTCGACGGTCCGGCGGTCGTCGCCGGCACCCAGGGCGAGGCGTCCCACCCGGAAGGTCTGCGACGTGTGCTTGCGGCGGCACTTCACGGCGTCGTGGTCGGCGGTGGGAGCGACTGCCTCGTCGAAGGTCAGCCGGTGGCAGGAGCCCTCCCTCGGCGGCTTCGGGACGGGCACGGGCGAGGACGCGTCGGCGGACGGCGTACTCGAGGGCGAGGCCGAGGGCGAAGGGGACTCGCCGTCGCGGCCCGTGCAGCCGGCGAGGAGCAGCCCCGCCAGCACGATGCCCGCGACCACCGCGTTCGTCACGGACCGCGGCGTCGACCTGGCCGAGTGGTGCACGAGCAGGAGGCGAGGCATGCCGGCAAATCTAGAGGGCCCTGTCTAGAGGGCCCTGTCTAGAGGGCCCTGTCTAGAGGGCCCTGTCTAGAGGGCCCTGTCTAGAGGTCCCTGTCTATAGGGCTTTGCGGAAGTGCACGTCCGCTTCGCCCTCCACCGGGAGTCCCTCGGAGCGCGCGAACTCGACGTACCCGTGCCGTTCGTAGAACCGCGGCGCCTGGAACGTGAACGAGGACACCAGCACCTGCACACACCCGCGCGCACGGGCGGCGGTCTCGAAGGCCGCGAGCAACCGAGCGCCGAGGCCGGTCCCGCGACCGTCCTCGCGCACCCAGACCATGCCGATGCCGGCGCAGGTGCCCCAGGTCCAGCCGCTGGCGCCGCCCACCAGCCCGGCGGCGTCCCGGACCGAGACGGTGAGCTCGAGCTGCGGGGTGATGCCGGTCGTCGCTGCCTCGTTGACGACGTCGAGGCCGTCGGAGAGCTGCTGGTCGAGCGCGGCGTCGGCCTCGCCGACCTGGATGTCGAAGTCTGCGGTCACGGCCAGCACGATCCCACAGCACGCGTCCCACAGTTCGGCCCACGGGGGACAGACGGCCCCGGCTGGGCTACCGTTGACCTCGTCATGATGCGCGCACAGCTTCTTCTTCGTCGCCGCAGCGAGGCCTGACGCCGGGCCCCCTCGCTGCGGAGAGCGTGGTGTGCACCGGCCCCGACCACCATCGCAGCCGAGGAAGCCATGACCCACCTGAGCAACACCGCCAACTCCCAAGCCACGTCCGGCATGCCGTTCGGGCGGTACGTCGCGTTCGAGCCCGTCGACGTACCTGACCGCACCTGGCCCACCCGCAAGATCACGCACGCCCCGCGCTGGCTGTCCACCGACCTGCGCGACGGCAACCAGGCCCTCATCGACCCGATGACGCCGGCGCGCAAGCTGACGATGTTCGAGCTGCTCGTCAAGCTCGGCTACAAGGAGATCGAGGTCGGCTTCCCGAGCGCGAGCCAGACCGACTTCGACTTCGTGCGCAAGCTGATCGAGGAGGACCGCATCCCCGACGACGTGCAGATCTCGGTGCTGACGCAGGCTCGCGAGGACCTGATCGAGCGCACCGTGGCCTCACTGGTCGGCGTCGACCGCGCCACCGTGCACCTCTACAACGCGACCGCACCGCTCTTCCAGCGGGTGGTCTTCGGCGTCACGCCCGACGAGTGCCGCGCCATCGCCACGCGAGGCACCGAGATCGTGATGAAGTACGCCGAGGAGCTGCTGGGCGGCCTCGTCGGCAGCGAGGACTTCGGCTACCAGTACAGCCCCGAGATCTTCACCCAGACCGGCACCGACTTCGCCCTCGACGTGTGCGAGGCGGTGTCCGACGTGTGGCAGCCCGAGGCCGGGCGCGAGATCATCCTCAACCTGCCGGCGACCGTCGAGATGTCGACGCCGAATACCTACGCCGACCAGATCGAGTACTTCATCCGCGGCCTGACCCGGCGCGAGCACTCCGCGGTCTCCCTGCACCCGCACAACGACCGCGGCACCGCCGTGGCGGCCACCGAGCTGGCGCTGATGGCCGGGGCCGACCGGGTCGAGGGCTGCCTCTTCGGCCACGGTGAGCGCACCGGCAACGTCGACCTCGTCACGCTGGCCATGAATCTGTTCAGCCAGGGGATCGACCCGCAGGTCGACTTCGGCGACATCGACGAGGTGCGCCGCACCGTCGAGTACTGCACCGCCCTCCCCGTACACCCGCGCCACCCCTACGCCGGCGACCTGGTCTACACGGCGTTCTCCGGGTCGCACCAGGACGCGATCAAGAAGGGCCTCGAGGACCTCGAGCGGCAGGCCGCCGAGCGTGGCGTCCCGGTGCGCGAGCTGCCGTGGGAGGCGCCGTACCTGCCGATCGACCCGAAGGACGTCGGTCGCACCTACGAGGCGGTCATCCGGGTCAACAGCCAGTCGGGCAAGGGCGGAGTTGCCTACCTGCTCAAGTCGGAGCACAACCTCGACCTGCCGCGGCGCGCGCAGATCGAGTTCAGCCGGGTCGTGCAGAACCGCACCGACGCCGACGGTGGCGAGGTGACGCCGGAGCAGATCTGGCAGATCTTCTCCGACGAGTACCTCACCCGCACCATCCCGCTCTCCCTCGACTCCGTGCACACCTCCTCCGCCGCGGGGGAGAAGGACCAGCTCACGGTCGGCGTCCACGTCGACGGGGTGCTCACCACCCTCAGCGGCACGGGCAACGGCCCGATCGCGGCCTTCGTCAGCGCGCTCAACGAGCTCCCCCAGGAGTACGACGTGCGGGTGCTCGACTACCACGAGCACGCGCTGTCGTCGGGTGGCGACGCCATCGCTGCGGCGTACGTCGAGTGTGCTGTGGGCGAGCAGGTGCTGTGGGGGGTCGGCCTGGACGCCAACATCGTCACCGCCAGCCTCAAGGCCGTGACCAGCGCCGTCAACCGCGCCTGAGGGGCGGCCGGGTCAGAACGCCGACGTGAGGCGACGGGTGCGCTCACGGTAGAGCGGCAGCTTGACCGAGACCGTCGTGCCCTGCAGGTGCTCGGACTCGATGCTGACGGTGCCGCCGTGGGCGGCCACGATCGCCTGCACGATGGCCAGGCCCAGACCGGTGCCCTGGATGTGCCGCAGCTGTGAGGTCGAGCTGCGCCAGAACTTGTCGAAGAGGCCGTGCTGCTCGTGCTTGGGGATGCCCAGGCCGGTGTCGCGCACGGTGATGACCGCCTCGTTCATCCGGGTGTCGAGGCGGCAGACGACGGAGCCGCCGTCCTCGGTGAACTTCACCGCGTTGGTGAGCAGGTTGGTGACGACGCGCTCGAGGTGGGGTGCGTCGCCGAGCACGACGACCGGCCACGCGGGGTTCTTGAACGACACCTCGAGGTCGCGGTCCTTGAGCATCGGGGCGATCGCGGCCTGGGCCGCCCGCACCGCCTCGGTGAGGTCGATCTGTCCGCGCTCCCACGTGAGGCTGCCGGACGCGAGGCCGTTGAGGGTGAGCAGGTTGTTGGCGAGCGTGATGAGCCGCTCCCCGTTGCGGTTGATGGCGTCCAGCGCAGGTCGCTGCGGATCGGAGATGTCGCCGAAGCCGCCGTCGATGAGCATCTCCGTGTAGCCCACGATGCTGGTCACCGGAGTCCGCAGCTCATGGCTCACCGTGGAGACGAACTCGTCCTTGGCGGCGTCGAGGTCGCGCAGCCGGTCGACGACCAGTCGCTCCTTCTCCAGCGCGGAGACCAGCAGCTCCTCGCTGCGGCGTACGTCGGTGACGTCGCTGGCGACGCAGAGGTAGCCGACCTGGTGGCCGTAGCTGTCCTCGACGACGCTCAGCGTCATCGAGACGAGAGTGCGGGACCCGTCGCCGCGCACCCAGCAGCAGTCGTCGGAGATGGGCCGCCCGCTGGCGAGGTTCTTGGCGAGCGCGTCGAAGGTGGGCGGCAACATCTGCTCGGCGGTCCAGGCGGCGAACTCCCCGGGCTCGAGGATGTCGGTGAACTCCATGCCCAGAGCCGTGAAGCTGTCGTAGCCGAGGATCTGCTCGGCACCGGCGTTGAACACCGTGATGCGGCCGCGGTTGTCGAGACCGATCAGGGCCGTGCTGAGGGCGGCCGCGAGCATGTGCCGCATCAGCCCGGACGCATTCCGCTCGGCCGTCACGTCGAGTCCGGTGAGGACGGCGTACGCCGCGTCGCCACACTCGTCGCGCACCACGTCGTTGCTCCACAGGATCCTGAGCAGGGCGCCGTCGCTCGTGTGCACGCCCGACTCGCCGGCTCCGACGATGCCGTGGCCCGACGAGTCGTCGTACATCGACCGGACGGAGTCGCGGGACTCCGGGGAGATGATCGTCTCCCAGATCGGCCGCCCCACGAGCTCCTTCTCGGAGTAGCCCGTGATGCGGGTCGTCGCCCGGTTGACGCGCAGCACCGTGCCGCTCATGTCGGCCACCAGGATCAGGCAGGGTGTGGCGTCGAGCGTGATGTCGGTGAGGGCGCGCTCGGCGCGCAGCCCGGCGGTCGCCTCGCGCTCGGTGGTGAGGTCGAGCAGCTGCGCGCTGAACATGGGTTCGTCGTAGGTTCCCGCCAGGCGAGCGATCGACACCGCGATGCGGCTGCCGGGACGGTTGACGAGTGTGCCCTCGTCGCGCCAGCCGTCCAGGCTGCCGTGCAGCATCGACTCGGTCACCTCGGCCATCGGCGTGTCCGTGGAGACGACGGCGTCGAGCGGGAGACCCAGGAGCTGGTCGACGGAGCGGCCGAGCAGGCTCGCGGAGGTCGTGTTGGCGTCGAAGATCTCGAGCCGCCCCTCGCCCACCCTCAGCACGAGGATCGACAGCAGCGACTCGGAGAAGTTCTGACGGAAGAGCTCACTGCTGGCACGCACCCGCTCGAGCAGCCGGCGTCCACGCTCCACGTTGACCGCGAGCGGCACGCAGATCAGCACCATGCAGACCAGGAACGTCTGCACGAGCGAGGTGGCGGCCAGCCGGCTGAGGCTGTCGCTGGCGAACCCGACGGCGAAGGGCCCGTGGTCGAGGGCGGTGGCGGCGGTGGCCACGAGCGCCAGCGCTGCCATCTGCCACGCCACCACGCGCAGCCCGAACTTGAACGCCGCCCACACCAGGAACGGCAACGGCACGAACGTCATGGCAAGCACGTCGCTGAACCAGAACGTCGCGATCGCCGTCACCGCGAGGGCTGTCGACTGGACGAACAGCTCGAAGCCCCGGATGGGCATCAGGGAGCGCCGCCAGCTCAGCGCCACCGGGGCCACAACGAGCATCGCAGCGGCATGGGAGGGCGCGATCGTGAGGAGGAGCTCACGGAACGAGTCGCTGCCGACGAGGATCGGCACGGCCAGGCCGCCGACTATGCCGCCGGCGACCGCGGCGGCCCCGGACGCGGTGAGCAGCCGCAGGAAGTCGCGCTGGGTGGTCAGCTGGGCGAGGCCGCTCTCGCGGTGACGCATGATCAGGGCGAACAGCGCACCCTCGGCGGCCACGTTCACGCTGAGGATCAGGGCGAGGCTCAAGGGCCTGCCGAAGGCCACGTTGGCCGCCGCGTTGGCCACCACCACCAGGGGCAGGGCCCACCACCACCAGGAGCGCCGGGTCAGCGTCGCGAGCATGGCGGTGACGCCCACGGCGGGCCACCAGGTAACCACGTCGGTCGGGCCCGGAGAGGCGACCCCCAGGGCCAGGCAGGCCGCGGCGAAGACCAGGAAGACCAAGGCTATGACTGCGCGCCGGTCTCCCAGTTCCGCGACCCTCGAGGACATGGTGCTGAGTGTTTCAGCCTGCGGGGCGATTCGTGGCCTTTCCTGGCAAGCAAAACCGAACCCATCGGCCGTTTCGCCGGGGTACATTCCGCTCCGCCCACCCGCTCCGTGGCTCCGTCGGGGCACCAGGCCCGACGGCGCGCGCGGACGCGGCAGCCGCCGTACTCACGGCTGAGCAGGCACAATGAGGGAGTGCCTCTATACCGCGACGAGGCGATCGTGCTGCGCACCCACAAGCTGGGCGAGGCCGACCGCATCATCACCCTGCTGACCCGTCAGCACGGCCGGGTGCGTGCGGTCGCGAAGGGCGTACGCCGCACCACCTCGCGGTGGGGCTCGCGGCTCGAGCCGTTCACCCACGTCGACCTGCAGCTGGCGGAGGGCCGCTCGCTCGACATCATCACCCAGGCCGAGACGATCACGCCGTTCCACGGCCGCCTCGGGCTCGACTACGACCGCTACACCTCCGGCACCGTCATGCTCGAGACCGCCGAGCGCCTGGTCGTCGAGGACAAGGAGCCCGCGGTCCAGCAGTTCCTGCTCCTCGTCGGCGGCCTGCGGGCGATGGCGGCGGGGGAGCAGCGGGCCGGGGCGATCCTCGACTCCTACCTGCTGCGGTCGCTGTCGGTCGCCGGCTACGCGCCGTCGTTCGACCACTGCGTGAGGTGTGGCGAGATCGGTCCGCACCGCTACTTCAGCCCATCCTCCGGCGGGGTGCTGTGCGCCCACTGCCGGGTTCCGGGCTCGGCGACGCCGGCCCCCGAGACCCTCGCCCTCCTCGGGGCCCTGCTCGCCGGCGACTGGCCCGCCGTGGCCGCCTCCGAGCCGCGCCACGTCAAGGAGGCCAGCGGCCTCGTGTCGGCGTACCTCGCCTGGCACCTCGAGCGCGGCCTGCGCTCCATGGAGCACGTCGAGCGCTGAGGCGGGCCTCAGGCCGAGCCGTACCTGCGGTCCCGCCGGGCGTACTCGTCGATGGCCGCCCACAGATGGGTGCGGTCGACGTCGGGCCACAGCACGTCGGAGAACACGAACTCGCTGTACGCCGACTGCCAGAGCATGTAGTTCGACAGCCGCTGCTCGCCCGAGGTCCGCCACACCAGGTCGGCGTCGCTCCACTCCGGCACGTACATGTGTCGCGCGAAGACCTTCTCGTCGACCTTCTCGGGGTTCAGCCGGCCCGCAGCCACCTCGCGCGCGATCGACCGGGCCGCATCGGCGACCTCCGCCCGGCCGCCGTAGTTGACGCACATGGTGAGCGTCAGGACGTCGTTATGCCGGGTCAGCTCCTCCGCGACCTGCAATTCCTTGATGACCGACTTCCACAGCCGGGGGGCGCGACCGGCCCAGCGCACGCGCACTCCGAGCTCGTGCATCTCGTCGCGGCGGCGGCGGATCACGTCGCGGTTGAACCCCATCAGGAACCTGACCTCGTCGGTCGACCGCGACCAGTTCTCGGTCGAGAAGGCGTAGGCGGAGACTGCCTTCACGCCGATCTCGATCGCCCCCTCGACGACGTCGAACAACGAGCTCTCGCCGGCCTCGTGGCCCTTGGTGCGGGGGAGACCGCGCTTCTTGGCCCACCGGCCGTTGCCGTCCATGACGAGGGCCACGTGCCGCGGGACCAGCTCCGGCGGGATCGCCGGGGGGCGTGCGCCGGAGGGGTGCGGCGAGGGTCGGCGTACGGCGCGGCTCACGTCTCGGGGCACGTCTCGGGGCACGTGCGACAGCCTAGGACCAGCCGCGGCAGGAGGGGCAGGTGCCGAAGATCTCCAGCGTGTGGCTGATGTCGGCGAACCCGTGCTCGTCGGCGATCGCCCGCGTCCAACGCTCCACTGCCGGCCCCTCGACCTCGACGGTGGCGCCGCACGCGCGACAGACGAGGTGATGGTGGTGGGTGTCGGAGCAGCTGCGGTAGATCGACTCGCCGTCCTCGCTGCGCAGCACGTCGACGTCACCGGAGTCCGCGAGGGCGGCCAGGGTGCGGTAGACGGTCGCCAGTCCCACCTTCTCGCCGGTGCGCGCCAGCAGCTCGTGGATCTCCTGGGCGGAGCGGAAGTCGGCGAAGCTCGCCAGGGCGGCGATCACCGCCCGCCGCTGCCGGGTGGGTCGGAGGGGACCCGACTCAGTGCTCGTCATAGTGCCTCCCGTGCGGCGCGTGCCGGTGGCCGTCGTGCACGTAGTCGACGTGGTCGCCGTGCTGCACCCCCGGGTGCCCGCACTCGTCCCCGTGCAGGTGCTCGTGGTCGGTGGTCAGGTGCTCTTGGGGTACGACGCCCGCGAAGGGCGCCCGCCGCCGCCGCCGCTGCCTCAGCAGCACGCCGGCGGGCCACGCCAGCACGAACCCGAGCAGCGCGACCAGAACGATCGTCGGCCCCGGCGCCACGTCGGCCCGATAGGACGCGAACGTCGACACCACGAGTCCGCCGAGCGAGGCGAGCACGCCCAGCCCCATCGCCAGCCCGAGCGTCGAGCGGAACGACCGCGTCACCTGCTGGGCCGTGGCCACCGGCACCACCATCAGGGCGGAGACCAGCAGGAGTCCGACCGTGCGCATCGCGACGGTGACCGAGACGGCCGCCACCACGGCCACGAGCACGTTGTAGAACCGGGTGTTCAGTCCCGCCACCCGGGCGAACTCGTCGTCCTGGGCGACAGCGAAGAGCTGTGGAGCGAGGCCGACGCAGAGGACGATCACCACGGCGGCCAGCACCATCGTGACGAGCACGTCGCCGGCGGTGATCGTGGTGATGGAGCCGAAGAGGTACTGCTGCAGCTTGACCGTGCTCTGGGCGCCGAGCCCGGTGATCAGCACTCCGCCGGCGAGGCCGCCGTAGAAGAGCAGGGCCAGCGCGACGTCGCCGTTGGCGTGGCCGCGCTCGCGGATGACCTCGATCACGATGGCGCCGAGCACGGCGACCACGACGGCGGTCCAGGTCGGGGAGGTGCCGGTGACGAGGCCGATCGCGACGCCGGTGACGGCGACGTGCCCGATGCCGTCGCCCATCAGCGCCAGCCGCCGCTGGACGAGATAGGTGCCGACGGCGGGCGCGGCGAGCCCGGTGAAGACCGCGGCCAGCAGGGCGCGCTGCATGAACGGCATGGAGAAGAGGTCGATCATCGCGGGCCTCCCTCGAAGGGCCCCGACACGTGCGGGGCATGGTCGTGCTGGTGGGCGACGACGTGGTGGTGGCTGTGCGACTCACCGAAGCCGGGGGCGTGCACCTCGTGGTCGGCCAGCGGGGCGCCGTCGTAGGCCTTGCGTCCGTCGCGCATCACGACGGCCCGGTCGATCAGCGGCGCCACCGGGCCGAGCTCGTGAGCGACGAGCACGATCGTCGCGCCGCGCTGGGAGAGCACCTGGAGGGTGTCGGCCAGCACCTGCTGGTTGGGCAGGTCGACCCCGGCGGCCGGCTCGTCGAGGAAGAACAGGTCGGGCGCACCAGCCAGCGCCCGCGCGATCAGGGCACGCTGCTGCTGACCGCCCGACAGGGTGGAGACCCCCATCCGCGCCTGGTCGGAGAGCCCGACGACGTCGAGCGCCTCGTCGATCGCGCGGCGGTCGGCACGTGACAGCGGGCGGAGCAGCCGGCGGTGCGGCAGCCTGCCCGCCGCCACCACCTCCCACACCGAGGCCGGCACTCCGGTGGCCGCTTCGGTGCGCTGCGGCACGAAGCCGACGCGCTGCCAGTCGGTGAACCTGCCCAAGGGGGTGCCGAACAGCGACAGTGAACCCGCCGTGAGCTCCCGTAGCCCGGTGAGGGCGCGCACCAGCGTCGACTTGCCGGAGCCGTTGGCCCCCATCAGGGCTACGAACTCGCCGCTCGTCACCGTGAGGTCGATGCCGCGCAGGATCGGTCGTCCGTCGATGGAGACGCCGCCGTTGACGAGCTCGATGGGGTCGGCCAGAGGGGTCTTCAGCATCCGTTGGCCTTCTGCAGGGCGGCCAGGTTGGCACGCATGATGGTCAGGTAGTCGTCATCATCGTCCTTGGACGCCAGCCCCTCGAGGGGGTCGAGCACGGCGGTGACGATGCCGAGGTCGTGGGCCAGGCTCACGGACGCGGCGTTCGAGGCCAGTGTCTCGGAGAAGACGGTGGTGATGCCCTCCTCGGTGATCAGCTCCTGCAGCCGTTGCACGTCAGCGGGAGTCGGCTCGGCACCGGGCGTGAGGCCCGTGATCGGCTCGAGGTGCAGCCCGTACTTCCGCAGGTAGCCGAACGCGTCGTGGGAGACCACGACGGTGTCGCGGTCACACGACTCGAGCCCGGCGGCGAAGTCGCGGTCGAGGGCCTCCAGGTCGCGGCGCAGGGAGGCCGCGTTCGCGTCGTACGTCGCCTCTGAGCCTGGGTCGACCTCGGAGAGCGCGTCAGCGATCGCGTCGCCGACGTCGGCCAGCCGCAGCGGGTCGAGCCAGAAGTGGGGATCGGTCGAGCCGTGGTCGTGGCCCTCCTGATGCGCCTCCTCGGGGCCCTCCTCGTGGCCGCCCTCGTGGTCGTGCGCGTCGAACGGCAGCAGGTCGGCCGCACCGGACACGTCGAGCACCGTGCCGTCGGCGTTGACCTCGGCTGCCGCGTCCACGGCGGGCTGGAAGCCCTCCTCGAGGACCACCAGGTCAGCGGCCGCCACCACTGCCGTCTGCCGGATCGACAGCTCCAGGTCGTGCGGCTCCTGCCCCGGCTGGGTGAGGTTGTCGACGGTGACGTGGTCGCCGCCCACGCGCGCCGCGGCGTACTCCAGGGGATAGAACGCCGCCGCGGCCTGCACGCCTTCGGTGTCGCTGGCGGAGAAGGCGGCACACGAGGAGAGCAGGGCGGCGCCCGCGAGCACGGCGCCGAGCGTGAGGGGCTGGGACTTCATGAGAACGATTCTCAAACAGTTGAGAACCATTGTCAACTCGTCCTGCGTCATACTGGCGCCGTGCTGGTCGTGAACAGGTTCCGGGTGCCCGCCGCCGAGCAGGAGGCGTTCCGCGCCGACCTCGAGCGCGCCCGGGCCACGCTGGCCGAGCGGCCGGGGTACCTCCAGGGCGTCATCGGCCGCAACGTCGACGACCCGGAGCTGTGGGTGCTGACCACCCTGTGGGAGCACGTCGGTGCCTACCGCCGCGCCCTCTCGGAGTACGACGTGAAGCTGCATGCCGTGCCGCTGCTGAGCCGTGCTGTCGACGAGCCGAGCGCCTTCGAGCTGGTCGAGCCGGGAGGCGACCTCAATATCCAGCAGACCCGCTCGTTAGGCTGATCGTTCCCGGACCGGCAGCCAGCCGGCCCGATCGCGAAAGTGAGTCCCCAGTGGCCAAGGCGCCCGCAACGACCCTCGATCACGTCGTCTCCCTCTGCAAGCGCAGGGGCTTCGTCTACCCGTGCGGCGAGATCTACGGCGGCACGCGCTCCGCGTGGGACTACGGCCCGCTGGGGGTCGAGCTCAAGGAGAACATCAAGCGCCAGTGGTGGAAGTCGATGGTCACCGCTCGCGAGGACGTCGTCGGCCTGGACTCCAGCGTCATCCTGCCCACCCGCACCTGGGAGGCCAGCGGGCACCTGAAGACGTTCAGCGACCCGCTCACCGAGTGCCAGTCGTGCCACAAGCGCTTCCGGGAGGACCACCTCCAGGAGGACTACGCGGCCAAGCAAGAAGCCAAGGGCAACCCCGTCTCCCCTGATGATGTCGACATCAACGAGTCGGTCGCCTGCCCCAACTGCGGCACCCGCGGCGCCTGGACCCCGCCGCGCGAGTTCAACATGATGCTCAAGACCTACCTCGGCGTGATCGAGGACGAGTCCGGCCTGCACTACCTGCGGCCCGAGACGGCCCAGGGCATCTTCCTCAACTTCGCCAACGTCGTGACGAGCAGCCGCAAGAAGCCGCCGTTCGGCATCGCCCAGATGGGCAAGAGCTTCCGCAACGAGATCACGCCCGGAAACTTCATCTTCCGCACCCGCGAGTTCGAGCAGATGGAGATGGAGTACTTCGTCAAGCCGGGCGAAGACGAGGAGCTACACCAGTACTGGATCGACGAGCGCACCCGCTGGTACACCGACCTCGGCATCGACCCCGCCAACCTGCGCCACTTCGAGCACCCGAAGGAGAAGCTCAGCCACTACTCCAAGCGGACCGTCGACATCGAGTTCCGCTTCGGCTTCTCCGGCCGCGACTTCGAGGAGCTCGAGGGCATCGCCAACCGCACCGACTTCGACCTCAAGCAGCACAGCGAGTACTCCGGGCAGGACCTCTCCTACTTCGACCAGGCCGGTGACGAGCGCTACTTCCCCTACGTCATCGAGCCGGCCGCCGGTCTCACCCGCTCGCTGATGGCGTTCCTCATCGACGCCTACGAGGAGGACGAGGCACCCAACACCAAGGGTGGCGTCGACAAGCGCACCGTGCTGCGCCTCGACCCGCGCCTGGCCCCGGTCAAGGTCGCGGTGCTGCCGCTGAGCCGCAACGCCGACCTGAGCCCCAAGGCGAAGGCCCTGGCCGCCGAGCTGCGGCAGCATTGGAACGTCGAGTTCGACGACTCGGGTGCCATCGGCCGGCGCTACCGGCGCCAGGACGAGATCGGCACGCCGTACTGCGTGACTGTCGACTTCGACACCCTCGACGACAACGCCGTCACCGTGCGCGAGCGCGACTCCATGACCCAGGAGCGGATCAGCCTCGAGGGCATCTCCACCTACTTCGCGGAGCGTTTCCTCGGCTGCTGAGACGTCGCGGGCTGCACAATGACCGCATGACGGTCCGCGCGCTGGCTCTGGCTCTGGTGGCGACGCTCGCACTGGCCGGCTGCTCGGGCGGCGGGGACGAGTCCGTGGAGCCCCGCTCCCTGTCCAGCAGTACGCCGGCCAGCGTCGCCACCTCGAGCGGCACCGCTGCGTCCGGAGCGACGACCACGGCGGCCGGCACCGTCCTGGCGCTGGGGGAGACCGGCACCGTCGCCTGGCAGGTCGACGCCCGCACCCAGGCGACCGCAGACGTGACGGTCGTCAAGGTCCAGCGCCGGGGGCCCTCGGTGCTGTCGGGCTGGGTGCCCGAGGACCAGGTGGCCGACACCACGCCGTACTTCGTCCGCGGCAGTGTCGTCAACGCCGGCGAGACGGAGCTGGGCGGTGCGGCCCTGCCGCTCTACCTGCGCGACGCGAGCGGGGTGCTGACGCCGGCGGTGACCTTCGGCAGCGACTACCCGCGCTGTCCCTCGACGCCGCTCCCGGACCCGTTCGCTCCCGGCGACACCGTCGACATCTGCCTCGTCTACACCTTGGCGCCGGGCGCCGATCCCGACGCGATGACGTTCCAGCCGACCAGCACCGACCTCGGGGTGACCTGGCAGGTCGGCTGACCGGGTCGTCCGGCCAGGAGTCACGTCGCTCCTGATTTTCGGATGTGCCGGGCTCGCGCCGACAATGGGGGCATGACGCTGACCCTCGGCCCCCTCACGGTGCCCGTGCCGGTGGTGCTCGCCCCGATGGCCGGCATCACCAACGCGGCGTACCGCCGGGTGTGCGCCGAGCAGGGCGCGGGCCTCTACGTCTGCGAGATGATCACGTCCCGCGGCCTCGTCGAGCGCGACGAGACCACGCTGAAGATGCTGGTCTTCGACGAGCTCGAGACCACGCGGTCGGTGCAGCTCTACGGCACCGACCCGGTCTACATCGGCAAGGCCGCGGAGATCCTCTGCGCGGAGTTCGGCGTCGACCACATCGACCTCAACTTCGGCTGCCCGGTCCCGAAGGTCACCCGCAAGGGCGGCGGCGGCGCGCTGCCCTGGAAGCGTGGCCTGCTCGCCGAGATCCTGACCTCAGCGGTGGCCGCCGCGACGCCGTACGACGTGCCCGTGACCATGAAGACCCGCAAGGGCCTCGACGACGACCACCTCACCTACCTCGACGCCGGCCGGATCGCGCAGGAGACCGGGGTGACCGCTATCGCCCTGCACGGGCGCACCGTCGAGCAGGCCTACTCCGGCGAGGCCGACTGGGAGGCCATCGCCCGGCTGGTCGAGCACGTCGACATTCCGGTGCTCGGCAACGGCGACATCTGGGAGGCCGCCGACGCGCTCCGCATGGTCGAGCAGACCGGGGTCGCCGGCGTGGTCGTCGGCCGCGGCTGCCTGGGCCGGCCGTGGCTCTTCCGCGACCTCGCGGCGGCGTTCCGTGGCGAGACCGTCGCGACACTGCCCGACCTAGGCGAGGTGCGCGCGATGATGCGCCGGCACGCCGAGCTGCTCTGCGAGCACATGGGGGAGGAGCGGGGCTGCAAGGAGTTCCGCAAGCACGTCACGTGGTACCTCAAGGGCTTCCCGGCCGGCGGTGAGCTGCGTCGCTCGCTGGCCCTGATCGACTCGCTCGCGACGCTCGATGCCCTGCTGGCCGAGCTCGACGCGAACGCCCCGTTCCCGGTGTCCGAGCTGGGCACCCCGCGGGGCCGGCAGGGCGCACCGCGCAAGCGGGTCGTCGTACCCGACGGCTGGCTCGACGACACCGACGGGCGCGGGGCGCACGTGCGGGAGGACGCCGCCGAGGTGACGGGCGGATAACGCTCCGGTCACGCGAAGATCACGCCAAGATCACGGTGGGGAGCTTTCCACCCCTCGGTACGCCCCCCGGAAATGCGGAAACCGGCACTCGGATGTGCTTGACTCGCGGACGCGCCCCGGGCACCGACCCTGCAATGACGAGGTCCCGAGGCGTCCCCCGAGTCAGCAACAGCAAAGGATCAGCGCTGTGGCACAACATCGCCACAAGCGGGAAACCAATGCCCGCATCCCCCGTATCGCCCGCCCCAAGCTCCCCAGTCTCTCCAGGGCCGCCCTCGTGGCAGCCCCGGTCGCCGTCTTGGCGACCGCCTCCGCGGTAACCCTCGGCGTCGTCGCCGCGCACCCCTCCGAGGGCCATGACCTGATGGCCACGGCCAGCCCGCAGGCCCGGCTGGACGCCACCGCCGGAGGGTCCGCCGCCCGTGGCCCCGTCGTCACTCGCGGCACGTCCCGGCTGGTCAAGGCCGAGAAGCAGATCGACGCCGCGCGCCAGCAGATCAAGGCCACCCGCAGCGCCGTGCGCAACGCGGACACCAGGCTGTGGACCACCGAGGCGCTCAACCTCTGGAGCGGACCGGAGCAGGACGCCGTGAAGCTCGGCGTCGTGGACCCTGCCGAGAAGGTGCTCGTGACCGGTCGCGAGCGGGCCGGGCGCGAGGAGATCGTGCTCGACGGCGAGCCCCACTGGGTCTCGACCGGCTACCTCGACGACGACAAGCCGCTTCCCGGCATCGGCGGCAGCTGCACCAACGGCAGCAGTGTCGCGAGCGGCGTCTCGCCGAACATCGTAAAGGTGCACGAGGCGGTCTGCGCGGTCTTCCCGCAGATCACCACCTACGGCACCTTCCGCGGTGACGGGGAGCACTCGCAGGGGCTCGCCGTGGACATCATGATCAGCGGATCGACCGGCTGGGACGTCGCCAACTTCGTGCGCGCCCACTACAGCGAGCTCGGCGTCGAGTACGTCATCTACTCCCAGCACATCTGGTCGGTCGAGCGCAGCGGCGAGGGGTGGCGCGGCATGTCGGATCGCGGGTCCACGACGGCCAACCACTACGACCACGTCCACGTCACCACCTACTGATCGGCCGGCGGCGCGACCCGCTAGCCTCGCGCCGATGACACAGCAGTACGACGCCCGCTACGACGACGCCGCCCGGGCGCGCCTCGTCGTCGAGCCGCCCAAGCGCGTCGACGCCCCGATCCGCGAGCCGTTCGAGCGCGACCGGGCGCGGGTGGTGCACGCGGCGGCGAGCCGGCGGCTGGCCGCCAAGACCCAGGTCGTGGGCCCGCAGACCGACGACTTCGTGCGCAATCGGCTGACCCACAGCCTCGAGGTGGCGCAGGTCGCCCGCGACCTGGCCCGCGCATTGGGCTGCCACCCCGACATCACCGAGACGGCCGCGCTGGCGCACGACCTCGGCCACCCGCCGTTCGGCCACAACGGCGAGCGGGCCCTGGCCGAGCATGCGGTCGAGTGCGGCGGCTTCGAGGGCAACGCGCAGACCCTGCGCCTGCTGACCCGGCTCGAGTCCAAGACGTTCGACGCCGACGGCCGCAGCGTCGGGCTCAACCTCACCCGCGCCACGCTGGACGCCTGCACGAAGTACCCCTGGACCCGCGACCGTGCCGAGGCGCCGCAGGGCGTGCACGGCGACGGGTCACCGCGGCTGGTCGTGAAGTTCGGCGTCTACGACGACGACCGCCCGGTCTTCGACTGGATGCGCCAGGGCGTCACCGGCACCGAGCAGTGCCTCGAGGCGCAGGTGATGGACCTCGCCGACGACGTGGCCTACTCCGTGCACGACGTCGAGGACGGCATCGTGGCGGGCAAGATCGACCTCACCGCCCTCGACCGGCCGGCACTGTGGGAGCGGGTCCGCGAGTGGTACCTCCCGCAGTCGTCCGACGACGAGCTCGACGACGTGCTCGCCGGCCTGCGCACCCAGGGCAGCTGGCCCACCACGCCGTACGACGGCAGCCGGCGTGCCATGGCCGCGCTGAAGAACCTCACGAGCGACCTGATCGGCCGCTTCTGCGGCGCCGTGCAGGAGGCGACGTTCGCGGCGGGGGACGGGCCGTTCGTCCGGTACGACGCCCGGCTCGCCGTACCGCAGCGCACGCGACTGGAGATCGGCGTGCTCAAGGGCATCGCCGCGCACTACGTGATGAGCACCGACGACCGCGTGGAGCTGATGGCCCGCCAGCGCGAGCTGCTGGCCGAGCTCGTCGAGGCCATGCTCGCGCAGGGACCCGACTCGCTCGACCAGCCGTTCGCCGACGACTGGCGTGCCGCAGCCGACGACGCAGCCCGGCAGCGCGTGGTCATCGACCAGGTCGCGTCGCTGGGTGACGCCAGCGCGGTCGCGCGGCACCGCTCGCTCACCTGACGGAGGTCAGGGGAGGTCGCCCTTCGGGTAGGGGTCGTCCTGCAGGGCCGTGCTGTCGGGGTTCAGCTGGTCGGCCGGGTCGCTGCCCGAGGGCTTCACCTTCTCAGCGGCCGAGGAGGCGGCTCCCTTCACCTTGTCGGTGACGATCGGCGCCTTCTCGCGGGCCACGTCGGCCACGTGCTGTGCCTTCTCCTGGACCGCGGGGTTGTCCTTGAACTTGCGGGCGGCACCGCGGATCTGGTCGTAGCGCTCACGACCCGCCTTGGTCCCCAGGACGTACCCGATCCCTGCGGCGATCAGCACCATCAGCTTCTTCATGTGATCCCTCCCTCGTTGATCGTGCGTGATCCTCCACCCTGCCCCAAGTCGGCACCGGGCGCGACACACGAAGGGGTGAAGCGGGACGTTGTGGAGCGGGCGACCTGGGCGCCCCACCCGGCCGTAGACTCCGCGACGTGGCCGGCCGGATCAGAGACGACGACATCGCCGAGGTGCGCGAGAAGGCGCGCATCGACGAGGTCGTCTCCTCCTACGTCACGCTCCGCAAGGCCGGCGGCGGGTCACTCAAGGGCCTGTGCCCGTTCCACGACGAGAAGTCTCCGTCGTTCCACGTCACGCCGGCCAAGCAGTTCTGGCACTGCTTCGGCTGCGGCGAGGGCGGCGACGTCATCGGCTTCCTGATGAAGATCGACGGCGTGACCTTCGTCGAGGCGGTCGAGCGCCTCGGCGAGAAGTACGGCGTGCAGCTGCGGCGCGAGGAGGGCGACTCGCCCTCCGAGCGGCCGCGCGGCCCCCAGCGCAGCCGGCTCATCGAGGCCCACCGCGTCGCCCAGGAGTTCTACCGCGACCAGCTCGCGACCCCCGACGCGATCGTCGCCCGCCAGTTCCTCAGCGAGCGCGGCTTCGACCAGGCCGCAGCCGAGACGTTCGGCATCGGATTCGCGCCGCGCGAGGGGGAGTCGCTCTACCGCCACCTGCGCCAGCGCAACTTCACCGACGAGGAGACCATCGCCGCGGGTCTCGTAGCGCAGGGCCGATCGCCGTACGACCGCTTCCGGGGGCGCCTGCTGTGGCCGATCCGTGAGTCCAACGGTGACACGATCGGCTTCGGGGCGCGGCGCATCTTCGACGACGACCGCATCGAGGCCAAGTACCTCAACACCTCCGAGACCGCGATCTACAAGAAGAGCCAGGTGCTCTACGGCCTCGACCTCGCCCGCCGCGAGATCGCCCGGTCGTCGCAGGCGGTGGTCGTCGAGGGCTACACCGACGTGATGGCCTGCCACCTGGCCGGAGTGGGCACGGCCGTGGCCACGTGCGGCACGGCCTTCGGCGACGACCACGCCCGAGTGCTGCGCCGCTTCCTGCACGACCACGAGGAGTTCAGGGGCGAGGTGATCTTCACCTTCGACGGCGACGCGGCCGGCCAGAAGGCTGCGCTGCGCGCCTTCGGCGGCGACCAGAACTTCGTCTCCCAGACCTACGTCGCCGTGGAGCCGTCGGGCCTCGACCCGTGCGACCTGCGCATCCAGCAGGGCGACGCAGCGGTGCGGGAGCTGGTCGCGAAGCGTCAGCCGCTCTACCGCTTCGTGCTCGGCAACGTCGCCAGCCGCTACGACCTCGACCGCGCCGACGGCCGCATCGACGCGCTGCGCGAGGCTGCTCGCCTTGTCTCGAGCATCCGCGACAAGTCCAAGGTCGACGCGTTCGCCCGCGAGATCGCGGGCATGCTCGGCGTGGACGTCGACGAGGCCCGCACCGAGGTGCGCCGGGCCGCCAACCGGCCCGCGGCCCGCCCGGACGAGCGGCCCGCCCATCGCTCCGACGTACGCGCCGGACAGGAGCCCCAGGCACCGCCCGAGCCCCCGCGACGGCAGCTGCCCGACCTGCGCGACCCCCGGTTCTCCATCGAGCGCGAGACGCTCAAGCTGGTGATCCAGCACCCGTCCGCGGTCGGACGCAGCGCCGCCGGCGTCGGACCCAACGACTTCACGCACCCGACCTACCGCGACGTCTGGCTGGCCGTGGCCGCGAACGGCGGCCCGGCTGCGGGGGCTGCGGATCCCGGCTGGGCGTCGCGGGTGCGGTCCGCCGCCGTCGACCCGGCGGTGTCGTCGGCCATCAGCGAGCTGGGGGTCGAGCCGGTGCGCACCAGCGGCGACCCGGCCCCGTCGTACGTCGACGCGCACGTCTACCGCCTCCAGGAGCTCACCGCGCTGCGCCGCATCACGGACCTGAAGTCCCGGCTCCAGCGCACCAACCCGGTCGAGCAACCGGCCGACTACAACAAGATGTTCGGCGAGCTGGTCGCTCTCGAGCAGCACCGACGGAGCCTGCGCGAGCTGGCGACAGGAGCGCAGACGTGAAGATGCCGTTCCGGGAGATGCCGCCCCCCGACGTCGCGGTGGCTGCCGGTGAGAAGGTGCTCGCCTGGTGCCGCACGACCGACGGCGCCGTCCTCGCCGGCACCCGCGACGCGCTCTACCTGCCCGACGGGCGGGTCCCGTGGGAGCACGTCGAGGCGGCCGACTGGGACCGCGACACCGTCGTACTGCGAGTCTCCGAGGTCGGCGCGTGGGGTCGGCCGCGACCCGAGCACACCTTCACCCTCGACGAACCACGTCGGCTGCTCGAGCTGGTGCGGGAGCGGGTGACCGCCAGCGTCGTCTACCAGCGGCACGTCCCGATCCGAGGGCGCCGAGGCCTGCGCGTGATCGCCCGCCGTGCCCCGAGTGGGCGTGAGCCGATCGCCTGGGTCTACGAGTACGACGAGACGATCGACCCCGACGACCCGGGCGTGCGCGAGGTTGCCGGTCGCGCGCTCGCCGCCGCTCGCGACGAGGTCGGCCTGCCCTGAGCGCCGCTTCGCGTCCGTGGCAGCGGGGCACCGCAGGGCAATTTCACCGGGCCCAGAGCACCTTGCTACTCTTCTCACCGCCGCTCGCGAGAGCGGCCGATCCCCTGTAGCTCAACTGGCAGAGCATTCGGCTGTTAACCGGAGGGTTGTTGGTTCGAGTCCAACCGGGGGAGCGGGAAGAGGGCCTCTGACCTGGCGAAACGTCCAGGCAGGGGCCCTCTGAGATTTGCGCCTAGTGCCGAAACTGTCCAAAAACAGTCCACAAACCTCGACCTGAGGTGCCCCACAAACCCGAGCGTAGGACACAGTTCGGTGGTCAGGGTGCGCCTTCGGACAGGAGATCCCGAAGAGTCGCGTCAGATCGTGGACCGGAACTTCTCCAGGTGCACCGTCAGGTCGGGCGCCACCGAGGCTTTGTGGACGTAGTAGTCCCGCGTGATGTCGCTGTCCTCAGCGTCTTGGATGATGTCCACCTCGACCTGGCGACGCTGGGGGAGCGGTTCTTCGAGTCCTTCATCCTGAGCAACGGCCAGACGTGCTACCTCAGCATGCGGATCCTGGTTCCCAGCAGCCGCTACGACGAGATCATCGAAGTCCTGGAGACATTCGTCCGGTCCCTCAAAATCGAGGACGCCCTCGATCCCGCGACGCAGATCGGTCCGATGGCCACCCGGGCCCATCGTGACCGGGTGGAGGCCTACATCGCCACGGGCGTGGCCGAAGGGGCGCGGCTACTGGTCGGCGGCGGTCGCCCAGTCGACCTTCCCGATGGCTGGTTCGTCGAGCCGACCCTGTTCGTCGGCGTCGACAACGCATCCACGATCGCG
Source organism: Nocardioides sp. LHG3406-4 (assembly GCF_049897745.1). Taxonomy (NCBI): domain Bacteria; kingdom Bacillati; phylum Actinomycetota; class Actinomycetes; order Propionibacteriales; family Nocardioidaceae; genus Nocardioides; species Nocardioides sp. LHG3406-4. The sequence continues at coordinate 482,198 of NZ_JAFCWV010000003.1, forward strand.
CGCGAGGAGATCTTCGGACCCGTGCTGTCGGTCATTCGCCACGAGGACGAGGATGACGCGGTCCGGCTCGCGAACGAATCTGACTACGGTCTCGGCGGCACGGTCTGGAGTGCGGATCCGGAGCGGGCGATGGCCATCGCCCGCCGAATGGACACCGGCACCGTCGGCATCAACCGTTACCTCCCCGATCCGTCGTCCCCGTTCGGTGGGGTCAAGGCGAGCGGTCTCGGGCGCGAGCGGGGTCCCGGTGCTCTCGACGCCTATGTGCAGACCAAGGCGATCTTTGGGTGACGGGCGCCCCGGATGTGCCGCCCCGTGGGTCAGTCCCGCAGCCGCGTATATCGAAGCCCCTCCGGCGGCGCCGTGATCACGATGCCCGACTGGAGAGTTGGCGCCCGGTGACGTAACCCGACGACGACAGCGTCGTACGGTGGTGTGTCAGGCGGGGTGTGGGGCGCGTCCCAGCACGGCAGCGGTGATTGCCTCGGCCGCGGCGACCACTGCGGCGCGATGGCGGAGCCGCCGGCGCCGCTCCGGTCCGCCGTCGACGTGTCGGATCTCAGGTGCGGTAGTGCTCCATGCCAGCGCCACTCCCAGGGTGAGCATGAGGGCGTCCATCCCAGTCTCGCGCGTCACGCCGTAGACCGCTGCGAGCGCGTCGGCCTTGTCGGTGTGCGCGCTCAGCTCGGCCGGTGCGGCGCCAGGGCGTTCCAAAGCCTTCCACTGTGTCAGGCGAACCAGGCCCGGATCTTCGACCAGTTGGTCAAAGAGAACACCGGTGTACCCCGGCAGATCGGCAGGGGTGAACGGCACCAGATCAGCCAGGTCGCGCAACCGGTCGTCCAGCACGGCGTCGAACAGAGCGTCCTTGGAGCCGAAGTAGGCGTAGATCGCCTGTTTGTTCGCCGACGCGGCTACGGAGATCCGGTCCACGCGGGCCCCCGCCAGACCGTGGTTCACGAACTCCTCAAGCGCCGCGTCGAGGAGGCGCGCACGCGTCGCCGCCGAGTCATAGCCCATCCAGAGAGTGTAATCCAACCGTGTAGTTGGAAATCGCGACCCGAAGCCGTAGAGTACTAAACCATCCAGTTGGTTTAGAAGGAGCACAATGTCCAGAACGTGGTTCATCACCGGTGCATCATCAGGATTCGGGCTCGCCATGACCCGGCAGTTGCTGGAACGCGGCGATCGCGTGGCGGCGACCGCTCGACGACCCGAACGATTGGCCGAGCTGTCCGCCCGCCATGGCGACCTGCTGTGGACCGCCGAGCTCGACGTGACCGACACGGCGCGGATGCGCTCCGTCGTGGATCAGGCCTTCGGCGAGCTGGCCAGGATCGACGTCGTGATCTCCAATGCCGGCTACGGGTCGTTCGGCGCGGCGGAGGAGCTCATCGACCGAGCCATAGATCACCAGATCGCGACCAACCTGGTCGCACCCATCCAGCTGACGCGCGCCGTACTGCCGCACCTCCGGGCTCAGGGCGGCGGCCGGATCGTGCAATTGTCCAGCGCGGGTGGACAGGCGGCCTTCCCCGGCGGGAATCTCTACCACGCGACGAAGTGGGGGATCGAGGGGTTCCTCGAGTCGGTGATGTTGGAGGTCGCCCCGTTCGGGATCGGGATCACGCTCATCGAGCCCGGGGTCGCGCGCACCGCGTTCGGGACATCGCTCGACGTCGCGCCGGCGATGGAGGCGTACGCCGAGACCGTCGTGGGCCAGTCGCGAACGTTCATAGAGAGCCCCGGAGGCATCACGGCAGCCGGGCCGGGTGACCCGGACAAGATCGCCGAAGCGATCATCGGATCGGTTGACGTCGTGCCGGCCCCGCGGCGAGTCACCCTCGGAAGCGATGCCTATCAGTTCGTGCACGACTCGCTGAGCGGTCGACTCGCAGAGCTGGAGTCCGCGAAGGATCTCGCGTTCTCGACCGACGTGGACGCCTGACACCAGGCCTCCGAGCTGACGGCTCGGGCGTTGATAGAGTTTGACTTGCAAACCAATGGAAGGAAAGGGACGTGCGCATCGATGCCGCTGAGCTCGACTGCGTCACCGCTGCCGCGATGCGGGCAGCGAGGGAAGGTCGCGCCGTCTCGTCCGTTGAGCTCACCCGCGCCGCGATCGCACGGATCGAGCGTTATGACCAGGCGATCAACGCTCTCGCGGTGCGCGACTTCGACCGGGCCCTGGACGCCGCGCGGGAGCCGACGAGGCACGGGCGCGCGGGGAACGGGGCCCCCTGCTCGGTGTCCCCGCGACGGTCAAGGAGTCCTTCAACGTTGCCGGCCTCGTCCCCAGCTGGGGCATCCCGCCGTTTCGTGACTTCGTGGCAGACCAGGACGCGCTGCCTGTCAGTCGGCTGCGACGCGCCGGTGCGGTGATCCTGGGCAAGACGAACGTGCCGGTGGCGCTCGGGGACATCCAGACGTATAACCCGATCTACGGCACGACGAACCACCCGTGTGGGATGACGGGCGGACGCCCGGTGGGTCTTCCGGCGGCTCTGCGGCGGCGCTCGCCGCCGGCTTCGGGCCGTGTCGATCGGGTCCGACTTCGCGGGATCCTTGCGCATCCCCGCCCACTTCTGCGGGGTCTACGCCCACGAGCCGTCCTTCGCGCTGCTGCCGTCGCGGGGGCACACCGCCCCGTCGGCGCCCGCGTTGCCCTACGAGCGAGACCTGAGCGTCATCGGACCCATGGCGCGCAGCGCCGCTGACTTGGTGACACTTCTCGAGGTCCTGGCCCAGCCGGACGGTATGACGCTCGGCAAGGCTCACCGCGTGGATCTGCGGCGCCCAAGACACGAGCGCCTGTCCGAGTACAGAGTGCTGGTCCTCGACACCCACCCGAATATCGCGACGTCGAACGATGTGGCGCGGGTCGTCGACGAGGTGAGTAGCCGGTCACTGCTTGGTCGATGACCTCCTGAGCCACGACACGCATCCGCAGGTTCGAGGTCATTGACACCCGCGTGAGTAGCTGGAAGGCGCGCTGATCGTCGACGCGGTGCCCCTCCACTCCCTTTGGGTGCCGACGCCGTAGGCCGCCGCCTGCGGGCGCGCACGGGGGCAATGCCTAGGGTCCACTGGGTCGAGAAGGCGGCCCGGTGGCGCGCGCCCCGTGTTAAGTGGCCCGCACCCCCGTGTTGAATGGTCGCCAGCAATGACGCCAAGGGGTTGGGATGCACGTCGACGTGGTTCAGGAATCAATTTTGGAGCGCATGAGTGCGGCTGCGCGAGAGTTGCAGGACCAGCATGACCCCTTGGCGACTGTGAAGAGCGCCGTCGAACTGCTCGTACAGAATGTCAAGGGATGTGACTCGGCGAGCATCTCGCTGGTCTACGGCAAGCGGCGTGTGGAGACCCCGGCAGCCAGCGACGACTTGGCCGCAATGGGCGATCGGCTGCAGGCGGATCTTCATGAAGGGCCTGCTTTGGACACCCTGTGGGACGAGGACTCGGTCTACGTCCCCAACCTTGCCGCCGACGACCGTTGGCCCAACTGGGGACCCCAGCTGAGCGAGGCGACCGGGGCGCGCAGTGTCTTGACCTTTCGCCTCTTCACCATCAAGGACGTCATTGGTGCGCTCAGCATGTACTCGACCCACGCTGATGCGTTCGGCGCCGAGGACAAGGCGGAGGGGCTGGCACTTGCCGCGCACATTGCCATCGCCGTCCTAGCAGCGCAGAGAATTGACCAGTACGAGACCGCTTTGGACTCCCGCACCCTCATCGCGCAGGCGTGCGGACTGGTAATGGAGCGCTACGACGTTGACGCTGTCCGTGCGTTCGCCCTGCTCACTCGCATCTCTTCCACGCAGAACATGAAGATGCGCCAGGTCGCGGTTGAACTGATAAACACGCGCCGACTCCCCGCACCCCAGGGCCCCAACGCCTGAGCCGATTCGCCTTCGCTACGCGTCAGCGGGTGGGCTGCTCAGCTGAGCACTCTCAACGCACGGATCTGCCGCGATCCGCTCGCTGGTATCGATGTCACGATGTGGGAGTCAGAGTCAGGCACGGCCGGCAAAGACATCCTCACCGGGCCGCCAACGCCGCACCCCGGAACGCGTCCTCGTGGCCACGCATCGCCGCAATTCCTGGTCCGCTCAGGTCGGTTGGTTCGGGACTGATGATGAGTTCTCCCAGCCCGAACCGGATGACCAGACCTGTCTCCGTCGACTCCTCGGTATCGACGACTTCGTCTGTGATCAGGGCGCACAGCGCGTCGCGGTAGCCTCGGTCACAGAACTCGTGACTGACCTCGCCGATTCACATGCTGCGCGAGGCCCTCGGTTGCGCCCCAGCGCTCGGCGTACCTGCGATAGGGCTTCCTGTCGAACGCGCTCAACCCGAAGGTGGCGCTGTTCTTCGTGACGCTCCTGCCCCAGTTCCTCACCGCCGACGGCGGCTCGCCACGCGCACAGGCGCTCCTGCTCTCCGCGGTCTTCGCCGGGGTCTACTTGGCGTGGTTCTCGCTGTACGTCCCCAGCGTCGAGCAACTGGGCCGCCGGCTGCGGCGACCGAGGGTGCGGGCGCGCATCGAGCAGGTGACTGGGTCGGCGCTCGTCGTCGCGGCGGCCCGGCTCCTGACCACCAGCCACTGAGCCCCGCGCCGTGCCGTCGGCGGGCGCAAGGCCTCACGACCTGCCTGCAACCATGATGACCACCTCGAAGCAAGGAGATCCACAGGAATGGCAGACACGCGAAAGCTCATCGTCCAGCAGTGGGTGACCGTCGACAACGTCGCGGCGGAGGAGGACGGCGGACTCAGCTTCGTGTCGGGGGAGCCCTTCTCCGAGACCGACACCAGCGGGTTCAAGGCGAGCGTGATGGGGTTCATCGACTCGGTCGACACGATGATCCTCGGCGCCAACACCTACGCCCAGAGCGTGGGCTACTGGCCCAACGCCGACGAGCAGGGCGAGTACGGCGAGAAGCTCAACAACCTCGCCAAGTTCGTCGCCTCGTCGAAGCTGGACGACGCCCCGTGGGGTGACTTTCCCGCCGCGACCGTGACGCGCGACCCGGCCGCCACCGTCGGTGAGCTCAAGGGGCAGCGCGGGAAGGACATCTGGCTGTGGGGGAGCCTGCAGCTCATGCACTCCCTGCTGGACGCCGGCCTCGTCGACGAGGTCCGGATGCTGGTCTGCCCGGCGTCACGCGGCCAGGGCACGCGCATCTTCGAGAGCTCGCAGGACCTGAGGCTGGTCGAGGCCACCGCGTTCGAGAACGGCGTGGCACTTCTGCGGTACGACACCACGGGAGGACGGTCATGACCATTCAGCGGATGGACCACGTCAGCGTCGTCGTCGACGACCTGGAGGCTGCGAAGGCGTTCTTCGTCCAGCTCGGCATGGAGCTCGAGGGCGAGGCGCCGGTCGCGGGGGAGTCGGTCGATCGTGTCAACGGGATCGACGGCATACGAGTCGACATCGCGATGATGCGGACACCGGACGGTCACGGCCGCCTCGAGCTGACGAAGTTCCACCACCCGCAGGCGGTCGAGTCCCAGCCGGAGAACGCGCCCAACATCCTGGGGCTGCGCAGCATCATGTTCGCGGTCGACGACATCGACGCCGCTGTCGCAGGCCTCCTGCCCCACGGCGCGGAGCTCGTGGGAGAGGTGGTGCAGTACGAGGACAGCTACCGGCTCTGCTACCTCAGGGGTCCCGCGGGGATCATCGTCGCGCTGGCCGAGCAGCTCGGCTGAGGTCATCGCGCGACCGACGTACGACCGACGAGAACGGTCCGCTGGCGGACCGAATCACAACGGGAGGAACGACGTGCAACCGAACGAGATCGCCGAGGTGCTGAACCGACCGCTCAGCCGCGAGCTGCTGGCCCGCGACATGACTCGCCTGGCCTACGTCGCCAAGGACGGCACACCCCGCAACATCCCGATCATCTTCGCCTGGAACGGCTCCCAGATCGTCATGTGCACGCCGAAGAACGCGCCGAAGCTCCACGCCCTGAGCGTGAACCCGATGGTGGCCCTGACGATCGACACCGAGGTGCACCCGCCCAAGATCCTGCTCATCCGGGGTCGGGCCGAGCTGGACTACGTCGACGGCATCCCGGACGAGTACCTCCAGACGACGAGCACCTACGAGATGACGCCGGAGCAGCGGGTCGAGTGGGAGGCGGGCGTGCGCTCGCTCTACCGCGACGGGATGGTCCGCATCGTCGTGACGCCGACCTGGGCGAAGCTCATCGACTTCGAGTCGACTCTGCCGAGCGCGGTCGAGGAGCTGATCCGGCAGCAGGAGGAGCGCCAGGGCGTCTGATCTCCACCCTCGTGGCGACGTAACCTCCCTGGCCGCGTCAGTTGGGCATGTGAGGCACCCGGCGGCCGTACTCCTCGACCGCGAGCCGCCCGGCCCGCTCGATGTGGTCCTCGCACGCACGCCTCGCGGCGGCCGGATCCCGCTGCTCTGCCGCAGCGTGCACGATCGTCGCCACCTCCTGCAACGCGTTCACCACCTTCTCGTCGTCCTGGAAGGCGTAGTGGCGGAAGACAGCGACCCGAGCATGCAGGCCGTGGAGTGCCGTGGTCAGCACGGGGTTGTCGGCACCGGCGAGGAGCAGCCGGTAGAACTCGTCCTTCAACCTGCCCCGGTCGGCCACGTCGGCGTCGGGCATCTGTGCCCTCATGACGTCGATGTGCACCAGCATGGCCTCGACGATGGTCTGCGTGGCTCGTTGTGCGAAGAGCTCTCCGGCGAGTCCCTCGAGGTTGCGGCGCACCTCGTAGAGCGACTCGATGTCGTGGCGGGACAGCACGGTGACGATGGGGCCGCGATGGGGCAGCAACGTGATCAGGCTCTCGGACTCCAGGTGCCGCAGCGACTCCCGGACCACCGTCCGTGACACCCCGAACCGCTCGCAGAGCGACGCCTCGGTGATCCGCTGCCCTGGCACCAGCACCTGGTCGAGGATCTCCTGACGCAGCAGCCGCACCACCTCCTGTCGCAGCGGCGCCGCGTGCGCCTCGATCCGGTGCGATGTCTCATCCCCCGAGACCCCCGAGACGAGCGTCATTGTCCCTCCGTTGCGTGTAGAGCAGATGGCGAGGAGATCTCCTCGTGATGGCGATTGTATGACGGTATGATGCTCCGATTGTCATGCCCATGATCGCCTTGGGTGACGGAGGGATCTTCGTGTCCGACATCGACTCCAACGGGGCGATCGAGCGCGCCAAGGAGGACTTCCTCAGCGCCATCGAGACCGAGTCCGCGCCCTCCGAGGCCCTGCTGGGCTCCTGGCGCCGCAGCCATGCGGCCCTCGGCTCTCCCGCCAACGTCACCGAGGTGCCCCACGTGGCGGACGAGCTCCTCGACACCCAGCTGCTCGACATGTTCCGGGCCCCCCTCCAGCGGTTCTCCGAGACGCTCGACGGCACCCATCTCGGGCTGCTGCTCGCGGACGCCTCGGGCCGCATCCTGGAGCGGTGGAGCGCCGACCGCAGGGTCGAGGCGCACTTCGACAGGATGGGCACCACCCGCGGTGCGGTGCTGGCCGAGGAAGCGGTCGGCACGAACGGCGTCGGCACGGCCATCGCGGCGCGCAAGCTCGTCCAGGTTCGTGGAGCCGAGCACTTCGCGGACTTCTACCAGCAGGCCGTCTGCACCGGCGCGCCGGTGCTGCACCCGCTGTCCGGGAAGCTGCTCGCCGTGGTCACCCTGTCGTGCGACGTGACTCCGCGTGCCGAGCTGCTCCGACCCCTGCTGCAGACCGTCACCGGCCAGCTGCAGAAGCAGGTCCTCGACATCGAGCAGCCCGCGTCCCGGCGCGCGCTCACGGCGTTCCTGCACTACGCCGAGACTCGAAGCGAGCCGGTGGTCGCGATCGGTCCCGATGGCCTGGTGATCCAGAACGCCCGGGCCAGTCACCTGACCCGGGAGCAGCTGGCCGAGATCCAACAGCTGTGCCTGGACCTGCCCGCCGGCGACGGCCGACCCCGGCTCATCAAGCTGGACGAGCTGACGGTCGAGATCACCCCGGTGGAGCGGGACAACCACGTGGCGGTCGTCGTCGACACTCCGACGCGGACGCTCTCGGCACCTCGCACGGCGACTCCGCACGCGAAGCTGATCGGCCGCGCGCCCGAGTGGCTGGCGGTGCTGCACCAGGTCGCCAAGGCCCGCCAGGGCGATGAGCCCGTGCTGCTCGCGGGCGAGACCGGGGTCGGCAAGACGTCGGTCGCGCTGGGGCGTCCGTCCACACCCGGCGCCGACGACGCGGCGCGCGTCGTCGACGGCGCCGAGTCCCACCTGGTTGGCGTCCAGGAATGGCTCAAGACGGTCAGCGCGCGGCTCGAGTCAGGTGATCCCGTCTGCATCCGTTCGGTCGAGACGCTGGAGAAGGCCGCGGTGGCCGGTCTACGCGCCGCCATGCAGAAGTCCGCCGCGGGCTCGAGGGTCACCCTGACCCTCACCACCAACGAGCTGGACGATGCCGAGGAGCTGGCGCGGCGGCTCGGCGGCGCCCGGGTGGTCTGGGTGCCCTCGCTGCGCGCCCGCGCCGCCGACGTGCCCGAGCTGTGGAACTCGATCGCCCAGTCGGTCGCGCCCACGGCCGGACTGGTGCTCCGGCCGGACGCCGTACCCACCCTGCGGGCACACCGCTGGACCGGCAACGTCAGTGAGCTCCGGTCGACGATCAGCCAGCTCGCCGCGTCGGGGAAGCGGGGATCGGTGGCCGCGGTGGACCTGCCCGACCACATGCGAGGCACCGGCTCCACGCTCACGCTGATCGAGCAGGTCGAGCTCCAGGCCATCCGCCAGGCGCTGGAAGAAGCCGGCGGCAACCGGGCCAAGGCCGCCGAGATCCTGGGGATCTCCCGGGCCACCGTCTACCGGAAGATGAAGTCCTACCGGCTCGACGGCTGAGCTCCAGCTCCCAGCGCTCAGGCCGCGGGCTCCAGGGCGAGCGCGCGGCGCTCCCGCACGGAGGCGAGTGCGCGCGGCGCGAGCACCCGGGCCAGCACCACGAGGAGCAGCACCGCTGCCTGGGCGATCAGCTGTTGGGCGTCCGTCCAGCCGAGCGTGCGCAGCAGCTGCCCGAGCTGGGTGAGGAAGAGCGCCGCGACACCCGTCGACACCACGCTGGCCAGGCCGCCGGACAGTGCCGTGCCGCCCAGGATCACAGCGGCCACCGTCGGCAGCAGGTAGGAGTCGCCGAGGAAGAGCGGCGGCGTCTTGGTGTACCCGGCGAGCAGCACGCCCGCGGCGCCGTAGCAGAGCCCGGCGAAGCCGTAGGCCACGATCTGGTACGTCCGGACCCGGATGCCGATGGCGGCGGCCGCGCGCTCGCTCACCCCGACCGCGGTCAGTCGGTGCCCGATCACCGACCGGCGGGTGACCACCCCGGCGACGGCGAGCACGGCCACCGCGATCAGCACCGTGTTGGGGATGCCGAGCGTCCGGTCGAGGGCGAACTGGTTCAGGGCCGGTGTCGCACCGGAAGGAGTCCCGTTCGCGATCGAGAAGACCGTGCCGAGCAGCACCACGTTCATGCCGAGCGTGGCGACGAGCGCGGTCACGCCGAGTGCGGTCACCAGGAGCCCGTTGAGGCAGCCGACCAGCGCCGTGGCGAGGATCGCGGCCACCGCTGCGGTCGCGAGCGGCCAGCCGTGCCCCTGCGGCAGGTTCGTGCACAGCACTGCGCCGAGCGCCATCATGCCCGGCACGGACAGGTCGAGGCCGCGCTGCTGGACGACAAGGGTCTGGCCGGCAGCGGCGATCGCGAGGACCGCCGCGAACGGCAGCATGCTGAGCAGCGGTGCCTTGGCCAGGCTGCCAGGCGACACGAGTGGGCTGATCGCGAACAGTGCGACGGTGGCCAGCCAGATCGCCGCCGAGCTGCCGCTGAACGCGCGGACGATGGTCGAGCTGCTGAGATCTCTCTTGTTCATCTCAGGCCTTCCTGGTGCGCTGGAGAGCCGCGTAGACGACCGCGGCGGTGAGGATGATCAGCCCGGGCAGCCAGTAGCTCCATGCCTGCGAGAGCCCGAGGAACGGCGAGGCGTTGAGCAGCTGCTGGACGAGCAGGGCGGCAGCAGCGACGCCGAGGTAGGAGCCTCGTCCGCCGAAGACGCTGGCACCCGCGAGAACCACCACGGTGATCGAGGACAAGGTGTAGCTGAGGCCCGGCCGGCCGTCACCGATGCCGATCTGCGCCATCACCACGAGCGCGGCGAGGAAGGCCAGCAGCGCGCACAGCACGTAGGCGCCGACCTGGCGCCGTACGACGCGGATGCCGAGCTTCTCGGCGTTGTCGCGCATCGACCCGACCGCCCTGACCTCCAGGCCCCACCGCGTACGACGCAGTGCGAGCTCGAGCACGACGACGACCACGAGGGCGACGATGGTCACCACCGGCACGAAGCCGACGCGGAGGTTCAGCTGGTCGCTCACCGAGGTCGAGATGAGACCGTCGGGCACGCCGCGCAGCGTGAGGAACCCTCCTTGCAGGGCCATGAACATCGCCAGGGTCGCGACCACCGAGTCGACACCGAGGCGCGCGACCAGCAGCCCGTTCGTCAGGCCCACCACCAGCGCCAGGAGCACCATCAGGAGGATGCCGAGCCCCACGTTCCCGGTGTCGGTGACCTGGTACGACGCGACCACCACGAGCATGCCCGTCAGTGGTCCGACGGAGAGGTCGATGCCGCCGGTGAGGACCACGGTGTGCTGGGCGGCGCCGACCAGGATCAGCGGGGCAGCCATGAAGAGCAGGTTGTTGAGGTTGAACGCGCTGAAGTACGTCGCGTTGGTGACCCCGACCACCAGCGCCATCGCCAGGAAGACCGCGGCCAGGACGCCGGCGGGGGTGTGGTCGCTGCGCAGCCGGGAGAGCCAGGCTCCCTTCTCCCGGGTGGCGGTGTGCTCGCGCCCGCGCATGGTCGTGGAGGTCAGGGCCGCACGGGCGATCGCCGCCTCGGTGACCTCCGCCCCCTCGAGCTCCTTGACCACCGTGCCGCGCGAGACGATCAGCACCCGGTCGCAGAGGCCCTCGAGCTCGACGCCGTCGGAGGACAGCAGCACGACGGCGGCGCCGCTGGCGGCGACGTCTCGGATGATGCGGTAGATGTCGACGCGTGCGCCCGCGTCGACGCCCTGGGTCGGCTCCTCCGCGAGCAGCACCCGGGGCTCCGAGAGCAGGGTGCGCGCCATCACCACCTTCTGCTGGTTGCCGCCCGAGAGCGACCGGACCGGCGTGTCCACACTCGGAGTCTTGGTGCCGAGCTCGGCCGCCTCGGCCGCGGCCACCGTCCGCACGCGTCGCTCCTGGACGAGCCCGGCGACGGAGAACGAGTCCAGCGTGCTCATCACGGTGTTGGCCGCGACGGAGAGCGGCAGGAAGAGCCCCTCCTCGTGCCGGTCGGCCGGCACGTAGACGACACCGGCGTCGTGCAGCACGGCGGGACTGCCGAGGCGTACCCGAGCGCCGTCGACCGCCACCTCGCCGGATGCCTTCTCGAGGCCGGCCAGCGCGCGGATGATGCCGCTCTGCCCGTTGCCCTGGACGCCGGCCAGTCCGACGATCTCCCCGGCACGGACGGTGAACGAGACGTCCCGGAAGTCTGCGCCGCTGACGTCGCGGACCACGAGCTGCTCGTGCTGGCCTATCGAGCCGGCCTCGGAGCCCTTGGGCGGGAACACCGTCTCCAGCGCGCGCCCGACGACGAGCTCGATGATCTGCTCCTCGGTGACGTCCTGGCACGGGAACGTGCCACGCGTCCTGCCGTCCCGCAGCACGGTGATCCGGTCGGCGATCTGCTTCACCTCGGGGATGCGGTGCGAGATGTAGACGATGGCGGTGCCGCCCTTGACCAGGTCGCGTACCCGGGCGAAGAGCCGCTCCACCTCCTCCAGGCTGAGGTGCTCGGTCGGCTCGTCGAGGATCAGCACCGAGGGCTCCAGAGCGAGCGCCTTGGCGATCTCGACGACGAACCGCTGCTCGACGGTCAGGTCGGAGACCTTGGCGGAGGCGTCGATGGCCATCTGCCAGGGGTCGAGCGCTGCCTGGCTCCAGGCGACTGCGCTGCCGATGCCACCGACCCGGTCGTAGCCCACGCCGATGGCCAGGTTCTCGGCCACGGTGAGCTCGGGAAGCAGCGCGGGGTACTGACGGACGATGCCGAGTCCCAGGGCGCGGGCCGCGTCGGGAGAGGGCTCCTCGAGCCGGCCGCCGCCGATCGAGACCGTGCCCTCGTCGGGCGCCAGCGCACCCGACGCGATCGCCATCAGGGTGGACTTGCCGGCGCCGTTCTCGCCGACGAGCGCGTGCACCTCGCCGGGTCGTACGTCGAGGTTGACGTCGTCGAGGGCACGGACGCCGGGGAACGAGCGTCCGATGCCGGTCAGCAGCAGCGCCGCGGGAGCCCGTACGTCGGGAGCCGGCGATGAGTCCGGGAGCACCTGGTTGGTGGTCATGGTCAGTCTCCTTCGAACGCCCTACTGGGCGAGGTAGCCGCCGTCGACGACGAGCTCGGATCCGGTCATGAAGCTGGACTCGTCGCTCGCCAGGTAGACGGCCGCGTAGGCGATCTCCTCGGGTGTCCCGGCGCGGCCCATGGGGGTCTGCGAGACGACGTACGCGTTGACGTCAGCGTCCTGGGAGTCGGTCAGCGGGGTCGCGACGAAGCCCGGGTGCAGCGAGTTCACCCGGATCCCCTCCTTGGCGTAGGTGATCGCGGCGTTCTTCGACATGTTCCGCACCGCGCCCTTGGTGGCGTGGTAGGCGTGGGCACCGCCGACCGCGGCGTTCCCCCAGATCGATGACACGTTGATGATCGAGCCGCGGCCCTGGGCCAGCATGTGGGGCACGACGGTGCGCATGCCGAGCCACGTGCCGGTCTGGTTGACCGCGAGGACCTCGTTCCACCCGTCGACGTCGAGGTCGTGCAGCGGCTCGTAGTTGATGATGCCGGCGTTGTTGACCAGCACGTCGACCCGCCCGTGCTGCGCGACGACGTCCGCGATGGTCCGCTCCCACGCCGCCTTGTCGGCGACGTCGAGCTGCGCGTAGGAGATCGACCCGTCGAGCGATTCGAAGTCGTCCTCGCCGCGGCGGCCGGTGGCCACCAAGGTGGCGCCCTCCTTGGCGAACACTTCGGCGATGGACCGGCCGATTCCACGGCCGGCGCCCGTGACGACGGCGACCTTTCCCTGAAGACGAGACATGACGTGCTCCTGACGATTGCGAGATGGGGGAGAAGGGGGCCGCCGCCCCGGCCTCGACGATGAGGCCGGGACGGTGGCCGAGAGGGGCTACTTGAAGAGGTCTGCCAGCTGCTCGACCTTGAGACCGGAGGAGAGGATGGCGTCGGGCGGCAGCGAGTCCTCGCACGTCGGCAACATGTCGGGATTGCGGGAGTCCTCGATGATCTCCAGGTTGTAGATCGAGGGCTCGTCGCTGAGGATGCCGTTCGCCGCAGCGAGTCCCTTGTGCAGCGCGACCTTGACGATCCAGTTGCGCGACGACTCGGTGGCGATCTGGTAGCTCGGGTTGTCGTCCTTGTACTGGTACCAGAGGCAGGCGAACTCGTTGGAGTCGTTCGCGGACCACACCGGCAGCGGCTTGTTGGCGGCGATGAAGGCGCGGATGCCTCCCACCGAGCCGCCGCCGTAGTCGGCGACGATCCCGTCGATCTGGCCGTACTTGGTGATCAGTCCCGCGACGACCTGCTGGGTCTTGCCGGGCTCCCAGTCGGTGCTGATGGGGCCGTCGGCGTTGAGGAGGTTGATGCCCGGGCTCTTCGCCGCGGCGTCCTTGACACCCTCGAAGACGCCCTGGCTGTAGGAGTTGCCGGCGATGCCACCGAGCATGACCAGGTTTCCCTCGCCGCCCATCGCGTCGATGGTCCAGTCGGCCAGCGAGCCGCCGTAGGTCTTGATGTCCTCGGCGACGAAGTCGACGTAGTCCTCGCCGGGTGTGCCGCCGGGGGATCCGACGAAGGGCACCACCTTCACGCCGGCCGCCGTCGCCTTCTTGATCGTGGGCAGCAGGGCCTCGCCACCGTCGACGAACGTGACGATGATGTCGACGCCCTGGGCCACGAGGGAGTTGATGTCCGCGATCGCCTTCTGGGTATCGCCCTGTGCGTCGGTGTAGAGGACCTTCTCGATGTTCGGGCACTTGGCGGCCTCCGCCTCGAACACCGCGCGGGTGATCTTGCGCCAGGAGTTGCCGCCGAAGCCGTCCGCCAGCGCGACGGTCATCGGCTCGTCACCGCAGAGCTCGCTGATGTCCTGGATCTGGTCCTGGGTGCCGACGATGCCTGTCTTCTGACCCTCGACGGAACCCGCGCCGCCGATCTCCTGGGCCGGCGCTCCACTGGAGCATGCCGACAGAAGCAGGGCGAGGGCTGCCGTGGTGGCCGCGAGCGCGCCGGGCTTGAGTGTGAACTTCATGACGATCTGTCCGCCTTTCCCGGGTGCCGGGGGATGTGAGAGGCACCACTACTGGGTTGAGAGTCTTGGCCCAGACCAGGCGTGTGAGCGCGGTCACTCTGAGACGGGACTGTCGCAATCTGCGACAGCCATTCCGAAGTCGTCGTACGCGGGTTCAAGGTTGCGGCCGTGGCGCTCACCGCGCCACCTCGCCACCTCCACGTCGAGGGAGAACCGACGATGAGCAACCCCGAGCCCCAGGACCTCCTGGGCGAGATCTACGCGCAGTGGGCCGTCGAGATGGCCGCCCACCCGGACATGTCCGAGCAGCTGCTCCGTATCGTGTTCGACGACTGGCAGCGCGCCACCGCCGAGCCGACGGACGTCACCTACGAGCACACGGAGATCGGGGGAGTCCCCGGGATCCGGGTGAGCCCCGCGGGTGCCGACCCCGCGCGGATGCTGGTGCTGATGCACGGCGGCGGCTTCGCCCTCGGCTCGTCAGCCAGCCACCGCAAGCTCACCGGCCACCTCGCCAAGGCGTGCGGGGTGACCGCGTTCGTCGCGGACTTCCGCCTCGCTCCCGAGCATCCGTACCCCGCGGCCGTCGAGGACGGCCTCGCCATCATTGACGCGCTCGTGGCCGACGGGCTGCCCGTCAAGGACATCACGCTGGCCGGCGACAGTGCGGGCGCGAACCTCGCCATCAGCATCGTGCTGAGGCTGATGAGCGCCGACAGGGAGCTGCCGACCTCGGTGATCGCCATGTCGCCGTGGCTCAACATGGAGAACACCGGGGCGACCCTCGACACCAACGACGCCACCGACTTCCTGATCGCCCGCGAGGGCCTGCAGGCCAACATCGACCGCTACCTGTCGGGCGGGGCCGACCCCACCGACCCGTTCGTGAACCCCCTGTACGCCGACCTGACCGGGTTCCCACGCCTCTACATCAACGCCGGATCGGTCGAGTCGCTCCTCGACGACGCCGTCCGGCTCAACCTCCTCGCCGAGAAGTGCGGGGTGGACGTCACCTTCACCGTCGGCGAAGGACAGCAGCACGTGTATCCGTTCCTCGCCGGACGCCACCCCGTGGCCGACGACGAGATCGCCCGCATCGGCGCCTGGTACGCCGCCGGCCAGGACGCCTGAGCGCCTCCATCCCGAAAGGAACAACCGCAATGACCGACAACAGCACGCCCACCGAGGTCGACGCCCTCGTCATCGGGGCCGGCTTCTCCGGCCTCGCCATGCTCCACCACCTGCGTGAGGCAGGGCTGGACACCAAGGTCGTCGAGGCGACCGACGGAATCGGCGGCACCTGGTGGATCAACAACTACCCGGGCGTCCGCACCGACTCGGAGTTCCACTACTACTCCTTCTCCTTCTCCAAGGAGGTCCGCGAGGAGTGGACGTGGACCGAGCGCTATCCCAGCGGCAAGGAGGTGCTGGCGTACCTCAACTTCGTCGCCGACCGGCTCGACCTGCGTCGCGACATCCAGCTGAGCTCCCGGGTGAGGTCGGCCGTGTACGACGAGGCCACCAACCGGTGGACGGTCACGCTCGAGGACGGGCGCGCCATCGTCGCGATGTACGTCGTCTCCGGGATGGGCGTCCTCTCGCAGGCGATCTACCCCGACATCCCCGGCATCGACACGTTCGCCGGCGAGAAGTACCACACGGCGAGCTGGCCTCGCGAGGGCGTGGACCTGTCGGGCAAGCGGGTCGGGATCATCGGCCTGGGCGCCTCGGGCATCCAGATCGTGCCGGTCGTCGCGCCCCAGGCCAAGGAGTTCTTCGTCTTCCAGCGCACGCCCAACTTCGTGGTGGAGACGAACAACGAGCAGGTGTCCGAGGACTGGATGAACCACGTCCGCGAGCACTACGACGCGATCTTCGAGCAGGCCGCCGCACACCCGTTCGGCGTCGCCATGGAGTACGCCGAGAAGAGTGCGCTCGAGGTCGACGCGGAGGAGCGCCGCCGCGTGTTCGAGTCGAAGTGGAAGGAGGGCGGCTTCCACTTCGCCAACGAGTGCTTCAACGACCTGGCGACCAACCACGAGTCCGCCGAGCTGGCGTCGGAGTTCATCCGGTCGAAGATCCGCGAGATCGTCAAGGACCCCGCGACCGCCGAGCTGCTGTGCCCGAAGGGCTACTCCTTCAACGGCAAGCGGGTGCCGACCGGCCACAACTACTACGAGACGTTCAACCGCGAGAACGTGCACCTGGTCGACGCCAAGTCCGTGCCGATCACGGCGATCACGCCACAGGGCATCGTCGTCGGGGACACCGAGTACGAGCTCGACGTGATCATCTTCGCCACCGGCTTCGACGCGATGACCGGCACCCTGACCAACATCGACATCGTCGGCCGCAACGGGCGCATCCTGCGCGACAAGTGGAACGAGGAGGGGCTGCGGTCCAACCTCGGCATCTCGGTCAACGGGTTCCCGAACTTCTTCATGTCGCTGGGCCCGCAGACGCCGTACTCGAACCTGCCGGTCCCGATCCAGCTGGGCGCGCAGTGGCTCCAGCGACTGCTGGTCTGGGCCCGTGAGCACGGCGTCGAGCGCATCGAGGCGACCGTGGAGTCCGAGGACTGGTGGGAGAAGGAGACGCTGCGTGCCGGCGAGGCCACCGTCATGAGCTCCGAGGGCGAGAAGGCGGGCGCCTGGTTCCTCGGCCACAACGTGGCGGGCAAGCCGCGCGCGTTCCAGGTGTACATGGGCGGCGGGCAGGTCTACCAGCAGTACTGCCGCGAGGCCGAGGAGTCGGGCTACCGGAGCTTCCTCGCCGACCTCGGGGCCTCGACCCCCGAGCCGGTGACCGCATGAGCCGAGGAGGCGGTCGGCTCGCCGGCAAGGTGGCTGTCATCACCGGCGCGGCCTCCGGCATGGGACGCGCCACCGCGGAGCTCTTCGCCAAGGAGGGCGCCGCGGTGGCCGTCACCGATGTCACCGACCCTGCCGGGAAGGAGCTCGTCGAGGCGATCCGGGCCGACGGCGGGACCGCCGAGTACTGGCACCTCGACGTCTCGGACGAGGAGCTCGTCGAGGACGTCTTCGCCGCGGTCACCGTCGTGCTCGGTGGCCTCGACATCCTCGTGAACTGCGCAGGCGTCATCGGGCCGGACAAGCCGACCCACGAGCTCACCGAGGCCGAGTTCGACGCGCTCTTCGCCGTCGACGTGAAGGGTGTGCTGCTGTGCACCAAGCACGCCGTACGGCACATGCTGCACCGTGGCAGGGGCAGCATCGTGAACTACTCCTCGATCTACGGGCTGCTCGGCAACGACGAGTTCACCGCCTACCACGTGGCCAAGGGCGCGGTGACGATGCAGACCCGGCAGGACGCCGCGGTGTACGGCCGTCACAACATCCGGGTGAACTCCGTCCACCCGAGCACGGTGCTCACCCCGCTCGTCGAGGGGATCGCCGACGCGTACCCCGGCGGACTGCCCGCCTACGAGCAGGCCATGACCGGCCGGCAGTCGCTGCGCCGGCTCGGTCGCCCCGAGGACGTCGCGTACGGCGTCCTCTACCTCGCCTCTGACGAAGCCGACTGGGTCACCGGCGTGAACCTCCCCATCGACGGCGGCTACACGGCCCGCTGACGGCCATGACGAAAGGAACACCATGAACACCGTCCCCCAGGACCACCACCCGGTCTCCGTCTACGGCCACGAGCTCCCGGCGGGGCTCTACATCGACGGCGCGTGGACCGGCGCCCCGACCACGTTCCAGGTGGTGGACCCCAGCAGCGGCGACACCATCGCCGACGTCCCCGACGGCACCGCCGAGGACGCCCGGCGTGCGCTCGACGCGGCGACCCTGGCCCAGCGGGCGTGGGCCGGCTGGTCGCCGCGGGCCCGCGCCGACCTCTTCCTCAGGGCGCACCGCCTCCTCCTCGATCGCACGGACGCCTTCGCCGACGTGATGACCGCGGAGAGTGGCAAGCCGCGCTCCGAGTCCCTCGCCGAGTTCGGCCTGTCGGCCGGGTTCTTCCTCTGGTACGCCGAGCAGATCAATCACCTCCACGGGACCTTCGCCTCCGGGTCCAACGGCGGCTACCGCGTCGTCATGACCCACCAGCCGGTCGGCCCGAGCCTGCTGATCACCCCGTGGAACTTCCCCCTGCTGATGTCCGCCCGCAAGGCCGGTGCGGCGCTCGCCGCGGGATGCACCGTGGTGATGAAGACGGCGCAGCAGACCCCGCTGACCGGTGCGCTGTTCGTCCAGGCACTCCACGACGCCGGCTTCCCCGCCGGTGTGGTCAACCTGCTCCACACCACGAACTCGGCTGCGGTCTCCGACACCCTGCTGACCGACCCGAGGCTGCGCAAGGTGAGCTTCACCGGCTCGACCGGAGTCGGCGCCCACCTGCTGCGCCAGGCGGCCGGCAACATCGTGAACGCGTCGATGGAGCTCGGCGGCGACGGGCCGTTCATCGTCCTCGACGACGCTGACGTCGACCTCGCGGTCGACCAGGCCATCATCTGCAAGTTCCGCAACGCCGGTCAGGCCTGCGTCGCCGCCAACCGGATCATCCTGCACCAGGACATCGCCGAGGAGTTCACCGGGAAGTTCGTCGAGCGGGCGCAGGCCCTGACGGTCGGCAGCGGCTTCGAGGCCGGGGTCGACGTCGGTCCGATCATCAGCAGCCAGCAGCGCGACCGGGTCGCCGACCTCGTCGGCCGGTTCGCCGCCGACGGCGCCGAGGTCCTCGTCGGCGGATCGCCGGTCGACCGCCCGGGCTACTTCTTCGAGCCCACCGTCATCAAGATGGACAACCGCGACAGCGACCTGTGCACCGAGGAGCTGTTCGCCCCGCTGGCCGCGCTCTACACCGTGAAGAGCGGTGCCGAGGCGCTCGAGTTCGCCAACGACACCGACTACGGCCTGGCGGCGTACGTGTTCACACGCGACCTGTCACGTGCGTTCTCGATCGCCGAGCGCCTCGAGTTCGGCATGGTCGGCATCAACCGCGGGATCATGGCGGACCCGGTCGCCTCCTTCGGAGGCACGAAGGCGTCCGGCCTGGGGCGCGAGGGCGGCCACGACGGGATCTATGAGTTCCTCGAGCCGAAGTACCTCGCGGTCACGGTGGACGACGAGGCGGCGGTGCTCTGATGTCCGCCGAGGTGACCACCACCGTCAACGAGCTCGACCTCGGGCTCGTCCGCCAGCCCTCCACCGTGCTGTTCGGTCCCGGTCAGCGCCGGCAGCTCCCCGCTGCCGTGGCCGCCTTCGGCGACCGGGCGCTGCTGTGCACCGACGAGCGGATGGCCGGGGACGGGCTGTTCCGAGACCTCGTCGAGGCGCTGACCGGCCGCGGCATCGATGTGGAGGTCTACGCGAAGGTCGAGCCGGACCTGCCGCGGGAGAACCTCCTCGACGTCGTCGAGGCTCATGGCGGATCGACGTTCGACGTCATCGTCGGCGTCGGCGGCGGCTCCGTGTTGGACTTCGCCAAGGTGGCCTCCCAGCTGCTCGCGCACGGCGGTGACGTGCGCGACCTGTACGGCGAGAACATCGTCGAGCGTGCCGGCATCCCGATCATCACGGTTCCGACCACCGGCGGCACCGGAGCGGAGGTCACCTGCATCTCCGTGGTCTACGACGCCGATCGCGGCATGAAGATCGGCGTCGCCTCGCCGTACCTCGAGCCCGCGATGGCCATCGTCGACCCCGAGCTGACCTTGACCTGTCCGCCGGGACTGACGGCCGCGACCGGCGCCGATGCGCTCACCCACCTCGTCGAAGCCTTCACCGGTCGGGCCAAGAACCCTGGCGCCGAGCAGATCGAGGCACACCTCTACGTCGGGAAGAACCTCCTCACCGACCTGTACTGCCGACACGGCCTGACCATGGTGAACACCGCCTTCGCCCGAGTGGTCGCTGACCCCGGCGACCTGCGGGCGCGCACGGACAAGATGATGGCGGCGTTCTGCGCCGGAATGGCGATCAACACCGCCGGGACGGCCGGTGCGCACGCGATCCAGTCGCCGATCGGTGCCCTCACCCACACCGCCCACGGCCTCGGCGTGGGCGCGCTGCTGCCCTACGTCATGCGCTACAACCTGCCGACGCGTCTCGAGGAGTTCGCCGAGATCGGCCGCGTCCTCGGCGTCACCGCACAAGGCGAGAGCGTCGAGGCCCGGGCGCAGGCCGGCATCCGCCGGGTCGAGGAGCTCCTCGAGACCATCGGCTGCCCGCTGAACCTCAAGGCGCTGGGACTCGAGCCCGACGGCTTCGAGTACGTCGCCGACCAGGCGCTGCTGGCCACCCGGCTCACCGCCAACAACCCGCGGGAGCTCGACAAGGACGCAGTGCTGAGCATCCTCGAGCACGGGTACCACGACGACCGGTCCTGGTGGCAGGCGTGAGCGTCGCCGTCGTCGGGACCGGCTCGATCGGCGTGGCCTTCGCGCTCGTGTTCGCGCGGGCCGGCGCCGAGGTCCGGTGCTGGGATCCGCTGCCAGAGGCGATCGGACGGGCCAGGGCCGACCTGGCGGACAAGGCGGCGACGCTGCACCGGCACGGGCTGCTCGACGACCCGGACGCCGTCCTCGGGCTGGTGACCCTCACCAGCGACCTGTCGACCGCCACGGCTGGTGTCGAGCTCGTCCAGGAGTGCGCGCCGGAGGATGTCGAGCTCAAGCGCGACCTGTTCGCGAGGCTCGGCGAGCTCACCGGACCTGACACGGTGCTCGCCTCGTCGAGCTCGGCCATCAGCGCGAGCCGGATCGGTCACGACCTCCCGGCGGCCGACCGGATCCTCGTGGGGCACCCGGGCAACCCGCCGTACCTGCTCCCGGTGGTCGAGGTGGTGCCGAGTCCGCTCACGCGCCCGGATGTTGTGGAGCGCGCCTCCGCGACCTACGCCGATGCCGGGCTGCACCCGGTCAGACTGCGACGCGAGGTCGAGGGCTTCCTGTTCAACCGTCTCCAGGGCGCGGTCCTGCGTGAGGCGTACTGCCTGGTGCGCGACGGCGTCGCCTCGGTCGCCGACATCGACGCGGTGATGCGGCTCGGGCTCGGCCGTCGCTGGGGCGTGGTCGGTCCCTTCGAGACCGTCGATCTGAACACCCGCGGCGGTATCGGCGTGCACGCCGGGCGGATGGGGCCGGCGTACGCGCGCATGGGCGCCGAACGCGGCCAGGACGACCCGTGGACCGAGGAGCTGGTCGCCGAGGTGGTGCGGCAGCGCCGCGAGGCGATGCCCCTGGAGGAGTGGGAGCAACGCGTCCGATGGCGCGACGAGCGGCTGATGGACCTGATCGCAGACGAGGGCGGCAGCGCACCGTCGGCGTAGCTGCCGGCGTTGCGCGGCCCGCCCGTCGGCGAGGCGCGCACCGACTATTCACTTCCCGGCGTGACCACCTGCGGCGCACACTGTAGGCAGCCACCCGGGAGGAGGTACGCCGATGGGTCACCGCTCACGCTCGGTGACGCTCCTCAACGCCTCCTACGAGCCTCTCGGCCACGTCGACTTCCCCAAGGCCGTGCGCATGCTCTTCCGTCAGGTGGCCGTGGTCGAGGAGGGTGACGAGACTCGTCGCATCGGGCCGCACCCGTGGCCGCGGGTGCTCCGACTGGTCCGCTACGTCTTCCAGGCCTGGCTCTACCGCGACGCAGCGTGGCACCGCGGCGGGGTCTTCCTGCGGGACAAGCACCGCTGCGCCTACTGCGGCGCCAAGGCCACGACGGTCGACCACCTGCTTCCACGCTCACGTGGCGGCCAGTGGTCGTGGCTGAACTGCGTCGCGGCGTGCAGCCCGTGCAACGCCCGGAAGGGCAACCGGACCCCCGAGGAGGCCCGGATGCCGCTCCGCTTCGCATCGCCGCGGGTGCCGCTCGTCGGCGAGATCGTCCGCGAGCGCCGAGCAGCCTGACGTGCCGGTGCCCGGCACAGTCAGTGGGCGAGGAACTCCAGCAGGACGCGGTTGAACTCCGCCGCGTGGCTGACGTTGAGCCCGTGGGGCGCGTCCGCCACGACCACCAGCTCGCTGTTGGCGACGGCCTGCGCCGAGCGCTCGCCCGAGACCTCGAACGGCACGATAGCGTCGGAGTCACCGTGGATGACCAGCAGCGGCACGGTGACCTTCGCGAGGTCGCCGGTGAAGTCGCTGACCCAGGACCGGATGCACTCCGCCGACGCGTGCAGGTCGGCCTGGGCGGCGAGGCCCAACGCCTCCTGGCGCTGCTCCTCTGTCACCTTGAGGTCGTCGCCCGCGCTGAAGAAGTTGGTGAGGAAGGCGCCGTAGAACGCCTCCGGGTCGGCGCGCAGCTGCTCCTGCATCCCAGCGATGTCGTCGAGGGTGAGCGCTCCGTCCGGGTGTGCGTCGTCCTTGAGCAGGCACGGCGGGACGGCGGCCGCGAGCACGGCGCTGTGGACCCGGCCCTCGCCGTACGTCCCGACGTAGCGAGCGACCTCGCCGCCGCCCATGGAGAAGCCGACCAGGCTCACGTCGTGCAGGTCGAGCTCGGTGAGCACGGCGTCGAGGTCGGTGGTGAGGGTGTCGTAGTCGTAGGCGGAGTCGGCGCCAGGCTTGCCGGACTGGCCGAACCCGCGACGGTCGTAGGTGATCACCCGGTGGCCGGCCGCGGTGAGCGCCGGCACCTGCCCGGACCACGAGGCGCCGCTGAGCGGCCAGCCGTGGACGAGGACGACGGGGCGCCCGTCGCCGCCGGTGTCCTCGTAGTGGATCTCGACCGAGCCGGAGTTGATGCTGGGCATTGCTGGTCCTTCCCGTCGGGCGCAGGCCCGGTGGCCCGTCGCGCGCCCTCGAGCAAAGCAGGTCGATGGTTGAAAGTCGAAAGACATGCGTCGTTCGAACACATGTTCTAATCTGACACATGGCGCGCGGCGGGTACGGCACAGGGAGCGGGGTGCCGCTGCGCGACCGGGTCCGCGCCGGTGGGGCACAGTCGCCGCCTCCCGCTGCGGCACCTGCCCCTACCGATGCGCACCCGGCCCGGCACTGCTGGATCTCGGCTCCGGTCGACGGCACGAGGCCCCGGCCGGGCCTGCTCATCGAGTGGCGCCGGGTCGAGAACGGACGCTGGGAGGGTCGCGTCGCCTACGTCGCCGAGCTGCGGGCCGGCCGATGGTCACTGGTGGAGGAGTGGGTGCCGGCCGAGCTCCTCAGCTCCGACTAGCTACTCTCCCCAGCCCATTGGATAGACCTCGAACGTCGTGGCGAACGCCACGCCCATCCGCTGCCCGGCCTGCCTCGCGATCCCTTCCAGGAACTCGCGGGGGTCCCAGTTCTCCCAACCGAGCCCCTCGATGTACGCCGCGTGGGCGCGAAGCGACTCGACGCCCGCCTCGAAGGTCGCGGTGACGTCGACGCCGTGGCCCCCGGTGGGCGAGCCGGCGGCCCAGACCTCGCGCACCCCGCCCCACGGCTCGAGGCCATCGACCAGCTGGTCCTTGAAGACCCAGCGGTTCCCGGCGTCGCGCACCGCGTCGATGACGGCCCGGCCGACAGCGATGTGGTCGGCCTGGTTGAAGTTGCGCCCACCCCAGGTCTCCTGGAAGTTGGCGGTGATGACGATCTCCGGACGGTGCCTGCGCACCCTCTCGGCGATCACCCGCCGCAACGCGACGCCGTACTCCAGGACGCCGTCGGTCAGGCCGAGGAAGTCCACGGTGTCGACGCCGACGATGCGCGCCGACTCGACCTGCTCGGCCTCACGTATGCGACGGGCCTCGTCGGGGTGCATCCCGTCGATGCCGGCCTCTCCGCTGGTCACCATGCAGTAGACGACGTGCTTGCCCTGCGCGGTCCAGCGGGCGATGGCGGCGGCTGCGCCGAACTCGAGGTCGTCGGGGTGCGCGACGACGCACAGCGCGCGCTCCCAGTCCTCGCTGAGGGAATGCAGTGGCTCCATGTCGAGGAGCATGGCACGGTTGCGGAGTGATCGTCATCGTCGAGGTCGACCCGTCCGACGAGACCGCGCTGCGGGCCTTCTGGGAGACCGAGCAGGCGGCGATCCGGGCCGACCGCCCGCACGCGCTGCTGCGCACGTGGGAGGCGCTGTCCAACAGCGTGAGGGAGCCCGGGCCCTACTACCGACGGACCCTGTTCGCCGCGCGCGAGGGCGAGGTCACGGCCGGCGTGGCCGAGCTCGGCGGCTCGGTCGAGGACAACACGCACCTGGCCGACCTCGAGATCAGCGTGCTGCCCGACCGGCGCCGCGAGGGCATCGGGCGCGCCCTCTACGACGAGGCACTGCGCCGGTGCCACGCGGCCGGTCGCACCTCGGTCTGCGGGGAGCTGCACGTCCCCGCCGGCGTCGAGCCGGCGACGGCCGGGCCGTACGCCTTCGCGAGGGCCATGGGCCTCGAGGAGGTCCATGTCGAGGACCACCTGGTCCTGCCCCTTCCCGTCGACGACGGACACGTCGCCATCCTGCGCACCGGCGCCGAGGCCAAGGCGTCCGACTACGAGATCATCACGTGGGGCGACACCTGCCCCGACGAGTACGTCGACGCGTTCTGCGAGATGCGCACCCGCATGGACAGCGACGTGCCGATCGGCGAGGTCGACTACGAGCCGGTCGTCTTCACCCAGGAGCGGCTCCGGACGTCCGAGACCCGGCTCGCCCAGTCCTACGGCTCCGTCGTGTCCGCCGCCCGACGGCGCCGGGACGGGGTCTTCGCCGGCTACTCCCAGGTCTACGTGCCGCGCGGCGAGCCCGACGTGCTCCAGGACGACACCCTGGTCATGCCCGAGCACAGGGGCCGCCGCCTCGGCACCCTGCTCAAGCTCGCCACGCTCGGCGTCCTGGCCGAGGAGTACCCCGCATCCACCTCGATCCACACCTGGACCGATCCCGACAACCACGCCATGCAGCGCACCAACCGCGACTTCGGCTTCCGGATCGTGGAGCGGATGCACGAGATGCAGGTCAAGCGCGGCTGACAGAAGGGCCGCTGAGGTTTGAGTGCTCGGCGCCGTGGCACCATCCCAGCATGGTGCGACGGGCGGGGCTTGCGGTGGTCGCATTGCTGCTGCTGCTCGCCACGGGCTGCGGGGACGAGGGTGATGTGAAGGCTACCGACTCGCCTGCATGGCGGACGAGCACCGATCCGGTCGTCACCAGCGGCCTTGCCTGGGCTGCCGGGTCGACCGTGCATCTCTCCGACGGCACGACGATCGACACCGGCGGCTTCGTCCGCTCGTTCGTCGTCGCGGGCGACGGCGCCTTCTTCGTCCCGGCCGAGAGCGAGGAGGACGCAGGGTCGACCACGCTCACCGTCGACGAGCTGCGGTTCGCGACGCCGGGGAAGCCCGCGACCGGCACGGGGTTGCAGGTCTCACCCCAGTTCGTGGCCGGCTCCCCGGACGGGCGTTATCTCGCCGCCATCGACACGACGACCGGCGAGAAGGACAGGTTCGACACGCCGCAAGCGTCCGTGGTGGCCTTCGACCTCAAGACCGGCAAGCAGGTCATCGACTCCACCCTCGGCATGGGAGACCCCGACGAGGACGACCTCGCAGATGCCTACTCCGAGGCGGAGATGGAGATCTTGTCGATGACCGACACGAGCCTCTACGTCCGGGCGCTCGGGGAGTTCGTCTTCGATCTCGCCACCGGCGAGGGCAGGGAGCTGGAGGAGGGTGAGCGGCCGCAGGCAGCGGACTTGCACTCGAGCCCGAACGGCGAGTGGCGCATCGAAGGCGCGGACGAGGGGCGGATCCGGATCGTGGGGGCCGACGGTGCGGAGGTGACCCCCGTGACGGAGGGCCCGCGGTGGAACCTCTCCTGGTGGGCTGACGATCGCACCGCCGTGGGGACCTACATCACCGGGCCCAACACCGGCATCCGGACCCAGCCCGGGGACTCCGTCGCCCTGATGACGTGTCAGGTGCCGTCGGGTGAGTGTGAGGTCTTCGAGGAGTCTGCGGGGCAGACGGTGGTCTTCCCGTACGGCGCGACGGCCGGCAACGGGATGGTCCTCCAGGGCGGGGACGAGTCGTGACCGACCCGGAGATCGAGTACCAGCGGCTCACCTCGGGTGACGCCGCCTCGCTGCGCTCGGCCGCCGCGACGCTCGAGTCGACGATGAGCCAGCTCGACGGTGTCCGGACGGAGCTCGCCGACGTGTGCGTCACGATGGTGTGGACCGGCTCGGCGGCCAACGTGTTCCAGGACCGGGCGCTCGGACTGCGCCAGGGCGTCGTGGCGACCCGAGCCGCCATCGGTCGCGCTCGCGGGGCGCTGGAGACCAGCGCGTCGGCGTACGAGATCGCCGTGGACGACGCGGGCTACTACATCGGCTTCTGGCGCAACCGGCCGACGCTGCCGCCGGTGATCGAGGAGCTCTTCGCTCGCGTCGTCAACGCACGCCTGCTGTCGGTCGGAGTGACCTACAACGAGCAGCTGGCGGGTGTCTCGGCCGTGCTGTCCGGCGAGGAGGTCGATCTCGACGAGCTGGACGAGGACACCCGAGAGTGGGTGGAGAAGGGGCTGGCGAAGAACGACGACTGGCTGGGCGGGAACGACAGCAGCCTCGGACCGCTCATCCCGAACACGGCGGCCACCGGCGATGATCGCGGGCTGGTCCCGCAAGGCCTGGGCTACGTCCCCGGGACGGGCTCCGGGACGGGAACCCTGGTGCAGACCTATTGGTCCAAGGACGGTTCCTACCTCGCACTGATCGACGAGGCGACCGGACGGGAGATCGGTGAGGCCCAGCTCGGCACCCACCAGGACGAGTTCGGCAACACCCTCAGCGACAGTCGGCCGACCCACGCCGGTGGCGTCACCGTCGATGGCGACAACGTCTACGTGACCGACAAGGGCGAGATCTACACCTACTCGCTCAAGGACCTGCGCAATGCCTCGGCAAGCGATCCGGTGCCCCAGTCGGCGCCGCCCATCACCGGTCTCGATGGCGGGTCCTACTCGACCATGAAGGACGGCAGGCTCTACATGGGCGACCACGGCGCGAGCAAGCTGTACGTCTACGAGAGGAGCTCCTCGGGCGACTGGGAGAAGGTCGACACCGTCGAGACTCCTGCCGACTGCCAGGGCGTCCTCGTGCGCGACGGCGAGTACGTCTTCAGCTCGTCGCTGGGCCGCGACAACGGGAGCTCCCTGATCGTCCAGAACCGGTCGGACGAGACCGATCGCAGCGAGCCCTACGACCTGCCCAACATGTCGCAGGGCGTGGTGGAGGTCAACGGCGACCTGGTCGTCACCTACGAGTCCGGCGCCGAGGAGTACGACCACATGAAGTCCGGCGACTGGGGCTGGCTGTGGGGAGTTCCCGACGACGACAGCCTCTGGGCCAACCCCTACATGACGCGCACGCCACTCTCGGACCTCGGTCTCACCGAGGACTTCGAGGTGGAGCCCTCGACGCTCACGAAGGCGGCCAACGATCTCGACTCGCCCGCGTCCACGCTGGCCTCGGCCGCCTCGATCCTCGACAGCGTGCACGTGCAGGCGCACATGTTCGGCGAGGTGCCGAAGGCCGCTGCCGTCAGCAAGGCCGTCAACCAGCTCGTGGAGTTCTCCTCCGAGAGCGTGCTGACCGGGGCGAAGGCGGTCGGCCTGGCCGGTGACAACCTCGCGACAACGGCCAACGACTACCTCAGCACCGACGGCTACATCGGCTCCTCGTTCAGGAGCGGAGCGCCTCGATAGGGCGGTCGTCATACGAAGACGGTGGTGGGGCGGGTGGGGCTCGAACCCACGACCCAAGGATTATGAGTCCTCTGCTCTAACCGACTGAGCTACCGCCCCGAGGGCGCCGAGCCTAGTGGGGCGACGTCATCGTCGGCTCGACGGTGGGTGGCCTGGTAGTCGAGCAGCGCGTCGCGTCCCCGCGTCACCTCGCGCTCAGCTCTGGGCAGGAGCGACGCAGCGCCCCCGGTGGAGCCGGAGTCGGCAAGCAGCTCGAGGGCGGAGACAGCCTCCCGGGCGGCGACCAGGCCCAGGTTGCCGGCGCTGCCGGCGAGCCGGTGTGCACTGAAGCGCAGGGCATCAGCATCCTCCGAGTCGACCGCGGAGCGCAGGGCGGCCAGCTGGTCGTCGGCACCGGCCACGAAGTTGCCGATCGCGCGGTCGAGGTACGACGTACCGGCGCTGTCCATGTCGCGCAGCATGTCGAGCCGGCCGAGGTCGATGCCGTCGACGATCCGGCTCTCGGCCTGGACGCCGGGCTCGACGTCGTCAGGCGACCCCACGGGGCGAGTGGCGTCGAGCCAGATCTTGAGGGTCTGGGCCAGCGCCTCGGGATCCACGGGCTTGGTGAGGAAGTCGTCCATGCCGGCCTCGAGACAGCGCTCACGCTCACCCGGCACTGCTGCCGCCGTCATCGCGATCACCGGCACACGGGGCCCGTCGTCGAAGCGCACGCGCAGCTCGCGGGTCGCCGCCAGACCGTCCATCCGCGGCATCTGCACGTCCATCAGGATCAGGTCGTGGCGCAGCGGGTCGTAGAGCTTGATGGCCGCGAGCCCGTCGTCGGCTGTCTCCGCCGCGTAGCCGAGCGCCTCCAGCAGACCCACCGCGACCATCTGGTTGACCGGGTTGTCCTCCACGACGAGCACCCGTCGGCGTTCGCCGTCGATGAGTGGGAGCGCCGCAACGCCGCCCGCCGGCTTGGCGGCGCCCAGCACCGGACCACCCGCCGGCGGGCACAGGAACGCCGTGAACCAGACGTGCGTGCCCACACCGCGCTGGCTGTCGAACCCGATCTCGCCGCCGACCGCCTGCACGATCTCGCGAGAGATCGCCAGGCCCAGTCCGGTGCCACCGAACACCCGGGTGGTCGAGGTGTCGGCCTGCTGGAAGGGCGCGAACAGCGTCTCGGCGTCGACGTCGGTCCCCACGCCGGTGTCGCGTACGTCGGCGCGCAGCATCCAGCCGTCGTCGGTCTCCATCGCGCTGACGTGTACGACGACGGCGCCCTCGCGGGTGAACTTCACAGCGTTCGAGACGAAGTTCGACAAGACCTGGGACAGCCGGGTCGGGTCGCCGTTGACGACTGCGGGCACCGCGTCGTCGTAGGTGTTCTCGACGTACAGGCCCTTCGACCTGCCGGTCGAGAGCAGCGGGGTCACGGCGCTGTCGAGCACCGACCTGACGTCGAAGTCGATCGCCTCGAGCTCGAGGTGCCCCGCCTCGATCTTGGAGTAGTCGAGGATCTCGTTGATGAGGCTGAGCAACGCTCGCCCCGACAGTTCGACCCCGGAGACGAGCCGGCGCTGCTCCGCATCCAGGCCGGAGCGCATCAGCAGGTCGTTGAGGCCGAGCACGCCGTTGAGCGGCGTCCGGATCTCGTGGCTGATCATCGCCAGGAAGTCCGACTTCTGGCGCGACGCCTCCTCGGCTGCGTCGCGGGCCTCGGCCAGCACTCTCGCGGTCGCCTCCCGCTCCGCGACCCGGCCGATCTGTACGGCGGCCTGCTCCGCCATCTGCTCGATCATGCGACGCCGGATGATCGGCGGCTGCGACGTGATCGTGTAGATCGCGCGCACCTCACCCGCGTGGAGCACCGGGCAGGCGAGGGTCAGGCCGGTCTCGTCCCAGACCGGGGCCCCGGCGGCCAGGCACCTCTTGGCCAGGGCCAGGTCGAGGGCGAGAGACCCGGGATCGAGCACGTCTGCGGCGTGGTCTGCGTCGTCGACGTACAGGGGCGTGACCTCGCCACCCTCGCAGTTGAATCCCCGAGCGCGTTCCCAGCTGTCGTGCAGCAGGATGAGCGTGCGCGCGTCGCGGAGTACGTCGGCCATCGTGCTGGCCTTGTTCGCGGCCCTGGCGACGGCCTCCATGAGCACGTTCTGGGCCACCTGGTCCTTCAGGGCGAGCTCGGCCTCGAGTGTCTCGGTGATGTCCTGCACGGTCCCGGCGACGGCGACGACCTGGCCATCTTCGCCGAGTGTGCACTCGGCCTGCACCCGGACCCAGATCCATCCCTCGATGCCCCGGGCGCGGGCGACGAACCGCACGTCGGTCCCGGTCGCTATCGCGGTCGCGAGGTCCTCATCGAGGGTTCCCCTGTCCCTCTCGTGCACGAGCGAGAGGAACTCACCGTGGGACAGTCGGCCCGGCTCACCCAGGTCGAGCATGAGGAACAGCCCGTCGGATCCCGTCACCACGTCGTGCGTGACGTCCCAGCTGAAGCTGCCGATGCGGGCGATGCGCTGGGCCTCCGCCAGCCGCTCCTGGCTGGCGGAGAGCTCGTCGACAGTGTGCCGGCGATCGGTGTAGTCCGCCATCCGGTGCAGGACCCCGGTGAGCTCTCCGGAGTCGTCGTACAGGGGGGTCTCGCTCGCCAGCACCCACACCAGGCTGCCGTCGTCCTGCACGAACTGGACCTCGAAGTCGGAGTCGTTGAACAGTCCGCCGCGCATCTCCTGGAGGTGGTGGGCGAACTGGAGCCTGCCGACCCGGTCGAGGAAGTCGAACGCGGTGCGCTCCGCCGCCTGCTCGACGGGCACGCCCATGAGCTCCGCACAGGCAGGGTTGACGTAGAGCAGCCGGCCGTCGAGGTCGAAGACCCAGATGGCGTCGGTCGAGGTCTCCACGATCTCGCGGTACAGATGTGCCAGCTCCACGGCGTGCGTTCCCTCCCGACCCTGTCGTGGTCACGATAGGTGGGCGCACGGGGCGCGGGTGCACTTTTCGCCGAAGGTGGCCGGTCTGTATCAGCCCTCGGCAGCGATCAGGAACGAGTCGCCGGACTCGACCAGGTGCAACCGA
Source organism: Nocardioides sp. LHG3406-4 (assembly GCF_049897745.1). Classification (NCBI taxonomy): domain Bacteria; kingdom Bacillati; phylum Actinomycetota; class Actinomycetes; order Propionibacteriales; family Nocardioidaceae; genus Nocardioides; species Nocardioides sp. LHG3406-4. Next base: position 513,321 of record NZ_JAFCWV010000003.1, read on the forward strand.
ACCGTGTCGCTCTTCGGACCTGTCGTCGTCTCGTAGTCGACGTCGTAGGTCACCGTCATCCCGGCCGGGTCCGCGTCGATGGCGCGCACCGTGGCGCTCTCGATGGTGGCCCAGAAGCCCTTGTACTGGCCGTACCCGCCGCTGTCCGACTGGAAGTCCCCGGTGAGACGCGTCCAGGCCGACTTCGGGTCGGAGGTCACGGTCTGCAGGTAGTCCTCCACGAACGCCTCCATGGCGGCTGGATCCGGCTGCGCCGGGGGCGACTCCGAGGTGGGATCCGGGTCTGGCTCCGAGCTGGGGTCCGCAGGCGACGACGTCGACTCGTCGGCGGCCGGGGGATTGGGATCCTCCTCCTTCCCGCCGAGCTGGCTGGCTACGTAGGCGATCACGATCACCAGCAGCAGCCCCAGCAGGGCCGCCAACCACGGCATGACCGACCGCCGACGCCTGGGCCGCGCCGCGGGCGCGGCCGTGACCGGCTCGACCGGTGTCGCGGTCAGCATCTCGGTGTGCGACTCCCGCTCGGGGGGAGCCGGAGCATCCGGGGTCGTGGAGGTCGGCTGGGCGACCGCCGCCGCCGGCGCCCGCTCGACGGTGTTGCCGCGTCCGGCCAGGAAGTCGCGCACCTGGCTCATCGACCATCTCTGCTCAGGGTCGGTGGCCATCGTGTTCTCCAGCAACGGCGCGAGCCAGCCCGCGTCGTCTAGCCGCGGCGGCGGCTCGTTGACGATGCGGTACATGGCGCCGAGCACGTTCTCGCCCACGTCGTACGGCGGCCGGCCGGCCAGGGCGTGGAAGAGCGTCGCCCCCAGCGACCACACGTCGGCGGCAGGGGTGGCGGTCTGGCCCGACGCCACCTCGGGGGAGAGGTAGGCGGGGGAGCCGGTCACCAGGCCGGTCTGCGTCAGCGACGCCTCGGCCTCCGCGCGGGCGATGCCGAAGTCGGTGAGCTTGGCCTGGCCGTCGGTCGTCAGGAGGATGTTCGAGGGCTTCACGTCTCGGTGCACGACGCCCGCGGTGTGGGCGGCAGCCAGCGCGTCGGCGGTCTGCCACAGGATCTCCGCGGCGCGCTCGGAGCTCAACGGTCCGTCGGCGCGGATCACCTGAGCCAGGCTGGAGCCCTCGATGTACTCCATCACCAGCCACTGCTCGTCCTGCTCGTCGACCAGGTCGTAGATGGCCACCACGTGCGGGTGGTTGAGGCGGGCCGCCAGCCGCCCCTCGCGCTCGGCGCGCTCGAGGTCGGGGGTCGAGGCGCCGGGCATCATCCCGATGCGCTTGAGCGCGACGTCTCGGTGCAACACCTCGTCGCGGCCGAGCCAGACCGCGCCCATGCCGCCGCGCCCGATCTCCCGGTCGAGGGAGTACCTGCCTGCAATCACGTCGGTCAGCCTAGGAGCAGCCGCGGCGGTCGGCACCATCTGGCAGGCTTGCTCTGCCCGGTACGCCGTGCCGGCCCACTCTCGAGAGGAACATCTGTGTCGACCCCGAACGTCCTGGACGACCTCGAATGGCGCGGGCTCATCGCGCATTCGACTGATCTCGACGCGCTGCGTGCGGCGCTGGGCGAGGGCAGTGTCCGGTTCTATGTCGGTTTCGACCCGACCGCCCCCAGCCTCCACATGGGCAACCTCGTCCAGATCGTCACCGCCAGGCGGCTGCAGGACGCCGGTCACACGCCGTACCTGCTGGTCGGAGGAGCCACGGGGATGATCGGTGACCCCAAGGACTCCGCTGAGCGCACCCTCAACTCCCTCGACACCGTCAAGGGCTGGGTCGAGAAGGTGCACGACCAGATCGAGCCGTTCCTGTCCTTCGAGGGCCGCAACGCCGCCACGATGGTCAACAACTACGACTGGACTGCGTCCATGTCGGTGATCGACTTCCTGCGCGACATCGGGAAGCACTTCCCGGTCAACCGGATGCTGGCGCGCGACACCGTCAAGCGACGCCTGGAGTCGGGCATCAGCTACACCGAGTTCTCCTACGTCCTGCTGCAGTCCATGGACTACCTCACGCTCCATCGCGACCACGGCATCACGCTCCAGTTCGGCGGGTCCGACCAGTGGGGCAACATCACCGGCGGGGCCGAGCTGATCCGGCGGGTGACCGGCGACCACGTGCACGCCTTCGCGACGCCCCTGGTGACGCGCGCCGACGGCACCAAGTACGGCAAGACCGAGACGGGCGCTCTCTGGCTCGATCCCGAGATGATGTCGCCGTACGCCTTCCACCAGTTCTGGCTCAACGTCGAGGACGAGAAGGTCGTGGAGATGCTGCGGCTCTTCACCTTCCTCTCCCACGATGAGATCGACGACCTGGCCGCCCAGACCGAGGAGAAGCCGTTCCTCCGGGCCGCCCAGAAGGTGCTGGCCGACGAGGTCACGACCTTCGTGCACGGCGCCGCCGAGACGGCGGCCGCCAGGGAGGCAGCCGCCGCGCTGTTCGGCGGCGGAGTGCTGCACGGTCTCAGTACGACGACTCTGGCCGCGGCGCTGCGCGAGGCAGGCTCGGTCACGGTGGACCGCTCCGGTGGTCTGCCGTCGGTCGTCGACCTGCTAGTGAGCACCGGCCTGGCGGCGAGCAAGGGGGAGGCGCGCCGCACGATCAGCGAAGGTGGCGCCTACCTGAACAACGTGCGCGTCGAGGACGCCGACGCCGCGCCCGCCGATGGGGACCTGATCGGGGGCAGCTGGCTGGTGCTGCGCCGGGGCAAGAAGAAGCTCGCCGGGGTCGAGGTTCGTTGACCACAGGCCGCTGACCTGCGCATACGCAGTTGTGGCCGCCGTCACGGTGGATGGATTTGCGCAGCCAGGGACATTCACCTAATGTTCTCCGAGTCGCCAGGGAGCGGCGGGGAGCAAGGTCGCGAGACCGGGCTCCCGGCCCCGGGTAGACCACCCCAACACCACAACCTCAATCCGAGGTCGACGAGTGCGCGCAATAGCGGCTGGTCAATCTCGGACCTGATGTGGTGCGCCGGTCAGCCGGCACGGGAAGGCAAGAATGCCCGCCGATTTGCATCGGTGTAATTCAAGCCGCTAAGTTTTGCGAAGTCCCGGTACAAGGCTCACTGTTGTGGGTGGCGGTCGGGTGCGTCTGATTTTTGAGAACTCAACAGTGTGTCATAGTCGACGAATTAGTTTGTTATGCCCTTCGATTTTTTGTTGGGTTTTGTTTTTTTCGGCAATGATTCTGGCGAAAGTCAGGGTTTGTTTGTCGGGAGCAAGTTTTCTACGGAGAGTTTGATCCTGGCTCAGGACGAACGCTGGCGGCGTG
>NZ_JAFCWV010000004.1:0-141599 GCF_049897745.1 Nocardioides sp. LHG3406-4
TGGGCCATGAAGGCCTCCCTTGTGGAAGTGAAGTCCTAGACAGCTCCACTCCACACCGGGAGGCCTTCACCTATCTACGGCTCGCCGTACCCCATCGCACAACGTGCCTGGGCATCACAACTAGGTGCGGGCCGACGCCAGCACGAACCCCGCCGCCACGACCGCGGTCGCCCCCATCACCGGCCACAACAACCCCGGCGCGGCGTCGTACACGAACGTCCCGATCGGGCCGGCCAGCATCATGCCGCTGGTGGAGGCGCCGTTGTAGAGGCCCTGGTACTGCCCGATCAGGTGGTCCGGCGCCGCGTCGAGCACATGGGCGGTGGCGGTGGTCTTGTAGAGGATCTCGCCGGCCGTCAGCACTGCCATGGCGACCACCACGGAGACGACGGTCACCGGCAGCCCGAACATCACCGTCCCGACCCCGACCAGGGCATAGCCGATCGCGATAACGGGGTACGCCGACAGGTGGCGCAGCCGTTGCGTCGCCGGGATCTCGAGCAGCAGGATCAGCCCGGAGCCCACCGCGATGACGGTCGCATAGAGGCCGACGGGAGCGCCCGAGTCACGCAGGTGGAGCGGCAGCGTGGTGTAGAGCTGGCGATAGACGATGTCGACGAGCACGACACCCACCAGGAGCACCACGAGAGACCGGTCGGCGCGCACGGTCCGCCACAGGCCGGGCCGCGGACCCTCGTCGACCGCCTCAGCGACCGGCTCCTTCGGCAGCGCCCGGCTGAGCGCGACCCGGATCGCGAGCACGGCGAGCCCGTCGAGCACGAACAGTGCGTCGTAGCTCCAGGTGAACACCAGCGCGCCGAGCAGCGGGCCGATCACGAACCCGGCGTTGGAGGCCGCCCGGTTGATGGCGACCGCCGTACGCCGGTTGCCGCGCGGCACCGCCAGCGCGGTGAGGGCGCCGGTCGAGACTCCGCCCGTGGCGCTGAGGTAGGCGGCCACCGGGAGGGCCGCCGCCATCAGCCAGACCGGCAGCCACGGGACGGACATGAGTACGACGGCGCCGACGGACGACGCGACGAGCAGCACCCGGCGATGCCCGAACCGGTCACCCCACCGGCCGCCGGTGAAGTTGCCCACGAGCAGCGCGACGCCGATGACCCCGGAGATCACGCCGGCCACCGGAGCGCTGAGGTCGCGGGGCCCGGTCAGGTAGAGGGTCAGGAAGAGGAAGACGAACGCCGTCGCCGACCCCACGAACCGCGATGCCGCCAGCACCCAGACGACGCGGGGCATGTCGCGGAGGTCCACGGGCAGCACCCTCTCAGATGACGTCAGCCGTGGCTGTCCGCTGGTTGAGGTGCGGGCGAAGCGAGCCTCGAACCCGAGGACTCAGGCGAACGCCCACACCAGCAGCAGCCCGGGCGCCGCGAGCGAGAGCTCCCGACCCGGCTCGTCGCGGATCCGCCACGCATCCCCGGAGATCGCGTCGAACACGTGCAGCAACGGGGCCTCCGGCAGCACGACGCGAGACGACACGCTCCCCACCCAGAACGACGCGCCGGCCGCACCCACGGGCAGCGCCGAGCCGCCGGCGACCTGCACCAGCCCCGAGTCGGTCATCGGGGCGGCCTCCGCGCGGCTCGGCGTACCTCCGGGCGCGTCCGGCCGCACCCACGCCTGCACGAACCGGGTCGGCCCGGACGCGAGGTCACCCTGCTCCGAGTGCGTGATGCCCGACCCGGCCGACTGCACCTGGACCGTCCCGGGCTCCAGCACCGAGCTGTTCCCGAGCGAGTCGGTGTGCACCAGGGCACCGGACAGCACCCACGTCAGGATCTCCAGGTCCCGGTGCGGGTGCGTCGGATAGCCACCGCCGGGCGACAGCAGGTCGTCGTTGTGGGCGACCAGGGGACCGAAGCCGAGATTGGCGGGGTCGTAGTGCTCCCCGAACGAGAACGAGTGGGTCGTCTCCCGGTCCGGACGTCGGGTGACCGGCCTCGACGAAGCGGCGTACAGGTCGAGGGTCATGCCGTTATCGTCGCCGGGTGACCGGCCGAGACTCAACTGCGCGCGACCTCCCGTTGCTCCCGGCAGGGTTCACGTTCGGCACCAGCACCGCGGCGTACCAGGTCGAGGGCGCCGCGAGCGCGGACGGCAAGGGGCCCAGCATCTGGGACACCTTCGCCCACACGCCCGGGCGGATCGCCGACGACAGCACGGGTGACGTGGCCTCCGACCACTACCACCGGACCACCGAGGACGTCGCGCTGATCAAGGGGCTGGGCACCACCGGCTACCGCTTCTCGATCTCCTGGCCGCGGGTCCAGCCGACGGGCACCGGCAGCCCCAACCCGAAGGGCCTCGCGTTCTACGACCGGCTCGTCGACACCCTCCTCGACAGCGGCGTCGCGCCGATGGCCACCTTGTACCACTGGGACCTGCCGCAGGCGCTCGAGGACGACGGCGGCTGGCTCAACCGCGCCACGGTCGACCACTTCGCGGAGTACGCCGACATCGTCGGCGCGAAGCTCGCCGACCGGGTCGCCCACTGGATCCCGGTTCACGAGCCCAACGTCGCCACCCTGCTCGGCTACGGCCTGGGCATCCACGCCCCGGGCAAGGAGCTGCTGTTCGACGGCATGCCCGCGGCCCACCACCTGCTGCTGGCCCACGGGCGGGCGGCGATGGCGCTGCGGTCGCACGGTGCGGAGAGCATCGGCTGCGCCAACAACCACGCGCCGATCTGGCCCGCCAGCGAGGACCCCGCCGACACCGGGATGAGCAAGATCTTCGACCAGCTCTGGAACGGGGTCTTCCTGGAGGCGATGCTGCTCGGCCGCTACCCGATCGACATCGCGCCGCTCCTCGAGCACGTCGTGATGCCGGGCGACCAGGCCACCATCCGCCAGCCCCTCGACTTCTACGGCGTCAACTACTACAACCCCATGCGCATCGCGGCGGCCGAGGAGGGCGCGACGATGCCCTTCGAGCTGCGCGACATCCTGGGCTACCCGACCACCGACTTCGGCTGGCCGGTGGTGCCCGAGGCGCTCCGCGAGTGGCTGATCATCTTCCGCGCGCGCTACCGCGCCGCCCTGCCCCCGATCGTCATCACCGAGTCAGGGTGCGCCTACAACGTGGGGCCCGACGAGAACGGCGTCGTCGACGACCAGCTGCGCATCGACTACCACGACGCCCACATCCGCGCGGTCGCCGACGCCGTCAACCGGGGCGTCGACGTCAGGGGCTACTACTGCTGGTCGCTGCTGGACAACTTCGAGTGGGCCGAGGGGTACACCCAGCGCTTCGGCCTCGTGCACGTCGACTACGAGACCCAGAAGCGCACCCCGAAGCGCTCCTACGAGTGGTACGCCGACGTCATCGCCGCGCAGCCGCCCGCTGACGCGTGAGCGCTCTCCGGCGGCGATAGGCTGGCCGCCATGTCGAGAATCCCGGCTCAACCGTCTGACCCGTCGTCAGACCAGCCGCGCCGGGTCGTCTTCGTCGTCGGCTCCGGCCGCAGCGGCACGAGCACCATGTCCGGCACCCTGCGCACCCTCGGCCTGCACGTCCCGCAGCCCGAGGTCGTCGCCGACGCGACCAACCCCAAGGGCTTCGGCGAGCCGCAGTGGGTCGTCGACCTCCACGACGAGCTCCTCAAGCGCAGCAACGTGCAGGTCTCCGACGCCCGTCCGCAGGCCTGGCTGGAGGCGGGCAAGGTCAGCGCCGACCACGCGGTGCGCGAGCGGGTGACGTCGTGGCTGGCCGGGCAGTTCGAGGCCGGCGACGAGCTGGTGGTCAAGGACCCGCGCGCCGCCTGGTTCCTCGGGCTCTGGCGTGCCGCGGCCGGTCGCAACGACGCCAGGTCGTCGTACGTCACGATGCTCCGGCCCGTCACGGAGGTGGTCGGCAGCAAGCAGGCCTACTACGACGCCCGCCAGGGCGGGGTCACCCGCACCGCCGCGTGGGTCAACATGATGCTGCACACCGAGCGGGCCACGCGCGGTGAGTCGCGGGCGTTCGTGCGGTACGCCGACATGCTGGCCGACTGGACCGTCCCGGTCTTCCGCATCGGCGCCGCCTTCGACTTGCACGCGGTCAAGACCGCGATGGCCAACGACATCCGCGAGGTGCACAAGTTCATCGACCCGTCGCTGCGCCGGGTCACCCTCACCTGGGACGACGTCGACGTGCCACCCCGCCTGCGCGAGCTCGCCGACGAGACCTGGCAGGCGCTCGACGGCCTCGCCGACGAGGGCGGCGACACCGCTGCGGCGCACGAGGCCTGCGACCAGCTCCGCGTCGCCTACGCCGACATGTACGCCCAGGCGGAGGCCTTCGCGCACTCCACCACGCTGGCCGCCCGCCGCGAGGGCGCTCGCGCCGCGGCACCGGCCCCGGCCCCGGCCCCCGCCAGCCGGGTCGACCGGCTGCCGCACGCCGTACGCGCGATGGTGCCGCCCGCGGCCCGCCAGCGGATCCGGAAGGCGCTGGGGCGTGAGCGCTGACATCAGCTCGCTCGAGGGACTCCCGGAGTACGACGTCACCTGGCCCTGGCGCACCGGGCGGCTGCGTCCCGGGCTCACCTGCGTCTTCCGAGTCCGCAACGAGGCGCGCAACCTGCCGTGGGTGCTGCCCCCGATCCTCGACGCGGTGCAGCACGTGGTCTTCGTGGACAACGGCTCCGACGACGGCACCCCCGAGCTGGCGGCGAAGATCGCGGCGGAGCGGGGCGCCGCCGACCGGTTCACCGGGCTGACCTACCCGCACCCGGTCTCGCGGGCCGGCGCGGAGCACCTGGCGACGCCGGCCCACAGCGTCCACTCGCTGACCCACTTCTACAACTGGTCCTTCAGCCACGTCCGCACGGCGTACTCCATGAAGTGGGACGGCGACATGGTGCTCTCGCCCGAGGGCGCGCAGATCCTGCGCGACCTGTCGTGGCAGCTGGAGACGAGCCGGGCGATCGTGGCGATCCCGCGACACCCGCTGACCGTGGTCGACGAGTCGACGGGCTGGATCGACCTGAGCCTGCGCTTCCTGGAGCCGTGGGTCTACCCGATGGGGCCGGAGTTCACGTTCGTCAAGGCGTTCGACTGGGAGCTGCGGGAGTACCCCTCCGACATCGAGCGGATCGTGCTGCCCCAGGGCCTGGTGGTCGAGGTGAAGTGGCATGACGCCGACGAGTTCGCGCACTGGCGAAAGGACGGCGTCGACTTCACCAACACCCGGCTCTACCGCAAGCTGCGCGAGTTCGAGGTCGACGACGCGATCCGCACGGGCACGCCCCTCAACGGGCTGGTCAAGGTGACCGCGCCCCCGGGCGTGCACATCATCGACCACGTCACGCACACCTGGCTGCCCGAGCAGCCGCGCCCGTTGGTCAAGCACTCGCTTCCGGAGTCCCTCACGCTGCGCAGGACCAAGCCGTGAGCCATCCTCTCGACGGGTTCCTCGCCAACGCGCCCGCGCCCTTCCTCGTGCTCGTCGACGACGCGTCGCCGGAGGCTGCGGACCTGCTCCCCGCGTCGTACGACGGCGAGGCCATGGCCGTCTCGCGGCTCACCGAGAAGGTGCGGATCGGCCAGCGGTCGGTGCTGCTCGTCACGGCTGACCGAGCGTCGCTGCGCCGGGTCGCCAGCGCGCTGCCTCGGCTCGGGCAGGTCCGTGTCGTCGGCGTCTGGACCTGGGCCTCGACCGCGCCGCTGGTGCTGCGCCCGCGCGGCGAGTGGCCGACGATGACCAGCCTCAACGCGCGTCCGCTCGAGGGCCGGGGACACCTCACCGTGGCGCGCTTCGACGACCCCGTCGGCGCCCAGCCGGTCCTGCTCGAGCTCGCCCGTCAGGCCGCCGGGCCGGTCGATGCCGCCCACGGCGGTGTCGTCGTCGCCTACGCCGGCCGCCCACCCGCACCGGGTCTCGACGTGCGCGCCCTCCACCTCGAGACGCCGGCCGACGCCGAGGACCCCGAACGGGACGTCCCGCCCGACGTGGTGGCGGCCGGACGGATGCCGATCATGTCGACGCCGATGCCGCACCACGTGATCGGCCGCGCGTCCGCGGTCGTGCCGCCTGAGCACCTCGACCCGGTCGACGAGCAGGTCTTCAACCCCGTGGGGTTCCGGAAGCACTGGGACACCCCGGTGGTGCCGCTCGCCTCGCTCGGCCTCGGCCCGGGCGGGCTCACGGAGCGGGCGCTCACCAGCGCCCGCGCCCACCAGGGCGTGCGCGTCGACCTCGCCGCCGACCCGGTCGACCAGGTGCTCGCGCTGGCGATGGCGGGCGTGCCGCTGGTCGCCTCCGGCTCGGCCCCCGGGCTGGCACCCAGGCTGTCGGCCGCGCTGGCCACCCCCGTCGACCTCGACGACGCGCTCGCCCGCGAGGAGCACAGCCTGCGGGTCCGCCGGGCCACGTTCGACCATCACTCGACCCTGGCCTGGCGCTCCGGCCTCGCCGCGCGCGCCGGCGTACGCCATGCGGGGCTGCCACCGGTGAGCATCCTGCTCGCCACGATGCGGCCGCAACAGCTCGACTTCGCGCTGCGCCAGGTCGCCCGGCAGGAGGACGCGACGGTCGAGCTGGTGCTGGCGACGCACGGCTTCGCCGCCGACGAGGCGAAGGTCGAGGCAGCGCTCGGCTCGACGCCGTACGTGCTGCTCGACTTCGGCCAGGACGAGTTCTTCGGCGACGTGCTCACCGCCGCGGCGCGGGCCGCGTCGGGCGAGGTGCTGCTGAAGATCGACGACGACGACTGGTACTCCCCGCACGTCGTGCACGACCTGCTGATGGCGCGGCGCTACACCGGCGCCGACGTGGTCGGGATGCCGTCGGAGTTCGTCTACCTCCAGCAGAGCGACGTCACCGTGCGACGCAACCACCCGTCGGAGATCTTCAACCGGTTCGTCGCCGGCGGCACGATCATGATCGACCGCGGCATGCTGCGGGCGCTGGGCGACTTCCGGCGCGTACGCCGCTTCGTCGACACCCAGCTGCTCGCCGGCGTGGAGGCGGCCGGTGGCCGGATCTACCGCACCCACGGCCTGGGCTACGTGCTCCGGCGCACCGGGTCGGGGCACACCTGGGCGATGGACGACGAGCAGTTCCGCCGTGCCGAGATCATCGAGGCGGAGTGGCCGGGCTTCCACCCGAGCGCGGAGCTGCAGGTGGAGGGCTGATGCCCCGGCAGCCCGTCGTACGCCACAACGACTGGAGCATGCTCACCCCGCCGGCACTGGGGGAGTGGGAGCCGACCAGAACCGTCACGATGGTGGTGCCGGCCTACAACTACCACCGCACGCTGCCCTACGTGCTGGCCGCGCTGGCCGCGCAGAGCTACCCCGCGCACCTGATGGAGGTCGTCGTCGTCGACGACCAGAGCACCCCGCCCCTGGAGCTGCCGGAGGTGCGGCCCGACAACACCCGGATCCTGCGCGTCGAGTCCGGATGGGGGCGCGCCAACGCGTGTCACCAGGGTGCACTGGCGAGCGACGGCGAGGTGCTGCACTGGTACGACGCCGACATGCTCGCCCATCGCGAGGAGGTCGAGGCGCAGCTGCGCTGGCACCATCTCGTCGACTACGCGGTGCCCGGCGGCGACAAGCGGTTCGTCGACCCGGCGTCGCTGTTCTCCCGCTCGCCCACCGAGGTCCGAGACCTCGTGGCGGGTGGGGGCGCGGCCGACCTGTTCCCCGACGAGGAGCACGAGAGGCACACCTGGGTCGAGGGCTTCTGGAAGCGCACGGGCGACCTCACGAAGGCGGGGCCGCGGGCGCAGCGGGTGCACATCGGGATGACCGGCTCGGTCTCGCGCGACCTCTACTTCGCCTCGCGCGGCTTCGACCCGATGCTGCGGCTCGGCGAGGACATGGCGCTCGGCCACGAGCTCGCCCAGGCGGGGGCGGTCTTCGTCGTCGACCGGGAGGCGAGGAGCTGGCACCTCGGGCGCTCTCAGGTGCTGCGCCGCGCCGAGCAGGTCAACCGCTACAACGACCCGTACCTCGCCAACCTGGTGCCCGCGATGCGCCCCAAGCGCAACCGGCACGGGCGCGCCTACGAGGTGCCCTACCTCGAGGTCGTCGTGCCCCTCGGCCCTGCCGACGACACCGTGCACGTGGTCGACGCCCTGCTCGACTCCTCGGTGCCGGACCTCCGCGTCGTCGTCGTCGGCCCGTGGGGCGACGTGCACGAGGACCGCATCCAGCCGGTCGAGGACCCGGTCCTCGAGACCCGCATCGTGCACCGCTCCTACCGTGGCGAACCGCGGGTCAGGCTGGAGTCCTCGGCCGACCCGGCCACCGACGCGGAGTTCCGGCTGACCCTGCCCGGCGTCGCCTACGCGCCGTCGTACGACGCGATGGGGGCGCTGCTCGACGACCTCGAGCGCACCCATCACGGCGTCCGCGTCATCGCGTTCCCCGACGGCACCGCCGCCCGTCTGGAGCGCGTCGCCGCGCTGGCCCGGGTCTCCCGGCTGCTCGACGAGGGCGACGATCCCGACGCGTTGATGGATCAGGCGTTCGGTCTCGAGGAGTACGCCGCGGCGCGGGCCGGCTTCCTGCCCGTCGCCGAACGCGTCGTCGAGCGCTTCGAGCTGCGCGCGAAGCCCGCGATGGACCCCGCGGAGTCGACGGCGCTGCTCGACGCTGCGCTGTCACCCGCGGCGGAGCCGCCGGCTCCGGACCCGCGCGCCGACGCCAAGGGCAGACTCACGCGCAGGGTTCGTGGCCTCTTCTGAGGGTTTGTGTGGTGTGTGGGGGGCACGAACCCTGGGAGTCACCGGATATCCGGTGACCTCGCCGCGCCCAGGCGCCCGCCGAGGAAGCGCAGGGGTTTGTGGCCTCTTCTGGGGGTTTGTGTGGTGTGTGGGGGGCACGAACCCTGGGAGTCACCGGATATCCGGTGACCTCGCCGCGCCCAGGCGCCCGCCGAGGAAGCGCAGGGGTTCGTGGCCCTTTCTGAGGGTTTGTGTGGTGTGTAGAGGCCACGAACCCCGGAAGTCACCGGATATCCGGTGACTCCAAAGCCACCTCAGTCAGACCCGAACAGGTCCCGCGTGTAGACCTTGTCCTCGACGTCCTTGATCTCCTCGACCATCCGGTTGGCCACGATCACGTCGGAGACCTTCTTGAACTCGTCGAGGTCACGCACGACGCGGGAGCCGAAGAACGTCTCGTCGCGCAGCTCCGGCTCGTACACCACGACCTCGACGCCCTTGGCCTTGATGCGCTTCATGATGCCCTGCACGCTGCTCGATCGGATGTTGTCGGCGGCGGCCTTCATGATGAGCCGGTGGATGCCCACGACCTGGGGCCTGCGCGCGAGGATGTCGGCGGCCACGAAGTCCTTGCGGGTCGTGTTGGCGGTGACGATCGCCTCGATCAGGCTCTGGGGCACGTCCTGGTAGTTGGCGAGCAGCTGCTTGGTGTCCTTCGGCAGGCAGTAGCCGCCGTAGCCGAAGGACGGGTTGTTGTAATGGGTGCCGATCCGCGGGTCGAGGCCGACGCCGTCGATGATCTGCCGCGTCGAGAGGTCGCGCGTGATGGCGAAGGAGTCGAGCTCGTTGAAGAACGCCACCCGCATCGCCAGGTAGGTGTTGGCGAACAGCTTGATCGCCTCCGCCTCGGTCGGCTGGGTGAGCAGGACCGGCACGTCCTTGTCGAGCGCGCCCTCGATGAGCAGGTCGGCGAAGCGCCGCGCGCGAGGGCTGTCCTCCCCGACGACGATGCGCGACGGGTTCAGGTTGTCGAGCAGCGCCTTGCCCTCGCGGAGGAACTCCGGCGAGAAGATCACGTTTTCGATGCCGAGCCGGGCGCGCAGGTCCTCGACGTAGCCCACCGGGATCGTCGACTTGATGACCATCGTCGCGTCGGGGTTGGCGGCGAGCACGTCGTGGACGACCTTCTCGACCGAGTCGGTGTTGAAGTAGTTGGTGACCGGGTCGTAGTCGGTCGGCGTCGCGATCACGACGTACTCCGCCTCGCGGAAGGCCGACGGCCCGTCCAGGGTGAAGGTGAGGTCGAGCGCCCGCGTGGAGAGGTAGTGCTCGATCTCCGCGTCCTGGATCGGGCTGATGCCGCGACCCAGGCTGTCGACCCGGTCGGCATCGACGTCGACGCCGACCACCTCGTGGTGCTGGGAGAGGAGTACGGCGATGGAGAGGCCGACGTAGCCGAGGCCGACGACGGCGAACTTGGTGGTCACCTCAGGCATTGTGCCCGACCCGCGGCGTCTGCGCCGACCGGAGAAGTGGCCATCCGGCGAACGGAGGCCGGCGTACAGCCCGCCTGCTCAGCTGCCGAGCGCCCCGGCCGTCCGGCGGACGATCTCGGTGAGCCGCTCCGGCGAGGTCGCGATGTTCAGCCGCACGTGCCCGGCCAGGCCCGGCTGGTAGCGGCTCCCCTCCTCCAGCCACACCCGGCCGCGCTCGCGGATCACGCTGGCCGGCTCGTCGTGGCCGTAGGCCCGTAGGTCGAGCCAGGCGAGGTACGTCGCCTCGAGCGGCCGCATCCGCGCCCTCGGCAGGTGCTCGGCGAGCAGGGAGGCCAGCAGGGAACGCTGCTCGCCGAGCCGCTGCACGAGCGCCGCCAGCCAGGCGTCGCCGTGGGTGTACGCCGCGACGGCGGCGATCACGCCCAGCGGCGACCACGAGTCGTTGCGCACCAGCGGGGCGCCCGCCAGCCGATCGCGCGTGGCGGGGTCGGCGGTGACGATCTGCGCGCAGCGCAGGCCGGGGGTGTTGAAGGCCTTCGACGCCGCCACGACGGCCACCGCGTGGTCGGCCGTGCCCTCGATCGCCAGGTAGGACAGGTGCCTCGCGCCGGGCAGCACCAGCGGCGCGTGGATCTCGTCGCTGATCACCCGGGCGCCGTGCCGTAGGACCACGTCGCGCACGCCCTCGAGCTCGGCGCGCGTGAAGACCCGGCCCCAGGGATTGTGCGGCTGGGTCAGCAGCAGCGTGCGGGCGCCGTCGGCGAGGAGCCGGTCGAGGCGGTCCAGGTCGATCCCGGCCCGCTCCGCGTCGGCGTCGACGACGAGGTCGACGCGTTCGCGCCCGGTGACCTGGGCGACCTCGAGCTGCGGGGAGTACGCCGGCACCGGCATCACCATCGGCCCGGGCTCGGACAGCACGTCGAGGGCGACCCGCACCCCGGCCGTCACGTCGACGACCGGGAGCACCTGCCCCGGGTCGACCTCCTGGTCGTAGTGGCGCGCCGCGAACCCGGCGTAGGCCTTGCCCAGCTCGCCGCCCGTCTCCAGCGGCGGATAGCCGACGACGCCCCGCGAGACCGCCTCGGCCAGCGCCTCGGCGACCGGCGGTGCGAGCGCGTAGTCCATCTCGGCCACCCACGCCGGGATCTCGTCGGCCGCGGCCATGCCCCACTTGAGCAGCAGTGCGCGCCTGGCCTCCTCGTCGGTGTAGTCGCGGATCATGTCGGCAAACCTAGCGACCGGCCGGGCCGCCGCGGCGTACCCCCGCCTGCGTCACTACCCGGACGGCCTGGGCTCACGGACCTTCCAACTCGTCGAGCCTGGCCTCGGCCTCGCGGGTCAGCTGCTGCCGCTCCTCGTCGGACAGGGAGTCCCAGTAGTCCTCGTACTGCTGCACCCCGGAGCGGGTGAGGGCCATGAACTCCCGGTCGTGCTCGAGGTCGCGGATCTCCCGACGGCCGGAGAGTACGTCGCGCACCAGCTGCGCCATGGCGGTGCCGGCGTGCTGCTCGGCGATGGCGGTGAGGTTGCTGCGCAGCAGCCGCGCCGCCTCCGGGTCGCCGGTGAACTCCGTGAACGGGTCCGGGCGGTCCGCGCCGCCCAGGGTGCCTGCGCTGGTCATGGTCGTGCTCTCGTCACTCGGGCAGGTCGGGGGCGTACAGGTCCTCGCGCGGGATCGGCCGGCCGGTCGCGGTGTCGACGATCTCGATGCCGTTGCCCTCGTCGACGATCTGCAGGTCGGACCCGACCGGCAGGTCCCAGATGCCGATCAGGGCGGGCTCGATCTCGCACACCCGGTTGAAGTCGACGATCTGCAGGTTGGCGGCGTCGTGGAGGTACTCCGAGGTGTCGATGTCGCTGAAGATCCGCCAGCCGTTGTCAGCGGCGGCCTTGGACTCCTCGCGCACCATCCACTTGACGCGTCCGGCCTGGTTCATGACGTTGTTGGACGCCAGGCACGCTCCGGCGCCGGGGATGAACTCGATGGTGCTCGACATGTCGCCTCCGTGACCGATGGGGTGGGGACTACTCGGGGATCGGGATGCCGCGTGCGGTGAGGTAGGCGTCGGCCCGCGCCAGAAGGTCGGCGCGCTTGGCCGAGATCTGCTGGATGTTGGCGTAGACGGACTTGTCGAAGTTGCCCTGCTGGAGCAGGTCGAGGTCGGGACGATCGAAGAGCACGTCGTAGAACGGCGCCAGCGTCGCGTCGCTGAACTTGAACACGTCGGCCAGCGTCTCGAGCGGCGTGCCGAACCTCGGGACCACCCGGTTGACGTCGGCCCCGGCGTCGAGCATCCGCCGCAGCAGGGCCGGCTCGGCCTCGAAGTCGTGGGCGGTCGCCCCGAGCAGGACGTGCAGCTCGTCGCCGTGGGCCATCACGTCGGCGCCGTCGTCCAGCAGGCGATTGGCGATCGCGACGCGCGCAGCGGGATCCCCGTTGCCGAGCGCGAGGCCCAGCAGGGACGCGCCAGAGAAGTCCTTCTTCGCCTCGGAGGGGTCGTAGACGGCCTCGAACTCGTCGTAGCTGCCGCGTGCGGCGGCGCCGTGCAGAGCCGAGTCGTCGCCGTTGTCCCGCTTCAGCCAAGCCATGTCGCGAGCCTATCGCCCTAGCCGCCCTCGTCGACGTGCGAGCGGTTGCGCCCGGGATGCTCGACGCGGTAGTTGTCGGGGTCGCGGACCTCCCTGAGGAACTCGTCCTTGGAGATCTTCCCGCTGAGGTAGTCGTCGCGCAGGTGGCGGTACTCCCGGCCGGTGACGTGCCCCATGTCCCACACGCCCTCGCGTGGCTGACCGGGCCTCCACTCGATCTTGACCAGCTGGCCGTCCTTGTTGCGGACCCAGACCTCGCCGGCCTCGTCCTGCGCCTTGCTCCAGACCTCGTCGACCTGTTCCCTGCCGTACGACGGCCGGCCGTTGGCGTAGGGCAGCCGGTCGCCGCTCCTGTCGTACCCGTAGGAGCCCGGCCGCCCCTTCGGAGGCAGCTTGCCGGTGGGCTTGTGACGCAGCCGGCGCGCGCTCTGGAAGCGCCGCAGGACGGTGCGGACGCCCTTCACCTTCGAGACCGAGCGGGCCATCGCGCCGATGGCCTTGATCACCTTGATGGCCTTGATGGCGGCGATGATCCTGCGGGCGCACGAGATCGCGCGCTGGACCGCTACCCCGGCGCCCACGGCGGCGGCGCCACCGAAGGTGAAAACGCTCGCGATGCCACTGATCACGGCGGTCGCGCCGATCTCGATGGCCAGATCCTTCAGCAGGCCGATGACGACCTCGCGCGTGGTCTCCACCTTGGTGGCGTACTCCTCGCAGGACTCGGCCAGGCTGCGGCACTCCGCTGCGAGGTCGGTCGACGCCTGCTTGACGTCGGAGACGGCGCTGCGCGCGAGGGCGATCTCGGGCGACCGCTGCGCGCTGAGCTGCGCGCCTGCGGTCTCGGCGTACGACGGGGCCCGGTCGAGGTCGCCCGCCATCGTGCGCCACGTGCCGGCTGCCTGGCGCAGCTTGTCGACATCGGCGCTCGGCCAGGCCCAGCCCTGGAGGTGGTCGACGACGAGGTTCCAGAACTCCGGCATGTCGGCGTTGTCGGAGCCCAGCGAGCTGGGCGGGGTGTAGGAGCCGACCGTCTGCGGGTCGGGGGCGGCGTCGTCCCCGGTGGGCTGGGCCTGCTTGTAGACCGAGCCGGCGTTGGCGTTGCGGTGGTTGTTGCCCGACTCGGCGGTCACCGTGGCGAGGGTGCCGAAGGACGTCGCCAGCTCGGCGATGCCGGCCACCACCTCGGCGGCGGCCGGGTCGTAGTTGTTGACGAAGTCCTCCGAGGACCGGTCGTCACCACCCATGGCGGAGTAGCCGCCGAGCTTCGAGGTCAGCGTGGCGTAGGCGCTCGCGATCAGCCTGTTGCCGCCGACGAAGGCCTCGGCCGCGGAGTCGTAGCCCGCCGCGTCGACGTCGAGCCTCATGACAGGCTCTCCCACATCGTGACGTTGGTCGTCGCCGCGCCGGTGTAGTTGCCGTGAGCCGCCCGCGCTGCCTGGCGCAGCTCGTTGAGCGCCGTACGCATGGCGGCCATGCCCTGGTCCCACTCCTGCTGGGCCGCCTGCTGGGCGTCGGCCGCCAGGCCCCCCCAGACCGACTGGAGCGCCTTGATCTGGGCCTCCAGGTCCTCGGTCAGCGACTGCAGCGCCGCCTCGGTCTTCTCGACGTCGGCGATGACCGCGTCGAGCTCGTCGGAGTCGACCGTGAACCGGTTCACGTCGCCCATGGTCAGCCTCCCAGCCGGTCGATGAGCCGGGCGGAGAGCTGGTCCAGCTGCTGCTGCGAGGTGTCGTCAGCGTCGATGTAGTCCTTGTGCGCGGCCTCGAGCAGCTCGCCCATGGCCACCAGGCCGTCGAGGACGTCGGTGGCGGCCACCTTCCAGTCGCCCCAGGCGTCGACGAACGAGTCGGCGGCCACCCCGGTCCAGCCGCTGCCCAGGAAGCCGGAGACCCGGGTGTCGATCCTGTCGCGATCGCTCTTGAGGCGACCCGCACCCTCGGCGACGTCGGCCTTGGCCTGGGTGAACGCCTGGTGGATGACGTTGATGTTCATCGTCGTGCCCTCCTCGGGTACGCCGATACCCCCGGCCGGCGAGGGCCAAACCTGCCGATCCGGGGCGTCGGTCGGGCGTGCGACGCTGACACCGGACCTGTCACGGTCTCTGTCATGATCGGGTCATGACCGGCCGCATGGACTACGCGCTGGGCCAGGGGACCGGACCGCTGCGAGGGGTGAAGGTCGTCGAGATCGCCGGCATTGGCCCCGGTCCGCACGCCTGCATGATCCTGGCCGATCTCGGCGCTGACGTGATCCGCGTCGAGCGCCCCGATGGGGGCATGTTCCCGCCGAACGGCAAGGACGTGCTCGGCCGCGGGCGACCCAGCGTGGCGCTCGACCTCAAGCAGCCCGCCGCGGCGGGCGTCGTACTCGATCTGGTCGAGGGTGCCGACGTGCTCGTCGAGGGGATGCGCCCCGGGGTCGCCGAGCGACTCGGCTTCGGCCCGGAGGCCTGCCTCGAGCGCAACCCGCGGCTGGTCTACGGCCGGATGACCGGCTGGGGCCAGGACGGCCCGCTCGCGGTGAGCGCCGGTCACGACATGAACTACATCGCGATCACCGGCGCCCTGTTCGGGCTCGGCCAGGACCGCACGCGCCCGCACTTCCCGGCCAACCTGGTGGGCGACTTCGGGGGCGGGTCGACGTACCTCGTGATCGGGGTGCTGGCCGCTCTCCTCGAGGCGCGCATCAGCGGGCAGGGGCAGGTCGTCGACGCGGCGATCGTCGACGGCACGGCGCACCTCAACGCCATGGCCGTCACGCTGACCGCCCTCGGGCTGCAGCACGAGCGGCGCGTCTCGGGGCTGCTCGACGGGGGCCTCCCCTACTACGACGTCTACGAGACCGCCGACGGCCGGCACATGTCCGTGGGCGCGCTCGAGCCGCAGTTCTACGACGAGCTGGTGCGGCTGCTCGAGGTCGACGTGCCCGACCGCGACGACCCGGCCAACCACCAGGCGATCCGGGACTCGTTCACGGCGCGCTTCAAGGAGCGGTCGCAGGCCGAGTGGGTGGCGGTCTTCGAGGGCACCGACGCGTGCGTCGCCGGCATCGTCCCGCTCTCCGAGGCTGCCGAGCACCCCCACCTGGCGTCCCGCGGGACGTTCGTCGACGTGGACGGGCTCACCCAGCCGGCGCCCGCGCCGCGCTTCTCCCGCACCCCGTCCGCCCTCGGCCTCCCACCCGCCCGGGCGGCCGGCGCGCACACCCGCGAGGCCCTCGCCGCGTGGGGCATCGCCGACGTGGACTCCCTCATCGCCAACGGGACGGCCGTCCAGTCATGACCCACGACCGCCTCGAGCACGTCGACGTGCTCCTCGTCGGGGCCGGCCTCTCCGGCATCGGCGCGGCGTGCCAACTCAGCCGCCAGCACCCGCAGCGCTCCTACGCGATCCTCGAGCGGCGGCACGCGAGCGGCGGCACCTGGGACCTGTTCCGCTACCCCGGGGTGCGGTCCGACTCCGACATGTTCACCCTCGGCTACCGCTTCAAGCCGTGGCGCGGCGAGAAGGCGCTGGCCGACGGCCCGTCGATCCTGGCGTACGTCCGCGAGACCGCGCGCGAGTACGGCGTCGACGAGCACGTCCGCTACGGCGTCCATGCCACCAGTGCGTCCTGGGACACCGACACCGCGCGCTGGACCGTCACCGGCACCCGCGACGGCGAGCCGTTCGCGATGACGTGCGACTTCCTGTGGTGCACCAGCGGCTACTACGACTACGACCGGGGCTTCACCCCGCCCTTCGACGGCGTCGACGACTTCCGCGGCGTCGTCGTGCACCCGCAGCACTGGCCCGAAGGCCTCGACTACGCCGGGAAGCAGGTCCTGGTCATCGGCTCCGGTGCCACCGCGGTGACGCTCGTGCCGGCGCTCGCCGGCTCCGGCGCCGGGCACGTGACCATGCTCCAGCGCTCGCCCACCTACGTCCTGGCGCTGCCGGAGGTCGACCGGATCGCGCGGGGGCTGCGCCGGCTGCTGCCCGAGCGGGCGTCGTACACCTTGACGCGCTGGAAGAACGTCGCCGTGGCCACCGGTCTCTACCAGCTCTCGCAGCGACGGCCGGACCTGGTGCGCGCGATGATCCGCCGGGCGACGGTCAAGGCGCTGCCCGAGGGGTACGACGTGGACACCCACTTCAAGCCGGTCTACGACCCGTGGGACCAGCGGCTGTGCCTGGTGCCGGACGGCGACCTCTTCCGCTCGCTCTCGCGCGGCGACGCGTCGGTCGTCACCGCCACGATCGACCGCTTCACCGAGCAGGGCGTGCTGCTCGGGTCCGGTGAGGAGCTGGAGGCCGACGTCGTCGTGACCGCCACCGGGCTCAACCTGGTGGCCTTCGGCGGCATGGATCTCGTCGTCGACGGGCGGCCGGTCGCACTGCCCGACACGATGGCCTACAAGGCGCTGATGCTCTCCGGCGTGCCCAACTTCGCCTACACGATCGGCTACACCAACGCCTCCTGGACGCTCAAGGCCGACCTCGTCGCGGAGTACGTCTGCCGCGTGCTGGCCCACCTCGACGAGCACGGCCAGCGTGTCGTCGTACCCGTGGACGACCCCGCGGTCGAGCGCCGCCCGTTCATGGACTTCATGGCCGGCTACGTGCTGCGCTCCCTCGACCAGCTCCCGAAGCAGGGCGACGTGGAGCCGTGGCGGCTGCGCCAGAACTACCTGTACGACGTCCGGTCGATCCGCCGCGCCCCGATCGACGACGGGGTGCTCGCCTTCAGCTGATTCACCGGGATTCAATGCTTCTGGACCGGATCCACTACTGTTGTCGACAGCAGTCCGGCCAGTCTTGCCCCGGGCAGCAGCGGGTTCCCCGCCCTCCGTCATGGAGGCACACGTTTCCGCCTCACGGCGTGATGTGTTGGCGAGACGCCAACCGAAAGTCACTCTCCCTTGTCTTCCCAGACCTTCGCCGAGCTCGGCGTGCCCACTGTCCTGTCTGCGCTCCTCGCCGAGCAGGGCATCACCGTTCCCACTCCCATCCAGACCGCGACGCTGCCCGACTCGCTCGCCGGGCGCGACGTGCTCGGCCGCGGCCGCACCGGCTCCGGCAAGACCTACGCGTTCCTGCTGCCCCTGGTCGCCCGGCTCGACGCCGCGAAGCTGCCGGCGATGCCGCGCAAGCCGCGCGCGCTGATCCTGGCCCCGACCCGTGAGCTGGTCGGCCAGATCGCCCAGGCGCTCCAGCCGCTGGCCAGGGCCGCCGGCCTCAGCACCCAGACCGTCTTCGGCGGCGTCGGCCAGAACCCGCAGGTGCAGGGCCTCAAGAAGGGCGCCGACATCGTCATCGCCTGCCCCGGCCGCCTCGAGGACCTCATCGGCCAGGGCCACTGCGACCTGTCGGCCATCGAGATCACCGTGCTCGACGAGGCCGACCACATGGCCGACCTCGGCTTCCTGCCGTCCGTGCGCCGCCTGCTCGACCGCACCCCGCAGTCGGGGCAGCGGATGCTCTTCTCCGCGACGCTCGACAACGCGATCGACAGCCTGGTGAAGCGGTTCCTGACCAACGCGGTCACCCACCAGGCCGACTCCGCGCAGTCGCCGATCTCCACGATGGCCCATCACGTGCTGCACCTCGGCGGCCGCGACCAGAAGCTGCCCGTGCTGGTCGACCTCACCAGCGGCCCCGGCCGCACCGTCATCTTCACCCGCACCAAGCACGGCGCCAAGGCGCTGGCCCGCCAGCTCAACAAGCTCGGTGTGCCGTCGGTCGAGCTGCACGGCAACCTGTCGCAGAACGCCCGCACCCGCAACATGGACGCCTTCCACGCCGGCCTCGCGAGCACGCTCGTCGCGACCGACGTCGCAGCCCGCGGCATCCACGTCGACGACGTCTCGCTCGTCGTGCACGCCGACCCGCCGTCGGAGCACAAGGCCTACCTGCACCGCTCCGGGCGTACGGCGCGAGCCGGTGCCGAGGGCACCGTGGTCACCATGATGACCAACGAGCAGGTGCGCGAGGTCCGCGACCTCACCCGCGCCGCAGGCATCAAGCCGACCATCACCAGGGTCGACGGGGTCGGTCACCCGATCCTGGTCCAGCTGGTGCCGGGCGACCGCACGCTGGTGCCCGGCGGCTACGCCGTCGAGCTTCCCGCCGGGTCCGGTGGCGGCTCCTCGCCGACCGGTCAGGGTCGCGCCCGTCGCTCCGGCGGCGGCCGCAACCGTCCGCGTGGTGGCGGCAGCCGGCCCACCGGACAGCAGTCCGGCGGTGGTCGCAGCGCCCAGGGTGGCCAGAAGGCGGGCGGCGAGAAGCCGACCGGCCAGAAGCAGGGCGCCCCGAGGGGCCAGCGCCAGGGCGCCCCGCGTCAGCGCCGCAGCGGCGCCGGTGCCGGTGCCGGTGCCGGCGGCGGCTCCCACAGCGTCGCGTCGTTCAGCTCCGGTCGCCGCTGATCGCCGGCCTCATCCCTTCGGACGAGTTGATCTGAGCCGATTCCGTGCTTGGCTGGAGAGATCCAGCCCCGAAGGAAGGACCACTCATGGGACTCGCGGACAAGGCACAGAACAAGCTCGAGGACGCCAAGGGCCACGCCAAGGAAGGCACCGGCAAGGCCACCGACAACGAGCGGCTCGAGGCCGAGGGGCGTAACGACCAGTCGAAGGCGCACGCCAAGGACGCCGGCGAGAAGGTCAAGGACGCCGCCAAGGACGTCAAGGACGCCTTCAAGGCCTGATCGCTCACAGCACGAGCCCCGTCACACGTCTGTGTGGCGGGGCCCTTGTGCGTCTCAGCGGGCGCGGCGGGCGATGCTCTCGCGCTTGGTCTCGTCCATCGCCGACTCGTAGGCCGAGACCAGGGAGGCGATCGACAGCGGCTTGAGCCGCTCGACGACCTCCCGCAGCCGCTCGGGGCTGGTGCCCGATTCCTTGTACGCCGGCCAGACGGTCGTCAGGAACAGCTCGTGCATCTCCTGGGCCAGCGCCCGGCCGTGCGCGGCGTAGATCCCGGCCGCCGCCCGGGCCGCCTCGACGGGGATGCCCAGGTCGAGCAGCCCGACGCCGACCGAGAGCTGCGAGACCGCGACGTCGTACCGCCCGCGCCTCCCAGGGGAGACGATGCCCAGCGCGTCGAGGGTCGCGAGCTCGTCGTCGCTGAGCGCGCGCCCCGCCCGCGCCGTGATCTCCGCGCGGCTCATCTCGACGGCCCGCTCGGCCTCCCACGGCGCCAGCATCGCGCGGTGCAGCGCGATGTCCTCGGGCGTGGCCGAGGCGGGGATGTTGGAGACGTACTTCTCGATCGCCGCCAGGGTGAAGCCGTGGCCCTGGAGCTCCTGGACGAGCTCGAGCCGGGCGACGTGGTCGGATGAGTAGTATCCCGAGCGGCCGCGCCGGATCGGGGGCGGCACCAGGCCGCGGGTGGTGTAGAACCGCACGTTGCGCACGCTGATGCCGACCCGGGCGGTCAGCTCGTCGAGGGTCAGCAGGCCCTCGACGTCGCTCTCGGGCTCGGATGCCGGCTGGGGCACGACGTACTCCTCCGTCAGGTGACAGGGGCCACAGGGCTGACCTTGACCATAGTGACAGTGATGATGTCACAATCGAGGCAGGTATCTCTCCCCAAGGACGGTCATGGCTGAAGCATTCGTGTACGACCACATCCGTACGCCGCGTGGCAAGGGCAAGGCGGTGGGCTCCCTCCACGAGGTGAAGCCCGTCGACCTGATCGTCGGACTCCTCGACGAGGTCCAGCAGCGCAACCCCTCCCTGGACACCCACCGGGTCGACGACATCGTGCTCGGTGTCGTCACCCCGATCGGGGAGCAGGGCGGTGACATCGCCAAGACGGCCGCCCTGGCCGCGGGCTATCCCGAGACCGTGGGCGGCGTGCAGCTGAACCGCTTCTGCGCGTCCGGGCTCGAGGCAGTCAACCAGGCCGCCTCCCGGGTGCGCGGCGGCTTCGAGGACCTCATCCTCGCCGGCGGCGTCGAGTCGATGAGCCGGGTGCCGATGGGCTCCGACGGGGGCGCCTGGGCGATGGACCCGGCCACCGCGCTCACCACCGGCTTCGTTCCGCAGGGCATCGGCGCCGACCTGATCGCCACCCTCGGCGGGTGGGACCGCGCCGCCGTCGACGCCTATGCGGCCGAGTCGCACCACCGCGCCGCCAAGGCGTGGGCGAACGGCTACTTCGCCGGCTCCGTCGTACCCGTCAGGGACTTCAACGGCCTCACCGTGCTCGACCACGACGAGCTGATCCGCCCCGACACCACGCCCGAGGGCCTCGCGGGGCTCAGGCCGAGCTTCGCGCAGCTGGGCGCAGACGCGGGGTTCGACGACGTGGCCCTGGAGAAGTACCACTGGGTCGAGAGGATCGACCACGTGCACCACGCCGGCAACAGCTCCGGCATCGTCGACGGTGCCGCCGTCATGGCGATCGGCAACGAGCAGGTCGGCAGCGACCTCGGCCTCGCCCCGCGGGCGCGCATCGTCGCCGCCGCCGTCTCCGGCGCCGACCCGACGATCATGCTCACCGGGCCCGCCCCCGCTGCCCGCAAGGCGCTGGCCAAGGCCGGCCTCGAGGTCGGCGACATCGACCTCTTCGAGATCAACGAGGCCTTCGCCGCCGTCGCCATGCACTTCATGCGCGATCTCGGCATCAGCCACGAGATCACCAACGTCAACGGTGGCGCGATCGCCATGGGCCACCCCCTCGGCGCGACCGGCGCGATGATCCTCGGCACCCTGATCGACGAGCTCGAGCGCCGCGACCAGAAGCGCGGCCTGGCCACGCTCTGCGTCGGCGGCGGCATGGGCATCGCCACCATCGTCGAGCTCGTCTGAAAGGGACCACACCACTCATGAGCACCACCACCGAGACCCAGACCGCGGTCCGCTACGACCGCGATGCCGACGGCATCGTCACCTTGACCCTCGACGACCCGACGGCCGGCGCCAACACCATGAACGAGCTCTACCAGCGCTCGATGCAGGCCGCCGTGGAGCGCCTGTACGACGAGCAGGACGCGCCCGACGGCGGCGTCACCGGCGTGGTGGTCACCAGTGCGAAGAAGACCTTCTTCGCCGGCGGCAACCTGAGCATGCTCTCCTCGGCCACCAAGGACGACGCTGCGGAGGTGTTCGCTCTGGTGGAGTCGGTCAAGGCGACGCTGCGGTCGCTCGAGAGGTTCCCGCGCCCGGTCGTGGCCGCGATCAACGGCGCCGCGCTCGGCGGCGGACTCGAGATCGCGCTCGCCTGCAACCACCGGATCGCCGTGGACGACGGGCGCACCGAGATCGGCCTGCCCGAGGCCAGCCTGGGCCTGCTGCCGGGCGGTGGCGGGGTCACCCGCGTCGTTCGCATGCTCGGCCTCCAGTCCGCGCTCATGGACGTGCTGCTCCAGGGCACTCGCTTCAAGCCCGCCCAGGCCAAGGAGAAAGGCTTGGTCGACGAGCTCGTCGGCAGCCTGGAGGAGCTGGTGCCGGCTGCGAAGGCGTGGATCGGCGCCCACCCCGAGTCGACGCAGAACCCGTGGGACGTCGCCGGCTACAAGATGCCGGGAGGCACCCCGGCCACCCCCAAGCTCGCGGCGTTCCTGCCGGCGTTCCCCGCGCTGCTGCGCAAGCAGACCAAGGGTGCGGTGTACCCCGCCCAGCGGGCGATCCTGTCGGCCGCCGTCGAGGGGGCGTCCACCGACTTCGACACCGCATCGCGGGTGGAGAGCCGCTACCTCACCAAGCTGGTGGTCGGCCAGAACGCCAAGAACATGATCCAGGCGTTCTTCTTCGACCTCCAGGCGATCAACTCCGGGTCGCTGCGGCCCGACGGGATCCCGCCGTACCAGGCCGTCAAGGTCGGCGTGCTCGGGGCCGGCATGATGGGCGCCGGCATCGCGTACTCCTGTGCCCGGGCCGGCATGGAGGTCGTGCTTAAGGACGTCGCGCTCGAGAGCGCCGAGAAGGGCAAGGCGCACTGCGAGGCGCTGCTCGACAAGGCGATCTCCCGCGGCCGCTCGACCGAGGAGAAGAAGGCCGAGCTGCTGGCGCGGATCACCCCGACCGCTGACCCGGCCGACCTGACCGGCTGCGACCTGGTGATCGAGGCGGTGTTCGAGGACCCGTCGCTCAAGCGGAAGGTCTTCGCCGAGGTCGCGCCGTACGTCAACGACGACGCGCTGCTGTGCTCCAACACCTCGACGCTGCCGATCACCGAGCTGTCGGGCGGGGTGGACCGGCCGGCGGACTTCATCGGCCTGCACTTCTTCTCGCCGGTCGACAAGATGCCGCTGGTCGAGATCATCCGCGGCGAGGCGACCTCCGACGTCGCGCTGGCGAAGGCCTACGACGTCGTACGCCAGATCAAGAAGACGCCGATCGTCGTCAACGACAGCCGCGGCTTCTACACCTCCCGCGTCATCGGCACCCAGATCAACGAGGGCCTGCGGATGCTCGCCGAGGGCGTGCACCCGGTCTCGCTGGAGCGGGCAGCCACCCAGGCCGGCTTCCCGGTCGGGCCGCTGCAGATCAGCGACGAGCTCAACATGGAGCTGATGAGGAAGATCCGGCTGGCCAACGAGGAGGCCTTCCGCGCCGCGGGTCGCGAGGTGGAGCCCGAACCGGCCACCGCCGTCGTCGAGAAGATGATCGAGCTGGGTCGCCCGTCGCGCCTCAAGGGGGCCGGCTTCTACGAGTACGACGAGGCGGGCAGGCGCGCCGGACTCTGGTCGGGCCTGGCCGCGGAGTTCCCGGTGGCTGCCGACCAGATCCCGCTCCAGGACATCAAGGACCGGATGCTCTTCATCGAGGCGCTCGAGACCGCTAGGTGCTTCGAGGAGGGGGTCATCACCTCTGCTGCCGCCGCCAACATCGGCTCCATCATGGGCATCGGCTTCCCGCCCAACACCGGCGGCGCGGCGCAGTTCATGACCGGCTACGAGTCCGCCACCGGTGCGGTCGGCCTCGCGGCGTTCGTCGCTCGCGCCGAGGAGTTGGCCGACACGTACGGCGACCGGTTCCGGCCGACGGCGTACCTCACGGACCTGCTGGCGAAGGGCGGGTCCTTCCCCACCTGAGGCGGGCGCGCGCGACGTCGCCGTCGGGATCCCCGGGGGCTCGGGGATCCCGACGTTCCCCACCCGCAGGCCCTGCCAGGCAGGCACACTGGCCCGGTGAGCGAATTCGCCGTCGACGTGCGCGACCTCCACGTGCGCTTCGGCGAGGTGGAGGCGGTGTCGGGGGTGGACCTGCACGCCGCCGCCGGCCAGGCGACGGCGCTCCTGGGCCGCAACGGCGCGGGCAAGTCGACCACCATGCGGGTGCTCGCCGGAGTGGTCCCGCCGACGGCTGGGCGGGCGGTGGTGCTCGGCCACGACGTACGCACCGAGACGCTGAGGGTGAAGCGGGCCGTCGGCTACTGCCCCGACGTCGGTGGGCTCGTGCCCCGGGCGACGCCGTGGGAGCACCTCCAGCTCTCCGCCAGGTTGCGACGGATGCCGGACTGGGAGGCCGAGGCCCGCGACCTGCTCGAGCGGTTCGAGCTCGGAGACGCTGCCCATCGGGTGACCGCGGGGTTCAGCCACGGCATGGGCCGCCGGCTCTCGGTGATCCTGGCGGCGCTCCATCGGCCTGCCGTGCTCCTCCTAGACGAGCCCTTCGACGGCGTCGACCCGATCGGGGTCGAGGCGACGTTCGAGGTCATCGCCGACGCGCGTGCCCGCGGCGCCTGCGTCCTGGTGTCCACGCATCTGCGCGACCTCGCCGTCCAAGCCTGCGAGACCGCGGTCGTGCTGCGCGGTGGGGCCCGGGTGGCCGAGCTCGGGGCCGAGGCGCTGTCGGGGGAGGCCGGGGCCGATGCCTACCGGGCACTCCTGGACTGAGCCCGCCGAGCTGTGGCGCGCCGTCGCCGACACCCGCGAGCTCATCGCCTTTCGAGCCCGGTGCGTACGACGACCGCGTGCGGCCGGCCGGTTTCTGGCGGTCCTCGTCGGGCTGACCGCAGCGGTCGCGGTGGCGCCGGCCTGGGTGCCCGGGGCCGGTGGCGCCGACAAGGCCTTCGGCGTGCTCCTCGTGCTGCCGTCCATGCTCGCCGGGTTCCTCGCCCTGGCCATCGTCTCGGCGGTCGCGTCCGGCGGCGGCCGTGAGCTGCTCGCGCGCGAGCAGGCCGTCGCCTTCCCCGTGAGCCCCACCACCGACCACCTCGGGGCGCTCGTCATGGCGCCCCTGAACATCGCCTGGATCCTGCAGGCCTGGACGCTGCTGGGAGCCGGTGCCTACGCGCTGGGTCCGGCGGGGCTGCCCTACCTGCTGCCGATGATCGTGCTGTGGATCGCGGCGGCGACCGCGCTCGCGCAGGTCGTGGCGTGGACGTCGGAGGCCGTACGCCGCGGGCCGCACGGCGCCTGGGTCGTACGAGCGATCACGACGGTGGCGGTCGCGGCCGCGGTGTGGCTGCAGATGAGCGGCCGGCTGAACGAGCTCTTCGACGCGATGCCCACCAAGCACCTGGTCGTCGCCGCCTCCTCGATGCGCGACGGGTGGACGTGGGCGTGGCCGCTCGGGCTGGTCGTCGAGGTCGTGCTGATCGTCGTGGGGGTGCTGGTCGGCATCGTGCCGGCGCACCTCGCGTCGACCCGGGTGCCGCGCGACGAGCTGCGGATCGAGTCGAGCGTGCATCCCTCGCGCGCGATGCCTCGCAGCGACCTCGCGATGCTGGTGCGCATCGACCGCGGCTCGATCTGGCGGTCGGTGCCGATGCGCCGGGGGCTGATCGTGCTGGCCATAGGACCGGGGGCGATCGCGATGGCCGGTGCCCTGGACTGGAACCAGATCACCGTGCTGCCCGGCCTCGTGGCGAGCGGCGGCGCCCTCCTCTTCGGGGTGAACGCCTGGTGCCTCGACGGTCGCGGCGCGCTGTGGCGCGAGAGCCTGCCGGTCGAGCCGGCGGCGGTGTTCGCCGCCCGCAGCTGGGTGCTGGCCGAGTGGCTGATGCTCGGCGCCGCCGTGACCGTCGTACTCGCCTCCCTGCGGGCCGGCGTGCCCACCACGGCCGAGTTCACCGCGATCGCCTGCACGCTGGTGGTCGTGACCGCGCAGGTCGTCGCGGTGGCCATGGGCTGGGCCGGCCGCCGGCCGTTCTCGGTCGACATGCGCTCGGCCCGGGCGACGCCGGCGCCGCCCCTGGTGATGGTGGGCTACTCGACGCGGCTGGCCGTGAGCACGACGCTCACCGGCCTCGTCTTCTCCGCGCTCGCGCTGGTGCCCGACTGGCGGGTGTCGGTGCTGGTCGCCGTGCCGTTCCTGGCCTGGTCGTCCGTCCGGCTGCTGCGGGCGCGGCGGCGGTGGCTCGACGCGCGGGGGCGGGCGCGCGTGGTGCTGACGGTGGCCGCCTGAGGGGGTCGGCGGCCTGGCCCCTCTGCGGTTGTTGGAACGTTCGCGCAACCGGTGTTGCTGGAACGTTCGTGCCAGGGGATCGGCGGTTGTTGGAACGTTCGCGCAACCGGTGTTGCTGGAACGTTCGTGCCAGCGGATCGGCGGTTGTTGGAACGTTCGCGCAACACGCGATGCGCGAACGTTCCAACAACGCGGAGGGCTCCATCCGCGGCCCCGTGCAGGTCCACCGAGGCTAGGGTCGCGGGATGGACTTCGCCCCCTCACCCCGTGCCGCCGATCTCCGCGAGCGGGTCGCCGCGTTCATGAAGGCCGAGGTCGACCTGGTCGAGGAGGACTACCACCGCGACCTCGCCGAGCGACGACGCACCGGCGACCCGTGGCAGCCGCTGCCCGTCATCGAGGAGCTCAAGGCCAAGGCCCGCGAGCAGGGCCTGTGGAACCTGTTCCTGCCCGAGCAGCACGCGGGTGACTACGCCGCCCGGTTCGGCACCGACGGCGGGCAGGGCCTGAGCAACGTGGACTACGCCCCGCTGGCCGAGCTCATGGGGCGTTCCGCGATCGCGCCGACCGTCTTCAACTGCAACGCACCCGACACCGGAAACATGGAGGTGCTGCTGCGGTACGGCACGCAGGCGCAGCGCGACGAGTGGCTCGACCCCCTGCTCGAGGGCCGGATCCGCAGCGCCTTCACCATGACCGAGCCCGATGTGGCCTCCTCCGACGCCACGAACATGGCCGCCACCGCGGTCGTCGACGGCGACGAGGTCGTCATCAACGGCCGCAAGTGGTGGTCGACGGGCGTGGGTCACCGCGACTGCCGAATCTTCGTGTTCATGGGGCTGACGGACCCCGACGCGGACCGCCATCACCGGCACACGATGGTGCTGGTCCCGCGCGACGCCCCGGGGGTGCGGATCGAGCGGCTGCTCAACACCATGGGCTACCAGGACGAGCCGGTCGGCCACGGCGAGGTCAGCTTCACCGACGTACGCGTGCCGGTCGGCAACATCATCTCCGGTCCGGGCGAGGCGTTCGCGATCGCGCAGGGCCGCCTCGGACCCGGCCGGGTGCACCACTGCATGCGCCTGATCGGGCTCTCCGAGATGGCGCTGGAGCGAGCGGTCAAGCGGGGCCTGGAGCGTACGGCGTTCGGCAAGCCGCTGGTGAACCTCGGCGGCAACCGCGAGCGCATCGCCGACGCCCGCATCGCCATCGACCAGGCCCGGCTGCACGTCCTGCACGCCGCCTGGAAGCTCGACCAGGGCGGACCTCTCAACGCGTTGAGCGAGGTCAGCCAGATCAAGGTGGCCGTGCCCCGGATGGCACAGCAGGTGATCGACATGGCGATCCAGCTGCACGGCGGCGGGGGCATGTCCGACGACTTCCCGCTGGCGATGGCCTACGTCAACGCGCGGACCCTCCGGCTGGCAGACGGTCCCGACGAGGTGCACCAGGGGATGGTGGCCCGGCTGGAGATCGGGAAGCACTCCTGATGGCGCGGGTGCTGGTCACCGGCGCCGACGGTGGCCTCGGCCGCGCTCTCGTCGAGGCCTTCCGAGAGCGCGGCGACGACGTGCTCTCGACCGACCTGCGCGGCGCCGACCTGGTGCTGGACGTCACCTCCGACGCCGACTGGGCCGCGGCACGGGCCCACGTCGAGCAGACCTGGGGCGGGCTCGACATCCTCGTCAACAACGCCGGGATCGCCGGCGGCGGCCGCCTCGATCACGACACCGTCGAGGAGTGGCAGCACCTCGTCGACATCAACCTGCTGGGCGCGGTGCGCGGCATCAAGACGTTCGTGCCGGTCTTCAAGGCCCAGCGCAGCGGCCACGTCGTCAACATCGCCTCGCTCGCCGGCCTCGTGCCGCCGGCCGGGATGGCGTCGTACAACGCCACCAAGGCGGCGGTCGTCGCGCTCACCGAGACCACCGGGCACGAGCTCGCGGGTCACGGCGTGCGGGCCAGCGTGGTCTGCCCCTCCTACTTCCGTTCGGGTCTCGCCGACCACCTGACCGGCAGCGACGGGGCAGTCGGCGCGGTCGTCGCGAAGCTCGTCAAGGAGTCGCCGTGGGGACCCGATGACATCGCGCGGGCGGTCATCGAGGGCATCGAGCGGGGCGACGAGCTGATCCTCCCCGACCAGGCCGCCAGGGCGGCGTACACGCTGAAGACGACCGACCGGGCGACGTACGACGCCATGATGCGTGCGCAGGCCCGCAAGCTCGAGGAGCGGGCCCGTGGCTGACGGCGACCAGAGCATGCCGGTCCGCGCCGAGGACGCCTTCGACGTCGGCGCCGCGTCCGCGTGGTTGCGCGAGAACGTGGACGACCGGCTGCGCGAGGAGCTGTCCGGGACGCCGGAGGTGCGCCAGTTCCCGGGCGGTGCCTCGAACCTGACCTACCTGATGCGCTGGCCGGCACGCGAGCTCATCCTGCGGCGCCCGCCCGCGGGGGTGAAGGCGAAGGGCGCCCATGACATGGGCCGCGAGTACCGCATCCAGGCGGCGCTCGCGCCCGTCTTCCCGCGGGTGCCGGCGATGGTGGCGTCGTGCGACGACGAGTCGGTCATCGGCTCGCCGTTCTACGCGATGGAGAGGCTGGTCGGAGTCGTCCCCAGACGTGAGCTCCCGCCGGGGCTCACCCCTGGGGCGACCGCCCACCTGTGCGGCAACGTCTTCGACGTACTCGTCGAGCTGCACTCGGTCGAGGTCGCGTCGGTGCCGGCCCTCGACGCCCTCGGCAAGGGAGAGGGCTACGTCCGCCGCCAGGTCGACGGATGGACTGCGCGGCTCGTCAACGCCCGTACAGACGACCTCGGCGACTGGTCCGACGTCACCGGCTGGCTGGTGGAGCATCAGCCTGCTGACGTCGCGAGCTGCGTCGTCCACAACGACTTCCGCCTCGACAACCTGGTCCTCGACGCCGAGGACCCGACGCGGATCATCGGCGTGCTGGACTGGGAGATGGCGACCGTCGGCGACCCGTTGATGGACCTCGGCGGCGCCCTGGCCTACTGGATCTCTGACGACGACGACGAGTTCTTCCGGATATTCCGACGCCAGCCTTCGAACGCACCGGGCATGTGGACGCGGGAGGAGATCGTGGCCCACTACTGTCAGCGGATGGGCTACTCCCTCACGCCCCGGCAGTGGTCGTTCTACGAGGTGTTCGGGCTGTTCCGGCTCGCCGTGATCGCCCAGCAGATCTGGTACCGCTACGTCCACAAGCAGACAACCAACGAGCAGTACGCCGTCTTCGGGCCGGCCGTCGCCCATCTCGAGCAGCGCTGCCGCGGCCTGATCGCCTGATGGGCCTGCTCCTGCTGGTCCGGCACGGGCAGGCGTCGTTCGGCGCTGCGGACTACGACGTGCTCTCCGACGCCGGGTGGGAGCAGTCACGCGTGCTCGGCCGCTGGCTGGGTGCGCAGCGGGTGGTGCCGACGGCAGTCGTCTCCGGCGGCATGCGCCGGCACCGCGAGACGGCTGAGGGCCTTCTCGAAGGGCTGGGCTCGCCGGCCGAGCCGACGGTCGACGCCGGTTGGGCGGAGTTCGACCACCTGGGCGTGGTGGCCGCCTTTCCCGACCGGCCGGCGGGCGAGCTCGATCGGCGCGGCTTCCAGCGGGTCTTCGAGGGAGCCACCGCCCGGTGGACCGGTGGCGAGTACGACGACGACTACCACGAGTCGTGGACCGGCTTCGTGGATCGCGTCGACGCAGCGCTGGCGCGGGCGGCCGAGTCAGCCGGGCCGGGGTCCACGGTGGTGGTGGTCAGCTCCGGGGGCCCGATCTCCGTCGCCTGCGCGGCACTCGTCGACCCCGAGGCGGACCACGTCGGCCGGGCCCGGCTGTGGGCGCCCTTCAACACGACGTACGTCAACACCGGCGTCACCCGGGTGGTCGTCGGCCCCTCGGGCCCCCGGCTGCTCACCTTCAACGAGCACAGCCACCTGCCCGGAGACCTGCTCACCTACCGTTGAGTTGCGCCACCGTGTCCTTCGAGTCGCGCCTGTGTGCCGTGTTGCGGGTACGCGGGCGCAACTCAACGGGTACGCGGGCGCGACTCAACGGGTACGCGGGCGCGACTCAACGGGTACGCGGGCGCGACTCAACGGGCACGCGAGCGCAACTCAACGACTCAGATGAGGCGCTTGAAGAGCGGCAGGGGCGCGTGCTTGAGGAGCACGGACAGCGGCGCCCAGGGCAGTGTCGGCACGAACGCCGACTCCCTCTCCTTCTCGATGGCGGCGACCATCGCACGCACGCCCTTCTCGGTGGAGACCATCAGCTTGTTCTCCGCGGCGGCGACCCCGTCGTTCATCTCCGAGGCGATGTAGCCGGGGTAGAGCACGGTCACCCTGATCGGCGTGCCGTGCAGCTCCGCACGGAGCCCCTCGGCGAGGTGCGCGACGCCGGCCTTCGTGGCGGCGTACGTCGTCATGGCCTTCGGCATCCCGCGCACCGCGGACATCGAGGAGACCATCACCAGGTGCCCGGCGTCCTGCGCGCGGAAGATCTCCATCGCGGCCTCGCACTGCGCCAGCGCCGCGACGAAGTTGGTCATCGCGGTCTGGCGGTTGGCCGCAAAGCCGCCGGTGCCGATCGGGGCGCCCTTGCCGAGACCGGCGTTGACCACCACCCGGTCGATCCGGCCGAGGTCGTCCCGGAACCCGCGGAACACCTCGAAGACCTGGTCGTCGTCGTTGACGTCGAGTGCCCTGACCTCGACCCGGCGCCCGGGGTGGTCGGCGAGGAGGTCGCTCCTGAGTCGCTCGAGCCGGTCCGTACGACGCGCGCACAGCGCCAGGTCGTGGCCGAGCGCGGCGAACTGGCGGGCCATCTCGGCGCCGAGACCGCCCGAGGCGCCGGTGATCAGGATCGTCTTCGTCATGCGCGCCAGTGTGGCAGTCCTCGACCGGCCGCAGTGACGCGCGAAGGGCGCCGCAGCGCAGTGCTGCGACGCCCTTGCGGCGGTGAGGACGAGCGGTCAGCTCTTCGGCTGGTCGATCACCACGGTGCTCAGCAGCTTGTCGGCGAACGTCTGGCGCTTGGCGTCCCACAGCGGCCAGAGGTAGCCCAGCAGGCAGATGCTGTCCAGGATGTGCGCGATCTGGCGCACGAACACCATGCCGGCGCCGATCGGCTGGCCGGTCTGCTCCCCGATGAGCTTGATGCCGAGCACACCCTTGCCGATGGTGTAGCCGGTGCGGCCCTGCTTGATGAACGTGTTCCAGATGAAGAACGCCAGCCAGGTGATGGCGCCGATGAGGATCAAGATGAGCGACAGGCCGCTCGCGCTGCCGCTGGTGGTCGTGACCCCCGTCTCCGGATCCGTCACCGGGTCGACCTCGGCGATGTAGATGATGTAGCCGATGATCAGGGGCAGGCCGGCGAGGTTGGTCAGGATGCCGTCGACGATGTACGCCCCGACTCGCTTGAGCCAGTGTGCGTAGCCCGCCGGGGCCCCGTAGGGCTGCTGGCCGTACGCCGGCTGCTGACCGTAGGGGTCGGACGAGGTGGGCGGCTCGCCGTATGCGGGCTGCTGACCGTACGCCGGCTGCTGGCGGTAGGGGTCGGACGCCGGCGGCTGCTGGCCGTACGGGTCCTGCGGCGGCTGCTGGCCGTATGGATCTTGCGGCGGGTTGCCGTAGTTGGACATGTCTCTCCCTCGTGGGCGTTCGGTGGCGCGTCACACCGTAGGCGACGCATGCCCCTCGGTCATCCCCCCGCGCGTGGACGCCGAAACCAATCGGGATGATTCCTGGGCGGGCGGGTTGTTGCCCCCGAGTGACCACCGACCTGCCGTCCCTGTCCGTGCTCGACCTGGTGCCCGTGCGCACCGACCAGACCACCGGGGAGGCGCTGGCCGCGACCCGGTCGCTCGCGCGGGTGGCCGACGAGCTCGGCTACCGGCGCTACTGGCTGGCCGAGCACCACAACATGCCGGCGGTTGCGGCGACCAACCCGCCGTTGCTCATCGCGATGGTCGCCGCGGCGACGTCGCGCATCCGGGTGGGCTCGGGCGGGGTGATGCTGCCCAACCACGCGCCGCTGGTGGTGGCCGAGCAGTTCGCCCTCCTCGAGGCGGCGCACCCGGGCCGGATCGACCTGGGCATCGGCCGGGCCCCGGGCACCGACCAGCTGACGCGATACGCCCTGCGGCAGGGCGCGGGCGACGACGGGGTCTCCCTGTTCCCGCGGTACGTCGAGGACGTGATGACGCTGATGAGCGCGGAGGGCGCGAGCATGTCGGTGGGCGGCCGCGCACACCCGCTGCACGCCACCCCGCACGCCGTGTCCGTGCCGCCGGTCTGGCTGCTCGGCTCATCCGACTACTCAGCGCGGCTGGCAGCCGAACGCGGCCTGCCCTACGTGTTCGCCCACCACTTCGCCGGCCAGGGCACCGCGGAGGCGCTCGACCTGTACCGGTCGTCGTACCGGCCCAGCGACAGGCACCCGGAGCCGCAGACGTTCCTGACGGTCAACGTCACGGCCGCCGCGACCCAGGAGGAGGCGGAGCGGGTGGCGCTGCCGCAGCTGCTCTCCATGCTGGCGCTGCGCACCGGTCAGCCGCTGACCCCGCAGCGACTCGTGGAGGAGGCCGAGGCGGTCGACGTGCCTGCTGAGCACGCCGGCCTGGTGCGGGCGATGGCATCGCGGTGGGTGATCGGCGACGCCACCTCCGCGCGGGCCCGGATCGCCGACCTGGCGGCGGAGTACGGCGTCGACGAGGTCATGGTGCATCCGGTCGCGGGCGCACTGGCCGGCACCGCCGCCGACACCTCGCCGGCCCGGGAGGAGACCCTGCGCCTGCTCGTCAAGTAACAGTCAGCATTGACTGTTTCTGCGTCCACCACGACGATGGGGTGGTGACGACCGTCCGCGTGCCGCAGGAGGAGCGCACCCGCGCCATGCGGGCGCGGCTGCTCGACGCGACGGTGGACTGCCTGGTGGAGCACGGCTTCAGCGGTACGTCGACCACGCTCGTCAGCGAGCGCGCCGGCGTCTCGCGGGGCGGCCAGCTCCACCACTTCCCGACGAAGAACGACCTGGTCGTCGCCGCGGTCGAGCACGTCACGGCCCTGCGCGGCGCGGAGCTCGAGGCAGCGCTGTCGAAGGTGCCTGCCGGGCCGCGGCGGACCCGCCAGGTCCTGCGGGTGCTCGCCGACCACGCCACCTCGCCGGCCTTCACCGCGGCGCTGGAGCTGTGGGTCGCGGCCCGCACCGACGAGCAGCTGCTGGCCGCAGTCGCCCCACTCGAACAGCGCGTCGGCCGCGACACGCACCGGTTGACCGTGCAGGCCCTCGGCGCCGACGAGTCGCGGCCCGGCGCGCGCGAGCTCGTGCAGGCCACGCTGGACCTCGTGCGCGGGCTGGGACTCGCCACCACGATCACCGACGACTCCCGGCGCCGCGCGCGCATCCTCGACCGCTGGGCCGTCATCCTCGACGCCGCGTTGACCGATCCGTCGAGGAAGGGGCGTGCCTCGAGATGACCGTGCTGAGGATCGGCAACTGCTCCGGCTTCTACGGCGACCGGCTCGCCGCCATGCGCGAGATGGTGAGCGGCGGGCAGCTCGACGTGCTCACCGGCGACTACCTCGCCGAGCTGACCATGCTGATCCTCGGCAAGGACCAGCTCAAGGACCCGGAGCTCGGCTACGCGCGCACGTTCGTCCGGCAGGTCGAGGACTGCCTCGGTCTGGCGCTCGAGAGCGGCGTGCGCATCGTCAGCAACGCCGGCGGCCTGAACCCCGCGGGACTCGCCGACAGGCTGCGCGAGGTCGCCCGAGGACTCGGGCTGGACCCGAGCATCGCCCACATCGAGGGCGACGATGTGCGAGCACTCGGCCTCGAGGGTGCGCTCACCGCCAACGCCTACCTCGGCGGCTTCGGCATCGCCGCCGCCCTCACTGCGGGCGCCGACATCGTGGTCACCGGCCGTGTCACCGACGCCTCGCTGGTCGTCGGGCCCGCGGTCGCGCACTTCGGCTGGGGACCGACGTCCTACGACGAGCTGGCCGGCGCCGTCGTCGCCGGGCACGTCATCGAGTGCGGCACCCAGGCCACCGGCGGCAACTTCTCCGGCTTCCTGCGGCTCGACCGGAGCCGGCCGCTCGGCTTCCCGCTCGCCGAGATCGCCGCCGACGGGTCGAGCGTCATCACCAAGCACGGCGGCACGGGCGGTGCGGTGGACGTCGACACCGTGACGGCGCAGCTGGTCTACGAGATCTCGTCACCGCGCTACCTCGGCCCCGACGTGACCACGCACCTCGACACGGTCGAGCTTGCGCAGCAGGCCGACGACCGCGTCGCGATCTCCGGCGTCCGGGGCTCCGCTCCGCCGGCGCGGCTCAAGGTCTGCGTCAACGAGCTCGGCGGCTACCGCAACCAGGCCGAGTTCGTGCTGACCGGCCTCGACATCGGGGCCAAGGCTGCCTGGGTGCGCGAGCAGCTCGCCCCGGGGCTCACCTGCGAGCGGGTGGAGTGGAGCGAGCCCGCTGCGCCGGTCGCCGACGCCGACACCGAGGAGGCAGCGTCCGTCCGCCTGCGGTGCCTGGTCCAGGACGCCCGACCCGACCCGGTGGGCCGGGCGTTCACTGCCGCGACCGTCGAGCTCGCGCTGGCGTCGTACCCCGGCTTCACGATGACGGCCCCGCCCGGACGGCCCACGGCGTACGGCATCTACCGCGCCGAGTACGTCGACCGCGGCCGGGTCCGGCACACGGTCGTGCACTTCGACGGCACCCGCGAGGTGATCGCCGATCCCACCGAGTTCGGTGCCGACGACCCGGTCGTGGGCCGGCGCCCGTCGCCGTTCCCCGCCCCGTCGGACACGCGCACCCGCCGGCTGCCGCTCGGCGCGTTCGTGCACGCCCGGTCGGGGGACAAGGGGGGCGACGCCAACGTCGGGCTCTGGGTCGCCCACGACGACTCCGTGGGCGACGGCAAGCACGCCGCCAGGGTGACGTGGCTGGCCAAGCTGATCACGCCGCAGAAGGTGCGCGAGCTCGTGCCGGAGGCCGCCGAGCTCGAGATCGACGTCTACAACCTGCCCAACCTGGGCGCCGTCAACGTGGTGATCCACGGCCTGCTCGGCGCCGGCGTCGCCGCGTCGACCCGCTTCGACCCACAGGCGAAGGGGCTGGGCGAGTGGATGCGGTCGCGCCTCGTGCACGTCGAGGAGGGCTTGGTGTGAGCGCGTCTGCCGCGACCGACCCGACCTCGAGGAACAGGGCGGCGATGCTGGCCAGGATCGCCGACCTCGACGCCGAGCACGCCAAGGCGGTGGCCGGCGGCGGCGCGACGTACGTCGACCGCCACCACGCACGGGGCAGGCTGCTGCCGCGCGAGCGGATCGAGCTGCTCGTCGACGCGGGCTCGGCGTTCCTCGAGCTCTCGCCGCTCGCCGGGTGGGGCTCCGACTTCGCCGTCGGCGCGAGCCTGGTCACCGGCATCGGCGTGGTCGAGGGCGTGGAGTGCATGATCACGGCCAACGACCCGACCGTGAAGGGCGGCGCGAGCAACCCGTGGACGGTGAAGAAGGGCTTCCGGGCCGCGCAGATCGCTGCCGAGAACGGCCTGCCCACCATCTCGCTCGTCGAGTCGGGCGGCGCCGACCTGCCGACGCAGAAGGAGATCTTCATCCCCGGCGGCAAGGTCTTCCGCGACCTCACCCGGTCCAGTGCCGCGAACGTGCCGACCATCGCGCTGGTCTTCGGCAGCTCCACAGCCGGTGGCGCCTACGTGCCGGGCATGAGCGACTACACGGTGATGGTCAAGGAGCAGGCCAAGGTGTTCCTCGGCGGGCCGCCCCTGGTGAGGATGGCAACCGGTGAGGAGTCCGACGACGAGTCCCT
Organism: Nocardioides sp. LHG3406-4; assembly: GCF_049897745.1. NCBI lineage: Bacteria > Bacillati > Actinomycetota > Actinomycetes > Propionibacteriales > Nocardioidaceae > Nocardioides > Nocardioides sp. LHG3406-4. The sequence continues at coordinate 35,958 of NZ_JAFCWV010000004.1, forward strand.
CGGCGGCGCCGAGATGCATGCGCGCACCTCCGGCCTCGCCGACTACCTGGCCACCGACGAGGCCGACGCGATCAGGATCGGTCGCCGGATCGTCGCGAGGCTCAACTGGCGCAAGGCGGTGCCGGGGGTGGCGGAGGTCCCGGTGGGCCCCGCAGGTTTCGAGGCTCAGGCGCCGGGGCGCCTTCGCACCTCAACCAGCGGGTACGCCGAGCCGGACGCCGATCCCGACGAGCTCCTCGACCTCATCCCCACCGACCTGCGCGAGCCCTTCGACCCGCGTGAGGTGATCGCGCGCATCTGCGACGGTGTGAGCCCGACCAACGGGGTGGCCTTCGACGAGTTCAAGCCGCTCTACGGCGCCTCCCTGGTCACCGGCTGGGCCCGGCTGCACGGCCGCCAGATCGGCATCCTGGCCAACGCCCAGGGCGTGCTCTTCAGCGAGGAGGCGCAGAAGGCGACGCAGTTCATCCAGCTGGCCAACCAGGTCGACGTACCCCTGCTCTTCCTGCACAACACGACCGGCTTCATGGTCGGCAAGGAGTACGAGCAGGGCGGCATCATCAAGCACGGCGCCCAGATGATCAACGCCGTCTCCAACAGCCGGGTCCCGCACCTGAGCGTGATCATGGGCGCCTCCTACGGCGCCGGCAACTACGGCATGAACGGCCGCGCCTTCGACCCGCGCTTCCTCTTCACCTGGCCGAGCGCGAAGTCGGCGGTGATGGGCCCGGCGCAGCTGGCCGGCGTGCTGTCGCTGGTCGCCCGCGCGGCCGCGGAGGCCAAGCAGCTGCGAGGGGGGCCGGCGTACGACGAGGAGGCCGACGCCGGCATGCGCGCGTTCATCGAGCAGAGCGTCGAGGAGCAGAGCCTGCCCTTCTTCTTGTCGGGCATGCTCTACGACGACGGCGTGATCGACCCGCGCGACACCCGCACCGTGCTGGGCATCTGCCTGTCGGTGATCGACACGGTGCCGTACGCCGGCACCGACCGCTTCGGCGTCTTCAGGATGTGAGCGAGATGATCCAGATCCAGCTGGTGGCCGTGGCCAACCGTGGCGAGATCGCCCGGCGGGTCTTCGCCACCTGCCGCCGGCTGGGCATCGAGACGATGGCGGTCTTCTCCGACGCGGACGCCGACCTGCCCTTCGTCGCCGAGGCCGACTACTCGGCCCGGCTGCCGGGCGTGACGCCGGCGGAGACCTACCTGCAGGGTGAGCGGATCGTGCGCCTGGTGCGCGGCTCCGGCGGGCAGGCGGTCCATCCCGGCTACGGGTTCCTCAGCGAGAGCGCCGACTTCGCGCGCGCCGTGATCGACGGCGGTCTCGTCTGGATCGGTCCGCCGCCGGAGGCGATCGAGGCGATGGGGTCGAAGGTCCGCGCCAAGGAGCTGATGCGCGCGGCGGGGGTGCCGGTGCTCGACGACCTCGCCCCCGAGTCGGCCACCGAGGCCGACCTGCCGCTGCTGGTGAAGGCGAGCGCGGGGGGCGGCGGACGCGGGATGCGCCTCGTACGCACCCTCGAATCGCTGCCGGCCGAGATCGCGGCGGCCAGGGCGGAGGCCGCGTCGGCGTTCGGGGACGGGACCGTCTTCGTCGAGCCCTACGTCGAGCGGGGCCGGCACGTCGAGGTGCAGGTGCTCTGCGACCAGCACGGCAACGCCGTCGCGCTCGGCGACCGCGACTGCTCGCTCCAGCGGCGTCATCAGAAGGTGATGGAGGAGGCGCCCGCGCCCGGGCTCGCCGACGACGTGCGGGCGGAGATGCACGCCGCCGCGCTCGCGGCCGCCCACGCGGTCGGCTACACCAACGCCGGCACCGTCGAGTTCCTGTACGACGCGGCGTCGGGGCGGTTCTTCTTCCTCGAGATGAACACCCGGCTGCAGGTCGAGCACCCGGTCACCGAGTGCGTCACCGGCGTCGATCTGGTGGCGGCGCAGATCGCGGTCGCCGAGGGCCGGACGCTGGCCGAGATCCTGCCCGGCGGTGCGCCGGCCCCTTCCGGTCACGCCGTCGAGGTGCGCCTCTACGCCGAGGACCCGGCGGCCGACTGGCAGCCGACGGCGGGGCGGCTGGCGCGCTTCGAGATCCCCGCCGACACCGAGCTTGGGCTGCTGTCCCGCCACGGCATCCGGGTGGACGCCGGGTTCACGTCCGGCGACGAGATCGGCACCCACTACGACGCCATGCTGGCCAAGGTCGTCAGCTGGGGCCCCGACCGCCTCTCGGCCCTGCGCGCCCTGCGGGGAGCCCTGCGCCGGTCACGGCTGCACGGGGTCAGCACCAACCGCGACCTCCTCGACGCCGTGCTCCAGGATCGCGACGTCGCGACCGGCGCGATGACCACAAGCCTCCTGGAGCGGCGGCTCGTCACGGAGTTCCGCGACCTCGCGCCGAGCGGCGACCCGGAGCTCGCCCCGTTCGTCGCGGCCGTCGCCCTGGCCGCCCGCGACGCCGAGCGCCGGACGGTGCAGCGCGGCATCCCGGTCGGCTGGCGCAACGTGCCCTCCCAGCCGCACCGCACCGTCTTCGCCGTCGACGGCATCGACGAGCCCGTCACGGCCGAGTGGTACGCCGGTCGCGACGGCTACCGCCACCCGGAGCTCGAGGACCTGCGCGTGCTGGTGGCCACCCCGACGCAGGTCGTCATCGAGCGCGGCGGCTACCGCCAGTCCATCGACGTGCACATCGATCCCGTCAGCGGCCAGGTGTTCCTCGACGACGACGCCGTGGTGCGGCAGCGACTCAGGCCGCTGCCACGGTTCACCGACCCCGCCGACGCGGTGGCCAGCGGGTCCTTGCTGGCGCCGATGCCGGGCACCGTCGTGAAGGTGGTGCTCGAGCCGGGTTCGAGCGTCGCCGCGGGCGACGTCGTACTCGTCCTGGAAGCCATGAAGATGCAGCACCCGGTGAGCGCGCCGACCGACGGCACGGTCACCGAGATCAACGTCGAGCCGGGCGCGCAGGTGGCCGCGGGCGACGTCCTAGCGATCGTGGAGGAGCACCCATGACCACCTACACCGAGTCCGACGAGCGTCGCGAGCTGCGCAGGCAGGTGGCCAAGCTGGCCGGCACCTACGGCCGCGAGTGGTTCACCGAGCGGGCCCGCGCGGGCGAGAAGACGACCGAGCTGTGGCAGGAGATCGCCCGCCACGGCTACCTCGGCATCAACCTCCCCGAGGAGTACGGCGGGGGTGGCGGCGGCATCGGCGACACCGCCGCGGTCTGCGAGGAGCTCGCGGCGCAGGGCTGCCCGCTGCTGCTGATGGTCGTCAGCCCCGCGATCTGCGGCACGATCATCGCCCGCTACGGCACCGACGAGCAGAAGCGGAGGTGGCTGCCCGGCATCGCCGACGGCACCGGCACCATGGCCTTCGCGATCACCGAGCCCGACGCCGGCACCAACTCCCACAACATCACCACGACGGCCCGGCGCGACGGCGACGAGTGGCTGCTGACCGGGCGCAAGATCTACATCTCCGGGGTCGACGAGGCCGACCACGTGCTCGTCGTGGCCCGCACCGAGGACGCGCGGACCGGCAGGCTCAAGCCGTGCCTGTTCGTGGTGCCGACCCACGCCGAGGGCTTCGAGGCGCGGCCGATCCCGATGGAGATCGTGTCGCCGGAGCTGCAGTTCCAGGTGTTCCTCGACGACGTGCGGCTGCCGGCCCACGCGCTCGTCGGCGACCCCATGAATGTCGGGGACGCCGGGCTCGTGCAGCTCTTCGCGGGGCTCAACCCGGAGCGGATCATGGCGGCCTCCTTCTCCACCGGCCTGGCGCGGTTCGCGCTCGACCGGGCCGCGGCGTACGCGAAGGAGCGGGTGGTCTTCAAGACTCCCATCGGCGCCCACCAGGCCATCGCGCACCCGCTGGCCCAGAGCCACATCGAGATCGAGCTGGCCCGGCTGATGACGCAGAAGGCCGCCGCCCTCTACGACGCCGGCGACGACCTGGCGGCGGGAGAGGCGGCCAACATGGCCAAGTACGCCGCCGCCGAGGCCGCCTGCGACGCCGCGGACCGTGCCGTGCAGGCGCACGGTGGCAACGGCATCACCCAGGAGTACGGCATGGCCGGCCTGCTGGTCGCCACCCGCGCCGGCCGGATCGCCCCGGTGAGCCGCGAGATGATCCTCAACTACGTCGCGATGCACTCCCTCGGCCTGCCCAAGTCCTACTGAGGCGGGATGTTGGCGTTCTGGTTGAAGAAGTTGGTCGGGTCGTACGCCGCCTTGAGCGCCGTCAGCCTGGTCCACTGGGCCGGGCTGTAGGCCTCGCGCACCCGATGGTGGGCGTCGTCGCTGGTGAAGTTCACGTAGACGCCGCGGCTGTGCGGAGCGAGCTCGTCGAAGAAGCCGCGCACCCATGCCCGGTGCCGGTCGGCCTCCCCGGCCTGCTCGGGCAGCCAGGAGGCCACGATGTTGATGTCGTGGGAGGCGTCGCGGTGGGGGAACGCGGTGGCGTCGTCGGGCACCCGCGCCATGGCGCCGCCGAAGCTGAAGATCGGCACCGACGACATCGGCGAGCTGATCTTCTCCAGGTTGGCGCAGATCACCGAGATGACCTCGTCGGTGAGCGGGCCGAGCCGGTGCGACTTCCAGTAGTAGTGCCGGCCGTGCGGCACCGCCGGGTCGAGCATCTTCTGGTGCGCCGTGTAGGCCTTGGTGGTGACGGAGTCGACGACCGGCGTGCCCAGTGCGCGCAGCGGGCGCAGCACCTCCTCGCCCTCCTCGATCGCACCCGCCCAGGTGACGACCATCCCGATGATCGGCTTGCCGTGGACGCTCTCGGGGAAGACCGGGAGCGGTGGCGCGAGCCGCAGGTTGGCCATCAGGCCGAGCTCGTCGGGCGCGTCGGCGATGAAGTCGCGCAGGAAGGCCAGCACCGTGGGTGCCTGGTCGGCGGGCCACGCGATCAGGCCGGCCAGGATGCTCGGGCCGAGCGGCTGCAGGTCGAAGGTGAAGCTGGTGACGACGCCGAAGTTGCCGCCGCCCCCGCGCAGGCCCCAGAAGAGGTCGGGGTTCTCGTCCGCGCTGGCGGTGAGGCGCTCGCCGTCGGCGGTGACGATGTCGCACGAGCGGAGTGCGTCGATGGCCAGCCCGAACTTCCGCATCAGGTGGCCGATGCCGCCGCCGAGCGTCAGGCCGGCGACCCCGGTGTGGCTGACGAAGCCGCCGGTGACGGCCAGGCCGAACGCCTGGCTCTCGCGGTCGACGTCGGCGTTGAGGCAGCCGCCCTCGACCTGGATGGTGCGCGCCGCCGGGTCGACCCGGGTGCCGCTCATGGCGGACAGGTCGACGACGAGGCCGTCGTCGATGACGGCGTGGCCGGCGACCGCGTGGCCACCGCCCCGGACCGAGGCCGGGAGCCCCTGCTGGCGGGCGATCCGGACGGCGGCGGCCACGTCGGCCGCTCCCCGGCAGCGCGCGATCAGGACGGGCCGGCGCTGGATGTCGCCGTTCCAGACCTGCCGCGCCGCGTCGTACGACGGGTGGTCTCGGTCGATGAGCTCGCCGGCGAAGTCGGCGGCGAGGGCCTCGGTGGGTGAGGCGACGAGTGTCGACATGAGCGTTCTCCTCCGTGGATCTGGTCTGTGTATCCACGGTCGGGCCGGAACGGCGGATCCGCGAGTATCGGATCTGTACTAGTACAGATCCCATATCGGACCTACCGTCTGGAGATGACGACGTACGGACAGTTCTGCCCGGTGGCCATGGCCTCCGAAGTGCTGACCGAGCGCTGGACACCGCTCGTCGTGCGCGAGCTGCTGTGTGGCAGCACCCGGTTCAACGACCTCCGTCGCGGGGTCCCGCTCATGTCGCCCGCGCTGCTGTCCAAACGCCTCAAGACCCTCGAACGGGTGGGCGTCGTGGAGCGGCGCGGCAACGACTACCTGCTCACCCCGGCCGGCGAGGAGCTGCGCACCGTCATCGAGTCGCTCGGTGTCTGGGGACAGCGCTGGGCGCGCGGCGACGTGGTCGCCAAGAAGTACGACGCGTCGCTGCTCATGTGGGACATCCACCGCAACGTCGACGTCTCCGCGCTCCCCGAGGAACGCGTGGTGGTGCACTTCCACCTGCAGGGCTCGACCGATCGGAAGAGCCACTTCTGGCTGGTGCTGGAGGCTCCGACGGTCGACCTGTGCCTCACCGATCCCGGCCACGACGTCGACGTGATGGTCGCCGGGCACATCAAGACTATGGTCGACTACTGGATGGGCCGGGTCGACCTGATGTCCGCGGTGCGCGCCGGCGAGCTGGTCGTCGCGGGGCCGCGGCCGCTGGTGAAGGCGCTGCCCACGTGGTTCACCCGAAGCCTGTTCGCGCCGGTGCCCCTGCCCTGACCTGCCACGCTGGTGCGCGCTCAGTAGCCGACGGTGTCATCCCAGCCGGCGGAAGTCGGTGACCTCGCCGAGGTCGCGAAAGCCGGCCGAGGCGTAGGCCGCGACGGCGCCGACGTTGCTGCTCGGCGTGCAGACGGTCGCGCTGGACGCGCCCATCTCTCGCAGGGCGGCGGCCGCCGCGAGCGAGATGGCCGTGCCGTACCCGTGACCCCGATGGTCCCGGTGAACACCCAGTGGCTCGAGCAGGCCCGGTCGGCCGCGCCCGGCGGACCAGACCGTCACCACGGCGACCGGGTCCGCGTGCGCGTCGTAGCCGACCAGGCACCGGGCCCGGCGGTAGGCCGAGCTGGCGGCCATCGCCTGCCAGCGCTCGAGGGTGAACGTCGAGCTGGGGAAGGCCGCCCGCTGCACGGCCACCCGTGCTGGTGCGCGGTCCGCGTCGACGACCTCGACCCGGAGGCCGGAGTCCTCCACCTCGTCGGTGAGGTCACGACGCAGTGGCGTCCACGGCTCGTCCGGCACCCATCCGCTCTGGTCGAGGAGCTCTCGGAAGGCAGTCCCGGACCGGGCCTCGACGCTCGCGCTGCGGGCGGGCAGCACCCCGTGCGCCGGGTCAGACAGGTCGGCCAGGAGCCGGGCGGCGAACGTCCCGTCCCGGTCGACATCCGGTGCGATGCCCATCCGGATCAACCCCGCGTCCTCGACGAGGCCGACAGCCACGATCCGGCCGTCACGACGCCATACCCGAACGACCCCGGCGAGCTCCTCCGCGCCCAGCCGCTGGTTCCACCCGAGGTCACCCGGGTGAAGCTGGACCGGCCCGCCCTCCCGTTGCCAGGACGCCACTGCCTCGACGACCTCGTCCAGCACGGCAACGGTCGCGGTCTGCAGGGTGATCGCCATGCCCCCGATCCAACGCCACCCGACAGCGGTGACGCACGTGGGTTTCCACCGAGCGGCTGTCGGTGGGGCGTGACAGGCTGGCCGCGTGGCCGAGAGACCCGCAGTGCCGGTGCAGATGCTGCGGAGCATCGACGCGATCCTGTCCGCCCTGCCCGAGTGCCGCCAGGAGGATGCCTGGGTGGGCCTCCGCTGGCGGGTGGGCTCGGCCACGGTGGCGCACGTCTTCGGCGGCGAGGACCAGCTCTTCCGGATCACCTTCCGCGCCGAGCTCGACGAGATGATGGCCTTCGAGCACCTCGGGCCGCCGTACTTCCGTGGCTCCTGGGGACGCAACGTGGTCGGCCTGCTGCTCGACGACGGCACCGACTGGGAGGAGCTGGCGGAGCTGCTCACCGACTCCTACTGCCTGCAGGCGCCCGCGCGGCTCGTCGAGCAGGTGCCGCGACCCGGCTGAGCCCGGTGTAGGTGCGTCTTCTTCAAAGCGTCGTCAGGACGTCTTCGCCACCACGGAGACCAGGTGTCCGGCAGGGTCCCGGAGCCAGCCGGCCCGGTTGCTGCCGAAGTCGTGGGGCTCGCGGACCGGTGTCGCGCCCCAGCCGACGAGCCCGGCGTACGCCGCGTCCGCGTCGGCGCACCACAGCGTCACGTCGCACTGCGCGGGGCCGGCGACGAGGTCGAGCCCGTGCATCGCGGCACCCGCGGCCCTGCGGGCCACCCCGAGCTTGAGGCCGCCGAGCGTCATCTCGACGTGGTCCGGCGGGCCGTCCTCGGGGGTGCGGAACGTCTCGGTGAAGCCACAGGCCTGCGTGTAGAAGTCGACGCTCGGCTGCACCTCGTCGGCGAAGAGGTTGATCTGGCCAGCAGTGAACCCAGCAGTGATCATGCCGACAGACTAAGAGGAGGAGGTCCGCAGCGGAACGAAGCGGTAGCGGCCGTGCTCGGTCACGTCGACGTCGTCACCGTCGCGGCGGACCCGCTGCATGACCCCGCCGACGGGGATCACCATCAGGCCGCCGTCGGCCAGCTGGTCGACCAGCTCCGCCGGCAGTTGGCCGGCCTCGGCGGACACCAGGATCCGGTCGTACGGCGTCCGGTCGGGCGCGCCGAGGGCGCCGGGTGCGGCCCGCTCGATCGAGGCCCACGGCTGGTCGGTGGCGGCGAGGTTGGCCGCCCCGAACTCGACGAGGTCAGGCTCCAGCTCGACCCCGACCACCGAGCCGGTCGGACCCACCAGGTACGCGAGCAGAGCCGTCGTCCAGCCCGAGCCGGCCCCCACGTCGAGCACGCGCTGACCCGTGCGCACGTCGAGGAGGCGAAGCATGTCCTCGACGGTGCGCGGCTGGGAGTTGGTCTGGCCGCGACCGATGTCGAGCGGGCCGTCGTAGTCCTGCCGCCGGCGAACGTCGTCAGGCAGGAAGCCGGCCCTGGGCATGGCCGCGAACGCGGACCGCACTGCGTCCATGCCGGATCAGGGTCGCAGCGGGTCCGAGAAGTCGTCGACCACGGCGTCGTCGTCCTGGTTGGACTCGTCCTCGAGCGTCCACTCCGTGTCGCCGTCGGGCGCGTAGCGACTGCCCGTGTCGGGCGACGTCACCGTCTCGTCGGCCACGTGCTCGCCGGCGGGCAGACCGTCGGCGACGGGGTCGTCCTGGCCCGCCTCCGCGCCGTACTCACTCATCGCCCTCACCCGGCCCCGGGTCGAGCGTGGGGCGGTCGGCCTTGGGCGCCAGGCCGTCCGGGTTCTCCTCCTGACCGCCCCGAGCCTGCTCCGGCGGTGCGTCCGTGGGCGGCGGAGTGTGCGAGGTGTCGCGCACCCCGGTGGTGCCCAGGTGACCGTGTCCGGTGGGGCCGACCCGCTCGCTGCTGACACCCATCCCGTCATCGGTGGCGACCGACTGATCCTCCTCGTGCCGCATCGCTGCTCCTCTCGTCGCGCTAGCGCTCGACATTACGCCGAGCCGGTCACGGGCACGAGCCGAGCGCAGCATGAGGTCGCGGGCTTTGGGCACCGGTACGGATACGGACTCGATGCGCCCCCCGCCACCGAAGGCACCGCATCCCGGGAAGGAGCCCTCGTGACCGACAGCCCAGACTTCGACAACAGGCCCATCGAACCCTCGACAGGGGCCACCCGCTCGACCGCGGCGCTGCCGGACGCCTCGGCCGCCACGACCGGCCAGCTCGTCTCTCGCCTGTCCGAGGAGCTGTCCGAGCTGGTGCGCGGTGAGCTCCAGCTCGCGAAGGTCGAGATGACCAGCAAGGCGAAGCACGCCGGCTTGGGCGCCGGTCTCTTCGGCGGCGCGGGAGTCATCGCGCTGTACGGCGTCGGCGCGCTCATCGCCACCGCGATCTTGGCGCTCTCCCTCGTCCTGGATGCGTGGCTGGCGGCGCTGATCGTCGCCGTCGTCCTCTTCATCGTGGCCGGCGTCGCCGCGCTCCTGGGCAGGAGTCAGGTCCAGGAGGCCACCCCAGCGAGCCCGACGGAGACCGTGGCGAGCGTCAAGCAGGACGTCCAGGCAGTCAAGGAGGCACGAGAGCGATGAGCGATCCTTCAGGCACCGACCGCGGTGGCGAGCCCGGGAAGCACGAGCTCGAGGTCGATGCGATCGAGACCGATATCGCCCGCACCCGCGAGCAGCTCGCGGCGACCGTCGACGAGCTCACCGACCGCCTCGACGTGAAGTCCCGCATCAAGGGGCGGGTGGAGCAGACCAGGCACGATGCGACCCTGCGGGTCCAGGAGTTGCGTGCCCGGGCCACCGACGCCGAGGGCCGGCCGACTCCCCCCGTGATCGCCGGTGCCGTCGCCGCCGCGGCCCTGGTGGCTCTCGCCGTCTGGTGGCGGACGCGACGATGAAGCTGCCCTTCGGCTCCGGGTCCTCCGATGCCGACCGCCCCGAGGAGGGCGCGCAGGAGTCGACCGCCACCGCCGCCTCCACCACGGCGGAGAAGTCCCGGACGGCGCCGGAGCCGGACGCGCCGTCCAAGCCGGGGTCGCCGACGGACATCAAGAAGCCGTCCTGGCTCTACGTCCTGCGCAGGACGGTGCGGGAGTACTCCGCCGACGAGTGCACCGACCTCGCGGCGGCGCTCACCTACTACGCCGTCCTCGCATTGTTCCCGGCCGCCATCGCCATCTTGTCGCTGGTCGGGCTCGTGGGCCAAGGACAGCAGACGGTCGACACGCTGCTCCAGATCCTGCGCGACATCGGCGCGTCGTCGGCGGCAGACACGTTGCAGCCGACGCTCGACGAGCTCGCGACGACCCAGGGTGCCGGCGTCGCGCTGGTGATCGGCCTGGCGGTCGCCCTGTGGTCCGCCTCCGGGTACGTCGGCGCCTTCGGCCGCGGCATGAACCGGATCTACGAGGTCGGCGAGGGCCGGCCGATCTGGAAGCTGCGGCCGGTCATGCTGCTGGTCACGCTGATCACCGTCGTGCTGGTCGCGGTCGTGGCCCTGGGCCTAGTCCTGACCGGCCCGGCAGCGCGGGCCGTGGGCGACGCGCTCGGGCTCGGCTCGAGCGTCGTGACGGTGTGGAACATCGCGAAGTGGCCGGTGCTGCTCGTGGTCGTCGTCCTGATCGTCGCGCTGCTCTACTACGCCACGCCCAACGTCCGGCAGCCGAGGTTCCGCTGGATCAGCGTCGGGGCCTTCGTGGCGATCCTCGTCTGGGTGGTCGCGTCGGCGGCCTTCGGGTTCTACGTCTCGAACTTCTCGAGCTACGACCGGACCTACGGTTCGCTGGCGGGCGTCATCGCGTTCCTCCTGTGGCTGTGGATCACCAACCTCGCCCTCCTCTTCGGCGCCGAGCTCGACGCCGAGCTCGAGCGGGGCAGGCAGCTGCAGGCCGGCATCGCGGCCGAGGAGACGATCCAGCTGCCGCCTCGCGACACCCGCAAGACCGACAAGGCCGAGAAGAAGGAACGTGAGGACGTCGAACGCGGTCGTCGGCTCCGCGTCTCCCGCGGCCGTCACCAGTAGCACCGGAATCCAGGAGAGGCGCCATGCGACAGGAAGCACGCAGCAGCAAGTCCGCCAAGATCCTCTATCGACCGTGGGGCCTGATTGGCAGCCTCGCCGGCGGTCTGGTCGCGGGCCAGGTCTTCCAGCAGGTGTGGAGGGCCGCGGCTCCCGGTGACCGGGAGGACCCGCCCAAGCCGCTGGAGTCGGAGTACCGGCTGCGTCAGATCCTGGTCGCCGCCGTCGTGCAGGGCGCGATCTTCTACCTGGTGAAGGCGCTCATCCAGCGCGGCGGCGCCAGGGTCTTCCAGCGGTGGACGGGCGAGTGGCCCGGTGACTGAGCACGGTGATTGAGCACGGTGACTGAGCCCAGTGGCCCGGCCGGCGCCGCGCTCAGGCCTTCTCGAACTTGAACAGCACGACCGGCTCGGTCGAGGGCTCCGGGGACCCGCCGTCGGGCTCGACGGTGATGCCGGCGCCCACGGCGTCGGAGGCATCGCCCTCGAGGAGCACGGTCTGGTCCTCGCGGTCGGGCATCAGGCCTGCGGGTTCCATCACGCCCTCGGGCGACTGGAGCCACAGCTCGTAGACCTTCCCGGCGGGAGCGGCTGGCATGTCGCGGGTGACCAGGACGGCTCGGCCCTCCCGCTTGGAACGCACGAGGGTGGCCTCTGCGCCGGCCACCTCGGCCGAGACCTCCTCCGCGTCGGGGGCCTGGAGCACCCGGTCGGCGGCGGTGAGGGTCACCGACGTGTCGTCGTCGCGCCAGGGCTGCCAGGTCGCGCCGAGCCCGACGGCGATCAGGACCGCCGCGGCGGCTGCCAGAAAGGGCACCCACCGGCGCTTCGCGGGCGACTGGCGGGTGACGAGGGGCGGCAGCGGACGCACCGTGGAGATGCCGGCCAGGACGGCCGTACGCATCTCGGGGGGAGGCTCGACCGGGGTCGCCGAGGCGAGCATGGCGGCGGCGGCCCGGAGGCCGTCGACCTCGGCACGGCAGTCGGCGCAGCCGGCGAGGTGCTCCTCGAAGCGGGCCCGCTCCAGGTCGTCGACCGCGTCGACGGCGTAGGCGCCGACGAGGGCGTGGATGTCACTCATGAGCCGCTCCCATCGTGTGGTGCCCTGTGTTGTGCGCTGTGTTGTGCGCTGTGTTGTGCGCTGTGTTGTGCGCTGTGTTGTGCGCTGTGTGGTCCCTCGGGTGGCGCCCCGGGTCGGTCGTCGTCTCGCCCCATCGCGTCGCGCAACCTGATGAGTCCGTCCCGGATCCGTGTCTTCGCCGTCCCCAGGGGCAGGTCGAGCATCGTGGCCACCTCGCTGTGTGTGTATCCCCCGAAGTATGCGAGCTCGAGCGCGGTGCGCTGGGCGACGGTCAGGTCCGACATCGCCCGCCTGACGCGCTGGCCCTCGATCAGGGTCGCCGCCGACTCGGCGGTGGTGTCGTGGGCGACGGTGTGGCTGGTCTGGTGGTACGACGTGTCTCGCCGGCTCGCGGCCTCGGCCGACCTGACCCGGTCGACCGCCTTGCGGTGCGAGATCGTGAGGATCCACGAGATCGCGCTGCCCCGTGCGGCGTCGAAGCGGGCGGCGGTCCGCCAGGTCTCGAGGAAGATCTCCTGGCTGACCTCCTGGGCCTGGGCCGGGTCGCGCACCACCCTGAGCACGAGTCCGTAGACCCTGGCAGCGACCGCGTCGTACAGCCGGGCGAATGCTGCCTCGTCGCCCAGCGACGATCGTCGTAGCAGCTCCGTGAGGTCTGCCGCGTCCGTGCCGTCCGATGAGCTGTCACCGGACGGCACGGACGAGAGGCCGCTCATGCGATTCATTCTGCCTGGTCAGGAGGGCATGAGGACGGAGTCGACGATGTAGACCGTGGCGTTCGCCGTGGGGATGTTGCCGCAGATGACGTTGGCCATGGTGCCGGCGCCCGCGTCGACGGTGAACGCGTCACCGCTGCCCTCGACGGTGACCATGTCCTTGTTGAGGGTCTCGTGCTCGCCGGCCAGGGTGTCCGTGGTGAGCGCGCCACCCACGACGTGGTGCGTCAGGATCTGGGTCAGCAGAGCCTTGTCCTTGAGCACGGCCTTGAGGTCCTTGGCCGGGATCTTGTCGAACGCGTCGTTGCTCGGGGCGAAGACGGTGATGTCCTCCGCCGAGTTGAGCGTGTCGACGAGGCCGGCCTTGGTGACGGCCGTGACGAGCGTCGAGAGGAGCGGGTTGGCCGAGGCCGCGTTGGCCACGGGCTCGGTCGCCATGCCGTTGAAGGACGCGGGGCCGTCGGTCGGGACGGCCGCGCAACCCTCGCCGAAGGTCTGCGCGCCGGCGTCGTCGGCAGGAGCGCTCTCCTCCATCGGCTCCTCCGAGGGGGCCTCCGCCGGGGCCGAGCTCTCGGTGTCGGCGGCGGCAGCTGCTGAGTCGTCTTCCCCACCACAGGCGCTGAGGCCGAGCGACAGGGTCAGTGCGAGGACGGCGAGGGAGCCGCCCGTACGGATCGTGGTGCGCTTCATGGTCGAGCCTTTCGTCGGGTTTCTGTGCGGTGTCTGGTGAGTGGTTCGGTGCGGTCGGCGGAGCGGATTGGATCTACTCGACGAAGACCGTGACTTCCTGGATGCCGTTGGAGCCCGCCGGGAACGGCGTCGCCCGGGCGGGGCTCTGCACGTCGCCGTCCTGGGTGGTCGCCCGGACCGCGAGCAGGTGCGTTCCGACCGGGGCCTCCCAGGCGAGGTACCACTGGCGCCAGTAGTCGACGTTGACCTCAGGGCCGAGCTCGGCCCGCTGCCAGGCGCCGCCGTCGATGCGGACCTCCACGCTCTTGATGCCGCGGGTCTGAGCCCACGCGACGCCCCCGATGGCCGTCCTGCCCGGCTTGACCCGCGCGAGCGGCTTGGGGGTGTCGATGCGGCTCGACACCTTGATCGGTGCGTCGACGGCCCAGTCGCGCTGTGTCCAGTAGGCCGACCGCTCGGCGTACGTCGTGAGCGTGAGCCTGGTCAGCCACTTGGTGGCGCCGACGAAGCCGTACAGGCCGGGCGTGATGAGCCGGCACGGGAAGCCGTGCTCGCGAGGCAGCGGCTCGCCGTTCATGCCGACGACGACCATCGCGTTGCGCCCGTCGGTGGCGACCTCGAGCGGTGTGGAGATCGTGAAGCCGTCGACGTCGGTCGAGAGGATCTGGTCGGCCGCGTCTCGGATCCCCGCCTGGCCGAGCAGCCGGACGAGTGGGACGCCGAGCCAGCGCGCGCCGCCGACGTACCGGCCGCCGACGTCGTTGCTGACGCAGGTCATGGTGATGTCGTGCTCCTCGAGCGGCATCCTCATCAGGTCGTCGAAGGTGAAGGTGAGCTCGCGATCGACGTCGCCGTCGATGGTGAGCGTCCAGGAGTCGACGTCGACGATCGGCAGCGTGAGCCGGGTGTCGACGCGGTAGAAGTCGGCGGTGGCCGTGCGCAGCGGCGTGATGCCCGGGTGCCTCTCGTCGAGTCCGGCCGGCAGCGGCCGGGTCCTCCTGGCGGCCTGCGGCAGCGTGATGTCGGCGATCCTGGTGCGCGCTCGGGCGACCCACTCGCCGGCTACGGCGACCACGAGCGCGCCTGCGCCGACGCCCAGCAGGTCGCGCCGCGACAGCCGGGGACCGGCCGCGGTGGCGTCGGGACCGCGCGACGGGCGGATGATCACGGCCAGGGCGAGCACTCCCACGACCGCGGCGACCACGGCCGGCACGGCGTCGACGAGGCTCGCGGTGGGCCTGGCCAGGGCCGCGGCCCCCGCCAGGCCGGTGAGCAGGACGAGCAGGCCGGCGCCGAGGGCGAACCGGCGCCGGGCGAGCACGCCCGCGATCCCGGCCAGCACGAGCGTGCCGGCGACGACCGAGCCGAGCAGGATCGGCTTGTCGGCGGTGCCGAACGTGCTGATCGCCCACTCCTTGACCGGCGTGGGCGTGAGGTCGATGACCGTGGAGCCGACCGAGACCACCGGGCTGGTGGCCGGGTCGGTGACCGCTGCCGTCAGGTGCGCGGCGGCCAGCCCCGCCAGCGTGCCCAGCACCCCGGCGGCGGCCGCGGGGATGCCGGTTCTCAGGGAGCTGCGCAGTCCGTCGGCCATACCGGTCGTTCGTCGCGGAGCGCCTGGCGGATTGCCCTTGTAACGCGCAGTTATGACCACTGAGAGCCATGTCTGCGGGGGTCCCAGTGCTCATAACTGCGCGTTACATGAAGCGGGCACGCCGGAGCGCCCCGTGGTCCGGGGGAGCGAGGGGGCGTCAGCCGGCGAAGCGGTACGGCGCCAGGTCGGCCGCGTCGGTGCCGAAGAGGCGACACGTGGCGGCGTACTCCCCGGCGAGGCGGGCCCGCGTGAAGTCCCAGCGACGAGCCATCAGGTCGGCCCAGACGACTCGCGAGACGCCGAGACGGTGTGCGGCGATCCAGTCCTGCCGCAGCTTCTCCTGCCACACGACCTCTGCGGGGTCGGTGCCGGCGTGGCCGCCGCGGTCGGCGGGCTGGTACTTGACCCGACCGTCGAACTCGAAGACATGGCGACCCAGGACCACGTCGCAGTAGGCCGTGCGGGAGCCGTCGCTGAGCCGGAGCTGGGTCTGGGGGCGCCCCTGCCCCAGCTCGAGCACCATCAGCCGCATCAACGACTCACCGGGGCCGTCGGCGCCGGAGTCCGCGTTGCCGATGGCGCGGCGGGCGGTGCGCACGCCGGGCCAGTTGGCCATCGGCTCCACGGCGGCTCGCAGGCTCGCCCGGGAGGCCCCCAGCCGGAGCGCGGCGTCGCACGCGACCAGGCCCGCTCGCTCGCCCGAGCAGCGGGCGACATCGACCGCCGTACGAGCCAGGTCGAGCACGGCGAACCCGTTGCGCTCGACGACCTGGTCGTCGCGGAAGACCGCCTTGTGGTGCACGACGCCACCGCGTCGCCGACTGCCCAGGACGCCGGGCCGGGTGATGTGAGGCAGGAACGGCTCGGGCAGCAGCACGGGCATCGCGTGCTCGAGGGCCGCCGACTCGTGGGAGAGGACGTGCTCGGTCCACATGTTCAGGCTCGCGGCCCGCGACAGAAGTCGGCACTGCTCGCCGCGGGTACGTGCTTGCGCCCAGTCGGCGGCGGGGGCATAGACGCCGCGGTGGGCGCGCACCCACTCGCCGCTGTCCACCAGCGCCTTCACGTCGCGCGGCTCGAGGCCGGCCGACATCGCCATCGCGTGCGTGATGAGTCCGTGGGGGCCGGGCAGCACTGCCGGCAGCAGGTCGAGGCGCATCGCCGCACCCTGCCGTCGTACGTCGGGCGCCGGTGCGCGAGAGAGGGGTGCGTGTGGATGACCCTCGATCGGGGGTCCCTGTGGATGGCTAGCGGCCGCCCTCGTCCTTGTAACGCGCAGTTATGCCATCTGGGCGCCCGGTCTGCGGGTGTCCCAGTGTCATTAACTCCGCGTTACAAGGAAGGCGACCCCGGCTGACAGGATGGCCGGCATGAACACGCTCGTGCAGTACGACGCCAGCGGGCCCCGCGCCACGATCACCCTCGACTCGCCGCACAACCGCAACGCCCTGTCGCGGCAGCTGGTCACCGAGCTCGGCGGCCACCTCGAGCGGGCAGCGGGCGACCAGGACGTCCGGGTGGTGCTGATCCGCAGCAGCGGGAAGGTGTTCTGCTCCGGTGCCGATCTGTCGGAGGCGACCGCCGACGGCATGGAGGAGGGCGCCCGGCGCATCGTCGACCTGCAGCGGCTGATCGTCACGATGGACAAGCCGGTGGTGACCGCCAACCTGGGCGCCGTGCGCGCCGGCGGCATCGGCGTCGTCGCCGCGGCGGACGTCGCCATCAGTGCCGACGACGCCACCTTCGCGCTCACCGAGGTCAAGCTCGGGCTGGCCGCGGCCATCATCAGCCTGACCGTGCACCACCGCATGCACCCGCGCGCCGCGGCGCTGACCACGCTGGGCGGTGAGGTCTTCACCGGAGCCGAGGCCGCGGCGTACGGCCTGGTCACGAAGGCCGTGCCGGCGGCCGACCTCGACGCCGAGGTCGACCGGGTGTGCGAGAGCCTCGCCGGTGGCACGGCCCAGGGTCTGCGCGAGTCCAAGCGCATCCTCAACGCCGACCTGGTCGCGCGGATCGAGGCCCGCGGCGCCGAGATGGCCGCGCTCAGCGCGAGGCTGTTCGCCACCGACGAGGCGCGCGCGGCCATGACGGCCTTCTTGTCCCGGAAGCGATAGTCCCTGCCCCTGCCCGGTAGAGTTCTCCCTTTGCCGGTTCACGGAAGCGTTGGGGGAAGCAGGAGTTGGCTGAACAGGTCGAGCAGCGGGAGATCGCTGCCGAGCAGGCATTCGTCGACCGGGTCTACGTGCAGCTGGAGCGCTCCGCCACGGCGGCCGCCCAGCTGGCGACCGAAGGTCACGGACGCGCCCACCTCGGACACGAGGGCGGGCTGGTCGAGCGCGACGCGATGGTGTTCCAGGCGGCTCGCCGGATCGCCCAGCTCGACGCGGCCCACGAGGGGCTGGTCTTCGGCCGCCTCGACCTCGACGCCGGCTTCGACCCCGAGCCCCGCTACATCGGTCGCATCGGGCTGCGCGACGACCAGCGCGACTCCATCCTGATCGACTGGCGCGCCCCGGCCGCCGCCGTGTTCTACCAGGCCACGGCGGCCGACCCGCAGCAGGTCGTACGCCGCCGGGTGCTGCGCTCGGAGCACCGAACCGTGGTCGGGGTCGAGGACGAGCTGCTCGACGCCGAGAACCCCGCCGCGGCCGACCTGCCCGTGGTCGGCGAGGGCGCGCTGATGGCACAGCTCTCCCGCGCGCGGGACCGCTCGATGCACTCCATCGTCGCGACCATCCAGGCCGAGCAGGACCGGGCGATCCGCGCGCCGGGCCGCGGCGTGGTCTCGATCTCGGGTGGCCCGGGCACCGGCAAGACCGTCGTCGCGCTGCACCGGGCGGCGTACCTCCTCTACTCCGACCGCCGCCGCTACGAAGGCGGCGGCGTGCTGGTCGTGGGCCCGAGCGGCGTCTTCATGCGCTACATCGAGCGCGTCCTGCCCAGCCTCGGCGAGACCGCGATCGCGTTGCGCAGCCTCGGCGAGGTCGTCGACGGCGTGCGGGCGACCCGTCACGACGAGCCCGCGGTGGCCGACGTCAAGGGCTCCGAGCGGATGGCCGAGCTGGTCCGGCGTACGGCGCGGCAGCAGGCGCCCGGCAGCCCCCGGGAGTTCTCGGTCTTCTGGCGCGACGACCGCATCCACCTCGACCAGGCCGTCCTCGGCAGGGTACGTCGCCGGCTGATGACGCAGGGTCCCCGCAACCGGCAGCTGTCCCGGGTGGCGGCGAGCCTCCTCGACGCCATGTGGCGCCAGGTGCGCGGTGAGCGCGGGCGCGAGCGGGGCCGGGAGTACTTCGACGAGGAGATGCTCTCCAACCAGGCCTTCGTCGACTTCGCCGTGTCCTGGTGGCCCCCGCTCGACGCGCTGACGGTACTCGGCTGGCTGCGCGACCCGGAGCTGCTGGCCCGCGTCGGCGACGGCGTCGTGAGCGACGAGGATCAGCGGCTGCTCGCCAAGTCGTGGAACGGGAGCGGCCTCAGCGTGGAGGACGTGCCGCTGCTCGACGAGCTCCGCTACGCCCTCGGCGACGTGCCGCAGCACACCGAGGAGGACGACACCCTCGTCGCGTCGCGGGGCGACGTCGACCTGCAGGAGCTCACCACCGCCTCGGAGCGCGAGTACGCCCCGAGCGGCCGGGCGTGGGCGCCGCCCACGCACCGGATCGAGGACGACGGGTTCGCCCACGTGCTGATCGACGAGGCGCAGGACCTCACCCCGATGCAGTGGCGGATGGTCGGCCGCCGCGGCCGCGGGGCGAGCTGGACGATCGTCGGTGACCCGGCGCAGTCGTCCTGGCCGGTGCCCGAGGAGTCCGCGCGCGCCCGTGCAGAGGCCCTGGCGGGCAAGGCGCTGCACGAGTTCCACCTCTCCACCAACTACCGCAACTCCTCGGAGATCTACGAGTACGCCGCGGCCTACGCCCGCCGCGTCGGGCTCGACGCAGACCTGCCGACCGCCGTGCGCTCCACGGGGGAGGCGCCCCGGGAGGTGGTCGGCGGCGACGATCTCGAGTCGGCGACCCGCGAGGCGGTCGCCCGGACCGCCGGCCAGGTGGCCGGCACCGTCGCGATGGTCGTACCCGCGGCCCGACGCAGCGAGGTCAACGCCTGGTTGGCGGGCTGGCCGGAGTTCGCCGACGACGCCCCTGGCGCCCGCTCGGCGGTCGACTCGTCGGTCGCACCGAGTGGTGAGGACCGCATCGTGGTGCTGACCGGTCTCGACACCAAGGGCCTGGAGTTCGACGGGATCGTGGTGGTGCGTCCCGACGAGATCGAGGCGGAGTCGGCGACGGGGCGGGCCACGCTCTACGTCGTGCTCACCCGGGCCACCCAGCTGCTGACCACCGTTCGCTGAAATCGGGGATGACCGGGGCTTCGCGATACGATCCGAGCGAGCCAGTCCGGGGAAACCCGCGCCACCGTCACTGTTCGGGGGAAACACCATGAGCGCGCAGTACGCCGACGACCGAGACGGGCGAGGAATGATCCTCTCCATCCCGTGGGTGCGCCGCGGAGCACTCGCGGCGCTCGACGTGGCGAGCTGGAGCATCGCGCTGGCCGTGATCATCGGCATCCGTCTCGACTTCACCATCACCGACGTCCAGTGGGCGTCCGTGCTGCGCTACTGGCTGACGGTGGGCGTGCTCCTCATCGCCATCGGATACGCCACGAAGTTCTACCGCGGCCGGTTCCTCGTCGGCTCCTTCGACGAGGCCCTCGGGCTGGCGCTGCACATCGGCGTGGTCACGGTGATCACCATCCTGAGCGGCTCGGTGCTCTACCCCGGGCTGCCCCGCAGCATCCCCGTCCTGGTGCCGCCCGTCGCACTGCTGATCAGCGCCGCGTTCCGCTGGCTCTACCGCGCCTTCCGCGAGCGCACCGAGGAGACTGGTGCGGAGACGCTGCGCAACGCCGTGATCTACGGCGCGGGCGACGCCGGGCGCCAGGTCGCCAACCTGGTCCGCACCGACCCCCACCTGTCCTTCCGGATCGTGGGGTACGTCGACGACAACCCCGGCAAGCGCCACCTGAAGATCCACGGCGTGCCGGTGCTGGGCAGCGGCCACAACCTGGCATCGGTGGCCGCCGACTGTGGCGCCACCGCCGTCATCTTCGCCGTGCCTAACGCCGCCGGCGCCCTGATCGGTCGCGTGCAGGAGCAGGCCCAGGAGGCCGAGCTCGACTTCTTCGTGCTCCCGCGGGTCAGCGAGCTCATCGGGGGCCGCGTCGAGGCCACCGACATCCGTCCGGTGGAGATCGGCGACGTGCTGGGGCGCCACCAGGTGTCGACCGACCTGAGCGCCATCGCCGGGTACCTCACCGGCAAGCGCGTGCTCATCACCGGCGCCGGCGGGTCCATCGGCTCCGAGCTCGCGCGCCAGGTGCGCAGGTTCGGTCCGGCCACCCTCATCATGCTCGACCGCGACGAGTCGGCACTCCACGCTGTCCAGCTCTCGATCTACGGCCACGGCCTGCTCGACAACCCCGACACGGTGCTGGTCGACATCCGCGACTACGACAGCCTGCGCGAGGTCTTCGAGGACCAGAAGCCCGAGATCATCTTCCACGCCGCCGCCCTCAAGCACCTGCCGATGCTGGAGCGCTTCCCCAGCGAGGGCTGGAAGACCAACGTGCTGGGCACGCTCAACCTGCTCCGCCTCTCGGGCGAGTACGACGTCGAGCACTTCGTGAACATCTCCACCGACAAGGCAGCCGACGCCTCCAGCGTGCTCGGTGCCACGAAGCGCGCGGCAGAGCAGCTGACCGCCTGGCAGGCCCAGCAGACCAAGCGTCCCTACATCAGCGTGCGGTTCGGCAACGTGCTCGGCTCTCGCGGCTCGATGCTCCACACCTTCAACGCCCAGATCGCCGCCGGAGGGCCCATCACGGTCACCCACCCCGACGTCAGCCGCTACTTCATGACGATCCCGGAGGCGTGCGAGCTGGTCGTCCAGGCCGGCGCGGTGGGTCGTGCCGGTGAGGTGATGGTGCTCGAGATGGGTCAGCCCGTGAAGATCCTCGACGTCGCCAAGCGGATGATCGCCCTCTCCAACGCCCACAGCGTCGACATCGTGTTCACCGGCCTGCGGCACGGGGAGAAGCTGCACGAGAAGCTCTTCGGCGACGACGAGCGGTCCCGGACCACCGAGCACCCGATGATCAGGAGCGTCTCCGTGCCGCCGCTCGATCCGGCCGACCTCGACGACTTGGCCGCAGTGGGTCGCGCATGACGGCACGCATCTACCTGTCCTCGCCCGACGTCACCGAGCGTGAGGAGCAGGCGGTCGTCGGCGCGCTCCGCTCCGGCTGGGTCGCGCCCCTCGGCCCCGACGTCGACGCCTTCGAGGCCGAGCTGGCCGCCTTCACGGGTCGCAAGCACGCTGTCGCCCTCTCCTCCGGTACGGCGGCGCTCCACCTCGCTCTCCTGGGCGTGGGGGTCACTCCCGGCTCGGTGGTGGTCACCTCGAGCATGACGTTCGCCGCCACGGCCAACGCGATCACCTACACCGGGGCCACCCCCGTGTTCGTCGACTCCGACGAGACCGGCAACGTGGACCCTGCCCTGGTGGACAAGGCCATCGGCGACCAGAAGGCGCAGGGGGCGCACGTCTCGGCGCTGCTCCCGGTCGACCTCATCGGCAAGGTCGCCGACCACGTCGCGCTCGCAGAGGTGGCCGAGCGGCACGGCGTACCCCACGTCGTCGACGCCGCCGAGTCGCTGGGGGCCTTCCGCGAAGGACGACCGGCGGGGCAGGACGGCATCGCCTCCATCGTGTCCTTCAACGGCAACAAGATCATGACGACCTCGGGCGGGGGCGCGCTGCTCTGCGACGACGCCGACTTCGCCCGGCGGGTCCGCTACCTGTCGACGCAGGCCCGGCAGCCGGAGGTGCACTACGAGCACACGGAGACCGGCTTCAACTACCGGATGTCCAACCTCCTGGCCGCGCTCGGGCGTGCTCAGCTGGAGCGGCTGCCCGCCATGCTCGAGCGCCGCCGGGAGTGGCGCACGCGCTACCGCGCACTCTTCGCAGCGGTGCCGGGGGTGACCATGTTCGGCGGCGACGACGGAGCGACCGCGGACGCCGGCACGACCGTCGACAACTTCTGGCTCACCTCGGTGCTGGTCGACGCCGACCGCGCCGGCTGGACCTCCGACGACCTCCGGCTCCACCTCGCCGCGCACGACATCGAGGCGCGGCCGCTCTGGAAGCCGATGCACCTGCAACCGGTGTTCGCGTCCGCGCCGGCCTACGCCAACGGCACGTCGGAACGCTTCTTCCGCACCGGTCTCTCCCTGCCGAGCGGCTCCGCCCTGAGCGACGAGCAGTTCCAGTACGTGACGGAGACGATCGAGCAGTTCCTCCAGAAGGCATCCGGGTGAGCAGGGCGTGGGCCCGTACGTCGCCCAGGGCGCGCAGCGGCTGCGCGCGATCCCGCTAGCATGAGGTACCTGACTCGTCGCCCCAGTCGAGCCGCCACGCGCGGGCTGACCGTCCTCCTGGACCAGGCGACGAGCAGCCTGAGCAACTTCCTGTTCCTGCTCCTGATGGCCCGGTCGAGCAACACCCGGGACTTCGGCGCCTTCGTCCTCGTCTTCACGGTCTTCACGTTCGCCCTGAGCTTGAGCCGTTCCAGTCTCGGCATCCCCCTGAACACGGATCTCAGCGCGCTCGAGGGGGAGGAGGCGCGCGAGTTCCTCGGCCGGAGCATCGCTGTCGCGCTGGCCTTCGGAAGCACGGTCGGGGTCGCGGTGGGCCTCGTCGCGTGGATCCTGGCACCGGGAGGATCGCCCAGCACCGCGATGCTCATCCTGGCGGTGGCCTCGCCTCTGCTGGTGGCCCAGGACATCGGCCGCTACGTCAACATCGGCGGTGGGACACCCGGCCGAGCGCTCGCCTCGGACTCGCTGTGGCTGGTGGTCCTCGCCCTCGGGTACGTGTGGTTCATCGTCACCGACGCGGTGTCGCCCACGGCGGCGGTCGCGGTGTGGGTCGGTGGCGCCCTGCTGGCCCTGCTCGCCCTGCTGCCGTCTCTCGTCAAGCCGATCGTGAAGGGGACCGGACACTGGTTCCGCCGCGATCGCAGGCGCCGCCATCTGCTGTGGGACGCGGCCATCGCTGCCGCAGCACCACTGATCGTGGTTGCCGTGACCGCTGTCGTCGTGTCCTCGATCGCAGTCGGCACCATCCGTGGCGCCTCTGCACTCCTGACCCCCATCAACGTCCTCATCTCGGCAGTGGGGATGGGGGCCGTGGCCGAGGCCGCGCGACACGCCTGGCCGGTCGCCCGACGTCTCGTGGTGGGGGTCACCGTCGTCCTCGTCGCCGTCACCGTGCTGTGGGCGGGCATCCTGCTGGCACTGCCCGCGTCCTGGGGTCAGGAGCTGTTGGGTGAGACCTGGGAGCCGGCGCATCGGCTGTTGCCGGTCACGGCACTGGAGGTGGTCGGACTGTCGCTGTGGCAGGGCAGCATCGCGCTGATGCTCACCGGGGGATACACGAAGCTGGCCCTTCGCTTCCGGATGGCCTACGCGGCAGGAGTGATCACGCTGGCCTGCACCGCCGGGGTGATCGTCGGGTCCGCTCTCTCCGTGCAGCTGTCGATGACCACGGTGACGCTCGTCATCGCCGCCTCCAGCTGGTTCGCGGCGTTGCGGCTGACGAAGCCCGCGGGGCGGGTCGCCGGCGGGGTCGACGCAGGATCACCGCCCGCGCCGCCAGCAGCACCCTGAGCTCGACGGCCAGAAGTCCACCCCGGCCTCAGGGCCGGCGGGCTCGGCCGATCACCTCGTCCGCGAGAGCCACGATGCGCCGCGCCTGGGTCACGTTGTTCTTGTGCTGCAGGACGAACGCCCTGCCGGCCGCTCCCCGGGCGTTCAGCTCCTCGAGGGTCGACGCGAAGGCCGCCCCGAGTGCCAGCCGCACCCCTTCGGGACCGGGCTGATCGATCGTCAGCACGTGGTCGTAGTACTCCGCGGGCATGCCCGGCAGGCGGGTCGTCACGACCGGGGTGCCCGACGCCAGGTACTCCATGTTCTTGGACGGGAACGAGTACTTCGTGAACTCCTGATCGATCGGGCGCGGGTTCACCAGGAGCCAGGCGCGTCTCTCCTCGGCCATGACGAAGTCCAAGGGGCGAGGACCGTGGAACTGGACACGAGGATCGGCACGCGCGATCTCTCGCAGCTCCTCGGCGTAGTCACCGTCTCCGTAGATGATCAACCGAGCCGTTGCGTGGTCCCACTGCTGGAAGCCCACCACCAGGTCCTCGAGCCCGTACTCCTTGCGGAGCGCGCCGGCGTAGAGCACCGTCGGGCTCTCGCTCTTGGCCCCCGGCTCCCCGTGATGGGGATCCTCGCTGACCAGCCCCTCCATCACGATCGAGGGACGATGCCCTACGGGCAGGACGTCGGTCATGTGCGGCGTGAGGACCACGAAGGCATCGAGGCGGCTCACGCAGGCGGCCACGACCCGCCGTGCGATCTTGTGGACGACTCCCACGTCCCGGTGGGACGCGTCCGCGACGTCGGCCATGTAGGAGTACAGGTCGCAGAAGATGCCCACCCGGGCGACTCGGGCACCGACGAGGGCGGCCAACGGCGCCGGCATGGCC
This sequence comes from Nocardioides sp. LHG3406-4, assembly GCF_049897745.1. Taxonomy (NCBI): domain Bacteria; kingdom Bacillati; phylum Actinomycetota; class Actinomycetes; order Propionibacteriales; family Nocardioidaceae; genus Nocardioides; species Nocardioides sp. LHG3406-4. The sequence continues at coordinate 60,874 of NZ_JAFCWV010000004.1, forward strand.
GTCACGTACGCCCCGTCCAGGATCATGAGCCGCGTCGGCGCCTTGCGGGTTCGCCAGCGCCACAGGAGGGTTCGCCAGTACAGCGCGAGCGAGGCCGTCCCCTGCTTGGCGAGCGCCACGTTCGGGAACGCCATGTGGTCGATCACGTGGTTCGGGGACCTGTGCTCAGACCTGCGCGGCCAGAAGCGTCCGCGGTGGAGCGCCGGAGCGACGGCCCGGCCCACCACCGAGTAGACATGACAGCCCTGGACTCTCGTCAGGCCTTCCTGGACGAGGGTGTGGAACTTGAAGGACGCCTCCGGCATGCCGTACGTCGCGGTCTGCGATCCCTCTCGGACGAGCTGCTTCATCCGTGCGAACTCGTCTGGTGAGGGGGCGCTCGAGATGTAGAGCACCTCGACGGTGTTCCGCGCACGTGACGTCAACGGCCAGCTCCTATCCGGGTCACTTCGGCCTGCAGGATGGCGGCGACCCTCTCGGCGCGGTCGGCCGAGCTGGGAAGCTGATCGGCCAGTCGCAGACCCAGCTCGACATGGGCCGCCACCCGGTCGGGCGACGAGAGCGTCTCGACGACGGCCTTCGCTGCACCCGCGGCGTCGAGGGGGTCGAAGTAGACGGGCGCGTCGCCGCAGACGTCCCGGACGAAGTCCCGGTCGGAGGCGAACAGCACGCGCCCCATCCGCATCGCTTCGAGAGGCGCGGCCGAGAACGCCTCGAGCAACGAGGGGAAGATCGCGCCGTCCACTGCGCCGTAGACGGTGGGGACGACGTCTATGGAGATCGGTCCGATGTTCTCGCAGCAGGAGCGGAACTTCTCCGACATGGACTCCCACTCGGCCGCGGTCAGCGTGACCACGAACCTGAGCTTGGCGCCCAGACCCGCTGCTTCGGAGGCCAGGCGCGGCAGGAACTCGTGGTTCTTGTGCGGGTAGGCCCGCGCGACGTAGCAGAGCACGTGCGTGTCGGGCGCAGTGTCCGGCAGCGCACGGGGAAGAGGCGTCCAGTGCTCGGGCTCGTCGAAGATGCCGTGGTAGGAGTTGCTCACCACGTCGATGTGGTCCGCGTCGGCGACCCTCCGTCGGATGAGCTGCTTGGCGATCGCAGGGGACTCGACGACCAGCCGGTCCGCTGTCCTCGTCAGGAGTCGCGACACGAAGCCTCGCAGCGCAAGGAACGCCTGTTGGCGCCTGCTGCTCGCCTCACCGGCAGGGACCGGGAAGACCGAACGCACGTCGGCGAAGCCGACGATCCGCCGGCGGGCCCGCGGCCAGCCGTACTCGGGCCCGAAGACGAGGAACGAGACGTCGTGCCGGCGCCGGCGCGGCATCCACTGCCGGATCTTGTAGGGCCTCGAGTCATGGATCCGGAGACCGGGCAGCCCTCGCGCAGCCGCGCTGAGGTTGGCGTGCACCTCGCTGCTGACCAGGATCGTGGCGGTCCGCAGCCACGGCGCGTCCGGCAGCCGCACGAACTCGTCGATGAGCGATGCCCCCACCTGGACGCCGCCACCGACGTGGAGGTTGGAGGCGTCGATGAGGACCGGTCTGGTGCCGCTCACGGGCGACCCGTCCACGCGTGGCGTCGTCGAGGGGGGCGGGCAGGGATCGCGTGCCCGCACGAGGCTGGGCCTAGCCCGGGCTTCATCCAGCGACCTCTCTCGCGCAGCACAGCATGAGCGGCCAAGTGTAGGTGTCCCACCCGGAGGGACCGAGCGGGAGCAGGTGCCGTTGCCACTGCGTCCCGCCCGCGGGACTACCCTCGTCGCCATGCGGGTCCTGTTCCTCACCCAGTGGTTCGAGCCCGAGCCCACCTTCAAGGGACTCCAGTTCGCCAAGGAGCTGCAGCGCCAGGGTCACGAGGTCGAGGTGATCACGGGCTACCCCAACTACCCCGGTGGCACGGTGTACGACGGCTACCGGATCAGGGCCTACGAGCGCACCGTCGTCGACGGTGTCGTGGTGCGTCGCGTCGCCCTCTACCCCAGCCACGACTCCTCCGGCGCCCGTCGCGCGCTCAACTACTGCTCCTTCGCGGCCACCTCGACGCTGGCAGCGTTGCTCGGTCGCCGACCCGACGTCGCCTACGTCTACCACCCCCCGGGCACCACGGCTCTGCCCGCCATGGCGCTGCGGCTGCTGCGCGGGGTGCCGTACGTCCTGGACATCCAGGACCTGTGGCCGGACACGCTGCAGGCGACGGGCATGGTGGGCAACCCCCGTGTGCTCGGCGTCGTCGGCGCCTTCATGGACGTCGCCTACCGGTGCTCGGCGCACGTCGTGGTGCTCTCCGCGGGCTTCCGGCAGCGTCTCCTGGCGAAGGGCCTCGACGACCGCAAGTTGACGGTGATCCCCAACTGGACCTACGAGGATGCCATCGAGCCGGTCGACGAAGCCTCTGCCCGTCGCAGCCTGGGTCTCGAGGGCACCTTCAACGTCGTCTTCGCGGGCACCATGGGCAAGGCGCAGGCGCTCGAGACGGTGCTGGAGGCCGCGCACGCCATGCGGGAGGACGAGGACGTGCGCTTCGTGCTCGTCGGCGGTGGCATCGCGGTCGAGAGCCTGACCCGTCAGGCGGCCGAGATGGGTCTACGGAACCTGGTCTTCCTGCCTCGCCGCCCGACCTCGGAGATCGGTGAGGTCCTGGCTGCGGCCGACGCGCTCCTCGTGCACCTCAAGGACGACCCGCTCTTCGAGATCACGATCCCGTCCAAGATCCAGGCCTACCTCCTGATCGGCAAGCCGCTGCTGATGGGTGTCCGCGGGGACGCCGCCGCGATGGTCGAGGCTGCCGAGGCCGGCGAGGCGTTCGCGCCCGAGGATCCCGCGGCGATGGTCACCGCGATCCGTCGTCTCAAGGCTCTGCCGCCGGCGGAGCGTGCGGCCATGGGTCGGCGGGGCAGTGCCTACTACGAGCGGGAGCTCTCCCTGGCCGTCGGCAGCGCCCGGTTCGCCGACGTGCTGGGCCGGGCGGCGAGCCGCGTGCCGTACGCCAGGACGAAGCGTGCGATCGACGTGGCAGGGGCCGCGTCGGCACTCGCCCTGCTCGCCGTACCCATGGCGGTCCTGGCTGCACTGATCAGGAAGCGGCTGGGCAGTCCCGTGCTCTTCCGCCAGGAGCGCCCCGGCCGCCACGGCAAGCTGTTCACGATCCTCAAGTTCCGCACCATGACCGACCAGCGCGACGAGGACGGGCAGCTCCTGCCCGACGCCGACCGGCTGACGCGGTTCGGCAGCACGCTGCGCACCTCGAGCCTCGACGAGCTTCCCGAGCTGGTGAACGTGCTCAAGGGAGACATGAGCCTGGTCGGACCCCGCCCGCTGCTGCCCCGGTACATGCCGTACTTCTCGGACGCGGAGCGCAGGCGGTTCCTGGTGCGCCCGGGCATCACGGGTCTCGCCCAGGTCACCGGCCGCAACCTCGCGACGTGGAACGAGCGGCTCGCCCTGGACACGTGGTACGTCGACCACGTCTCCCCCTGGTTGGACCTGAAGATCGTCGGGAGGACCATCAAGGGCGTCCTGACGCGCGACGGTGCGGTGGCCGCACCCGTCTCGGTGATGCGGGACCTCGACGACGAACGCCGCGCCGTCACCGTGGAGCGCTCCTCTTGACCGTCATCCGCCTCGCAGGAGTCCAAGACGTCGAGGAGATGGCCGAGCTCTCGCGGAGGTCCTTCGATCCACCCCTCCGCGACCACCTCGTCACCACCCAGCCCCGCACGGGCGAGTTCTGGAGGATCTTCGTCGAGCATCCGGGGAGCTTCCCCGGCCTCCGCTTCCTGGTCGCCGACGCCGGGCCGGGCGGGATCGTCGGGCTGGCGGACTTCCGGCACCCCGAGCCCGCGACGGGCTTCCTCTCCCACGTGTGCGTCTCCGCGGCAGCGCGGGGCCAGGGCCTGGCCACGGCGCTGATGCGGGCCTACCTGGAGGAACGGCCGGACGTGCAGCGGATGGAGCTGGACGTGTTCGAGGGAAGCACCGCGGCGCGTCGCCTGTACGAGCACCTCGGCTTCAGGGCTCGGTCGTCGTCGTCCTGGTGGACCATGCCCCTCCCAACCTCCGAGAGGGACACCGACACAGGGATCGCGTTCGCCGACCTCCACGGGTCTTTTGCGCGGTTCGGCCTCTTCGGCTTCTGCGAGCTCCACGGGACCTTCCGCGACAGGGAGTTCCACGTGGGACGGATCGGCGAGGAGGTGCTCAGGCTCTTCTCGCCTGACGACGCCTCGGACACCGGTCTCCTCGGTGCGCTGGGCGCCGTGTTCCCCACGCTGAGCCGGGCCCTGGTCGTGACGCCCGGGGACTCCGCCCCCGCGCTGGAGCGGCTCGAGCTCCTGGACCGCTCGGTGCGGATGGCAGCAGAGGACCTCCGGGCGATCGCAGGGCCCTCGTGAGCACCCCCAATGCGTCCGGAGCCCGGTGATGGCGACGTTCACCCTCGAGACGGACTCGTCCGCCCGATGGGAGCAGGCGTGGGCCGCGACCGGCCGCGAGCCGTTCGCGCACCCGGCGTACGTCGAGCTGCAGTGCGGCACGGGCGAGGAGGCCCGCGCCGTCTGCTGGGCGGACGACGGCGGGGAGATCCTGCTTCCCCTGGTGACGCGTCCCCTCCCGGACTCGCTGGAGGTCCGAGAGGTCAGCGACCAGGGCTGGGTCGACGCGGTCTCGCCCTACGGGTACGGCGGCCCCTTCACGTCCGGAGCGCCCGACGTGGCGGCCTTCATGAGCGCGCTGCTCGAGTGGATGCGCGAGGCGAGGGTGGTGACCGCCTTCCTGCGCGCGTCGTTGGGTGTCCCGATGCCCGCGAGCCTGGACCTCGACGGCTACGAGGCCGTGCACCTGGCCGACAACGTCGTCGTCGACCTCGGTCGCTCCCCGGAGGAGCAGTGGAGCACCTACGAGCACAAGGTCCGTAAGAACGTGAACAAGGCGCGTCGCGCCGGCCTCCAGGTCACGGTGCGCGACGACTTCGACGGCCTCGAGGCGTTCCTGGGCATCTACCACGACACGATGCGACGACGCTCGGCGTCCGACCACTACTACTTCGGCGCCGACTACTTCGCCACCATCCGTGACCGGATGGCCGGCTCCTACTGGGTCGCGGACGTGCTGGACGGCGACGGTCGCACCGTGTCCACCGAACTGGTCCTCACCAGCGACCGGCGCTGCTACTCGTTCCTCGGCGGCACGCTCGAAGACGCCTTCCCCATGGCCCCCAACGACCTGCTCAAGCACGAGGTGATCAGCCACGCCGCAGGGCTGGGCATGGACGGCTACGTCCTCGGCGGGGGATACCAGCCGGGTGACGGGATCTTCCGCTACAAGCGCGCCTTCGATCCCGAGGGGGTGCAGCCCTTCCAGGGCGTGCGCCTCACGGCCGACTCCTCGACGTACGACGCCCTCTGTGCCGCTCGGCGCGGCGGCGACCCGGGCTCGTTCTTCCCGGCCTACCGGGCTCCCTGACGCCTCGATCGACGTCCCACCGATGGACGGGCGCGGCTCGACCCGCGCGCCGTGGCTAGGGTTTCGCCATGACTGCCGCTGACGCCCGTGCCGCGATCGAGGCGATCCAGGCGCACGAGGCATGGGCGATCATCCGGCGCTCCACCCGGGCGGGCGACCGCGACACGGTCGGCATCGTGGGCGGCACGCGTCGAGTGGTCGAGTCGCTCCTCGATGTGCCCCTCGAGGAGGGCCCGCCCCGCGACGGTCACATCGCCGACCGGCTGCTGGCCGTCCCGTTCCGGCAGGTGCGCGAGCGTGGCTTCGAGGCACACGACGACGGCACCCCGCTCGTCGTCGTGGACGTCGAGTCCGAGCTCGAGTTCTCCGTTGCCGAGGTGGTCGACGCGATCGACGACACCGGCGTGGAGTTCACCGACCGGGGCGGCTTCGAGACCTCCGACGAGGACTACGCGAAGGTCATCGAGTCGATCATCGGCGACGAGATCGGCCAGGGCGAGGGCGCCAACCTCGTCATCGGCAGGCACTACCGCGCCACCGTCGCCGACTGGGGGGCCCACACGGCGCTGACCGTCTTCCGCAGGCTGCTGCAGCGCGAGCGGGGTGCCTACTGGACCTACGTCTTCTTCACCGGCGACCGCTACCTCATCGGCGCCAGCCCAGAGCGGCACGTGACCATCCACGGCGGTGACGTCCGGATGAACCCGATCAGCGGCACGTTCCGCATCCCCCGCGACGGCGGCGTGCACGACCGGCTCCTCGACTTCCTCCGCGACGAGAAGGAGATCTACGAGCTCTTCATGGTCGTCGACGAGGAGCTGAAGATGATGTGCGACATCTGCACCGAGGGCGGCCAGGTGCTGGGCCCGTTCCTCAAGCCGATGAGCCACCTCGTGCACACCGAGTACCTCCTCGCCGGGCACACCGGTCGCGACCCGCGGGAGGTCCTGCGCGACACGATGTACGCCGCCACCGTGACCGGCTCGCCGGTGGAGAACGCCTGCCGGCTGATCAAGCGGTACGAGACCGAGGGCCGCGGCTACTACGGCGCCGCGCTCGCGATCCTCGGCCGCGACGCCTCGGGCGGGCCGGTGGTCGACAGCCCCATCGTCATCCGCACCGCCGACGTCGGCCTCGACGGGCGGCTCACCGTCACTGCGGGCGCCACGCTGGTGCGCGACTCCGAGCCGGCGTACGAGGTCGCGGAGACCCACGCCAAGGCCGGTGGCATCCTCAGTGCCTTCGGCCTGGTGCCGGCGGCGCCCACGCCGGACGTCAACATCGCCGAGCTGGTCAACGACGAGGACGTGCTGCTCGCGCTTAACGCCCGCAACCGCCGCCTCAGCACGTTCTGGCTGACCGACCAGGCCGGCGCGCCGCCGGACCCGTCGCTGGCCGGCCAGCGGGTCGGCATCCTCGACGGTGAGGACGACTTCGTGAACATGCTGCGGCACGTCCTCGGCGTCCTCGGGCTCACCAGCGAGGTGATCCGGCACGACGCCTACGCCGACGGAGCGCTCGACGACTTCGACCTGGTCGTCGTCGGGCCTGGTCCTGGCGACCCGCGCGACGACGACGACCCGAAGATGCGGCGGTTCCGCGCTGCGGTCGACCGGCTGCTCGAGCGACGCCAGCCGTTCCTCGCCATCTGCCTGGGCCACCAGGCGCTCTGCCACCGGCTCGGCATCCCGCTCGAGTTCAAGGACATCGTCTTCCAGGGCACCCAGTCGCCGGTGGAGATCGACGGCCGGGTCGAGCGGGTCGGCTTCTACAACACGTTCGTCGGCAGGTCCGGTGGCCCGCTGCCGGACGGTGTCAGCGTCGAGGCCGACGAGGCGACGGGCGACATCCACCTGGTGCGCGGGCCGCACTACCGCGGCATCCAGTTCCACGCCGAGTCGATCCTCACCGAGCGCGGCCGCGACCTCATCCACGAGCTCGTGCGCGACCTGGTCGGCACGTCTTCGGCGAAATGACCGAAATCCGTTCGCATTTCGGGCAACCTGATCGCAGTCCGCTGCGTCTACTTCAGTGGAGACCGGTTTGAGGGGGACACCGCGCGCATGCGACGTCACGGGGGCATCGCAGCGCTGATCGGCCTGATGGCCGGCTCGGCGTTGCTCGCGGGTTGCAGCGTGCTCGGGGTCAGTCCCGGGTCCGCCGCTGATTCCTCTCGGCCGGTCTCCGACCAGTCCGCACCGCTGACCACCCAGGTCCGTCCCGCTGCTGGCGGCGCCGTGGCCCCGGCGATCACCCAGGCGGACCGCCCCAGCATCGTGTTCGTGCTGATGGACGACTTCTCGATGGACCTGCTCCAGACGATGAAGGGCGCGCGCCGGCTGGCCCGCACGGGCGCGTCGTACCCGCACTCCTTCGTCGTCGACTCGCTGTGCTGCGTCTCGCGCAGCAGCATCTTCACCGGGCAGTACCCGCACCAGACCGGCGTGCGCACCAACACCGCCGCCGGCGCCGGGGCCGATGGGCCGATGGGCGGCTGGGAGGCGTTCGACACCTACGGCAACGCCGAGCGCAGCTTCAACACCCGGCTGCAGGGGGCGGGCTACACCACGGGGTTCGTGGGCAAGTACCTCAACGAGTACGAGTACGTCCCCGGCCGCAAGCCCGTCCCGCCGGTCCCTCCGGGCTGGTCGCAGTTCAACGTGGTGTTCGGCTCGGCCTACGACGGGTGGGACTTCCACAGCACCACGATCAGCGGCGGACAGCTGCAGCTGCGCGCCCACCCGGCGCCGCCGCTCGGCTCCACCACCGAGGCCCTCGACGACGCCTACGCCGGCGAGATCATCGAGGACTACGCGCTCGACTTCATCCGCGCGCACCGCGATGACCGGGCGCCGTACTTCCTCGAGGTGGCGCCGTACGCCACCCACAGCCGCACCACGGCCGAGGGCGCCTACCCCGGCGACCCGCTCTTCCCGCCGGCGTTCCGCGATCGCCCGGGCGGCACGAACGCCGCCGGCAACTGCGGGATGCCGTGTCGCCGGCTGACCGTCGACGACCTGCCCGGGTACGCCGACGACAGCAGCGACAACCGGCCGCGCCGCCGCAACGGGAGCCCGGCCACCGCCTGGAACACCCAGGCCAGCCGGCTCCCGACCTCGGCGTACGTCACTTCGCTGCGCACCCGCGCCCAGATGGCGCAGTCGGTCGACCGCACCCTGCGCAAGATCATCAAGGCCGTCGGTGACGACACCTACGTCGTCCTGACCTCCGACAACGGGTTCCACCTCGGGCAGCTGGGTCTCGGCCGCGGCAAGGGCACGGCGTACGACACGGACGTGCGGGTGCCGCTGCTGATCGCGGGACCGGGCGTGACACCCGGCGCGCGTGCGGAGATGGTCAACAACATCGACCTCGCCCCGACGTTCGAGGACCTCGCGGGCGTCGCGTCGCCGCGCTACCGCTCGGGCAGCTCGCTGGTGCCGTCGCTCCGGTCGCCGGCGAAGGCGGAGCGCAACTTCGTCTTCTTCGAGCACACCTCACCCAGGTCGAGCGACGACCCCGACCAGGCCTTCACCGGCGACGAGCTGAGCCGGATCCCGTCGTACGTCGCCGTGCGCAGCCGCACGGGGCTGCTCATCCGGTACGACCTCGACCCGACGCCGGCCAGCGTCGAACGCGGGTACGAGTTCTACTCGTACGCGAAGCGGCCTTGGGAGCGGAAGAACACGTTCGCTGCCCCACGGAACCAGGCGGAGGTCGAGGTGCTGATGGGCAAGCTGAAGGCGTTCGACCGGTGCGCGCGGGCGACGCGGGGCGCAGCCGTGAGCCCCGCCTGCCACGACCTGACCCGCTGACGAGAGGGCGCCGATGCCGCGCGCGTTCATAGCACGCCCAGGTGTCCGGCCGCGGTCCAGCGGCGGTCAGGACGGCCAACGGGCGACGTTATGCTGACGTGATGCCTGACTCCACCGGAAGCGCTCAGTTCGCAACCACTCCCTCGTGGGTCCGGTGGTGGGTCGTTGCCTGCATCGTCTGCGTCTTCGGCCCGTACGTCGTCTCCGGCGTCCGGACCGAGCAGCTGGCCATGTACGGCTCGGCGGGCGCGATCCTCGTCACGCAGGCCCCCCGGCTGTGGCTGTTCCTGAGGCCTGCCGTGCCGCTCCTGGCGGTCTGGGCCTGCTACGTCGCGGTCGCCCTCGTCGCGACCCTGACGGCGGTGAACGACACGATCTGGAAGTCGGGCTCGCTCGTCGCCGGGCTGGACAACGCCTTGCTGCCGATGGCCACGATCGTGACGGTCACCTTCTGGGGGGCCCTCGCCAGGGGCCACGACCTCCTGCGCGTCGCCTGCCAGGCACTCGTCGCGGGGATGTGCCTCAACACGCTGGTCTCGATCTGGACCGCCTACGCCGGCATGGACGTCCCGGTACTCGGCCGCTTCTGGGCGGCCGGGAGCTCGGACCTGACCGTCGCCGTCCTGGCGGGGCAGAACGGGCGCTTCTCAGGCGTCTTCAACCAGCCCGCCGAAGCCGGCATCGCCTACAGCCTGGCGGCCTTCGCGGTGCTCTATCTCGTGCGCATCTCGGGGACGGCGCGATGGCCGCACTACCTCGCGTGGTCACTCGTCATCGTGGGCGGGCTGCTCACCCTGTCCAAGGTCTTCGTCGTGGGCGGCATCGCGGTCGCAGCGGTCATGCTCTTCACCGACCGTCGGAACCGGGCCCGGATGGGCGCAGCCGGTGCGGTGACCGTGGGCGCGGCGGTGGCCGGGGCCGGGCTCGGGCTCACCGGCGCCTGGGGAGCGTCGACGATGCTCAGCTGGTACCGCGCGAGCGTCCAGGCGGGCGACTCGCCGTTGTACACCATCAGCGCCGGCCGCTTCGGCAGCGCCGGCGATGTGCCGGCGCCTGTCGTGACCCCCGGTGCTCCCGATCCCGTGGAGCCGACGGTGCCCGAAGGGCTCGCCAGGATCGCCGCGGAGATCCTTCATCACGACCCGGTGATCGGGCTCGGTGCGCGGGGCCTGCAGGTCTCCTACGACTCGACGTGGGGCGAGGCGATCGTCACCGGTGGGCTCGTGGGAGTCGGCCTGATGCTGATCGTGCACGCGATCATCGTGGCGCGCACGTACCGTGCGAGCCGCCGCCTGGCGGCACCGGAGCGAGTGCTCGCGGTCGCCGTGACGGTGCTGGTCCTGGGCTCGTCCTTCGGGATGCCATCGCTCACCGGGAACCGCGAGTCGACGCTCCTGTGGATCTTCGTGGGGCTGCTCGTGCTGGCTCCCTCGACCGCAGCCCTCCGCCGCAGCAGGTCCCTCGACGGGCAGGACACCTCGGCGCCTGACTCGCCCGCCCATGAGGATGCGCTCCGGGGCGGCCGGTAGCCGCACTCGGCTCAGGCCGTTTCCGGCCGGGCTGCGCTGAGCTCTGCCGTCACTCCTCGCGCTGTGCGGGGGTTGCAACGCCGGCAAACCGTGGTGATCCCCGGATATCCGGGGATCCCGACCCGACGACCCGACGACCAGCGACCACTAGGTTGAACCCGTGCCGGAAGTCGTCGTCGTCGACCACCACGACTCCTACACGTGGAACCTCGTGCACCTCGTCGCCGGCGTCACCGGACGGGTGCCGGAGGTGGTGCAGCACGACGAGACCACCGTCGCGGCGCTGGCCGGGTTCACGCACGTCGTCCTGTCCCCGGGCCCCGGACACCCGAGCAGGCGGGCCGACTTCTCGGTGGGCGTCGACCTGCTGCTCGAGGCGACCCGCCCCGTGCTCGGCGTGTGCCTGGGCATGCAGGGCCTGGTCACGGCGTACGGCGGTCACGTGGAGCGGGTCGCGCCCGCCCACGGGGAGGTGGCGCACATCCGGCACGACGGTGCGGGCGTGTTCGCCGGGCTCCCGCAGGACTTCGACGCCGTGCGCTACCACTCGCTGGCCGCGGTCGCGCTGCCCGAGGAGCTGGTCGCCACCGCGTGGAGCGAGGACGGCGTCGTGATGGGCGTGCGCCACCGCCGCCTGCCGCTCGAGGGCGTGCAGTTCCACCCCGAGTCGATCCTCTCGGTCCACGGCGCCGAGCTCGTCGCCAACTTCCTGGGCCTGACGTGACCGGCCCGGAGGAGTTCTTCACCGACGTGGCCGCCCGCCACCCGCGCTGCTTCTGGCTCGACGGCGGCGGCGCCAGGGAGTGGTCGGGGCGCCGGTCGGTCGTGGGGTGGCTCGACGACGACGACGTCTCGCTCACCTACGACGCCGGCCGGGGCACGGTCAGCCGGCACTCGGGCGGCCGGTCCGAGGTGGTCGGCGACGACGTGTTCGGGGTGCTCGAGGCGGAGCTGGGGTCCGGGGAGGAGGACGACCAGTGGTTCGGCTACCTCGGGTACGCCGCCCGGCGGGACCTCCCCGCCACCACCGGCGGCGGGCTGCCGGACGCGGTGTGGATGCGGGCCCGGCAGGTGCGCCTCTTCGACCACGACCCGACGACCGCGAGCGGCGGCCGGCCGCCGCAGGGCGAGGCGCCGCCGGTCCCCGACGAGTACGCCGCGGCCTTCGTCGAGGTGCAGGAGCAGCTGCACGCCGGCAACAGCTACGAGGTCAACCTGACGCACCGCCTTGAGCGGGGGTCGCCGGCCGACCCGGTTGACGTCTACCGCCGGCTGCGCCGGGCGAGCCCCGCGCCGTACGCCGGGTTCCTCCAGCACGACCTGGCCGATCACCGGGCCTGGCTGCTGAGCTCCTCACCCGAGAGGTACGCCCTGATCGGCGCCGACCGGACCATCGAGACCAAGCCGATCAAGGGCACCACTCCCCGGGGCCGTTCCGTCGGCGAGGACGAGCGGCTGCGCGCCCTGCTGGCGGCCGACCCGAGGTTCCGCGCCGAGAACCTGATGATCGTCGACCTGCTGCGCAACGACCTGTCGATGGTGTGCGAGCCCGGCAGCGTGGAGGTGCCGGCGCTGATGCAGGTCGAGTCCTACGCGTCGGTGCACCAGCTCGTCTCGACCGTGCGCGGCCGGCTGCGCGACGACGTGTCGAGCGTGGGCGCGCTGCGGGCGCTGTTCCCCGCGGGCTCGATGACCGGGGCCCCGAAGCTGCGCACGATGGAGATCATCCGCGACGTGGAGTCGACGGCTCGGGGTGTTTACGCGGGCGCGTTCGGCTGGGTCAGCGCCGACGGTCGCGCCGACCTCGGCGTGGTGATCCGGTCGCTGATGACCGGCGGCGACGGGCGCTGGCTGCTCGGCACCGGCGGGGGGATCACCGTGCGCTCCGACGTACGCGAGGAGTGGGCGGAGTCGTGGTGGAAGGCGCACGCCCTCGAGGCGGCGCTGGGGTCAGGCTGACGCGGCCGGCAGCCACATGGAGACGCGCGCGCCGCCGGCGGGCGAGGCGTCCGCCCGGACCGCGCCGGAGTGCCGCTCGACCACCTGGCGCACGATCGACAGGCCCAGGCCGGAGCCGGGCATCGACCGCGACTCCTCCGACCGGTAGAAGCGCTCGAACACGTGCGGCAGGTCGGTGTCGGAGATGCCCGAGCCCTCGTCGTCGACGGTGAGCACGCCCTCGGCCAGCCGCACGGTGATGGTGCCGTCGGGAGGGCTCCACTTGGCGGCGTTGTCGAGCAGGTTGGTCACCGCACGCTCGAGTGCCGCGGACTCTCCACGCACCGGCCACGGCTCGAGCACCACGTCGAAGGTGGCGGCGGGAGCGCGGCGGCGCACCCGGGCCACCGCCCGCTCGGCGACCTCGGCGAAGTCGATGCGCTCGACGACGTGGTCGATCTGCTCGTCACGGGCCAGCTCGACCAGGTCGCCGACCAGGGTGGTCAGCTCCTCGGTCTGGGCGCGCACGTCGGAGAGGAGCTCGCCGCGGGCCGCGTGGGGAAGGCCGTCGCCGGCCTGCGCGAGCAGGTCGATGTTGGTGCGGAGGCTGGTGAGCGGGGTCCGCAGCTCGTGCCCCGCGTCGGCGACGAGCTGCCGCTGCCGGTCCCGTGAGGCCGACAGGGCCGCCAGCATCTGGTTGAAGCTGGTCGCCAGCCGGGCGATCTCGTCGTCACCCTCGACCGCGAGCGGGGTGAGCCGCTCGGTCCGGGCGATGTCCTCGAACGACGCGGTGAGGCGGCGCACCGGCCGCAGGCCGTTGCGCGCGACAGCCCAGCCCGCGAAGGCGGCGGTGAGGATGCCGATGCCGCCGCTGGTCAGCATGATCGTGCCGAGGCGGTTCAGCGTCCGCTCCTGCGGGGCGAGCGGCTGGGCCAGCACGAGCGCCTGCTGCGCCCCGGCCGGCACCGTCGCGACGCGGTAGCGGGTGCCGTCCGCGGCCACGACCGTGCGCACGCTGTGGGGAGTGTCGCCGGCCGCCACGTCCAGCTCGCGCCGGCCGAGGGGGATCGACGGACCGTCGTCGTCGGCGGTGAGGACCCCCTCGTCGGAGGTCACGAAGGCCACCCGCACGTCCGCCGCGCCGAGCATCCACGACGGCACGTCGCGGGCCGTCATCTGCGCGAGCGTGGTGTACGACGCAGCCTTGTTGGCGCGGTTGAGCAGCGACTCGTCCAGGGAGTCCTGGAGCTCCATCCGCATGGTGACGAAGGCGCCCAGCGCCATCAGCGAGATCGCCACGCCGACCGCGGCGGTCGTCAGCAGCGCTACGCGGCTGGCCAGGGACCGCCGGTAGTGCCACCGGCCGTCGTCGTGCAGGGTGTGCAAGGGCTCACGCGTCCTTGAGGACGTAGCCGACCCCGCGCACGGTGTGGAGGACCCGCGGCTCGCCCTCGGCCTCGGTCTTGCGGCGCAGGTAGCCGACGTACACCTCGAGGGAGTTGGCGGTGGTGGGGAAGTCGTAGCCCCAGACCTCCTCGAGGATGAACGAGCGCTCCAGCACCCGCCGCGGGCGGCGCAGGAACATCTCCAGCAGGGTGAACTCCGTGCGGGTCAGCTCGATGGACCGCTCTCCACGGCGGACGACCCGGGTGGCGATTTCCATGCTGAGGTCGCCGAAGGTGAGCGTCTCGTCCGGATCGTCCTCGTGGGGTACGACGCGGCGCAGCAGCGCGCGCAGCCGCGCGAGCAGCTCCTCCAGGGCGAACGGCTTGGTGAGGTAGTCGTCGGCGCCGGCGTCGAGACCCTCGACCCGGTCGCCCACGGCGTCCCGGGCGGTCAGCACCAGCACCGGGACGTCGTTGCCGGCGGCCCGGAGCGCACGGGTGGCCTCGAGGCCGTCGAGCCGCGGCATCATCACGTCCATGATCACCACGTCGGGGGCCGTCGACGCGATGCCGGCGAGCGCCTCGGCTCCGTCGGAGGCCAGCGCGACGGCGTACCCGTTGAACTCCAGGCTGCGTCGCAGCGACTCGCGGACCGCCCGGTCGTCGTCGACGACCAGGACGCGTTGACCGGGTGTGTTCACGGCCCCATGCTGCCAGCCGGGCCTGAGCCGCGCCTGAGAGTGCGGGAAGAGGAGCTGCATCCGCCGACGACTGCATAATGAGCACCCCCGCGCCGGCGGGAGGTCAACGAGGAGGCTGCCAGGTCGATGACGGATCCTGCAGCGGCTCGCGATGGGGTGCGGCGCCTCCTCGTCGCCGCCGTTCTCGCAGTCGTCGTCGCCGTAGCTGGCCTCACCTCCGCCTCCGCATCAGCCCGGGCGCCGGGCACGCTGACCACCTCCGACGGTGTCCTCTTCCAGGCATGCGTCCACCACCCGGTGGCCTACGCGGCGACGCCGGGCTCCGGGAACTGGTCGCTGTTCCTCTCCAGCACGCGCAGCGACGGCGCCCCGGGGCCGTTCGTCAGCCTGTCCTCCGCCCTCGGTGACCAGCCCAGCGGGTCCACGACCCTGGACTTCTGCGGGTACGCCGGCACGGCGGGCGTCTACGTCCCCGGCGACTACACGCTCTCCGGAGCGCTCAGCTGGGTCGACGCCGGCGGCGTCACGCACGCCGAGCAGCTGCCGTCAGCGGCGTTCACCATGGCCAGGCCGCAGACGCGGACCGCCCTCACCCTCTCGGACCGCACGCCGAGGCCCGGTCAGCCGATCCGGTTCCGGGTGAAGGTCGACGTCCAGTCGCCGAGCGGCTGGATGCGGGTGCCTGACGACGCCCTTCCCCTGCGGCTGCGAGTGCTGGCCCGTGGACCCGGCGAGAGGACGTTCACCCCGCTGCGCGGCGCCAACGGCGTCTACGACTACGGCGGCACCTGGTCGCGGAAGGTCCGCTGGCTGGGCACCCTGCCGCGCGCGCAGTTCGAGGCCGAGACCCGGGGCAACCGCCTGCTCGCGGCGTCGACGTCGAAGGTCGTCCGCCTGACCACGGTCCACAGGCGCCGGTGACCACGGAGGCCGGCCCGCTGGCGCGCCGTCAGGCGTAGCGTCGGGCGAGCTCGGCGGCCCGCGTGCCGTAGGACCCGCCGAAGTGGCAGGCGTGCACGAGCAGGGGGTGCAGCTGATGGATCGCCAGCCGGTCCTCCCAGCCGTCGGCCAGCGGGCTCGCCTCGTCGTACGCCGCCATCACCCGCGGCAGGTGTGGCAGCCCGAAGAGCGCGAGCATGGCGAGGTCGAGCTCGCGGTGCCCGCCGTAGGCCGCGGGATCGATGATGTGGACGTGCCCGTCGAGGCCCCACAGGCAGTTGCCGTTCCAGAGGTCCCCGTGCACGCGGGCCGGCGGCTCGTCGGGCAGCAGCGTGGCGAGCCTGCCGATGATGGCCTCGATCGTGGCGGCGTCGGCGTCGGTGACGGAGCCCCGGTCGCGCGCGATCTTGAGGTAGGGCAGCACCCGGCGGGTGGCGTAGAACTCCGGCCACGACGCGGCGGTGCGGTTGGGCAGCGGCAGCTTGCCGATGAAGCCGTCCCGCTCAGCGCCGTACGACGCAGCGCCGGCCCGGTGCGTGACCGCCAGCCGCTGGCCGAAGTCGGTGGCCGCCTCGAGCGTGGTCTTGCCCGGCTCGACCCAGCGGATCACCACGCACTCGTGGTCGACGCCCAGCACCTCCGGCACCGGCACCCCGTCGGGGGTCTCGCCGAGCCAGCGGAGACCGGCGGCCTCCGTCTCGAAGAAGCCGTCGGGCGCGCGCGGGAGCGTCTTCATCAGCGCCGTGGTGCCGTCGTTGAGCCGCAGCCGGGTGGCGGTGGAGATGTCGCCACCGGCGACCGGGGCGGTGCTCACCACGGCCACGCCGAGGAGCTCCTCGGCACGCCGGGCGACGAGTGGCTGCCGCGTCACGAGCCCGACCCGACGCGAGCGGCCCGGAGAGCGGCCACGAGCGCGGCACTGGTGCGTTCGACCATGGTCAACACCTCCCTGAAGCCGTCCTCACCACCGTAGTACGGGTCCGGTACGTCGCTGCCGGGGTCGACCGGATCGAACTCGCGGAAGAGCCGCACGCGGTCGGCCGAGCCGCCCAGGGCCCGTACGTCGGCCAGGTTCGCCTCGTCCATCACCAGCACCAGGTCGTGGTCGAGCCAGGTCGCGTCGAACTGCCGGGCGCGGTGGGCCGACCCGTCGTACCCACCGCCGGTCAGGGCCGCTGCGGCCCGGGTGTCCATCGGCCGGCCGACGTGCCAGTCGCCCGTGCCGGAGCTGGCCACCTCGACGGTCCCGGCAAGGCCTGCCTCCCGGAGCTTGGACTCCAGCACGACGTGGGCCATGGGCGACCGGCAGATGTTGCCCAGGCAGACCAGGGCGATCCGGTAGGGACCGGACGCTGCGGCCGACCTCGGGAGCGGCTCGGGCACGTCGGGCACGGGCGCCTCAGTCGTCCAGCACGGCGATGTCGATGAAGCCGTTGACGATGGTGATGACCAGGCCCCCGAGCAGGGCGGCCCAGAAGCCCTCGACGTGGAAGCCGATGTCGAGGTGACCGGCGATCCAGGCGGTGAGCATCAGCATCAGTGCGTTGATGACGAGCAGGAAGAGCCCGATGGTCAGCACGATGAAGGGCAGCGACAGGATCTTCACGACCGGCTCCACGAACACGCTGACGGCGCCGAGGATCAGCGACACCAGCAGCAGCGGGACGATCTTCTCCTGGACCTCGTCGAGGCCGGCGTTCGGTCCGTCGAACCAGATGTCGTCGAGCAGCCAGGCCGCCACCGCGACGGCGGCGGCGGTCGACACCAGCCAGGTCACGAAGCGCATGCGGCCACCCTAGTGGGGCTCATTCGCGGCCGGTCAGGGCTCTCGCGACCGCCCCGCTGCAGGCCCCGATGAGCGACTCCAGGGGCCCCCGCGTGCGGGCGAGTGCGTACGCCGCCCCGATGAGGAGTACGACGAGCACCTGGGGGAGGTAGCTCGACGGGACCTCCGCCGGCGGGATCTCCGGGGTGAGCAGCACGATGTGGAGCGAGTAGAGCGTCAGCGTCATCGCGCCGGCCCCGAAGACGACCGCCCATCCGCGGGTGACGACCCGCGCGGCCAGCACAGCGAGGCCCAGCACGGCCAGCGAGCAGCCGATCGTGTGGAGGAAGGTGAACGACGTGCCCGAGTGCGGGCCGATGGGGACCAGCCACCACCACGAGTCGGTGGGCGTGGTCCCGAAGGAGCCCTGGTCGAGCTGACGGCGCAGCTCGGTCCACGTGGTGGCACCGCCGTGGTCGGCGCGCAGCAGTGCGCGACGTACCCCGGCGTCGCCGGTGAGGTCGGTCGACACCACCCACGTCACGCCGGCCACCGCCGCCCCGACGAGCGCCACCCGCGCGGCTACCGCGGATCGGCGGAGGTCGAGCCGACCGATCGCCAGGCCGGCCAGCAGGTAGGCGAACCAGCCGATCGCCGGGTAGTAGCCGGTGAGCAGGAGGCTCTGGGCCAGGTCCGCCGGCGCGGCCAGGTGCTCGAAGGACGGCACGAGCCGCGCGGGCGACTCGAGGCCGGAGCGCAGCAGCATGCTGGCGACCGGACCCGCCACCGTCCAGGCCAGGGCGAGCAGGGCGAGGGGTCGCCAGCCCAGCCCGAGGAAGGGCAGGGCCAGCACGAACAGCACGGCGTAGTAGACGAGGATGATGGCAATGTCGGTCGGCAGCCCGCCGAGCAGCAGCCCGATGAAGGCGATCAGCAGCGCCCGGACCACGATGCCGGCGCGGTCGCCGTGCAGCCGGCGCCCCTGGTGCGGCCGCGCGCCGCCGGTCACGAGCGCGAGCGACACCCCGGCGAGCAGGGCGAAGAGCCCGGACGCCCGGCCCGACGCGATCGACTGGATCGTGGTCAGCTCGCCGTCGCCGCCGAGCGGCTCGAGGATGTGGGTCGCCATCATGCCGAGCAGGGCGAGGCAGCGCGCGACGTCGACGCCGACGATGCGGCCGGCGGGACCGGTCACGGGCGCGGAGACGCTCCCAGCGCCCCGATGATCGCGGTCTCGGCGTCGGCGAGGTGCTGCGTCAGGTCGTCCGCGGCAGCGTCGACGTCTCCCCGCTCCAGCATCATCACCAGGTGGGTGTGCGTCCCGGCCTGGTCGTGGGCGTTGCGCCGGATCCGGTCGATCTGAGCGAGGGCCAGCCTGAGCTCGGCGCTGAGGCTCTCGGCCACGGCGACGAGCCGGGTCGAGCCGAGCAGGCCGACGAAGGACGCGTGCACGGCGAGGTGGCGCTCGTTGAGCAGCTGGTAGGACCCGCCGGCGGCGACGGCGCCGGTGTAGGCGACCAGCGCCGCCCGGACCCGTTCGCGGGCCGGCTCGGCCGCCAGGTGCCAGTTGCGTACGCCGGCCACCTCCAGCACCGCCCGGGCGCGGCACACGTCGCGCACCGACTCCGGGTCGGGCGCGGCGACGGCGACGCCGCGGTTCGGCTCGCGGGTGGCCAGGCCCTCGGCGACCAGGGCGGCCAATGCCTCGCGCACGGTGGGTCGGGAGACGCCGAGGGACTCCGCAAGGGCCACCTCGCGCAGCGGGGTGCCGCTCTCTAGCTCGCCGTCGAAGACGGCTCGGCGGAGCTCGTCGGCGACCCGGTCGACGGTCGAGCTCTGCTCGATCCCGAGCGAGGCGAACTGGTCTGGCATGCAGACATCCTCCCAGTCCTCGTCCCAGTCCTCCGCCCAGTCATCCGCCCAGTCATCCGCTCAGTCCTCCTTCAGGTCCCGGGCGGGCCGGCCTAGCCCGACTTGCGCCGTACCGGTCGGTCGGGCACACTGCGGAGGTTGTCAGATTGTCTGACAATCCGACTACGACGCCTGAGGAGGCGACCCGGCATGAGCGCACTGGCGTGGGGCACGAGCTACGCGATGGTCCGTCCCGACCACTTCCGGGTCGACTACCGGATCAACCCGTTCATGGACCTCGCCGACCAGCCCGACCCGCTGCTGGCCCGCGACCAGTGGGACCGTCTGGTCGCGGCCATCGAGGAGCGCGGCGGCACCGTGCAGGTGCTCGAGCAGCGCGAGGACGCGCCCGACATGGTCTACGCGATGAACCTCGGCCTGGCCGTGGTGCGGCCCGACGGCACGCCCTCGATGGTGATGTCGCACATGCGCTACGCCGAGCGCCGGATGGAGACCGACAGCGCGCAGCCGTTCTTCGCCGACCTCGGCTACGCCACGTCGTACGTCGGGCTGGAGGGTGTCGGCGCCCACTTCGAGGCGGGCGACGCCTTCGCCTGGGGCGACGCGCTCGTGGTGGGCTACGGCCCGCGCAGCGAGGAGCTCGCGCTCAAGCACCTGGCCACCGACCTCGGCACCCGGGTCCGCGGCTTCCGCATCACCCACCCGGGGATGTACCACATGGACCTCGCGTTCTGCCCGCTCGACGACCGCCGAGCGATCGTCTGCCCGGCCGCCTTCGACGACGCCTCCGCCGCCGCGCTGCTGGAGCTCGTGCCCGAGCCGCTGATCCTGTCGGAGGCCGACGCCCTCGAGACGTTCGCCGCCAACTCGATCGTGATCGGCACGACGATCCTGATGCCGGCCTGCCCCGACGCGGTGCGCGCCCGGCTCGAGGCGTGGGGCTTCGATATCGTGCTGCTCGAGCTCGGCGAGTTCCACAAGGGTGGCGGCTCGATCCGCTGCCTGACCAACCCGCTCGACGTCACCATCGGCCGCGACCTGCCGGTGGTGCCCGGTGGCGAGGTCGTCATCCCCTGACGGGGGTCGGTCGGTAGCCTCGACGACGTGGTGGAGATGGCCGGCACGGGCAGCATGGTGCTCGGCAGTCTCGCGGCCGGTGCGGTGCTGATCCCCCTGGCGCTGCTGCTCCGGCGGCGTCTCGGCTGGGTCACCGGCTGGGCGATCGCGGGCCTGCTGTGGTCGGTCGTGGTGATCGCGTTGGTCACGCTGCTGCCCACAGACGCCTCGATCGGGGTGGTGCCCGCCGAGTCGCGGTTGCCGGAGTGCTCGATGGACTACGGCGGTCCGGCCCCGGACGGCTTCTGGATCCTCTCCGGCGGCCAACGCGCGCTCAACACGCTGCTCTTCGTGCCGGCCGGCGCGTTCCTCGTGCTGGCGGTCTCCCGGTGGCGGGCCGGGCTCGTGCTGGCGCCGGTGGGGCTGCTCGGGCTCGCCGGCTACTCCCTGCTCATCGAGCGCACCCAGTTCGAGCTGGCACGGATCGACCGCGCCTGCGACATCACCGACGTCGTCGACAACGTCACCGGCGCGGTGATCGGCTTCGCCATCGGCCTGGTGCTCGTGCTGGTGCTGCGGCCGTGGCGGCACCGCTCTGCTCAGTGAGGTTGCCGGCCGCGGCGACCACCTCGGTTTCGAGGCTCCTCGCTGCGCTCGTCGCACCTCAACCAGCGGTGACGTCGCACCTCAACCAGCGGGGATGTGGCGGCTCAGACTGCGGTTAGGGTGACGCGCATGTCGCACCCGCCCTCCGCCCCGACGCCGCGCCGCAACGTGCTCGAGATCCCGACCTACGTCGCAGGCAAGTCGGCCGCGCCCCGGCCCGGACTGACGTCGTACAAGCTGTCGTCGAACGAGAACCCCTACCCACCGCTGCCGGGCGTGGTCGAGGCGGCCCAGGCGGCGGTGGCGCAGATGAACCGGTACCCCGACATGGGCAGCTCCGCCCTGTACGACGCCCTCTCCGCGCGGCTGGGTGTGCCGGTGAGCGACCTGGCCGCCGCCACCGGGTCGGTGGCGCTGATCTACCAGCTGCTCCAGGCGTTCTGCGAGCCCGGGGACGAGGTCGTCTATGCCTGGCGCTCGTTCGAGGCATACCCGATCGCGGTGGCCGCCGCCGCCGCGACCTCCGTGCGCGTGCCGCTCCGCGAGGACGGCCACCACGACCTCTCCGCGATGTCCGCCGCGATCACCGAGCGCACCCGGGTCGTGCTCGTCTGCACGCCCAACAACCCGTCGGGACCGTCGGTGACCCAGGCCGAGCTCGACGCGTTCATCGCCACGGTGCCCGCGCACGTCGTGGTCGTCGTCGACGAGGCCTACCTCGAGTTCGTGCGGATGGCCGACCCGGTCGACGGGGTCGCGACGTACCGCACCCACAGCAACGTCATCGTGACGCGGACCTTCTCCAAGGCCTACGGGCTGGCCGGGTTCCGCGTCGGCTACGCCATCGCGGCGGCACCACTGGCCGGCGCCCTGCGTGCGGTGTCGCTGCCCTTCGGGGTCTCCGGGGTCGCCCAGGCCGCGGCCATCGCGTCGCTCGACGCCGAGCCCGAGCTGCTGGCCCGGGTCGACGAGCTGGTGTCGCGGCGGGCCGAGCTCGTCGCCGGCCTCACCGACGTGGGCTGGCGGGTGCCGGACCCCCAGGGCAACTTCGTCTGGTTCGCGCTGGGGGAGCGCACGACCGAGTTCGCCGCGGTAGCCGACGAGCTCGGCATCACGGTGCGCCCGTTCGCGGGGGAGGGCGCCCGGGTCACGGTGGGCGAGCCGGAGAGCCTCGAGCGTGTCATCGAGCTGGCGCGCCGTTTCGCCCGCTGAGCGCGCTACCGTGACCTGACTTTTCGGGAGGAAGCATGACGACACTTTCGGTGACCGCAGAGGTCTCCGTGATGGCCAACACCCTCATCGACGCGGACTTCGTCGACTACCTGATCGTCGCCATCTACTTCGTGGCGGTGCTCGGCATCGGGGTGCTGGCCCGCAGGCACATCTCGCACTCCGTGGACTTCTTCCTCTCCGGCAGGTCGCTGCCGGCCTGGGTGACCGGCCTGGCCTTCATCTCGGCCAACCTCGGTGCCGTCGAGATCATGGGCATGTCCGCGAGTGGAGCAGAGTTCGGGCTGCCGACGGTCCACTACTTCTGGATCGGCGCGATCCCGGCGATGCTCTTCCTCGGCGTCGTGATGATGCCGTTCTACTACGGCTCCAAGGTGCGCTCGGTCCCCGAGTTCATGCACCGCCGGTTCGGGACCGGCGCCCACCTGGTCAACGCGATCTCCTTCGCGGTGGCCCAGCTGCTGATCGCGGGCATCAACCTGTTCCTGCTCGGCTCGATCATCCGTGCCCTGCTCGGCTGGTCGCTCTGGGTGGCGCTCATCGTGGCGGCAGCCATCGTGCTCTCCTACATCACCCTGGGCGGTCTCAGCGCGGCCATCTACAACGAGGTGCTCCAGTTCTTCGTGATCGTGGCCTCGCTGGCGCCGCTCACCCTGATCGGGCTGCACCGGGTCGGCGGGTGGGACGGGCTGACCGAGAAGATAACCGCGGCCGCATCGAGCAACCCCGACGGACCAACCGCCGCCGACCAGCTCAACTCGTGGCCCGGCAACGCCCTGTCGGGCTTCAGCTCCGACATCTGGTCGGTCGTGGGCATCGTCTTCGGCCTCGGTTTCGTCCTCTCCTTCGGCTACTGGACGACGAACTTCGTCGAGGTCCAGCGGGCCATGGCGTCCAACTCGATCTCAGCGGCCCGCAAGACGCCGGTCATCGGTGCCTTCCCCAAGATGTTCGTACCGTTCATCACGATCGTCCCGGGCATGATCGCCGCGGTCCTGGTCACGGAGATCGCCGACGTCAAGGCCGGCCAGTCGGTCGCCGGCGGCGCGTCCGGGGAGGGCGTGGCCTACAACGACTCCCTGCTCTACCTGATGCGCGACCTGCTGCCCAACGGGCTGCTGGGGCTGGCGATCGCGGGCCTGATGGCCGCGTTCATGGCCGGCATGGCCGCCAACATCTCGGCGTTCAACACCGTCTTCAGCTACGACCTCTGGGAGCGCTACGTCATCAAGGAGCGTGACGACGACTACTACCTGAAGATCGGTCGACTTGCGACGGTCGGGGCCACCGTCGTCGCCATCTTCACCGCGTCGCTGGCGTCGAACTTCTCGAACATCATGAACTACCTCCAGACGCTGTTCGGCTTCTTCAACGCTCCGCTCTTCGCCACGTTCATCCTGGGCATGTTCTGGAAGCGGATGACACCCACAGCCGGGTGGGTCGGCCTGGTCGCCGGCACGGCCTCGGCGGTCCTGGTGGCCTTCCTGTCCGAGGACGCCTTCGGCTCCGCCAGCACGGGCGTCATCCCCATCGGGGGACAAGGCGCGGCGTTCCTGGCAGCCTCGACGGCGTTCGTGGTCGACGTCGCGCTCAGCATCGCCGTCTCCATGGTCACCAGGCCGAAGCCCGTCTCGGAGCTGGTGGGCCTCGTCTACTCCGAGACGCCGAAGGAGCAACGCACCGACCCCGAGGAGCACACCTTCCCGTGGTACCGCCGCACCGTCCCGCTCGCCGGGGTGGCGCTGGTGATGGTCATCATCTTGAACGCGGCGTTCTGAGGAGGAACGGATGTCTGAACAGAGCACTCCCGACCGCGGCACCGCTCCCGAGGGCGGCACCCGCACCGCCGGTGCCCTCGACGTACGCAACATCATCGGCGGCCTGCTGTCGATCTACGGCGTGATCCTGCTGGTGATGGGCATCTTCGGCGACACCGCGCCGGAGAAGACCGGCGACATCAACGCGAACCTGTGGGCCGGGATCGCACTGCTCGTCGTCGGGGTCGGCTTCCTGGCCTGGGCGAGGATCCGGCCCATCGTCGTGAAGGGTCCGGCCTCCGGGCAGTCCACCACTGGTTGAAAGTTGAACTTCTGTCGCGGGTCTGGGACAATGGAGGTATGGCCGACCGCGACGCAGACCTGACCCCGAAGTACGTCGAGGCCGACGGCTTCGACCGGGACATGAACTACCTTCCGGACCGGATCACCCGCGACGGCGCCGACGGCTGGCCGGTCGAGCCCGGGCGCTACCGCCTGATCGCGGCGCGTGCCTGCCCCTGGGCGAGCCGGGCCATCATCGTCCGCGAGCTGCTCGGCCTGGGCGACGTCATCTCGCTGGGCACGCCCGGCCCGACCCACGACGTCAACAGCTGGACCTTCGACCTCGACCCCGGCGGGCGCGACCCGGTGCTCGGCATCGAGCGGCTCCAGGAGGCCTACTTCGCCCGGGTTCCCGACTACCCGCGCGGCATCACGGTGCCCGCGATCGTCGACGTCCCGAGCGGCAAGGTCGTCACCAACGACTTCCCCCAGATCACCGAGGACCTCTTCTTCGAGTGGCGGAAGTTCCACCGTCCCGACGCCCCGGACCTGTGGCCCGCCGACGTCCGTGCCGAGATGGACGAGGTGATGCAGCGCATCTTCGAGGGTGTCAACAACGGTGTCTACCGCTGCGGCTTCGCCGGGTCCCAGAGGGCGTACGACAGGGCGTACGCGCAGGTCTTCGAGACCCTGGACTGGCTCGAGGAGCGGCTGGCCGACCGCCGCTACCTGATGGGGGACACCATCACCGAGGCCGACGTGCGGCTGTTCACCTCGCTGGTCCGCTTCGATCCCGTCTACCACGGGCACTTCAAGTGCAACCGCAACAAGCTCAGCGAGATGCCGGTGCTGTGGGCCTACGCCCGCGACCTCTTCCAGACGCCCGGCTTCGGCGACACCGTCGACTTCGACCAGATCAAGAAGCACTACTACGTCGTGCACTCGGACGTGAACCCCACCGGCATCGTGCCCGGCGGCCCGGACCTCAGCGGCTGGACGACCCCCCACGGGCGCGACCGGCTCTGACGGAACGCCCCGGCCCGACAGTGTCGGGTCGCGCGTTCCGGCTGGCGTCGTAGGCCGACGCACGGGCGGACGCCAGCCAGTCGGGCACGAGCCGCCACCCCCGGGGGTGGTGCAGCACCGGGTCGAAGTCGACGGGCTGCACGCGCGGGCCCTCCACGACCAGGGCGCCGGTCTGCAGGTCGCCGTGGCGACCGACCACCCGCACGCGAAGGCGAACCGGCAGCCGGTGGGCGAGAGCGCGTACGTCGGGGGACGGCAGGCCCGGGTCGGCCGTCTCCATCAGCACCTGCGCCCGGGCACCGTCCTCGGACTCCCACGCCATCAGGGAGGAGAGCCGAGCCGTGCTCCAGGACGCGACCGGCCACAGGACGAGCCGTCGCCATCCGTCGAATCCGGCGCAGGTGGCGGCGAGCACGTCGACCGGCTCCCCGTCTACCTCGAGGCGCAGCCCCACCCCGAGGATGTCAGGCAGGTCGCCGGGCGTGCCGAGGGCCTTGGACAGCCGCACCAGGCAGGCGTGCTCCCCGGTCGGCAGGGGACCCTCGCCCGTGAGGTGCAGCCGGGCCGCGAAGGCGATCCCGCGCGGGTGGAACATCCGGGCCCGGCGCAGCCGGGAGCCGAGCCAGTAGGGCGCGCGGACCAGCGAGTCGACGAGGTGAGTGGTGGGCATGCCGAGCGGTACCCGACGGTCAGGGCTTCATCCACTCCGCGACCGACGGCAGCCCTGCGGTCCAGCGCAGCCGGGCGGCGTACATCGACCGCACCGCGCGCTGCCGCTCGCGCTTGGACCAGTCGAAGCCGCTGCCGCACGGCCGTGGCTTGCGGTGGCAGGTCCAGCCGTGGAGGAAGATCCGCTGGCGACCGCCGGGGCCGTCTGCGAGATCGGCCCCGCCTGGGCCGCACAGCCGGGTGCTCGCCGCGTCGAGCAGCACTCCGGACTGAGCCACGCTCCAGTCGAGCAGCGAGGCCGAGCGGTACCACAGCGTGCGGTAGGCGCACCGCGTGTAGTCGCCCTCCGACAGCAGCATCACCCAGCCCTCCGGGCGGTGGATCAGCACCGGGTTCTCGACCACGCCCGGCGAGCGCAGCAGCTCCTGGCTGACGGTGCCGGTGCGGATCCGGCGGCCGTTGCTGCTCAGCTGGACGATCCGGATGGACGAGGGGATCCGGTCGGTCTTGTAGAGCAGGAAGCGGGCGCCTGAAGGGTCGACGTACACGGACGGGTCGATGGTGCCCGCCCGCGGCAGGGTGGGGTCGCGAGGCAGCAGCTGGTCCTGGGCGGCCGGCACGTCGGCGTACGCCGGACACACCAGGGGAGCGCTGCCGACCGGGACGAACAGGCGCTGCGGCGACCGCGACCGCGCCACCCCGGTGCAGCGCCCGGACTCGCCCAGGCCCGCGACGGGCGCGGAGAAGTAGAGGAGCCACCAGCCGCCGACCCGCTGGATGTCAGCGGCCCAGACGTCGCCGGGTCGCGCCCATCCGGGGAGCCGGCGCAGCGCCGGGCCGCCCTCGGACCAGGTGCCCTTCGACGTGCGGGTCCAGGCGCGCGGCGCCCGCTCGCCGGTGGCGACCCCGACGTAGCCCTTGCCGAAGCGCTCGACGGCGGGGTCGGCGAAGTTGCCGTGCAGGATCGGTCGCGGCGACCAGCGCGACTCCGCCACGGCGTCCGCCGGCGCGGTCGGCGCGAGCAGGGTCACGAGCAGTGCAAGGGCGCCCAGGGCGCCACCCATCAGCCGCCTCACCAGTCGGTCTTGCCGCAGTCGGAGGCATCGGTCTCGACTTGGAGGGTGGCGTGCTCGACGCCGTAGCCCTCCATGAGCACGACGCGCGCCGCGCTCAGCACGTCGTCCACGTCGGTGGCCGGCGCCGAGAGCAGGTGCGCGGTGGCGACGTTCATGCCGGAGGTCAGGGTCCACACGTGGAGATCGTGCACCTCGCGTACGCCGGGGACGCGGCACAGCGCCGACTCGACCTCGGCGGGTACGACGCCCGCCGGCGCATGCTGGCCCAGCACCGCCAGCACCTCCCGGCCCAGCATCACCGCGCGCACCGCGACGAACGCCGCGATCGCCAGCGCCACCACGGTGTCCCACCAGCTGTCGCCGGTCAGGGCCACCAGGAGTCCCGCGGCGATCACGCCGACCGAGCCCACCGTGTCGGCGACCACCTCGAGGTAGGCGCCCTTGACGTTGAGGCTCTCTCCCGCACCGCCGCGCAGGAGCACCAGCGCCACCATGTTCACGAGGAGCCCGAGCGTGCCGACGACCAGCAGCGGCCCGGCATCGACCTGGGCGCCCTCGCCGATGCGGGCGATCGCCTCCCACGCGACGTACGCCGCGGCCCCGAGCATCAGCAGCACGGTCAGCCCGGACGCGAAGACCTCCGCGCGGTAGGAGCCGAACGTGCGCAGCCCGCTGCTGTCGGCGCGGGTGGCGATCCGGGTCGCCGCGAGCGCCGCCCCGAGGGCCACCACGTCGGCGGCCATGTGGCCGGCGTCCGAGAGCAGCGCCAGCGAGCCGGAGAGCAGGCCGAAGACCAGCTCGACGAGGAAGAAGGCGGCGACCAGGCCGAACGCGACACCGAGCCGCCAGCGGTGCCGACCCCCCGCGTGACCGGTCGGGGGCGGGCCGTGCCCATGCCCGTGTCCGACGCCCATGGTGGTCACCCTAAGGGTCCGCGGGTAGCCGGATTGGCGGCCCGGGGAACCTCGCCGGTAGGTTTGGTCACCCCGGACCTGTGGTGGCGGTCACACCCCGACTGGCACCCTGTCCGGTGCAGGTGCAAGGTGGCGGAGCGGCGACCCCGCGCTGCCCCGGTGACACGAAGGAGCCCACGTTGAGCCACCACGGATTCGGCCCCGACCTCGCGGAGGTCTTCGGGCCCTCGCAGCAAGACGGCGGACCAGAGCTCGTCCAGCTGCTGACCCCCGAGGGTGAGCGCGTCCACCACCCGGAGTTCGACCGCGATTTCAGCGCGGAGGAGCTGCGCGGCTTCTACCGCGACATGGTCCTGACCCGACGCATCGACACCGAGGCCACCGCGCTCCAGCGCCACGGCGAGCTGGGCATCTGGGCCCAGCTGCTCGGCCAGGAGGCGGCGCAGATCGGCGCCGGCCGCGCGCTGCGCCCACAGGACTACGTGTTCCCGACCTACCGCGAGCACGGCGTCGCCTACTGCCGTGGCGTCGACCCGCTCGACCTGCTCGGACTGTTCCGGGGGGTCGACCACGGTGCGTGGAACCCTAACGACAACAACTTCGGGCTCTACACCATCGTCATCGGCGCCCAGGCCCTGCACGCCACCGGTTACGCCATGGGCATGCAGCGCGACGGCGTCGTCGGCACCGGCGACCCCGAGCGCGACGCCGCGGTGATCGCACACTTCGGTGACGGCGCCAGCAGCCAGGGCGACGTCAACGAGGCGTTCATCTTCGCCGCGTCCTACAACGCTCCCGTGGTGTTCTTCTGCCAGAACAACCAGTGGGCCATCTCCGAGCCCATCGAGCGGCAGAGCCGGATCCCGCTCTACCAGCGTGCCCTGGGCTTCGGCTTCCCGGGCGTGCGCGTCGACGGCAACGACGTGCTCGCGACGTACGCCGTCACGCAGGCGGCGCTGCAGCGGGCCCGGGACGGCCAGGGCCCGACGTTCGTGGAGGCCTACACCTACCGGATGGGCGCCCACACGACCACCGACGACCCGACCCGCTACCGGCTCTCCGACGACGTCGAGAACTGGAAGCTCAAGGACCCCATCGCCCGGCTCGAGGCCTACTTGCGCCGCAACGGCCTGGTCGACGACGCGTTCATCGACGCGCTCAAGGTCGAGGCCGACGAGCTCGGCCACTACCTGCGCGAGGGCTGCAAGGCGCTGCCCGACCCGTCGCCGCTGAGCATGTTCGACCACGTCTACGCCGAGGAGACCGAGGAGATCGCCGCCCAGCGCGCGGGCTACGCGGCGTACTTGGAGTCGTTCGAGGGGAGCCACTCGTGAGCGAAGCGAGAGACCGCATCGGTCTGCACCCGAGTAGGGACCGTGAGTGTGCGGTCGAACTGCGAGTGAACGGAACACGGGGATGAGCACGCAGAAGATCACTCTCGCCAAGGGCCTGAACATGGGCCTGCGCAAGGCGATGGAGGACGACCCCAAGGTCCTCATCATGGGCGAGGACGTCGGCAAGCTCGGCGGCGTCTTCCGGATCACCGACGGCCTGCAGAAGGACTTCGGCGAGGACCGCGTCATCGACTCGCCGCTGGCGGAGTCCGGCATCGTCGGCACCGCGGTCGGCATGGCGCTGCGCGGCTACCGGCCCGTGGTCGAGATCCAGTTCGACGGCTTCGTCTACCCGGCGTACGACCAGATCGTGTGCCAGGTCGCGAAGATGAGCTACCGCTCCAAGGGCCGCTCGAAGATGCCGATGGTCATCCGGATCCCGTTCGGCGGCGGCATCGGCGCGGTCGAGCACCACTCGGAGTCGCCGGAGGCGCAGTTCGCGCACACTCCCGGGCTCAAGGTCGTGGCGTGCTCCAACCCGGTCGACGGCTACTGGATGATCCAGCAGGCGATCGCCAGCGACGACCCGGTGATCTTCCTCGAGCCCAAGCGGCAGTACCACGCCGACAAGGCCGAGCTCGACGAGTCGGCCACCCCCGACCCGCTCTTCACCAGCCGCATCGTCAGGGCCGGCACCGACGCCACCGTGCTCGCCTACGGTCCCACGGTCAAGACGGCGCTCAAGGCCGCCGACGCCGCCGCCGGGGAGGGCAAGTCGCTCGAGGTCATCGACCTGCGAACCCTCTCCCCGCTCGACATGGCCCCGGTCTTCGAGTCCGTGCGCCGCACCGGCCGCGCGGTCATCACCCACGAGGCGCACGTCAACCTCGGCATGGGTGCCGAGGTGTCGGCCCGGATCACCGAGGAGTGCTTCTACTCCCTGGAGGCCCCGGTGCTGCGCGTGGGCGGGTTCGACACGCCCTACCCGGCGTCTCGGATCGAGGAGGACTTCCTCCCCGACCTGGACCGCGTGCTCGACGCCGTCGACCGCTCGCTCGACTTCTGAGACTCGACCTTTCTGAGAGGGCCACATGTCCGAGTTCAAGCTGCCCGATGTCGGTGAGGGCCTCACCGAGGCCGAGATCGTGACCTGGAAGGTCAAGGAGGGCGACACGGTCGAGATCAACGACATCATCGTCGAGATCGAGACCGCCAAGTCCCTGGTCGAGCTGCCTTCGCCGTACGCCGGCACCGTGCTGTCGCTGATGGTGTCGGAGGGTGAGATGGTGCCCGTCGGCACCCCGATCATCTCGATCGGCGACCCCGCCGAGGCCACCGCTCCGGCGCCCGCCGCCGCTCCCGCGCCCGAGATGGAGATCGACCTGTCCAACCCGGCAGCCAGCGGCAGCGCCGAGGGCGAGTCCCTGGTCGGCCGGATGAAGGCCGACCGCGGCCCGCTGCGCCGGGCGCGCAAGGGCTCGGCGTCGCCGTCGACGGAGTCTGCCGCGGCCACCCAGATGCAGGTCCAGGGGGCCTTCGCGCCCGGTGGGGCGCAGAGCGAGCCGGTCGTCGAGTCCGACGAGCCCGCCGTGCCCGCCACGTCGGCGCGTCCGCGGAGCAGCGAGCCGCCCGCGCCGGCCCTGGTGCCGTCGCGCGCCCAGACCCCGGCGGAGGTGCGTGTGCTGGCCAAGCCGCCGGTGCGCAAGCTGGCCAAGGACCTCGGCGTCGACCTCGCGACGCTGACCGGCTCGGGAGCAGGCGGCGTGATCACCCGCGCCGACGTCGAGGCCGCCGGCTCGCGTGCCGCAACGTCATCCGGTGGGAGCCGCCCGGAGCCCCGTCCGTATGACGTCCCGGCCGGCCAACGCGAGACCCGCGAGCCGATCAAGGGTGTCCGCAAGATGATGGCCGGCGCGATGGTCGACTCCGCCTTCACCGCTCCCCACGTCACCGAGTGGATCACCGTCGACGTCACCCGCACCATGGAGTTCGTCGACCGGGTGCGGCAGCGGCGTGAGTTCAGGGACGTCAAGGTCAGCCCGCTGCTCGTGCTCAGCCGTGCCGCCATCCTCGCGATGCGGCGCACTCCGGAGATCAACTCCTTCTGGGACGAGCAGGCGCAGGAGGTCGTCCTCAAGCACTACGTCAACCTCGGCATCGCGGCCGCGACCCCCCGCGGGCTCGTCGTACCCAACGTCAAGGACGCCGACTCCCTCGACCTGCTCGACCTGGCTGGGGCGCTCAACCAGCTCACCGCCACGGCTCGCGAGGGCCGGACCCAGCCTGCCGAGATGAGCGACGGCACCTTCACCATCACCAACGTCGGAGTCTTCGGCGTCGATGCCGGCACCCCGATCATCAACCCCGGCGAGTCGGCCATCCTGTGCTTCGGGGCGGTGCGCAAGCAGCCCTGGGTGGTGCAGAACGACGGGGTCGACGAGATCGTGCCGCGGCAGATCACGACGCTCGCGCTGTCCTTCGACCACCGGCACATCGACGGTGAGAAGGGGTCGCGCTTCCTCTCCGACGTGGCCGGCATCCTCGAGGATCCCGCGTCGGCCCTGCTGTTCTGAACCGTCCGTTCACCTGGGCGGCACCCGACGTTTGCAGGTGTCGGTGGCGGGTAGGACCGGGTGGTGAGCGCTGCGCCCCAGGTCTATCCGCACAGCGGTGAGGAGATCGGACCCTTCCGGATCACGCACGTGCTGGGTGGCGATGCCGCGGGAGCGGTCTACGGCGCCACGCCCAGCCGACCGGGGGGCAGCGTCCACGCCGACGTGGCCCTGCGGGTCGTGCCCCCGCACCTCTCCGGTGACCGGGGCTTCCGGGTGCGCTTCGCGCGTGAGGCGCGGGCGATGGTCACGCTGGAGTCCGGCAACCTGGCCCGCGTCTACACCTTCGGCGAGGACCGCGGCCGCCTCTACCTCGCCAGCCAGCTCACCCGCGACGCCGACCTCGGCACGGCGCTGCGCACCCGCGGCGCCCCGCCGCTGGGCGTGGCGCTCGACCTGGTGTGCGACATGGCTGCCGGCCTCGCCGACCTGCACCTCGCGGGTCTCGTGCACCGCGACATCCAGCCCGCCAACGTGCTGCTGCGCGAGCGCCCCGACGGGGTGACCGCCTACCTCGCCGGCCTGGGCTCGTCGCCGGCGGCCGAGCCGGGCCCGCTGGACGCCGCGTGGGACGTCCGCACCCTCGGCTGGTTGCTGTGGACGACCCTGACCGGCCTCGCGCCGTACGCCGGGCCGGTGCGACAGCTGGCCGGCGACTCGCCGCAGGTGCTGCACGTCAACCACGTGCTGCGCACGGCCCTGGCCGCCCACCCCGCGCTGGCCTACCCCTCGGCGGCCGCGCTGCGTGACGACCTCCGCCTGGCCGGCTCGCTGCCCGGGCCGTCGTGGCTGGTCGCGACGCCCCTCGCGCGGCGTCGTCGCGGCCGGGCCGCCGCCGTGGTCGCGGCCGTGGTCGCGGCCCTCGCGCTGGGCGTCGGTGGCGCGGTGTGGGCGGGCGCGGCGATGCGTGGCGACCAGGCCGCCGCGCAGCCTGCCGCGGGTGAGCCGGCCCGCGTCGCCTGGTCGGACGCCGACGAGCGGCGTGCCGTCGCCAGCATCGCCGCGGCCTTCGACGGACAGCTCCTCGTCGGCCCGGCGCGCGCCACCTGCATCGCCGAGCGGTGGGTGGCGTCGGTGGGCGTCGGCGCGCTGGTCGAGGCGCGGTTCCTGGACGAGCGGATGGTCTTCTACGACCGGGACCTCGCCACGGTCGACCCGGAGGTCAAGACCGCTCTGGGCGAGGCGACGAGCGAGTGCCTGGTGTCACGCACGAATCAGCGCCCCTGACCCCCGGCAGGCCGCACCCGACCGGGTGCGGCCTGCGGGTCACGGCGTTCGCGAGCGGCTGCCGTGCGGAGTGCGTCAGGCGTTCTTGATGGCGGAGACGTCGAAGTCGAGCTTGATCTTCTCCGACACGAGCACGCCACCGGTCTCGAGGGCTGCGTTCCACGCCAGGCCCCAGTCCTTGCGGTTGATCGTGGTGGCGCCCTCGAACCCGAGCCGGGTGTTGCCGAAGGGGTCGGTCGCGGACCCGGTCTGCTCGAACTCGATGGTCACCGGCCGGGTGACGTCCTTGATGGTGAGGTCGCCGGTCACGGTCCAGGTGTCGCCTTCGCGGGCCACCTTGGTGGACTGGAAGGTGAGCTCGGGGAACGTCTCGACATCGAAGAAGTCGGCCGAGGCCAGGTGGCCGTCACGATCCGGGGAGCCGGTGCTGATGCTGGCCGCCTTGATGGCCAGGTGGACGTGGGAGTTGGCCGGGGTGGCGGTGTCGACCAGCGCCGTGCCGGTGAAGTCGGGGAAGGTTCCGCGGACCGTCGTGACCATCGCGTGCCGCGCCGAGAAGCCGAGGCGGGAGTGGGAGGCGTCGATGGTGTAGTCACCGGCGATGTCGTTGAGGACGGCGGTGGGCGCACCGAAGGCGCTGGGAGCGGCCACCGGGCTCTTCGGGGTGGTGACGGCGGTGGGTCGGGCGGCGGGCTTGCGGGAGAAGAGACGCATGAGGAGCTCCAGGATCAGTCGAGGTGAATGAATCTTCAACTAACCGAACCACGCGACTCCCGGTTGTATTCCGCGACGGCGGATCCTGACTTACCGGGTGTGCCAGGCGGCCAGCACTCGCGCCTCCACCTCCGAGGAGATGCCCGTGCGCGCCGCACCGGGGGTCTCCTGCAGCCAGGCAAGCGTGTCCCGGGTGGTGTCGGCGACCGACCGCACTCCCAGCCCCGCCTCGAAGGACGGCGTGGGGTCGTGGGCGGTCATCCCGTCGTACTCCGGGCGGGGCAGCCAGAGCGGGATGCCGTCGTCGCCCGACCACGGCTGCACGCCCTGGTCGCCCAGGAACCCCTGGTCGACCCACGTGAACGAGCCGTCGAACCCCGTCCCCTCGGCCGCCTGGGCGAGCAGCTCGCCGATGCCGAGGATCTCTCCGACGCCGTCGTAGGTGCCGGTACGGCGTGACTCGGCGCTGTCGACGATCCAGCCCGCCAGGTCGCGGACGTCGATGATCTGCACCGAGTCGTCGGGCGAGCCCGGCGCCAGCACCTCGCCGCCGCGGTCGAGCCGCCAGGGCCAGTAGGTGAACCTGCCGGTGCCGTCGCCGGGCCCGACGATGAGCCCGGGCCGGATGACCATGCTGGACGCGGTGCCTTCGGTCACGATCTGCTCGCAGGCGACCTTCATCGCGCCGTACGCCTCGGGGCTCGACGCCGGGTCGAGGTCCTCGGTGATCGGCTCGTGCAGCCGGGACGTGGCGGGGGTGCCGGGCAGGTGGTTGTCGGGGTAGACGTTGATCGTGGAGACGAACACCCAGTGCGCATCGGGCACTGCGGCGACGGCGCGGCGTACGTGCGACGGCACCCGGCTGACGTCGACGACGGCGTCCCAGCCGGTCCCGGTGACGTCGGGCGGGGCGTCGTCGGCGCGATCCCACACGATCAGCTCGGCACCGTCGGCCACCTCGCCGGAGACGCCCCGGCAGGCACAGGTCACGTCGTGGCCCCGGCCGAGCGCCTCCGCGGCCACAGCGTGGGAGAGGAACTGGGTGCCACCGAGCACGAGGAGTCGCATGGCACTCACCCTCACCGTGCGGCCCCGATCTCAGCAAGGGAGTTCGCTACGGGCGGACGGTGCGGCTACCCGGCGGTCGGCTCCGGCATGGTGCGTCCCATGATCCAGCTGTCGAAGAACGACGAGAGCTCGAGCCCGGTCGCCCTCTCCCAGTGGTCGTAGAGCTGCTCCCGGCCGGCGGAGGTGCCGGCGTTGTCGTCGAGCCAGCTGCGGGCGACCGCCCAGAACTCGTCCTCGCCGACGCGCTTGCGCAGCTCGTCCCACATCAGCGCGGGGCAGTAGTAGATGTTGCTCGCGCCGAAGCCGGCCGCGTTGTAGGCACCGGGCGGCCCGTCGCCCGGCAGCGACGCGCGGCAGGCGCCGGCGTAGTCAGCCAGCTCCTCCGCGACGGGTACGCCGGCCAGGTCGGCCTCGTAGCCGGCTTGGAGGTACATCGTCATCCCCTCGTTGAGCCATACGTCGCGCCAGTCGGAGGGGCTGACGATGTCGCCGTACCACTGGTGCGCGATCTCGTGCATGATCACCGGCTCCGAGAGCACGTAGTCGCCGGTGCCCAGGGTGACCATCGTCTGCGTCTCCATCGCGCTCACGGCATCGGTGACGACCAGACCGAGGGTGCTGAAGGGGTAGGGGCCGAGCCTCTCCTCGACCCAGTCGACGGCGTGCGGCGCCTTGCGGAGCAGGGGCAGCGCCTCGGGGAGGCCGCGGGGATACCAGTAGTCGATCGTCAGGCCGCTGCTGGTGGTGTCCGCCGAGTGCTGGTAGTCGCCCACCGCCATCGTCGTGAGGTACGACGACGCCGGGGTGTCGAGGTGCCAGCGCGTGGTGGTGCGTCCCTTGTCGGTCACGGACTCCACGAGCTCTCCGTTGGCCACGCCGGTGAAGGGCGCGTCGGTGGTGATCGTGAAGTCGTAGAGCGCCTTGTCGGCCGGCTGGTCGTTGACGGGGTACCACGTGTAGGCGCCGAACGGCTCCTGCATCGTCCAGAGCTCCCCGGCGTCGGTGACGGTCATGCCGGTGACCGAGAAGTCCGCGCGACGGGTGGGCGCGGGCACCGGCGCGGGCTCGCCGCGGTAGGTCACGACGAGCTCGTACTGCTGGTCGCCCGTGACGGGCGCGTCGACGACGAGGTCCTTGCCGGGATGGCTGAACGGCACGTCTGCTCCGTCGAGCGTGACGCTGCGGGGCTTCAGGCTGGGGCCCAGGTCGAGCTGGAGGCGCGGCGCGTCGGTCGTGGCGCGCAGCGTGATGGTGGCGGTGCCGTCGAGGCGCCGCCGCGTGGGTGACCAGGCGAGCTCGAGGTCGTAGTGGAGTGCGTCGACCCCGGGGTCACCGGCGTCGGGATAGACGCTGTCCTCGACCGGCGTGCTGCGGGCGGCGTCGAGGTCGGCCGCGGCTGCCGCCGGATCTGCCGGCTGGGGGGCGGCGGTGGGCGAACCCCCGGCCGGGCGGCCACCGTCGGAGTCGTCGGGCTCCGACCCGTCGCCGGAGCACCCCGTGGCGAGCAGGAGCACGACGGCCAGGGCCGCCGGTGTCGTCCTCACGCCGGCTCCTCCGGCAGCCGGGTCGCGTGACCCTCGAACGTGGCGACCAGTCGGTCGCCGGCGCGCACCTCGACGTCGTACACGCCGCGCCGGCCGTCGTGGGACCGCTCGACCGCCGTCGCGGTGAGGACGTCGCCGAGCCGCACCGGCGCGTGGAAGCGGATCGACGCGCTGTGCGCCACCGTGGCCGGGCCGTGGGAGTTGCAGGCGAACGCGAAGGTCGAGTCGGCCAGGGTGAAGGTGATGCCGCCGTGGCCGATGCCGTGACCGTTGACCATGTCGTCGCGCACCGGCATGGTCATCTCGGCCCGCCCGGGAGCCACCGAGACGAGCGACATGCCGAGCGCCTGCGAGGTGCGGTCGTTGTCCCACATCCGGCGCATGTGGTCGGGGCCCGGAAGATCGGCCGGGGTCATGCGTCGCCCCTCAGCAGCGGGCGCGCCAGCTTGCGGCCGGTGTGGATCTGGGCCTTCACGGTGCCGAGCGGCAGGTCGAGCAGCGCCGCGATCTCGTCGTACGCCATGCCGTAGACGTCGCGGAGGAGCAGTGGCTCGACGAGCTGGGGGTGGTCGCCCTCGATGCTCTCCATCGCGTCCAGCAGGTCGAGCCGGGTGCCGGCGATGACGCTGGTCGTGCGCGGGTCGGGGCGGTCGAGCGGGAGCACGTCGGAGGGGATCGCCTGGTTCTTGAGCTTTCGGTACGTCGTCCGGGCACTGTTGAGGGCCACGACGTGCAGCCAAGTGGTGAACCGGCCGCGACCGTGCCATGAGCCGATCTTCGTCGCGACGCTCAGCAGTGCCTCCTGGCAGGCGTCCTCGGCGTCGGAGGAGTAGGGCAGCACGCCGCGGCAGATGGCCAGCGTGCGCGGCGAGACGACCGCCAGCAGCGAGTCGAGCGCGTCGCGGTCGCCGTCCTGGGCGCGGCGCGCCAGGTCGTCGATCTCGTCAGGTGTCGCGGCCGCTGCCCGCATGGCTCACCCCTCCCCGTGGTCTCTGCAAGATAATGCAACCGTGCCCCCTCCCTCGCGTCTCGGTCGCTACCCGGTGCGTCACCGCATCGGCGCGGGCGGCTTCGCCACGGTGTGGCTGGCCTACGACGAGCAGCTCGACAGCGACGTCGCGATCAAGGTCCTCGCCGACAACTGGGCCGCCGACCTGCATGTGCGGCAGCGGTTCGTCGACGAGGGTCGCTTCCTGCGCAAGGTCGAGTCGCCGCACGTGGTGTCGGTCTTCGACGCCGGCGAGCTCGACGACGGCCGGCCCTATCTGGTGATGACGTACGCCGACCAGGGCACGCTCGCCGACCGGCTCGAGATCGACCCGCTGAGCCCGGCGGACGCGCTCGACGTGGTCCGCCAGGTCGGCGACGGGCTGCACGCCCTGCACGTGCGCGGCATCCTGCACCGCGACGTGAAGCCGGCCAACGTCCTCTTCCGCACCGGGGCCGACGGCGAGGTGCGGGCGATGGTGGCCGACCTCGGCCTGGGCAAGACCCTCGACATGTCGTCGCGCCTCACGATGATCGCCGGCACCCCCTCGTGCGTCGCGCCCGAGCAGGCGCGAGGCGAGGGGCTCGACGCGCGCGCCGACCTCTACTCCCTGGCTTCGCTCACCTACCTCCTTCTCAGCGGCCGCGCGCCCTATGCGCACGCGTCCCTCGCGGCGGCCGCGGAGCCCGGGCCGCCGGCGCCGATGGGTGAGGTGGTGCCGGTCGAGGTCGACGCGGTCGTGCGCCGCGCGCTGGCGCCCGTGCGGGAGGACCGCTTCCTCGACGTGCCGTCGTACACACGCGCGCTCGAGGAGGCGTACGGCGACCGCGCACCGTCGTCGACGCCCGACTGGCCGGCTGCCCGTCGCGAACCGACCCAGGTGGTGCCGGTGACGCCCGAGCCGACCGCGACCCGACGCGGGCACGGTCCGGTCCGGGTGATTGCCGCGCTGGTGGTCGCGCTCGTCGTCGGCGTCGCCGGCGGCTACGGCGGGCACCGCTTGAGCCACCGCACGGTCGAGGTCGTGGACGACCAGGGCACGCTGTCCGTGCGGGTGCCAGCCTCGTGGACCGGGGTCTCGGCAGGTGACGGCTGGACCCCGCCCGGTGCGAACACCGACCAGCCCGCGCTGTCGGTGGGCACCCGCGCCGGCTGGCGCCAGGACGGTCAGGGGGTGTTCGTCGGGCTGCTGGCCGGCCGGTCGCTGCCCACGACGGTCCCGCGGCACCCGGAGTGCGGCGAGCGCCGCCCGGTGGTCGAGGACACGGTCGACGGCGACGACCTGCGTACCGTCGTGCACGTGGACTGTCCCGGGGTGGTGGTCGAGCGCGTGGTCCAGGTGACCACCGACCGGCTGCTGTGGATACAGGTGCGCAGCGACGACCGGGGCACCGCCAACCGGGTGCTGGACTCGGTCGACACCAGCGGGCTCTAGCGCCTCGCCCCGAGCCGGGCCTCGATGCCGTTGCC
This sequence comes from Nocardioides sp. LHG3406-4, assembly GCF_049897745.1. Lineage (NCBI taxonomy): Bacteria > Bacillati > Actinomycetota > Actinomycetes > Propionibacteriales > Nocardioidaceae > Nocardioides > Nocardioides sp. LHG3406-4. The sequence goes on from NZ_JAFCWV010000004.1 coordinate 99,853, forward strand.
GACCCGGATGACCATGTCGAGGAGGCCGACCTCGTCGCGCTCGCGGCCGTTGGCGGCGATCTCGACGAGGGCCTCCGAGGAGTCGGGATCCTTGATCCACCGCAGGTTGCCGTAGCGGGTCAGCCCGTTGTCGACGTAGACGATCTGGATGCTCGTGTCGGTCTCGTGCACGAGCCGGAAGTCCTCGGTGACGACCTTCAGGTCGGCGATGCGCTGGGACTTGATGGCGTCGATCGTCTGGTTCTGGCTGCTCACCTTCTCGATCCGCAGCAGGAAGGTGTTGCGCCGGTTGCCCGGCACCACCCACTTGGCCTCGGCCTCGGTGGTGTCGATCCGCAACCAGTCGCGCGGGGCCACCACCGGGATCTCGAAGCCGTTCGCTCCGATCGTCTGCTCGACGTACTTGAGGCCCGGCTGGAGCGCCGCGGACTCGGTGTCCGGGCGCAGCGGCAGCGGCGGGTCCACGGGCACCGAGGGCGAGACCGCAGGCACCGGTGCGGTCACGTCGCGACCCGGGTCGGCCCGGGCCATCGAGAGGAGCACGCCGCCCACCGCACCGGCCACCAGTGCGGCAGCGGCCGCGACCCACAGGCCCAGTGTCCCGACCACTGCTCCCCGCATCCCGCCACCCTAGTTCTCCGACGACGGTCGCCCGTCGCGCGACGCGGCGTGTGACGGGTGCGTGCCAGTCTTGCGCGCCGGTGTTACACGGGGGAGGCTTGGCCCATGACGTCTGCCGCCGACCTGTTCGCCACCCACCGCACCCGCCTCGACGAGGCCGTCCAGGCCTGCGCCAGCCGCGGCTACCACTCGGCGTTCGACGAGTCGCCGTCTCCCCGCGTCTACGGCGAGGAGGCCGCGGCGCAGGGCAAGGCGGCGTACGACGCCTGGCTGGGCACCGACTTCCCGATCCGGACGCCGGGCAGCGAGGGCACCGTCGCGACCGAGCGGTCGCCGTACGGCGTCGATCTCGCGGTGCGGTATCCCCGGGTCAAGGACGTCGACGCGCTGATGGCCGCAGCGCGGGCCGGGATGAAGGGCTGGCGCGACGCCGGACCCGAGGGCCGCACCGGCGTCTGCCTCGAGATCCTGCACCGGCTGCACGGGCGGGTCTTCGAGCTCGCCAACGCCGTCCAGCACACCAGCGGGCAGGCGTTCGTGATGGCGTTCCAGGCCGGCGGCGCGCACGCGCTCGACCGGGCGCTCGAGGCGGTCGCCTACGCCTACACCGAGATGACCCGGACCCCGGCCACCGCGCGCTGGGAGAAGCCCGGCAAGCACCCGATCGCGATGGAGAAGACGTTCACCGTGGTGCCGCGCGGCGTCGCGCTCGTCATCGGCTGCAACACCTTCCCGACGTGGAACTCCTGGCCCGGGCTCTTCGCCAGCCTCGTCACCGGCAACCCGGTCGTCGTCAAGCCGCACCCCGGTGCCGTGCTGCCGCTGGCGATCACCGTGCAGGTGTGCCGTGAGGTCCTCGAGGAGTGCGGCTTCGCGCCCGACCTCTTGACGCTCGCTGCCGAGGACCCCGCCGACAAGCTGGCCGCGACGCTGGCGATCCGGCCCGAGGTCAGGCTCATCGACTTCACCGGCGGCAACGCCTTCGGCGACTGGCTCGAGGACAACGCCCGCCAGGCGGTCGTCTTCACGGAGAAGGCCGGCGTCAACACCGTGGTCGTCGACTCCACCGACAGCTTCAAGGCCATGTGCCAGAACCTGGCGTTCTCGTTCGCGCTCTACTCCGGCCAGATGTGCACCGCGCCGCAGAACGTCTACCTGCCCACCGACGGCATCGAGACCGACGAGGGCCACAAGAGCCTCGCCGAGGTGGGCGCGGGCATCGACGCCGCCTTCGGCAAGCTGCTGGGCGACGACGCCCGCGCGGTCGAGCTGCTCGGCGGCGTCGTCAACGGTGCAGTCCTCGACCGTCTCGCCGACGCACCCGGCACGGGCGAGGTGCTGGTCGCCTCGCGCGAGATCACCCACCCGTCGTACGCCGACGCGACGGTGCGCACGCCGACGTTGATCGCCCTCGACGCGGCCAAGGACGCCGAGGTCTACGAGACGGAGTGCTTCGGGCCGGTGGCCTACCTCATCGGCACCGACGGCACCGACGCCTCGATCGCGCTCTTCCGCGACACCGTGCAGCGCCACGGCGCGATGACGGCCTCCGTCTACTCCACCGACGGCGGTGTCGTCGAGCAGATGCGTGAGGCCGCGCTCGACGCCGGAGTGGCGCTGAGCGAGAACCTGCTGGGCGCGGTCTTCGTCAACCAGTCGGCGGCGTTCTCAGACTTCCACGGCACGGGCGCCAACCCGGCCGCCAACGCGTCGTACACCGACGGCGCCTACGTCGCCTCGCGCTTCCGCGTCATCCAGTCGCGCCGGCACGTCTGAGCCGCGCGCCGGGTCGCGTGCCGCGGTTGACGTACGGCGCGCGGGGCCGCGCACGCGACCGGCTCAGCCGGTGACGGCCCTGACGAGGCCGGCGAGTTCCGGCGTCGCCTCGGCCTCCTCCAGCGCCTGCTGGAGCACCCGGTCGTGCACCGGCCGGGCCTTCTCGAGCGCGGCGCGACCGGCGGGCGTCAGCTCGGTGTAGATGCCCCGGCGGTCGTCGGCGCAGAGGATGCGGGCGAGCAGGCCACGGTCCTCGAGCCGGTTGACCAGCCGGGTGCTGGCGCTGGGGGAGAGGGCCGCCGCCCGGGCCAGCTGTGACATCCGCAGGTGGAAGCCGTCCTGGCGGGCCAGGGCGTCGAGCACGGTGAACTCGACGACAGACAGGCCGTGGGCGTCGGACAGTGCCTTCTCGAGGCGTGCCTCGATCATCTGGTGCAGCGCCGCGAGCGTGCGCCAGCCCTCCGCACGCACCTCGACGGCCTCGTCACTGATGCCCATGCCTGCCACTATACGTGCGTTTGCAATATAAAGCGTGTGCAACTAGCGTCGAGTGCAAGTAGTTGGAAGCCGCATCTGGAAGAAGGAAACACCATGAAACCCGGACTGCTCGCCCTGGCCATCGGTGGCTTCGGCATCGGTCTCACCGAGTTCGTGATCGCCGGGCTCCTTCCCGAGGTCGCCGCCGACTTCGCGGTCAGCGAGTCCACCGCCGGCTGGCTGATCTCGGGCTACGCGCTCAGCGTCGCGGTCGGCGCGGTGCTGCTGACCGCCGCCGTCACCCGGCTGCCGCGCAAGCAGGTGCTGCTCGGCCTGATGGTGCTCTTCATCGTCGGCAACCTGGTCAGTGCCCTGGCCACGACGTACGACGCGATGCTTCTCGGCCGCATCATCGCCGCCCTGTGTCACGGCGCCTTCTTCGGCATCGGCTCGGTCGTCGCGGCGGACCTCGTCGAGCCCGAGGAGCGGGCCGGCGCGATCGCGCTGATGTTCGCCGGGCTCACCTCGGCGAACGTGCTGGGCGTCCCGGCCGGAACCTTGCTGGGCCAGCAGCTCGGCTGGCGCTCGACGTTCTGGGCGATCACGGCGATCGGCGTCGCCGCCTTCGTGGCCATCGCCCTGCTCGTCCCGGCCGTACGCCGCGGCCCGGTGCCGCAGCTGCGACGAGAGATCGCGGCGTTCGGCAGCGGCCAGGTGTGGCTGTCCCTGCTCGTCACGGTGCTCGGCTTCGGCGGCATGTTCGGCGCGTTCACCTACATCGCGTTCACGCTCACCTCGGTCAGCGGGTTCGCGGCCGGCTGGGTGCCGTGGCTACTGGTGCTGTTCGGCGCCGGCCTCTTCATCGGCAACCTGCTCGGGGGCCGCTTCGCCGACCGGCACGTCGCCCGCACGCTCTACGCCGTGCTGGTCGGGCTCGTGGTGGTGATGGTGCTCTTCGCGCTGACGGCGTCCTCCCAGCCGCTGACCGTGGCCTCCCTGGTGCTGATGGGCGGCTTCGGGTTCGCCACCGTGCCGGGCCTGCAGATGCGCATCATGCACTGGGCCGGCGAGGCGCCCACCCTGGCGAGCGGCGCCAACATCGCGGCGTTCAACGTCGGCAACGCGCTCGGGGCCTGGCTCGGCGGCCTGACCATCGCCGCCGGCCTCGGCTTCACCTCCCCGATCTGGGTCGGCGCCGTCCTGGCCCTGGCCGCGCTGCTGGTGCTGGGCTTCGCGGAGTGGCGCGCTCAGGCGAGCGCGACCGTGAGCTCCAGCAGCGTGTCGGGGTCGTCGAGCGCGTCGCCGTACGCCTCGCGCAGCTGACCCATGCGGTAGCGCACGGTCTGCGGGTGCACGAAGAGCACCAGGGCGATCTCCTCCCGACGGCCGTGGTGCAGCAGCCAGGCGCGCAGGGTCTCGGTGAGCTTGTCGCGGGTGCTCGGCCGTAGGTCGGCCAGCGGGGCGAGGGCGCGCCGGCGCAGGTCGGCGAGCGCCTCCGGGTCGGCGCCGACGACCAGGTCGACCAGCCGCGCCTCGGTGTCGACCGGCGCCCGGCCGGTCGAGGGCAGGTCGAGCGCCCGGACCGCCCGCAGGTACGACGCCCGCACCTCCTGCCACGGTCGCTCCGGCCCGGCGACGGCGTGCCGACCGGCCAGGATCTCTAGCAGCCGGGTACGCGACGGACCGCCCAGCTCAGCCACGAGCAGCACCGCCCAGCCGTCGGGCAGGCTGGGCGTCGCCTCTGTGGGGTGCAGGGTGCGGCTGTCGACCAGTCCGAGCACCGGCCGGAGCTGCGCCTGCGGCAGCAGCACGGCGGTCAGGGTGCGTGGCGGCTTCCAGTCGGCGCGCTCGGCCGCCTGGTCGAGCGCCTCGGGGGTGTCGCCGCGCAGCAGCGCCTGGCCGAGCTGGTCGAGGCGCTGGTGAAGCACCCGGCCCGTGGTCTCCAGCTCGTCGGCGTGCCCGGCGACGCTCGCCGCCGAGAGCTCGTCGATGTAGGCGAAGACGAGCTCGGCGAACGACGCCAGCACGTCGGCCTCCACGCCCGTCTCGACCGCCTTGGCCGACAGCTCGCGCCAGGCCACCCGGGCGCCCACGCGGTAGGCGGCGAGGAGGGCGTCGGCGGAGCGGCCGCTGCGGGCCTCGCCCCGACCCAGCGCGTAGGCGCCGTCGAGGGCGGGCGTGAGCGGGGTCCCCGGGTCGCTGCTCGAGCCCCGGGCGGCCAGCCGCAGGAAGCCGGCCAGCGCCATCTGCACGGCGTTCTCGATGTTGGCGCCGAGCGGACCGCCGAACTCGCGGGTGTAGGCGGGCACCTCGTCGCGCACGGCGTCGATGGTGTGGGTGGCGACCTCGGGCAATTGGTCGCGCAGTACCTCGATGAGGCGGAGGTCCAGCCGGGGTCCAGCGGCCATTGTTTGTCTCCTGCGAACAGTTTTCGGCGAAAGGTTCACGCCGACTGGTCAGGGTTTCATCCTAGAAGTCAGACACTATGGTTGTCATGAGCCCGAGCCTTCGCGATCGCGTGACCCGCGTCGTCGAGGCCGCCACCACCCCGCTGGTGCCGGCCGACTTCCTCGACCTCTTCGCCCCCCTCCGATCGGGCGCTGACCTGCGCGGACGCATCGTCTCGGTCCAGCCCGAGACCGCCGACGCGGCCACCATCGTCATCCGCCCGGGTGCCGACTGGGCCGGTCACGAACCCGGGCAGTACGTCCGCATCGGCATCGACGTCGACGGCGTACGCCTCTGGCGCGCCTACTCGCTCACCCACGGGCCACGTCCCGACGGGCTCATCTCCATCACGGTCAAGGCCGTCCCCGACGGCAAGGTGAGCAACCACCTCGTGCACCGCTGCCAGGTCGGCACGCTCGTGCACCTCGAGCAGGCGGCCGGCGAGTTCGTGCTCCCGACCGAGGGCGGCAAGCTGCTCTTCGTCACCGCGGGCTCCGGCATCACGCCGGTGATCGGGATGCTGCGCAACCTCTTCCCGTCCACCGACGACGGTGTGCTGCGGCTCCCGCGCAGCGCCGACTACGACATCGTCGTGGTGCACGTGGCCCCCACGCGCCCCGACTCGATCTTCATCCGTGACCTCGAGGCCCTCGACGCGGCCGGCGCGATCTCGCTGGTGGCGCGCTACGACGACGTGCACGGCCTCATCGACGTCGACCGGCTCACCGAGCTGGTGCCCGACCTCGGAGCCCGTACGACGTTCGCCTGCGGCCCCGCCGGCCTGCTCGACGCCCTGGCCGCCCACCACGAGCGCGCCGGGCTGGAGCTGTTCACCGAGCAGTTCCGCACCGCCCGCATCCCGGCCGGCGAAGGCGGCACCGTCACCTTCCTGCGCGGAGCGCGGGAGGTGGTGGCCGACGGCGCCACCCCGATCCTCGACGCGGCCGAGTCGGCCGGCGTGCTCATGCCGAGCGGCTGCCGGATGGGCATCTGCTTCGGCTGCGTCCTGCCGCTGCGTGAGGGCAGCGTGCGCGACCTGCGCAACGGCGAGGTCACCACCGCCGTCCCCGGCGAGAGCAACGACATCAAGATCCAGACCTGCATCAGCGCCGCAGCCGGCGCCTGCCGCATCGACCACTGACCGCATCCGCACCCGAAGGAGACGCACATGACTGCCATCCAGAAGAAGGCCGACAACCCGATCGCGCACCTGACTCGTGCCGACATCGAGCAGATCGGCATCGAGCTCGACGCGATCCGCCAGGAGGTCATCGAGTCCCGTGGCGCCTCCGACGCGGCGTACATCCGCGGCATGATCAAGACCCAGCGCTCCCTCGAGCTCGGCTCGCGCGCGGTGCTGCTCTTCAGCATCTTCCCGCCGGCGTGGCTGGTCGGCACGGCCGGGCTGAGCCTGGCCAAGATCCTCGACAACATGGAGATCGGCCACAACATCCTCCACGGCCAGTGGGACTGGATGCGCGACCCGAAGATCCACTCGACCACCTGGGAGTGGGACTCCGCGACCCCCGCCGAGCAGTGGAAGCACAGCCACAACGAGGTGCACCACGCCTACACCAACGTCATCGGCAAGGACAACGACCTCGGCTACGGCATCATGCGCGTCGACGAGGACCAGCCGTGGGTGCCCTTCCACCTGGCCCAGCCGGTGTGGAACTTCATCAACGCGCTGTTCTTCGAGTACGGCATCGCCGCCTACGACCTCGAGCTCGGTGCGGCCACCAAGAAGGGCACAACCAAGACGCCGGAGTTCCGGAAGAACCTCAAGGGCGTGCTGAAGAAGGTTCGTCGCCAGGTCACCAAGGACTACGTCGTCCACCCGGCGCTGTCGCTGGCGACCGGCTCGTTCCTGTCGACCATGCTCGCCAACTTCACCGCCAGCACGATCCGCAACCTGTGGAGCCACTCGATCATCATGTGCGGCCACTTCCCCGAGGGTGTCGAGACCTTCGAGCGCCGTTCGATCGAGGGCGAGACCAAGGGTGACTGGTACATCCGCCAGATGCTCGGCTCGGCCAACATCTCGGGCTCGAAGACCATGCACATCCTCTCCGGCAACCTCTCGCACCAGATCGAGCACCACCTGTTCCCGGACCTGCCGTCGAACCGGTACGGCGAGATCGCGCCGAAGATCCAGGCGCTGTTCGAGAAGTACGGCCTCAACTACTGTGCCCGGCCGCTGGTGCCGCAGGTCTACTCCGCCTGGCACAAGGTCGTGCGGCTCTCGCTGCCCAACGGCTGGCTGGCCACCACCAAGGTCGGCAACGCCCCCCAGCAGCTCGCGAAGCTCTACAAGATGTCCACCGGCACCCCCAAGGTGCGCCGCGCCATCCAGGCCAGGCTCACCCAGGAGGCCCGCCGCGTGGAGGAGTCCGCCGCAGCCTGAGCCCCCGTCGTACACCCGAGAACGCCGCCCTCCTACACGAGGGCGGCGTTCTTGCGTTCGACGCCACGTCGTCCTCGGGGGTGGCTGTTTCGGGACGTAGGTCCTCGATCGTCGCCCCTTCACGTCCGAAGGGGTGGCACGGCCGTCATTCGGCAACGAGCCTCGTCCAGGCGTCCGTAGCGTCTGTGGCACCGCTGCCACATTCGAGTGAGCGAGCAGCACCACGGCCCAGAAAGGCCCTCATGACCTCCCCCCTTCACAGCTTCGCCCGCCGCGGCACGGTGATCGTCGCGTCCCTCGCGACCGCCGCGCTCGCGCTGTCGGTGGCTCCGCCCGCCATGGCTGCCCCGACCGGCAGCATCTCCGGCACCATGACCGACGTCGACCTCGAGCCGACGGACGGCCAGGTGCTCGTGTTCCTCGATGGCGCATACGAGTCCTCGGTCGCCAACACGTTCGCCGTCGACGGCGAGTACCTCCTCGAGGACCTCGACCCCGGCACCTACGTCGTCCTCTTCAACGACGAGGACAACACCGGCTTCCAGGAGTACTGGGACGACGCCGACAGCACCGAGACCGCCGAGCGGGTGGAGATCACCGCGGAAGACCCCGTGGTCACGGGCATCGACGCCGTGATGGACGGCGAGCAAGTGCAGGACTATCTCAACAACGAGGTCGAGCCCACGATCACCGGCACTGCCCAGGTCGGCTCGACGCTGACGGTCAACCCCGGCACGTGGACCCCGAGCGACGCCGACATCACGTACAGCTACCAGTGGAGCAACGACCGAGGGGACATCCCCGGTGCCACCGGCCAGACGTACACGCTGACCGCCGCCGATGACGGTGAGTGGATGCAGGTCGCGGTCACCGCGTCCGCGCCGGGCTTCGACGACATGACCGGATACGGCCATCTGGACGAGATCGTCACCACACTCGTAGTCAACGCCGTAACCGACCCCACCATCTCCGGCACGCCGCAGGTCGGCTCCACTCTCACCGCCAACCCCGGTACGTGGGACCAGCCCGGCGCCACCTTCACCTACGAGTGGGAAACGTACAAGGAGGGTCAGCAGCACACCGACTTCCTCGCCAGCGGCCAGACCTACGTTCCGACGGCGGCCATCGTCGGCCAGCTTGTCTGGGTGACGGTTGTCGCCAGCGCACCCGGCGTCGGGGATGGCTATGCGAGCAGCGACAGCGTGGGGCGCGTGACGGCTGCTCCGGTGGTTGTCCCGCCGGCCGTTGCCACCCCCCTGACTGATGTCGACAACTCGCACAAGCCCAAGGTGAAGGGTGCGACCAAGGTCGGCTCCACCCTCAAGGCGAAGGTGTCCGCGTGGGTCCCCGCCGGCGCCAAGGTGACGTACAAGTGGCTCGCCAACGGCAAGCCGATCAAGAAGGCCCACAAGGCCAAGCTCAAGCTGATCGGCAAGCTCAAGGGCAAGAAGGTCTCCGTCAAGGTCACCGCGACCTCGGCCGGCAGCCTGCCCGTCACGGTCGTCACCAAGGTCGGCAAGATCAAGGGCTGACCTGCCTCGGACTCATCAACGAAGCGCCGCCCCTTCGGGGGCGGCGTTTTGCGTGTGGCCGTTCTGCCATTCGGGTCGGGACGTTGATCCCGATATCGCTCGCCCACCTCGTCCGAAGGGGTGGCGCCGACCCCTCCGGTCGTCGTACCGCCGGTGGTCAGCCCGCCGGTGGTGCCGCCGGTCGTCGCCCCGCCGGTCGTCACGCTCCCGCTCACAGGCGTCGACAACGCGCACAGGCCGAAGGTGAGGGGCAAGACCACGGTCGGTGCGACGCTGAAGGTGAATGCGGCGTCGTGGATCCCGCGGGGTGCCAAGGTCACGTACGGGTGGCGCGCGAACGGCAAGCCGATCAAGAAGGCCACCAAGAGCAAGCTCAAGCTGACGAAGAACGTCAAGGGCAAGAAGATCAGCGTCCGGGTCGTGGCCACCTCCGCCGGGCACCTGCCCGTCGCCGTGGTCATCAGCGCGGGCAGGGTCAAGGGCTGACCCGACCAGCTCGAGACGCGGTCACTCCTCGCTCGAAGTCCCCGCGGGTGCCTGCTGGCGCTGCTCGTGCTGCTGGCGGCGCCGCTTGATCTCGCCCTGGGCCACGGCCCAGGCGACGACGATCGGTACGACGTACTTCGCGTGATCGCGCACCCAGCGCACCCAGCCCGGAAGCTCCCAGTCCGGCAGGCTGACCTCCGGCCAGGGGATCGACGGCAGGTCCGGCCATGGGACGTCGGGCAGGTGCGGCCACGGGATCGAAGGCAGGCTGGGCCAGGGGATCAGGCCCAGCAGCGGGATCAGCACCGCGGCGGCCACCAGTGGCACGACGACCACGGCGACGCCGCCCAGTGTGGCGACCAGCGCGTGGCGGCGGGGATGGTCGAGGATCGACTGCTCCCACTTCGCCGCGCGCGAGCCCTCCTCGGGCACCAGGTCGGTCCCGCCGAGCCCGACTGTGGCTGCCGCCTTGTCGTCGTACAGGGTGGCGCGCCGGGGTGACCCCAGGGCGGAGTACCGGACGTGGAGGGCCTGCCCACCCTCGCGGCTGACCGTCAGCTTGTCCTCCATCGACCGCTTCTCCAGAGCCAACTCGTCGTCGACGTACCAGCGCAGCCTGCGGTTGACGTCGCCCGTCACCTCTACGCGGTGGCGCACGCCGCCATCGGTGAGGTCCCACGTCTGGCGCTTCATGGCTCGACGCTAGGGCCGCCACGGACCCGGGCACATCCAGCGAAGGTCGACCGGTCCGCGACTTTGGTAGGCGACGGCGTTGACTGCGGGCTTGCTGCAGGGTGCTGCCTCGGGCTGGGTCGTGATACCCGGGTAGCCGGGTATCACGTCGCCTCACGGGGGTTGCAACCCCCGTGAAGCGACGGAAAGCCCCGGGAAGCTTCCCCGCAGCGACTCCAAGTTACCGGCGAGTTACCTAGGATGGACGCCATGCCTCTCGTGACCTGCCACGTCGCCGACGGAGTCGCCGACGTGCGCCTCGACCGTCCCGACAAGCTCAACGCGCTGACCCTGGAGACCCTCCGCGCCCTGGTGTCGACGGCCCGGACCCTGCTCCGCGACCCGCACCTCCGCGCGGTGGTGCTCTCCGGGGAGGGCGACTCGTTCTGCGCCGGCCTCGACTTCGGCACCGTCATGAAGGATCCGAAGGGCGTCGCGGCGGCGTTCGTGCCGCGACCGTGGCGGGGCACCAACACGTTCCAGGAGGCGTGCTGGGCCTGGCGCCGGCTGCCGGTGCCGGTGGTCGCTGCGGTGCACGGCCACTGCTTGGGCGGCGGGCTGCAGATCGCGCTCGCCGCGGACTTCCGCTTCGCCACCCCCGACTCGACGTGGTCGGTGCTCGAGGGCAAGTGGGGGATCATCCCCGACATGACGGGCGTGCGGAGCCTGCGCGAGCTCGTCGGCATCGACACCGCCAAGAGGCTGACCATGACGGCTGAGAGGTTCAGTGGCGTCGAGGCGCACGAGCTCGGCCTGGTCACCGGCGTCTCCGACGACCCGTACGCCGCGGCGTACGACCTCGTCACCCGGCTGCGCACTCGATCGCCCGACCAGCTCGCCGCCACCAAGCGGCTGTTCCAGGACACCTGGCACACCAGCGCACGGCGCACGTTCCGCCGCGAGCGCATCGAGCAGCTGCTGCTGCTGCTGGCGAGCCGCAACACCAAGGTCGCCCGCGAGGCGGCGTACCGGAAGGTCGCCCCGCAGTTCGGCCCTCGACAGAGGTGACGCTCAGGGCCAGCGCAGCCCGACGGCCTGCTCGCTGATCTCCCACAGCCGTTGCTGCTGCACCGGGTCGCGGGCCAGCGAGCTGCACCCGACGAGCGTCGGGCGGCCGCGGGTCTCGCGGAAGCCACCCGGCCCGCAGTACGTCGACCCCGGGAGGTCCGCGGTCGCGGCCATCAGCGTCGGCCAGGCGCCGGTCGCTGCCGATTGGGAGACGGCCCTCATCCCGGCGTCCAGGATCGTCGCGACCCCGCCGCGCGACCGGCCGACCTGGCCGTTGGCGACCAGGTGGGTGCCCGCCAGGCCCGGGTGCGCCGCCATCGCGCGCACCGGCATCCCCGCGGCAGCCAGCCGCCGGTCAGACTCGAACGTGAAGAGCAGGTTGGCCAGCTTCGACGCGGCGTACGCCGGCCAGCGACGGTAGCGGGCGATCTGGATGCGCGGGTCCTCGACCGGCGCCGACCTGGCCGCCCGGTGCATCAGCGACGAGACGGTCACGATCCGCGCATCGCCGGACGCTGCGAGCTGCGGCAGCAGGAGGCCGGTCAGCAGGAACGGCCCGAGGTGGTTGGTCGCCAGCTGTGACTCGAAGCCGTCCGGGGTTCGGCGATAGGGCGGCGCCATCACCCCGGCGTTGTTGACCAGCACGTCGATGGCCCCGATGGCCGCCGCACGGCCGGCAGCCGAGCGCACCGAGCCGAGGTCGGCCAGGTCGACGACGAGGTGGTCGAGCCGGGCGTCGGGCACCTCGCCGCGGATCGTCTGCGACGTCTCGTCGAGCCTGTCCCGGTTGCGCCCCGCGAGCACCACCCGGGCGCCGCGCCGGGCCAGCTCGAGGGCGGTGTGGTGGCCGAGACCGCCCCGCGTCGTACCCGTCACGAGCACGGTGCGCCCGACCTGGTCGGCGATCTGCGCCGGCGACCAGGAACCGCTCACGGCGTCACCGCCATCAGGTCGAGCACCCGCTGTCCCAGGCCGGTGTCCCCGCTGAGGGTGACGCGCCCCGGCGCGGGTGTACGACGACCGCCGGCGAGGAGGATGAACGACTCGCGGTCCGTGCTGATCGTGACGTCCGGGCTGGTGGGGACCTCGGTCAGCAGCTCGCCGCGGCCCTTGGCGTTGACGGTGACCGCGGTCGTCGGCTGGCCCGCCACCTCGAGGACGACCGTGGTGCCCGGGGCGGCGCCGACGCGCTTGGCGACGACGAAGCCGAGGCTCTCGGCCAGGTAGACCGACGTGTGCTCGGCCGGCGCGGTGTGGAGGTTGCCGGGCCGGTCGACGGCGCGGCGGACGTCCTGCTCGTGCATCCAGATGTCGAGCACCCGGTTGCGCAGGAGCGTCCCCCAGCTCCAGTCGAGGGCACCGAAGAGGATGTCGGGCCTGGCGGCGGCGTCCCGCGGCGGGTCGGCCAGCAGCGCGACGTGCCGCGCGGTCGTCGACTCGCGGATCTCGTCGAGGATGTCCTCCGGAGCTGCCTGGGCGCGGGCGACCACCCCTTGCTCGGTGTAGGCGGCGATGAGGCTCGCGTGCGCGCGCTCCCCGATGTCGACCGTTTCCTCCGGGGCGCCGGCCAGGACCGCCTCGAGGTGCGCGGTGTGGGCGGCGATGCAACGGACGTCCCACCCGGGCAGGTCGGTCTCGCGACCCCAATCGTCGGCGGCGAGCCCCTCGAGCAGGTCGGTGAAGTCGTTGACGGCCTGCCACCACACGTCGACGTACCCGCGCAGCCTCTCCTCGTCGGTCATGGCCGAAGCCTATTCACGCACCCCGAGCGAGCGTGACGGCGATGGCCAGCATGGTGAGCCCGATCAGCACGTCCAGCACCTGCCAGGCACGTGGGCGGGCGAACAGCCGCGACGCCGCGCGGGCGCCGTACCCGAGGCCGGTGAACCACGCAGCGCTCGCGACGCACGCACCGAGGGCGAACCACCAGCGGCCTGTGGGCCCGTGGTGCGCGGCGATGGAGCCGAGCAGCAGCACGGTGTCGAGGTAGACGTGCGGGTTGAGCAGGGTCAGTGCCAGCGTGCGGACGGCGGTCCGGGGCCGGGACGCCGTCACCGCCGTCGCGGCCCGGAGGGCGCCGGCCCTGCGGGCCCGCAGGAGCGCGCTCACGCCGTACCACGTCAGGAACGCAACGCCGACCCAGCGCACCACCGTCACGGCCCAGCCCGCGTGCTCGATGATCGCCCCGATGCCGGCGACCCCGGCGGCGATGAGGGCGATGTCGGCGACCGCGCAGATGGCGACCACGAGACCAACGTGCTCGCGGGCGAGGCCCTGTCGGAGCACGAACGCGTTCTGGGCCCCGATCGCGACGATCAGCGTGAGCCCGGTGATCAGGCCGGCGGTCGTCGAGGTGAGCACCCGACGAACCTAGAGGCTCAAAATCGTGTAGACCAACGAGGGTTTCTACTGCTTCATTAGCGTGACTTCATGCGCCCGCAACCGCACCACCTGGAGGCCCTCGTCGCGGTGATCGAGCTCGGCACCTTCGAGGCGGCCGCCGCGAGCCTCCACGTCACTCCGAGTGCGGTGAGCCAGCGCATCCGGGCGCTCGAGTCGGAGGTGGGGCAGGTGCTCGTGCGCCGCGGCACGCCGTGCACCGCCACCCCGGTGGCCGAGCCCCTGCTGCGGCTGGCGCGGCAGACCAGGCTCCTGCAGGACGAGGCGGCCTCGGCTCTCGGGGCCGTCACCGGCACCACGCTCGCCGTCGCGGTCAGCGCCGACTCGCTGGCCACCTGGTTCCGCGACGTCCTCGACACCGTCGCGACCTGGAACGGAGTGGCGCTGCGTCTACACGTCGAGGACCAGGCGTGGTCGGCCGACCTCCTGCGCCGCGGTGAGGCGCTCGCCGTCGTCACCTCGGATCCCACGCCGGTGCAGGGCTGCTCCGTGACCCGGCTCGGCACGCTTCGCTACGTCGCCGCTGCCAGGCCGTCGCTCGTCGAGCGGCACCGCCGGGGTGGGCGCATCGACTGGGCCGCGCTGCCGATGGTCGACTTCAACGAGAAGGACAGCCTGCAGCTCGCCGCCCTGCGCCGGCGCGGACGGTCGCTTCCCGCGGTGGTGCACCGGGTGCCCACGTCGGCCGACTTCCTGGAGGCGGTACGGCGAGGCCTGGGCTGGGGGATGCTGCCCGAGCCCCAGCTCGCCGAGGTCCGCGAGGACGTCGTACCCCTGTCGTCCCTGGGCCGGATTGACGTGCACCTGCACTGGCAGCGGTGGCGCCTGGAGTCCGTCCTGCTCGACCGGCTGACCGACGCGGTGCGCGCGGCCGCGGCGTCCGCACTGCGGCCCTGAACGCACGGCACCGGCAGCCGGGGGCGTGCCCGGGTGCCGGTGGCGGGTGTGCGGGTCGGCTACAGGCCGTCGGTACGACGCTCCTCGACGTGCGTGGTGCGGGTGCGCTGCTGGTTCATGACGAGGGCGAGGACGATGGCGAGCGCGCCGACGACGACGAGGATCCAGCCGAGGGTGTTGCCGGCGACGACGTCGTCGATGCTGGCCGGCAGGTCGACGGCGCCGGTCACGAGGATGAGGCCGAGGACGAGAAGGATGATGCCGAGACCGATACCCATGATGACTCCCGCGGGGTGATGGGTTGATGTTGCTCGAACCCGGCCACCATACGTCTCGTGACACGCAGACCGGGGCACGCGGCTCGCCAGGTGAAAGATGCCTTCGTGGCAGGCTAGGACTCACGACGACTGGATCCGACGCAGGGGGACGCACATCATGATTCGACTGGCCACCACCGCGATGGCGACTCTCGCCCTGCTCGCGCTCGCTGCTCCAGCAGGAGCCGACACCGGTTCCATCGTCGACAGCGACGAGGCGCTGCGGCCCAACACCGACATCAAGAAGGTCAAGATCAACAACGGTGAGACGAGCGTCGGGCTGCGGGTGAAGTTCTACGAGCTGGACCCCGAGAAGCGCGCCCGCGTGCGGGTCCTCATCGACCCGGCGCCGAAGGACACCACCCAGTACATCGTGGAGTCCGTCAAGCGCCCCGGCCAGGACGGCGAGACCTGGCTGCTGCTCGCTGTCGGCATGGAGTTCGACGGCACGCCGATCGAGTGCGACGGCATCGAGGGCGCCTGGGACTACGACCGGGCCCTGGTCACGATGCAGGTGCCGCAGTCCTGCCTGCCGGAGAACGGCGTCATGCACAAGTACAAGGCCACCACGATCTACGGCGACCGCTCCGGCGACTGGACCGAGTTCGCCCGGGTGCGCAAGGGCTGAGCGCGCCGGCACCCGACGTACGACGAAGGGCCGCTCCCACCGGGAACGGCCCTTGTGTCGGTGTGCGTGCGTCGGGTCAGAACGCTGCCTCGTCGAGATCCATCAGCGAGAGGTCGGTGCCCTCGGCGATGGCCCGCTCTGCGGTGAGCCGCGGCAGGTTGGTCTGCGCGAAGAACTGCGCGGCCGCGACCTTGCCCTCGTAGAACGCTTGGTCCTTGGGGCTCACGTCGCCGGCCAGCTTGGCGAGCGCGACCTCGGCCTGGCGCAGCAGCAGCCACGCGCAGACGACGTCGCCGAGCACCATCAGCAGGCGGGTGGTGTTGAGGCCCACCTTGTAGATGTTGCGCAGGTCCCCTCCCTCGGCCGATGCGTCGGCCGACATCAGGTCCTCGATCATGTGGCCGACGATGGCGTTGGCGTCCTCGAGCGCGGTGGCGAGCAGACCGCGCTCGACCTTGAGGCGGGCGTCCGAGTCGGCAGAGCCCGCCTCGGAGGCGATGAAGGCCTCGATCTCCGTCGCCAGGTGGCCCAGCGCGCGGCCCTGGTCCTTGACGATCTTGCGGAAGAAGAAGTCCTGGCCCTGGATCGCGGTCGTGCCCTCGTAGAGGGTGTCGATCTTGGCGTCCCGGACGTACTGCTCGAGGGGGTACTCCTGGAGGAAGCCCGACCCGCCGAACGTCTGCAGCGACTCGGTGCCCAGCAGCACCCACGAGCGCTCCGAGCCGTAGCCCTTCACGATGGGGAGCAGCAGGTCGTTGACGGCGGCGGCGAGGTCGTCCTGCTCGCCGGCGTGCTCGGCCACCATGACCCGGTCCTGCCAGGTCGCGGTGTACAGCACCAGCGCGCGCATCGCCTCCGCGAAGGACTTCTGCGTCATCAGCGAGCGGCGTACGTCGGGGTGGTGGGTGATCGTCACGCGTGGCGCCGTCTTGTCGGCGGCCCGGGTCAGGTCGGCGCCTTGGACGCGCGTCTTGGCGTAGTCGAGGGCGTTGAGGTACCCGGTCGAGAGAGTGGCGATGGCCTTGGTGCCGACCATCATCCGGGCGTTCTCGATGACCTGGAACATCTGCGCGATGCCCTCGTGGACCTCGCCGAGCAGCCAGCCCTTCGCGGGCTCGCCGCCACCGACCGAGGTGTCGCCGAAGGTGAGCTCGCAGGTGTTGGACACCTTGATGCCCATCTTGTGCTCGACGTTGGTGACGTAGACGCCGTTGCGCTCGCCGGTCAGCTCGCCGGTCTCGTGATCGAAGTGGTGCTTCGGCACGAGGAAGAGGCTCAGGCCCTTGGTGCCCGGCCCGCCCACGCCCTCGACACCTTCGGGACGCGCCAGCACCATGTGCAGGACGTTGTCGGCGACGTCGGCCTCCGCCGAGGTGATGAAGCGCTTGACGCCGGTGATGTTCCACGAGCCGTCGTGGTTGGCCGTGGCCTTGGTGCGGCCGGCGCCCACGTCGGAGCCCGCGTCGGGCTCGGTGAGCACCATCGAGGTGAGCCACCGGTGGTCGACGACGTGCTGGGCGATCAGCTTGTCGCGCTCGTTGCCGTTGCGGTGGATGACGGCGGCGAAGGCCGGACCGGCGCCGTACATCCAGATCGGCGCGTTGGCACCGAGCACCAGCTCGCCGATCGCCCAGTTGAGGCTGGAGGGGGCGGGGGTGCCGCCGAGTTCGACGGGCAGCGCGAGACGCCAGTACTCCGCGTCCATCCAGGCCTGGTAGCTCTTCTTGAACGACTCCGGCAGGGGAGCGGTGTTGGTCCTGGGGTCGAAGACCGGCGGGTTGCGGTCGCTGTCGACGTACGACGAGGCGAGGTCCTCACGCGCGAGCCGGTCGACCTCCGCCAGGATCTCGCGGGCCGTCTCACCGTCGACCTCCGCGAAGGGACCCTGGCCCAGGACGTCGTCCCGGCCGAGCACCTCGAAGAGGTTGAACTCGATGTCGCGCAGGTTGCTCTTGTAGTGGCTCACTGATCCACCCATCTGTCTCGGGTCACGTCCTTCGGCACTGGCGCAGCGGCTGGGCTACTGACCGGTAACAATTCTGCCCTGCGATCCTCTGCCACGCAAACACGGGGGCACTCATGTGACGCAGCAGACCTGCGCCGCCGGCGTGCGACCGCCTCCTCCGCGGCACCCCGTCCAAGTCACATGGCTAACTCGACTTTCTGACAAACTGGCCGCATGCGAGTCTCCGCGAAGTCCGACTACGCCTTGCGCGCCCTCATCGAGATGGCCGGTCGCACGGACGGGCTGCCGGTCAGCGCCGAGGAGCTCGGGCGGCGGCAGGACATCCCGCACGGCTTCCTGCAGGCGATCCTCGCCGACCTGCGGCGGGCCGGCGTCGTGGTCTCCCAGCGCGGGCAGTCCGGCGGCTGGCGGCTGGCCCGCCCCGCCTCCGAGGTCTCCGTGGCCGACGTCATCCGCGCCGTCGACGGGCCGCTCGTCTCGGTCTACGGCCTGCGTCCCGAGGCCGTCGAGTACAACGAGTCGGCCGAGGTGCTCCAGCACGTCTGGATCGCCGCCCGCCGCTCCCTGCGCGACGTCTTCGAGAACGTCTCCATCCAGCAGCTCTCCGACGCGAAGCTGCCCACGGCCGTCACCTCGCGCACCGCCGACGAGGACGCCTGGCAGCCGCACTGATCGACGTCGTCCGCGTCTCCACGGGGGCCTTGGAGTCACCGGATATCCGGTGACTCCCGGGGTTCGTGGCCCTTGCAATGGGCACGAACCCCACGACTCGCCCACGAACGTCGGCTACGCGCCGATCGGGGAGCGTACGTCGACGAGCGGCAGCGAGCCGAAGTCGGCCGCGGCGGCGTACTCCCGCCAGGCGTGCCGCCAGTCACCCGGCGCGAGGGCGACGAGCGTGACCTTGCCCTTGGCGAGCCGCGAGCGCCAGTGCGCCAGGGCGCGCTCGCGTGCCTCGGCCGCCTCCGGGCCGGCCGCGGCGGGGATGGTGGCCACCAGGTGGACGCGGAGCCCGGCGAGGCCGTCGAGGACCAGGTCGATCTGGTCGGGCGTGCACGTGCCGAACCCAGGCACGCTCACGAGCGGCGTCCTGCGCCCCTTGTGCGCTCGCCGGCAGATCTCGGCCCAGGCGCCCTCGACCTGCTTTCGCCTGAGGCCGTGCTCCTTGTGGTCACGACGCATCTCGAGCGTCGCCAGCCAGGGCTCGCCGGCATCCTTCACCGGCACCTTGAATCCGCGCTCATGAAGCTCATGGCGGTGCGCCACGAGCGACTCGGTGATCTTGTCGCCGGCCAGGCCGGTGAAGTCGACGTGCAGGTGGACCGTTCGTCGTGCCATGGGTCCACGGTGACGCGGCAACGCGGCGGGTGGGTGAATGCGGCGCGAAGACAGCGCGACAGGACGGTGGCTCAGCCGAGCTGTACGGCGAGGTGCTCCTCGAGCCGCACTCGCTCGGCCGGGTCGGTGATGAAGCCCTGCCCACCGGGAGGCGGGAGGAAGCCGACGACATCCATGACGTCCCAGTAGGGCTCGGGCTCGCGGCCCGACAACGCGACGTACGCCGCGGCGAACCGGTCGGCCGTGGCCGTGCCGTGCCGGAGGGCCAGGTTGGTTCGGCAGTGCGCGACGTCGAGCCAGGCCGGGCCACGCGAGGTCTCGACCCAGTCGACGACACCACTGATCTCGACGCCGGTCCACAGCACGTTGCGCAGGTGGAAGTCGCGGTGGATGAACGTCGGCTCGAAGTCCGGCGGCTCCTTCGACAGCACCGCGAAGGCCGCCGACCACACCTCGGGCATGGTTGCCCAGTCGGGCACGACCCACTTCGCCGGCCAGGCCCAGGTCTGGTAGTCGCGTGCCCACCCGGGCAGCTGGGTCGCGTGGATGTCGACCAGCAGCGCCGCGAGCCTGCCCAGCGCTCCGTCGTCGACCTGGTCGATGTCGACGTTGCCCGGAAGCATGCTCATCAGGTGGGCGGGATGGCCGGCATGCTCGCCGGACGGGTCAAGCGCGAGCGATGCCGGCGCCGGCACGGGGGATCCCGCCAGCAGCTGCTGGACCTGGCGCTCCCGGGTCGTGAGCGCGGCTCCGTGGGTGCGCCACGGTTCGTTGGTCATCAGGCGCAGCACGCTGAGACCTCCCGACGAGTCGTCGAGGCGCAGCATGGTGGAGGTCCAGCCGCCCAGCAGCGGCGTCATCCGTGTCACCGGGTGTCCGAGCTGCGACTCGGCCCAGGCTCGGCCGCGCTCGCTCACCTGTCGGTGCGCGAGGCGACCCACTCGACGAGCGGTCGCAGCGCCCGCCAGTCGTTCCGGACCCGATCGACGAGACCCGGCCCGATGGCATCCTCGCCGAAGCCGTAGGGCCGGCCGACGAACAGCTGCTTGCGGCGCAGCAGGTCGATGCGCGGATGCGCCACGTCGTACCCCCGGGGTGCGGTCTTGAGCTGCTCGCCGCCGATCTCCCACCCGTCCTTGTCGTACTTCCGGACGAGTCGGACGAGTCGGGCGCCCTCCTTCTCGTCGGCGATCGCCTCGCGGATCGCCGACAGCCGCGGCCCGCTCGCCTCGTAGAAGCCGCCGCCGACCCGGATCCCGCGCGGAGACAGCTCGACGTAGTAGCCGGTGGACGGCCCGACGCCGACGAAGGCGCCCTGGTGGGTCTTGTACGGCGTCTTGTCCTTGGCGAAGCGCACGTCGCGGTAGGGCCGGAACACCTTCGCCTCCCCGAACTCGCCGGACAGCTCGGCGCACAGGGCCTTCATCGGCGCGGCCACCGCCTCGGCGTACACCGCCTTGTGGGCTTCCCAGAAGGACTTGGTGTTGTCGACCTCGAGGTCGTCGTAGAAGTCGAGGGCGGCGGTCGGGAAGCCGGTGAACGTCACGCGGCCGACCCTACGACGTCCGGGCGAGTCACCCCGCGACGGCGGTGTCGCGCTCGGCGCGACTTCGAACCGTGGAGCGGATGACGAGACTCGAACTCGCGACATCGACGGTGGGCTCAGTGTCGCGCTCGGCGCGACTTCGAACCGTGGAGCGTATCGATCGTGGAGCGGATGACGAGACTCGAACTCGCGACATCGACGGTGGGCTCAGTGTCGCGCTCGGCGCGACTTCGAACCGTGGAGCGTATCGATCGTGGAGCGGATGACGAGACTCGAACTCGCGACATCGACCTTGGGAAGGTCGCGCTCTACCAACTGAGCTACATCCGCATGCCGACCGGAGTCGACGGGGCAGAGCGTACCAACGTCCCTCAGGACGGCGCGATGGGCTCCAGCGTCGGTCGCTTCGGCAGTACGCCGTCGCCCGACGAGCGCCCGGTCACCCGGCGGTGGACCCACGGCCCCAGGAACTCGCGTGTCCACTGGACGTCGGCGGCCAGCTGCGCGCGCCGCGCCAGCACCGGCAGCAGCCGGGTGGGCAGCGGCTCCAGGGCGTGCTCGACGCCCAGCGCGTCCAGCACCGCGATCGCCATGTGCTGGTGGCCGGCGGCGTTGAGGTGCATGCGGTCGGTGTCCATGATCTGCGCGAGGTTGAAGCCCCGCATGCGCCACATGTCGACCAGCGTGGCTCCGTGAGTGTCCGCGATCTCCCGGACCCACTCGTTGAAGATCGCCATCCGGCCGCGCACGGGCGCGTAGATGCCCGAGCCGCCGGGGTCGAAGATGGTGAACATCGCCACCCGCGCGCCGGTCGCGGTCAGCCGCGTCACCGCGTCGTCGTACGCCGTGGCGAGGGCGTCGAGGTCGACCTTGGGCCGGAGTACGTCGTTGCCGCCGGCATGGATCGTGACCAGGTCGGGACCCAGGGCGATGGCCGGCTCGAGCTGCTCGGCGATCACCGGGCGCAGCTTGCGCCCGCGGATGGCGAGGTTGGCGTAGCCGAAGTCGTCGGAGTGCGTGGCGAGCACCTCGGCGACGCGGTCGGCCCAGCCGCGCAGCCCGTTGGGGCGCGACGGGTCGGGGTCGCCGACGCCCTCGGTGAAGGAGTCCCCGATCGCGACGTAGCGGTGGTAGGGCATGCGCTCATTCTGGCCGCAGGCACCGGGACGCCACCGAGTAGGGTGCCGTCGTGCTCCTCAGTGACCGCGACATCCTGGCCGAGATCGAGGGCGGCCGGGTCGCCATGGACCCGTGGGACCCCGCGATGCTCCAGCCGTCCAGCATCGACGTGCGGCTCGACCGGTTCTTCCGGGTGTTCGAGAACCACAAGTACCCGCACATCGACCCGGCCGCCGACCAGGAGGACCTCACGCGGGAGGTCGAGCCCGAGGGCGACGACCCGTTCATCCTGCACCCCGGCGAGTTCGTGCTCGGGTCGACGTACGAGGCGGTCACCCTGCCCGACGACATCGCGGCCAGGGTCGAGGGCAAGTCGTCGCTGGGGCGACTCGGGCTGCTGACCCACGCCACCGCGGGCTTCGTCGACCCGGGCTTCTCGGGGCACGTGACGCTCGAACTGGCCAACGTCGCGACGCTGCCGATCAAGCTCTACCCCGGCATGAAGATCGGGCAGTTCTGCTTCTTCCGGCTGACCTCGCCGAGCGAGCATCCCTACGGCTCGGAGAAGTACGGCTCGCGCTACCAGGGCCAGCGCGGGCCCACGCCGTCCCGCTCGTTCAAGAACTTCCACCGGACCACCATCTGACCCGTGCCGGTCCCGGCGTACGGAGCGACGATCAGTTGTCGAGGCGGTCGGCGACCCGGCGCAGGCTGCGGGCGATCGATGTCCGGCGCCGGGGCCGTGGGTCCCGGATCAGGGCCGGCGTCGCGGCGATCCGCTCGCGGATCTGGTTGCGGGCGATGCGCTCGACTTCGAGTGCGCTCTCGTGCATGACGGACTCCTTCTCTCGGTGGGTTGTGGTCAGACCTGCCGCAGCACGACGTTGCCGCTGGCGGTCTTGGCGCGGACCTCGATGTGGTCCTGGCCCTCGGCGGGCTCACCGGTGCCTTGGAGGTTCGAGTCGATCCGGCCGCTGAGGGTGTTGATGTCGGTCCAGACCGGCGTGCCTGAGGGGATGCCGAGGCGTACGTCGCCCGAGGCGCCCTTGACGGTGAACTTGCCACGCCGGGCGGTCCTGACCACGAGGTCGCCGCTGCCGGTGGAGAGTGCGACGTCGTGGCCGGCCTCGGCGACGGTGACGTCGCCCGAACCGGTCTTGACGGCGACCGCGGCGGCCGTGGTGCCCAGGCTGACGTCGCCCGAGCCGGTGGAGATGGTGGTGCTGGCTCCGGTGTGGTCGATCTGGATGTCGCCCGATCCGCTCTTGATGCGCAGCTCGGCCGAGGCAGCGCCGATGCGGACGTCGCCCGAGCCGGTCTCGATGACACCGGTCCCGGTGAGGTCCTCGACCCGGATGTCACCCGATCCCGTCCTGAAGTGACAGGAGTCGAGCTCGCCGTGGCAGGTGATGTCGGCGCTGCCGGTCTTGACGGTCGCCCGGCTCTGGTGGGGCACGGTGATCGCGATGTCGAGGTGGTGCTCCGAGCCGCCGAGGAAGCCCAACCGCCCCTTGGGGCCGACCACGTGGACGGCCCGTCCCTCCTGCCGGACGGCTACCTCGTCGGCGAGGTCGCCCTCGACGATCACCGTGGTCTCCCGGGTGTCGGCGGTGCGGATCGTGACGTTGCCCTTGCCGATCTCGACGTACAGGTCGACGGGTGTCTCGGTGGTGAACGTGTGGTCGGTCATCGGGTCTCCTTGAGGGCGTGCTCGGTAGACGTGACCAGCCTGGGTGCTGGCCCGCGCGGGGGTTTGATGAAGGTTGCTGGCCGGGGAGTCAGACCCAGCCGGTCATGCGACGGCTGTTCTTGCCGTGGCTGCTGAAGGGGTCGTTGCCTCCGAAGAACGGGATGCTCGACAGGTCGACGTCGACCCTGATGGCCTGGTCGTTGGTCGCGGCTCGCACCAGACCCACCAGCCAGGTGTTGAGGCTGTGGCCGGCCTGGACCGCCTTCTCCTCGGCGCGGGCCTTGACCGACTCGGGGATGCGCAGCGTCACTCGGGCCAGGCCGCCCTCCTCGGACTCGTCGGGCAGCGGTGGCGGGGGCGGCGGCGGCACCGGGCCGGGGGAGGGCGGCGCGGTCTGGACGACGAAGTCGAGCTCGCGGCCGTTGAGCCGCACGTCGACGCTGCCGGAGGGCAGCTCGGTGGTGATCTCGGCGGCGGCCTGGCTGATGGCCTCCATGAGAGCGAGGCGGGTGGCCGGGTCGAGTGCGAAGGCCAGCCGCTCGGCGGCGTTCCTGAGTTCGTCGCCGCCGGACTCCGCGGCGGCCATCAGGTCGCGGCGGAGGCTGTCGACGTACGGCGTGATGTCCATGCGCATCACGATGACATCACCATGACGTCATGTCAAGGAATCATGACGTCATTTGGTGCCAGGTGGCGTCACGGAGAGAACTGGCCCCGCGATATCCGGTTGCCGACGGCCAGGCGATGCGCGAGCGTGCTCGCCATGGATGGATTCGACCCCGCCACCAGCTTCGCCGGCGAGACCGCCCAGCGCTACGACGACGAGCTGCGGGGGGACGAGACCGAGACCGTCGAGTTCCTGGCGCGCCTCGCGGGGTCGCGCCCGGCGCTGGAGCTGGCGATCGGCACCGGCCGGGTCGCCGTACCCCTGGCCGAGCGCGGGGTCGAGGTGCACGGCATCGAGATCTCCGAGGACATGGTGGCGCAGCTGCGCGCCAAGCCGCACGGGCGCGACCTGCCGGTGACCCTCGGCGACATGTCGCGAGCGGATGCGCCCGGCAGCGACTATGCGCTCGTCTACCTCGTCTTCAACACGATCCACAACCTGCTGACGCAGGACGACCAGGTGCGGTGCTACGAGAACGCCGCCCGGCACCTCGCGCCCGACGGCGCCTTCGTCGTCGAGACCGGCGTGCCCGAGGCCTGGCTGAAGGGGCGCCGGCAGTTCGTCGACGCGGAGTACGTCGCCGCCGGCGAGGTCGTCCTCGACGTCACGAGCTACGACCCGGTGAGCCAGGTGGCCGACGAGAACCACGTGCACCTCAGCGCCGCGGGCGTGCGGATGGGTCCGATCTCGCACCGTCTGGCATACCCGAGCGAGCACGACCTGATGGCGCGCATCGCCGGCCTGCGCCTCGTCGACCGGTGGGGCGGGTGGCTGGGCGAGCCGTTCACCGCCGACAGCGAGCGCCACATCAGCGTCTACCGCTTCTGAGTCGCCCTCGGCGGAGCGTGTCAGAGGTCGAAGAGGGAGCCCGACTCGTTGATCTCCACGTCGGTGCGGGGTGCGTGTGCCGGGCCGGTGGCCGGAGCCGGCTGCGCAGGCGTCGGCTCTTCCTCGCCGGTCGGGTCCGGCTCGTCGGCCCCGGGCTCGTGCTGAGGCTCGGGCTCGGGCTCCTCCTCGTCCCCGGTCTCGGGCTCGGTCTCGGACTCGTCATCCGCATCGTCCTCGTCCTCGAAGCCGAAGGTGGCGGCGCGGGTCAGCGCAGCGCCACCCGACAGCGAGTCGTCGTGCTGCGCATCGGGCTCCGTCTCTTCCTCGTCGCGCTCCGGCGGCACCTCCTCCGTCGCCTCGGGCTGCGTCGACGGGGTAGCCGGCTCCGGGGCACCGATGTCGAACAGCGAGCCGCCCTCGGGGATGGACGTCGCAGTCGTGGCCGCCGGCGTCGTCTCGACGCTCGGCTCCTCCTCGATCGCCTCCGGCTCGGGGTCCGCCTCCGGCTCGGGAGCTGACGCAGCGGGCTCGGGGGCGGTGATGTCGAACAGGGACCCGCCCTCGGGGATCGCCGTCGCCGGCTCGGCGGCGGCCTCCGGAGCGGCCTGGGGCTCCTCGACCTTCGCCTCGGGTTCCCCCGTGGGCTGCGCCTTCACGACGGGCTCGGGCGCCGCGATGTCGAAGAGAGATCCGCTCGAGGAGACGGGCTCCGGTGCCGGGGTGGGTTCGCCCTTGGCCTCGGGCTGCGTCTGCGGGGCGGGAGTCGGCTCCGCTGCCTCTGCTGGTGCGTCGTCAGCCGCGATGTCGAAGAGCGACCCACCTGATGCGGCGGCGGGGGCTGCCTTCGGCTGCTCCACCTTCTCGGCCTCGGGCTCGGACTTCGTCGTGTCCTCGGCCGGGGCGTCGCCGGCGTCCCCCACGTCGAAGAGCGATCCGCCGGTCGCGGCTTCGGGTTCCGCCTTCTTCTCCTGGGTCGGGGCGGCAGGCGAGTCGCCGCCCACGTCGAACAGCGACGAGCCGCCGCTCGCCTTGGCCGCCGGGCCGACGTCGGCCGTCTGGGTGACCGTCTCCGCGGTCTGGGTGACGTCGCCCGGCTCTGGCTCGGCCTTCGTCTCCTCGTCCTGCGCGACGGTGGCGGCGCCCGCGGCTGCGGACGGCGTGCCGGCGGACGACCTGGACCTGGTGGCCGGCTCGCCCTTGACCGAGGCCAGCAGCATCTGCGCCACGTCGAGGACCTCGACCTCCTCGCGGGCGTTGCCGGCGGCCTGCTCGGCGGTCAGCCCGTCGGAGAGCATCACCCGGCAGAAGGGGCAGCCGACCGCGATCTGGTCGGCCCCGGTGCCGACGGCCTCCTGGGTGCGGTTGACGTTGATCCGCTCGCCGATGTTCTCCTCCATCCACATGCGGGCGCCGCCGGCGCCGCAGCAGAAGGACTTCTCCGAGTGCCGCTCCATCTCGGCGTACTCCGCACCGGGCAGCACCTGCAGGAGGTCGCGCGGCGGGCTGTAGACCCGGTTGTGCCGGCCCAGGAAGCACGGGTCGTGGTAGGTGATCTTGCGCTTCGAGGCGCCGGCGCCGTCCTTGATCGGGGTGAGCCTGCCCTCGCGCACCAGCCGGTTGAGCAGCTGGGTGTGGTGCACGACCTCGAGCTCGACGCCGAAGTCCTTGTACTCGTTCTTCAGGGTGTTGAAGCAGTGGGCACAGGTCGACACGACCTTCTTGACCTTGTACTCCTTGAACGTCTCGGCGTTCTGCGTGGCCAGGCCCTGGAAGACGAACTCGTTGCCGGCGCGCCGCGCGGGGTCACCCGTGCAGGTCTCGCCGTTGCCGAGTACGCCGAAGCTCACCCCGGCCAGGTCGAGGAGCTCGGCCACGGCGCGGGTCGTCTTCTTCGCCCGGTCCTCGTAGGCCCCGGCGCAGCCCACCCAGAAGAGCCAGTCGACCTCGTCGAGCGACTCGATCGAGTCGCCCACGACCTTGACCTCGAACGAAAGGTCCTTGGCCCAGTCCAGCCGGGCCGAGGATGACATGTTCCAGGGGTTGCCCTTGTTCTCGAGGCCCTTGAAGAGCTGGTTGAGCTCGGCCGGGAAGTTCGCCTCGACGAGCACCTGATGGCGCCGCATATCCATGATGTGGTCGACGTGCTCGATGTCGACGGGGCACTGCTGCACGCACGCACCACACGACGTGCAGGACCAGAGCACGTCTGGGTCGATGACGGCCGAGCCGTCGTCGGGCATGTAGAACCAGCCGTCGCCCGTGTCGCCGACCAGCGGCCGCTCGACCTCGCGGGTCAGGGTGTCGTTGCCCTCGAGCAGGGCCGCCCTCGCCTCGTCCGATCCGGCCTGGAGGTACGGCGCCTTGGCGTAGGCGTGGTCGCGCATCGCCGTGATCAGCAGCTTGGGTGACAGGGGCTTCTCGGTGTTCCAGGCCGGGCACTGGCTCTGGCAGCGACCGCACTCGGTGCAGGTCGTGAAGTCGAGGATGCCCTTCCAGGAGAAGTCCTCGACCTTGCCGACGCCGAGTGCCGCGTCCTCGTCCATCTCCTCGATGTCGTCGAGGGTGACCGGCACGCCGGCCGAGGTGAGCGGCTTCATGGCGCCCAGCGCCGTACGGCCGTCGGGCTCGCGCTTGTAGTAGATGTTGAACCAGGCGGTGAAGCGGTGCCAGGCGATGCCCATGGTGAGGTTGCGGGCGATCACCATCAGCCAGACCATGGCCAGCGCGATCTTGAAGGTCGCGATGGCGTAGATGAGGTTCTCGAGCGAGCTGGCCGAGACAGGGTAGAGAGCGTCACCGAGCCACGACGCGATCGGGTAGTGCGACCGGCCGACCTCCTCGTCGAGCTTCCACTCCGCCGCGCGGACGAACAGGATCGCCGACCCCTCGAGGAGGGCCAGCGCCTCGACGAAGTACGCCTGCCACATGGTGGAGCCGAAGAAGCGGCTCTTGCGCCCGTCGCTGCGCGGGTGGTGCCGCTGGCGGTAGACGATCAGGTAAACGATGCCGACCGTGCTCAGCAGGCCGATGATCTCGCTGAACCACTCGAACGGGTACCAGTGGCCGACGACCGGCCAGGCGAAGTCCGGCTTGAAGAGCTGGAAGTACGCCGCGAGCACCGCGGTGCTGAGGAAGATGAACGCCGCGAAGACGAACCAGTGCATGATGCCGACGACGGTCCACTGGAGCATCCGCGTGTGGAGCACGGTCTCCTTGAGCATCGTGGCGAAGCGGCCGGCCGGGTTGGCGCTGCGCCCCGGCGCCGGCTGGCCGGTGCGGATGACGCCGAGCATCGTGCGCACGGCCGGCACGAGCAGCGCGACAGCAGCCACGGTCAGGGCCAGCGAGACGACGATCGCGATGATCTGCATGAAGGGACTGCTCCTCGTTCAGGCGGTCTGACGCCCGGTGGCGCGCGTCACGCGGAGCCTATTGCGGCGTACGGCGTGGCGGCAGGACCGGGGGTGAGCGGAATCTTACCTACGGGTAACTTCCGTGTCGCGTCGCCACTGCTCGTCGCGCCGACAGGGGCGCCGGTCCATCCGCGCGTCGATCAGCGCCCGCGCCTCGTCGTACCTGTCGCCCCGCAGCAAGGCGGCGATGCGGGCCTCCTCGACGATCTCGCGCTGCGCGTCCGACCCGCCCAGCCGCCAGACCTGCGGCGCCAGGTCGCGCAGCCCGTCGGCAGCCAGGCTGCACGCGCCGTCGAGCATCTGCCGCAGCGAGCGGGCGAGCGGCGCGACCACGGTCACCTGGGTCGGGTGCTCGTGCGCCGCGGCCCAGCGCTCGAGGGACAGCAGGCCGGCGCGGTCGTCGGTCGCGAGCAGGGCGACCGCCGCGTGCATCGCGAGGAACGGGGTCGCCGGCCGTTGCAGCGTCTGCGGCTCGAGCCGGCTGGTGACCTCTGTCATGGCGGGTACGTCGCGGGCGCCGGGCGTCAGCGCCCAGCGGAAGAGCAGCGAGCCGGTGTCGACCAGCGCACGGCATCCGACCGTCGTCTCGGGCCGCAGCTGGGTCTCGTAGCGGCGGCGAACCGCGTCCAGGTCGCCCATCGAGAGCTCGTGCAGGGCGGCGTGCCACGAGAAGTGGCTCAGGCTGTCGGTGCCGGCCCCGTCGCGGACCACCCAGTCGGACATCCAGGCCAGCCCGGCGTCGTGGTCGCCGGTCTCGTAATGAGCGTGCGCCCGGGCGTGCGCGGAGTGCCCGGCGCGCGGCTCCGCCGCCAGGGAGGCGCAGGAGAGCTCCATCGCCTCGTCGAAGCGGCGCTGCTCCTGCCGCACGAACGCCAGCAGGCCGGCGTACCACCAGTCGTCGCCGTACGCCGGCTGCGCGCCCTCGACGATCCGCCAGGCCTGCTCCGGCACCTCTGTGACGCCGGCGAAGGCGATCGTCGGCATGGCCGTGGAGAGCAGCAGCGCGTCGACCGGCCAGGTCTCGAGGTGCCGCACCAGCGGCGCCGGGTCGCCCTGGAGGTGGCGGTCGACGGCATGCACGTGGCTGCGCTCGCGCTCGGTGGCCGCGGGAGCCAGCCGACGCGCGTCGCGCAGGCGGGCCGCGATGTCGACGGGGGCGCACATCTCGTGACCCAGCAGCGCCAGGGCGGCGTGGCCGAGCGCGAAGCCGGGATCGAGGACGACGGACCTGGCGAATGCGGCCGTCGCGCCGTGCCCGAGCCGGAGGACGGTGCCCAGCCCCTCGCAGTAGGCCACGGCGGCGTCCCGACCACAGGTCAGGGCGAGGCCGTACGAGTCCCGCTGGAGCATGAACGAGGGTAACCACGTCGGGTCGGGCTTCACCACCCCTGACCTGGGGAAGCCTCAGAACTCGTCGCGCTTGCGCAACGGCCCCGGACGGCCGTCGGGGTCGTGCAGGACGAGGTACGCCGGGAGGGCCAACGTACGGGCGACGAGCCCGAGCTCCGGCGGGGCGAGACGCCGCAGCCGGCCGGGCGGCCTGGGGCCGACCCTCCCACCGGCGTGCCACTCGTCCAGCCGGGCGGCACTGTCCTGGAAGGCGGCGTACATCCCCTCGGGGTCGAAGCAGTCGTCCACCTCCGCGGGGTCGCGGTCGAGGTGCTCCGCGGCCAGGGTCAGGCGCAGGCTGCGGGCGTAGTCGCCGGCGGAGTCGACGACGATCGCGGAGAGCTCGGAGT
The DNA here is from genome assembly GCF_049897745.1 of Nocardioides sp. LHG3406-4. Taxonomy (NCBI): domain Bacteria; kingdom Bacillati; phylum Actinomycetota; class Actinomycetes; order Propionibacteriales; family Nocardioidaceae; genus Nocardioides; species Nocardioides sp. LHG3406-4. Next base: position 129,885 of record NZ_JAFCWV010000004.1, read on the forward strand.
CGTGGGTCCAGGAGCGCCGGTTGAAGTTGTCGGAGCCGATGGACGACCAGGTGTCGTCGATGAGGCAGACCTTGGCGTGCACGTAGATGGGCGTGCCCGTGGCGTTCTCGAGGCCGTAGACCGCGACCCGGTCGGGCGCGGCCCTCATCATCTCGAGCATCGCCCGCCGCCGGCCGAGCTGCTCCGGCACCCTGCCGAGCGCGCCGGGGAGGTCGGGGTAGATGGGGACCACGGCGATGATGTGGAGGTCGGGCTGGTCGCGCAGCGCCTGGGTGAACACGTCCCCGACGTGGTGGCCCCAGAGGTACTGGTCCTCGACGTAGATCAGCCGCCGGGCCTTCCTCACCGCCTTCGTGTAGCCACGCGCGACGCTGCGTTCCCCACCCCGGGCGAAGGGGTAGTCACGGCCGTGCCGCAGGTTGGGATAGGTGCGCAGCAGCTGGACGGTGTGCGTGCCGCCGTCCACCGGCGGGGGCGGCGGTGCCTGCGGCGGCAGCGGGTCGGGGCTCATGTCCATGCCGAGCAGCCGGTCCTTGGTGAACAGGATCGGGTTCCGGCTCAGCCGCGTCGGATCCTCCCAGCGCTCGCGGAAGACGGTCTCGACGTCGTGCACCGCAGGCCCGCTGATCGCCGCCATCGCGTCGTGCCACGGTGGGGTGTCGCCGTACTCGTCGGCCATCGACGTGAGGGCCTGCTGGTCGCCGCCGTGGCCGATGTCGTCGCGACGCGAGTGGCACAGGTCGATGCCGCCGACGTAGGCGACGTCGCGCGTCGGGTCGTCACGGTGGCGGATCACCACCAGCTTCTGGTGGTGCGAGCCACCCATCCGGATGCGCATGTCGAGCAGCGCCTCGGCCCCGCGCTTCTGCAGTGCCTTGCCGAGGAGCCGGTTCTCGCTGGCCGTGAAGCCCAGGTGGGAGCGCCAGACCAGGCCGCGTACGTCGACCCCGCGCTCGTCGGCCCGGCCGAGCACCTCGACCACCTCGCTGCCCGGCTCGCCGGTGAGCCGCTCGTCGGCGTCGCCCTGCCAGTCGGTGAAGAAGAGCAGGTCGCCCTCGCGCGTCGCCTCGATGCGCTCGTAGAGCTCGGCGAAGTACGTCGACCCGTGGATCAGCGGCCGGACCAGGTTGCCCTCGGACCACGCCTGGTCTCCAGGGTGCGGGTCGTCGAGCGTCGTCCGCGGGTTGCCGCGCTCCTGCTTGCCGAGCAGCCACTCGCCGGCGTCGTGGGTCTCCTGTGCGGTCACGGCGACCACCTTGCACCAACTCCGCCCGCGAGCCGAGTCTCAGCCATCCGCGGCGGCGAGGATTCGGCGGGCCCGGTCGACGACCGGCTTGTCGACCATGCGTCCGTCGACGAGCGCGACGCCGCCGTCACCGGCGGCCTCGACGATCGAGCGTGCCCACGACACGTCGTCGTCCGTGGGGCGGAACGCCGCCCGCACGAGGGGCACCTGGCGCGGGTGGATGCACAGCTTGGCACCGAAGCCGAGACGCGCTGCGTAGGCGACGTCGTCGGCCAGGAGGGCCTCGTCGGCGACGTCGCCGGTCACTCCGTCGACCGGGCCCGGCAGCCCGGCCGCCGCCGACGCGAGCACCAGCGCGCTGCGGGCCGACAGGAGCGCCGTCCGGTCGTCGGGTGAGACGCCGAGCTGTGCGGCGAGGTCGAAGCTGCCGAACGCCAGCCGGTGCACCTCCTCGACGGCAGCGATCTCCGGCGCCCGCAGGATCCCGGTGGCCGTCTCGACCAGGGCGACCAGCGTCGCGACCGGCCCTAGCCGCCGTCCGGCCTCCCGAAGCGCGTCGGGGTCCTCGGCCTTGGGCACGACCACGACGCACTCGACACCGGCAAGGGCCGCGACGTCGTCGTCGTACTCATCGGAGTCGCTGGCGTTGATCCGCACCGCCCGCACGGCACCGGTCCGGCCGACCGAGGCGGACGCGGCGGTCCGGGCGGCTGCCTTGTTCGGCGGCGCGACGGCGTCCTCGAGGTCGACGACCACGAGGTCGGCCCCCGAGGAGGCCGCCTTCTCGAAGCGCTCCGGCCGGTCGCCCGGCACGAACAACAGGGTCGCGGCGGCGTGCGCCGCCTCGGTCAGGGTCATCGGGACTCCTTCGTGGCCGGCCGGGTCCCCGGCCAGGCGTCGTGGGCGGACAGCTCCGCGACCACCTCGACGATGGCCCGCTCGACGGCGGTCACGGCGTCGTGCGGTGCGGACAGGTCACGGGCCCGGCGCAGGGTGACGTGCCGTTCGACGACCGGGTCGACGATCCGGCGCACGGCCGGTGAGGCCGCACCCGGGCCGACGCACGACCTCGGCAGGATCGCGCACGCGTCGCCACTCTCGGCGATCCTGACCATGGTGGCCAGCGACTCCACGTCGGCCACCACCGTCGGCACGATCCCGTGATCGGCGAACGTCTGGTCGATCAGCGAGCGCAGGCCACTGCGTACGCCTGGGGCCACCAGGGGCACGCCCGCGAGGTCGGCCAGCCTGATCTCCTCGTCGGACTCGCTCGCCCGGCCCGCGTCGCCGACAAGGTAGAGGTCCTCGGAGTAGAGCGGCGTCTCGCCTGCCGGAGCCGTGCGGTCGGTGCGGTAGCGGAGTGCGAGGTCCATCCGGCCCCTGCTGAAGAGCTCCTCGATGTAGCTGCTCATCGACTCGAAGAGCTCGAGATGCACGCCGGGGAAGGTGCGGCGCGTGAGAGCGAAGAGCGGTGCGGCCAGGTGGGCCGCCGCCGCCGAGGGCAGCCCGACGGCCACCAGCCCGCGCACCGGGTGCCGTTGCGTCACGCCGCGGGCCAGCTCGTCGAACTGCCGCAGCAGCCGGTGCGCGTCGCGGTAGAGCTCCTGGCCGATGCCGGTGGCCCGCACCCCGCGCGGGCCGCGGTCCAGCAGCCGCACGTCCAGGTCGCGCTCGAGCTGCGCCATCCGCTGGCTCAGCGCGGGCTGGGACATGTGCAGGGCCGACGCCGCGCGGCTGAGGCTGCCCGCGTCGACGACGGCGACGAAGTAGCGCAGCTGCGAGATGTCCACGGTGCCATCACACCACCCCGTCGCGCTCGAGCTCGGCGACCGCCTCGGACGAGAGACCCAGCTCGGCCAGGATCGCGCGGGTGTGCGCACCGAGCTCCGGGACGGCGTCCATGCGCGGCTGCCCGGTCGTCAGGCCCGGCAGCTCCAGGGAGGGTACGACGCCCGCCGGCGTGGGCAGGTCGTGCCAGCGGCCACGCGCGGCGAGCTGGGGGTGGGCCCACACGTCGGTCATCGTGTTGACCCGGGCGTGGGCCACCGGCACCGCGGCCAGGGTGGCTGTCGCCTCGTCACCGGTCATGGCGGCGAAGCGCGCGGCGACGATCGGGCCGAGCTGCGCGCGGTGGGCGTGCCGGCCCGAGTTGGTGGCGTAGTCCGGGGCGGTGGCCAGCTCGGGCTGACCGAGGAACCGCTCGCAGAAGGCCAGCCACTCGCGCTCGTTCTGGATCGCCATCATCACCGTCACGCCGTCACCGGCGGTGAACGGCCCGTAGGGGTAGATGGTCGCGTGCGCAGCCCCGGCCCGCTGCGGCGGCTCGGCGCCGTCGTAGCTGTAGTAGAGCGGGAAGCCCATCCACTCCACGGTGGCCTCCAGCATCGAGACGTCGAGATGGGCGCCCTTGCCGGTGCTGCCCCGCTCGAGGAGGGCCGCCAGGATCGAGCTGTAGGCGTACATCCCCGCAGCGATGTCCGACACCGAGATGCCCACCTTGGCGACCTCCTGCTCGGTGCCGGTCACCGAGAGCAGGCCGGCCTCGCTCTGCACCATCAGGTCGTAGGCCTTCATCGTCTCGTAGGGGCCGCCGACGCCGTAGCCGGAGATGTCGCAGACGATGAGTCCGGGACGATCGGCCTGCAGCTCCGGCGCGCCGAGCCCGGCTCGCGCGGTCGCGCCGGGAGCGAGGTTCTGGATGAAGACGTCGGCCGTGCCGAGCAGCGCCCGGATCACCTCGAGGCCGCGCGGGTCCTTGATGTCGAGGGTGAGCGACTCCTTGTTGCGGTTGGTCCACACGAAGTGCGAGCTGAGCCCGTCGACCCGGGTGTCGTAGCCGCGCGCGAAGTCGCCGACGCCCGGCCGCTCGACCTTGATCACCCGGGCGCCGAGGTCGGCGAGGTGCCTGCTGGCGTACGGCGCGGCGATGGCCTGCTCGAGTGAGACGACGGTCGTGCCTCGGAGGGGCTGCATGTCCGGCGTACCTCAGACGATCAGGCTGAGGACGGCGATCAGCGGAAGCGCGACCACCGAGGCCATGGCGGTGACGAAGGTGAGGGCCTTCAGTGCCCCGCGGGTCGAGACGCCCAGCAGCGTCTGGAACATCCAGAAGAAGTTGCTGTTCACGTGCAGCGCGAAGAGCGCGCCGGCGCCGATGGCCAGGCCGATGATCGCCACAGGCACGTCGAGCTGGTGCAGGATCGGGCCGAGGATGCCGGAGGCCGTGATGGCGGCCACCGAGATCGAGCCGATGGCCAGGTGCAGCACGGCCGCAATCAGCCAGGCGATCAGGATGCTCACGATCACCGGGGCGCCGGCGTCGGCGGTGAAGAGGTCGCCGAGCACCTTGTCGAGGTCGGTCGCCGCGATCACCGCGCCGAGCGAGCCGCCCACGCCCGTGACCAGCAGGATCTGGCCCGTGGTGTCGAAGCCTCGGCTGAGGGCCTCGTTGGTGTCGTCCTTGCCCAGCGTGCGCTGCGACAGGGCGAAGGCGCCGAGCAGACCGAGGAAGAGCGCCAGGATCGGGTTGCCGAAGAAGGCGATGACCTTGTTGGAGAAGCCGGCGGTGTCGGCGATCGCGCCGAACGCGATGAGGAGCAGCGGCACCAGGACGGGGAGGAGGGACACGAACAGTGAGGGCAGCTTGGCCTCGCCGCCCTCGGTCTTGCGATCTGCGGCCTGCTCCTCGGCGAGCTGCTCGGCCTCGATGAGCGCCTCCGACGCGTGCTCGTCCTTCTCGGGGTTCCAGAACCCGCGCTTGAGCAGCTGGGCGTAGAGGAAGACGGTGATCACCGCGGTGAGCGGCCCGATGAGCAGCCCGTAGATCAGCATCGTGCCGAGCGGCACGCCGAGCAGGCCGGCGATCGAGACCGTGCCCAGGCCGGGGATGACGAAGACGTAGCCGACCAGGATGCCGGCGGTGAGCGCGCCACCCATCAGGCCGAGCCCTTGCTGGCCGAGCTGGGGAGCAGCCGACCGGGCCAGGGGAGAGGCGAGGACCAGCTGGACGTCGACGTAGATCGAGGGGAAGAGCGTCGTCATGGTGGCGGCCAGGGCGTACGGCAGCCGCTTGGCGCCCAGCACCTTCAGGAGGAGGTTGACGAGCCGGTGCAGTGCGCCCATCGCGAACAGCAGCGAACCCATCAGCACTCCGAAGCCGATGAGCAGGCCGACCTCGGCCATGATGTCGCCGAACCCGGTCCCGATCGCCTCGATCGTGCCCTCGAAGCCGACGCCGCCGGCCAGACCGAGGTAGAGCGAGCCGATGACCAGGGAGATCACCGGGTCGATGTCGAGCACGATGATGAGCAGGACGACCGCCAAGATGGCGATGGTCGCGTGGAGGACGATCACGGGTCTCTCCCTCGGATGGGCGCTGGGGTGGGCACGTTCGGACTGATGAGACCACGGTCACAGGCATAGTGGAAGTGGGAGATGCCCGAGGCCGCCATAAGCCGTGCCTATCGCCTGCGCACGGCGAGCACCCTGCCGCGCGCACTGATCCGCACGCTCATCCGCACCTCCTGGGCGGCCGGACCGGCGCAGTAGGTGAACCGCGACCCCAGTCGTTGCCAGGGCTGGCCGACCCGGCGCATCAGGGTCCGGACGGGCGTGCCCGGCCGGGCAGCCTTCTCGAACTTCGCCACGCCCATCCGGAGCTCGGGGTTGCGGCACGGGTCGGGAGCGATGCCCTCGGCCCGCTCCCACGTCTGGAGGTAGGCCTCGGCGCCGCGCATCATGTCGTCCTCGAGTGCAGGGCCCTCGGGGCCTGCGACCTGGGCGATGTCCTCGATCCAGTCGGCGTACTGGCCATACTGAGCGACGCCGTCGACGTTGATGTCGTAGACCCGCTGCCCGGCGCGCTGCCGGTCGACCGTGACGCCGTTGAAGCCGGTGAAGGGGTAGGTCACCGGGTCGGCGGCCTGCGGACCGCGCGGATTGCCCTGCGCGCCCAGGCCGTTCATGTCCGCGCCGTAGCCGAAGCCGAAGTAGTAGCGCGGGTCGGCCCAGCCCAGGTGCCGGCGCCACTTCTCGACGAAGCCGGTGGAGTCGCCGGCGTACGGCGCGACGAAGCCGCCGAGCTCGTAGATCCGCGGGTAGGCGTCGGGGGTCGACCACGAGTGGCTGGACAGGACACCGGGGTAGCGGCCGGCCTCGAGCTGGCTGAGCAGCGAGTTGCGGGCCTTGACGCTCATGTGGTCGGGGTCGATGAGCATGTGCTTGGCCATCAGCCGGTCGACGAGGTGGGCGCCCAGGGTGGTCAGCCCGCGGGTGTTGCAGTGCGCGGGTGGCCCGTAGAGAGGCAGTGCGCCGACCCCGGCCAGGCCGAACAGCTGCCCGACCGCCCCGAACAGCGCGTCCTGCTGGCCGGCGGTGATGTCGGGCGCGGCGAACTGGGCCCGGTCGGCGCTCTCGCCGTCGGCGGGCTCGCAATGCCGCATGTCCCAGTAGGACCCGGTCTCGAGGAAGTTGGCGGCGTCGACGACCGCCCCGGTCGCGCCGTTGTCGCCGGCGATGCCCGACAGCGCGTTGTCGAACTTGTTGACGAGCTCCATCTGGCGTACGCCGAGTGCCCGCATCTCGTCGAGGCCGGCGTCGATCTGGGCGGTCGTGCAGGCCGGCTGGTCGCCGAGCAGCGGCAGCCTCTTGTAGGTGCAGCCGAACGGGAGGCTGGTCTCGATGCCCATCACCACGGCCAGCTTGCCGGCGTTGACGACCTTCCGCGCCTGCCACGGCGACGTGACGATGCGGTACCAGCCCTTGCCGGGACCGCCGTACTGCGCGTCGACGTAGTCCTGGAGCTCGTACATGTCCTTGGCCTGGAGGCGCAGTGAGTCCATGTCGTCACAGGAGTTGCGCTTCAGGGGGTAGATCTCGCACAGCTTGTTGTTCTCGACGAGCAGGTTGACGAAGACGCGCTGCCCAGCCCGCCAGGAGCGCTCCATCCACTTGTAGTAGGTGCCCTCGTGGGTCAGCGAGTTGGGTGCCGGCCAGTCCCGGAAGGTCGGCCAGCCCACCGGGTCGTGGGTGGGCTCGTTGGAGAGGAACGCCTCCAGCGCCGCGCCCTTCCCGCCGGTGATGGTGTGGTCGAAGCAGTCCGTGAGCGCGTACGCCGGGCCGTACGCGTCCCACGGCTTGCCGCAGTGCACCCGGCCGCCCAGGAACTCCCACGCCTGGCCGTGGGTGTGCGCGTCGACGTAGCCGCGCACCTCCTGGTACGGCGTCACGCCGGCGTGCGGGCGGCCGCTGACGTTCACCTGGCTCTCCGGGTAGGCGGTGCAGCCGGGTGTGCGTGTGAGCCGGAAGGGCACCGCCCTCGCTGAGACGGTGACGGTGCCGCGGGTGAGGGAGAGGTGCCGGCCCTGGCCGACGGTCAGGACGAAGCCCCGTCGCGTCTCCCGCGTCGTCCACTCGGTCGCCGGGCTGGGGGCGGCGGCCAGGGTCGCCGGAGCGCCGGTGCCGGTCGAGCCGACGAAGTCCGACGCGGTGCCGAACAGCAGGTAGGTGCCGAGATCGGTGGCGCGGAACGTGAAGGGCTCGGCGTCGCGGCGCCTGGTGGCCGTGGCCAGTCCGGCGCCGGCGGTGCGGGCGACGTAGCGACCGTTCGGCGCCGCCAGCGTGTAGCAGCCGCCGGCCATCGCGTAGCGGTCCTGCGGGACGCGGCGGCGCCTCTGCATCACCGGCACGGTGGTCAGCCGCGGGTCGGGCAGCGCGCGCTCGCGAGCGACGTACGCCGCGCTGGCGGCCGCCTCCTGGCGCGAGGTCGGGTCGACGGTCGCGGCGGTGACCTCGCCACCGCGGCTCAGCGCGTTCTTGGTGGCGGGGTCGTCGTGCCGGTGCGGCACGCCGGCCAGGTCGGGCCCGACCGCCGCGGCCTTGGAGGCGTCGTACGCCGTGAGCAGGCTGCCGGCGCGGACACCCGGGTGCGAGGGCAGCAGCACCGCACCGCCGATGAGCGCCGCGGACACCAGGCAGGCGGTGGTGATGCGGCTCAGCCGCCGGGCTCCGGTCACATGTCCTCCCCGTGTCGAAGGGTTGAACGACTGACGACAGCCGAGGGTACGGAGAACTGTGGCTGTGCGTCGACGGACTGTTACCGGTTTGTGGAACTCGTGTGGACAGGCGGTGGAGGACCGAATGTGACGATCAGGCATCGGCCCTCAGCAAGCCGATGTCGTGTGCTCGGACCGGGGGGTCCGCGTCGTCACCAAGACGGTGAGGACGACAAGGAGGCACGTCCGAGTTTGGGGGGATACCCATGCCGTCAATTTCCAGTCGAGTGCGCAAGCTTCTGCTGCGCTTCGTCGCCGTTCTAGTGGTCGCCGCCGGGGTCCCCGTGGTCCTCGCCGGCCCCGCGAGCGCGCACCACCCAGAGATCACCGCATCCGTCGACTGCGCAGGCAAGGTGTCGTTCACGGCAAGAGCCTGGGAGGGGGACGGCACAGACGCTTCGCGGACCAACACGAAGGTCGTGGTGTCGAACTCCGTCAACGGCAGCGTCGTGACCGGTGAGTTCAAGCGCAAGGACTTCAGCTTCCCCGGCACGTTCGACATCGGCTCGGCCAAGTCCGCGGTCATCACCGTCAAGGCCGTCAACAACTGGGGCAACGGCGCCGGTGGTGGCCAGGTCGCCCAGACGACCGTGACCGTCTCCGCCGACTGTGACGTGCCTCCGGTCGACAAGGTCGGCGTGTGCCACCGCACCGCTTCGCCTGACGACAAGAACCCGTACGTCTACATCAGCGTGCCGCGAGACGAGGCCAACGGCCACATCACGGGCACCGACAGCCAGCACAACCACAAGGTGACCTGGCGTGAGGACGGCATCTGGCGCGGCGTCCCCCACAAGGCCGGCGACGAGCGCCTGGACTACTTCGCTCCGGGTGGAGCGGCCGACTGCAACGACACGACCCCGCCCACGCCCGAGCCGGCCGCGACGATCGGGCACGACTGCGACGGCTACACCGTCACCCTGGACAACACGAAGTCCTACGTCCCGGTCACCTTCCGCGTCACCGTCAACGGCAAGTCCGTCGACCGCACCATCGCGGCCAAGGCGTCGGACACCGTGACCGGCACGCTCGTCGAGGACGAGCTCACCACGATCACGGTGACGTCCGGCAAGGACACCCTCACGAGCGACACGTTCACCGTTGACTGCAAGAAGCCGGCGGCCACGCTCTCGCAGGACTGCACGTCCTTCACGGTCCTGCTCGACAACCACGGCAACAACGTCGCCGCGACGTACAACGTCACCATCGACGGAGTGACTACGCCCCACGTCGTGGCCAAGAACGACACCAAGTCCATCGTGACCCAGGCGGCCGAGGACTCCACGCACGACGTGAAGGTGACCTCGGGAGGCACCGTGCTGGTCGACACGACGGTCAAGATCGACTGCGCGAAGCCGGCGGCGACCGTGTGGCACGGCTGCACGACCTACAAGATCAAGCTGGACAACCGCGCCTCGAAGGTGGAGGTCACGTTCATCGTGACGGTCAACGGTGACTCGAAGCCGGTCGTCGTCGGGGCCGGCAAGTACGCCTACGAAGAGGGCTCGGTCGTCGAGGACCAGCAGAACACGATCACGGTCCAGGTCGGCAACGAGACGCTCAAGCACGACACGTTCTACGTCGACTGCCAGAAGCCGAAGGCCACGTTCTCGCAGGACTGCACGGGCTTCACCGTCTTCCTCGACAACCGCGGCAACAACGTCGACGCGACGTTCGACGTCACCATCGATGGAGTGACGACGCCCCACGTGGTGGCCGAGAACGACACCGAGACCATCGTGACCCCCGCCGCCGAGGACTCCGCGCACACCGTGAAGGTGGTCTCGGGCAACGACAAGCTGGTCTACGAAGAGTTCACGATCGACTGTGAGCAGCCCGCGGCGAAGGTCTGGAACAGCTGCACCCACTTCTACGCCAAGCTCATCAACACCTCCTCGGACGTGCCGGTGACCTTCACGGTGACCGTCAACGGGGTTGGCACCGACTACCTCGTGCCGGACGGCGAGACCAAGGTCGTGTCGGGCCCGGTGGCCGAGGACTCCTCCAACACCGTGACCGTCTCCCACGGCTCGACCGACCTGGCCACGAAGTCCTTCGATGTCGACTGCCAGCAGCCGGCGGCGACCATCGTCGACAACTGCACCGGCTATGTCGTCACGCTGGACAACTCGGCCTCCAAGGTCGAGGTGACCTTCACGGTGACCATCAACGGGGTTCCGACCGACTACACGGTGCCGGCCGGCACCACCCAGAAGATCGAGAAGACCGACGCGACCGAGGGCTCGACGTACGACATCACGGTGACCAGCGGCGACACCCAGCTGGACACCAAGGCCTTCACGATCGACTGTGAGAAGCCTGTCGTCACGGTGATCCACGACTGCACCAGCTACACGGTCACCCTCGACAACTCGGCCTCGGAGATCCCGGTGACCTTCACCGTCATCATCGACGGAGTCGAGTCCCAGGTGACGGTGGAGAACGGCGCGACCAAGGTCATCACCGACACGGTCGTCGAGGACTCCTCGCACACCATCGAGGTGGCCAACGGCGACGAGGTGCTCGCTCAGGCGGCCTTCACCGTCGACTGCGTGAAGCCGGCCGCCATGGTGGCCCAGTCGTGCCTCGGCTACGACGTCACCCTCGACAACTCGGCCTCGACCCTCCCGGTGGAGTTCACCGTGACCGTCAACGGCGCCGAGCAGCAGGTCACCGTGCCCAACGGCCAGGTCCAGCACGTGACCGGCACGGTCGTCGAGGACTCCACCAACACCATCACGGTGCGCGGTGGGGGAGCCGACCTGGTGAGCACCACGTTCACCCAGGACTGCCAGACCTACGCCCCGGCGGCCGCCGTGGTGCACGACTGCACGACGTACACCGCGACGCTGAACAACGCCGGCTCCAACCTGCCGGTCGACTTCACGGTCAACGTCAACGGCGCCAACCAGGTCGTCACGGTCCCCGCGGGCCAGACCCAGCAGATCAGCGGTCCGGTCGTCGAGGACGGCGCCTACACCGTCACGGTCTCCGCGGCGGGCACCCAGCTCGTCTCCGGCAGCTTCGTGGTCGACTGCGTCACCGGCGCAGGCGACAGCGGCACCGGTGACAACGGCGACAACGGGAACGGCGACAACGGCAACGGCGGCGGCGGCGGTGGCGGCGGTGCCGGTGCCGGCGGCGGCGGCCACAACGGCGGCGGTGCCGGCTCCGACAGCCCGGCCTCGGACACCGGCACCCTGCCGGCGACCGGTAGCCCGGCCCTGCTCGGCCTGGTGCTGCTCCTCGGCCTCGGCCTGCTGGCCGGCGGTGGCCTCCTGGTCGCCGGCGACCGCCGCAGGGCGCGCCTGATCTGAAGTACCCGCTAGAACCGTCGGCCCGGCTGGGTGACCCCGACCTGGCCGCCTGACGCGGCAGGATCCACACGATCGGCAGGGACCCTCCGGGTTCCTGCCG
>NZ_JAFCWV010000004.1:141609-515858 GCF_049897745.1 Nocardioides sp. LHG3406-4
CGGGGCCGGGGGCCCCCGCGGCGGGGCGTCCTTTCGCTTCCCCCCCGCTTCCCCGGGGGGGCCGGCCGCTGCCCCCCGCCCGGGCCCGACGGCATTTCCCACGGTGGTGTCGGGAGCCCGAGCTCAGCGCCCCGACAGGCGACGACCCAGCAACCGGGTGGTCTGCCGGACCTCGCGGGCGGTCACGTCGGCGCTCCGCTCGTCGGTGGACGGCCACGTGACCGCGACCGCGGCCACCGGGTGCGCGTTGTGGTCGAGCACTGCGGCCGCGACGCTGACGAACCCGGGCGTGACCTCGCCGTCCTCCACGGCGTACCCGCGTTGTCGGGTGTCGCTCAGCACCGTCCGGAGCGCCGTGAGTGATCGCGGTCCCCGGCCGTGCCGGTCGACGAAAGCCTCCCGGTCGGGGTAGAGCGCGCGGACCTGCGCGGCCGGCAGGGCGGCCAGGATGGCCCGGCCGCTGGCGGTGAGGTGCGCAGGCAGGCGCACGCCCACGTCGGTGACCAGCGGCGGCCGGCCCGGCACCCGCTCCTCGAGCACGTAGAGCACATCACGACCGTGCGGAACGGCCAGGTGCGCCGCGCAGCCCGTGCTGTCGACCAGGGCGGTGAGATGCCGACGGGCGAGACGCTGCAGGGGCGCCTGCCGGGCGTAGCCGCTGCCCACCTCGAAGGCGGCCACGCCGAGGCCGTAGCGGTGCTCGTCGGGCAGGTGGATCACGAAGCCCTCGTCGATCATCGCGTTGAGCAGGTGGTACGCCGTGGAGCGCGGCAGGCCGCACGCGCGCACGATCCGGTCCAGCGGCACCGGGTCGGGCTGGCTGGCCAGGAACCGCAGCACCCGCAGGGTCTTCGTCGCGGCCGGGACCTGGCTCATGGGCGCATCATGCCGGGTCGGTGCTGCTCCGGTCGGCCACGGCCCGGTCGGGCCCGCTCAGGCCCGGTGGCTGCCGCCCTCCGGGGTGCCGCCGCCGATCGGCCGACCGTCCGCGTCGAAGCGCGGTCCGGTGTAGTGCGGATCGCGGATCGGCAGCCCCTGGGCGTCGTACTCCTCGCCGACGGGGGTGCCGACGGGGGTGCCCGCGGGGGACGCCGCCGCGGCTCGCGCCCGCTCCGCTGAAGCGGTGTCGGGGGTGTAGTCGTCCGAGCGGGTGTTCACGTTCGGGTCCAGCTGGTCGGCGGAGCGGATCTTCTCCTCGTGGGCTGCCTGCTCCTGGGTGAAGGCGGTCCCGGCCTCGGCGGCGCGCTGCTCGGCACGCTCGGCCTGGATCCGGGCCTGCTCCGCCTGGGCCTCGGCCTCCTTCGCGCGGGCCTGGGCCTCGGGGATGTTCATGGCGCGCTGGTCGGCCTCCTGGCGCAGCTGGGCGGCGCGCGCAGCGTTGTCCTGACGGCTCTTCTTGCGCATCGACGCGGCGATCAGCCCGACGAGCGCGAGTACGACGACGACGATGACGATGGTCCAGACGATCTGCTCTGTGCTCATCTTCAGCCTCCTTCGGCCGTTCATCGGCCCTTCTTGGCTCGGCCACGGGTGTGCGGCCGGGCGTGCCGTCACCGTGACACAGCGGGGCCGGTGTCGCCACCATCCCTGGAGACGAAGTCTGGAATACGAGACGTGGGTGGTCGTACCGCTCTGGCCGCGAACGCCGCGACGGGGCTTGGATGGAGCCATGGTTGCGACGACTGACACCACCGTCCAGGTGGGCACCGGCCCCGTCTCGTTCGCCGAGCTGGTGAGCGTCGCACGCGACGGCGCACCGGTCGAGCTGAGCCCCGGGGCCTGCGCCGCCATCGACCGGGCACGGGCGGTCGTCGAGGAGCTCGCGGCGGCACCGACCCCGTCGTACGGCATCTCCACCGGCTTCGGCGCGCTGGCGACCCGGCACATCCCCACCGAGATGAGGGCGCAGCTGCAGCGGTCGCTGGTGCGTTCGCACGCCGCCGGCTCCGGCCCCGAGGTCGAGAGGGAGGTGGTGCGCGGGCTGATGCTGCTGCGGCTCTCGACCCTCGCGACCGGCCACACGGGAGTCCGCCTCGAGACCGCCCAGCTGCTCGCGGGCCTGGTGAGCCACGGCATCACCCCGGTGGTGCGCGAGTACGGCTCGCTGGGCTGCTCCGGCGACCTCGCCCCGCTGGCGCACTGCGCGCTGGCGCTGATGGGCGAGGGCGAGGTCCGCGACGCCTCCGGCGAGCTCATGACGGCGGCCGAGGCGCTCGCCGCGGCGGGGCTGACGCCGGTGGAGCTGGTGGCCAAGGAAGGTCTGGCCCTCATCAACGGCACCGACGGGATGCTGGGCATGCTGGTGCTCGCGATCGCCGACCTGCAGCTGCTCGTCCGCACCGCCGACATCGCCGCGGCCATGTCCGTTGAGGGCCAGCTGGGCACCGACCGGGTGTTCGCGGCCGACCTGCAGGCGATCCGGCCGCACCCCGGCCAGGCGGCCTCGGCGGCCAACCTCGTGGCGCTGCTGGCCGACTCCGGCGTGGTCGCCTCCCACCGCGGCCCCGACTGCAACCGCGTGCAGGACGCCTACTCCCTGCGCTGCTCCCCGCAGGTGCACGGCGCGGTGCGCGACACGATCACCCACTGCGCGACGGTCGCCGAGCGGGAGCTGACGTCGGCGGTCGACAACCCGGTCGTGCTGGCCGACGAGGGTCGCGTCGAGTCCAACGGCAACTTCCACGGGGCACCGGTGGCCTACGTCCTCGACTTCCTGGCGATCGTCGCCGCCGACCTGGCCTCCATCAGCGAACGGCGTACCGACCGCTTCCTCGACAAGGCGCGCAACCACGGCCTGCCGCCGTTCTTGGCCGACGACCCCGGTGTCGACAGCGGGCTGATGATCGCGCAGTACACCCAGGCCGCGATCGTCTCGGAGCTGAAGCGGCTCGCCAACCCCGCCAGCGTCGACTCGATCCCCTCGAGCGCGATGCAGGAGGACCACGTCTCCATGGGCTGGTCGGCGGCCCGCAAGCTCCGCCGGGCAGTGGACGGCCTGACCCGGGTGGTGGCGATCGAGGTGCTCACCGCCGCCCGTGCGCTCGACCTGCGCGCCCCGCTGGAGCCCTCGCCCGCCACCGCGGCTGTCGTGGCCCTGCTCCGCTCCTCCGGCGTCGAGGGCCCCGGCCCCGACCGCCACCTGTCCCCGGAGATCGAGACCGCGGTCTCCCTCGTCTCGACCGGCGCCGTCCTGGCCGCCGCCGAAGCAGTGATCGGAGAACTTCGATGAACGACTCACCCGAGAACCCGAGGCTCCCCATCCACGCCGCCACCGGAACCGAGCTCACCTGCCGGTCCTGGCAGACCGAGGCCCCGCTGCGGATGCTGATGAACAACCTCGACCCGGCCAACGCCGAGCGGCCCGAGGACCTGGTCGTCTACGGCGGCACCGGCAAGGCCGCGCGCAACTGGGCGTCGTACGACGCGCTGGTGCGGACCCTGCGCACCCTCGGCGACGACGAGACCATGCTCGTGCAGTCGGGCAAGCCCGTGGGTGTCATGAAGACCAACGAGTGGGCGCCGCGGGTGCTGATCGCGAACTCCAACCTCGTGGGCGACTGGGCCAACTGGGAGGAGTTCCGCCGACTGGAGGACCTCGGGCTGACGATGTACGGCCAGATGACCGCGGGCTCGTGGATCTACATCGGCACGCAGGGGATCCTGCAGGGCACGTTCGAGACGTTCGCCGCGGTCGCCGACAAGAGGCACGGCGGCACGCTCGCCGGCACCATCACGCTGACCGCCGGCCTCGGCGGCATGGGTGGCGCGCAGCCGCTGGCGGTGACGATGAACGACGGCGTCGCGATCTGCGTCGACGTCGACCAGTCGCGCATCGAGCGCCGTATCGAGCACCGCTACCTCGACGTGCAGGCCGACTCGCTCGACGACGCGGTGGCGCGGGCGATCGCCGCACGGGACGCGCGTGAGCCGCTCTCGATCGGCGTGCTGGGCAACGCGGCCGAGATGTTCCCGGCGCTGCTGGCGAGCGGCGCACCCATCGACATCGTCACCGACCAGACGTCGGCGCACGACCCGCTGTCCTACCTGCCGGTGGGCGTGGCCTTCGAGGAGTGGCGCGACGCCGCCGCCCGCGACCCGGAGGGCTTCACCAAGGACGCGCAGGCGTCGATGGCCGCGCACGTGCGCGCGATGGTGGAGTTCCACGACGCCGGCGCGGAGGTCTTCGACTACGGCAACTCGATCCGCGACGAGGCTCGCAAGGGCGGCTACGACCGTGCGTTCGAGTTCCCCGGCTTCGTGCCTGCCTACATCCGGCCGCTGTTCTGCGAGGGCAAGGGCCCGTTCCGTTGGGCCGCGCTGTCGGGCGACCCCGCCGACATCGCCGCCACCGACCGGGCGATCCTCGAGCTGTTCCCCAACAACGAGCGCCTGCACAAGTGGATCACCATGGCCGGCGAGCGGGTCTCCTTCCAGGGCCTGCCCGCGCGGATCTGCTGGCTGGGGTACGGCGAGCGCCACCTGGCGGGCCTGAAGTTCAACGAGATGGTCGCGTCGGGCGAGCTGAGGGCCCCGGTCGTCATCGGCCGCGACCACCTCGACTGCGGGTCCGTCGCGTCGCCGTACCGCGAGACGGAGTCGATGCTCGACGGCTCCGACGCCATCGCCGACTGGGCGATCCTCAACGCACTCGTCAACACCGCCTCCGGCGCCTCGTGGGTCTCCTTCCACCACGGCGGCGGCGTCGGCATGGGCCGCTCGCTGCACGCCGGCCAGGTGTGCGTCGCCGACGGCACCGACCTCGCCGCGCAGAAGATCGAGCGGGTGCTCACCAACGACCCCGGGATGGGTGTCATCCGGCACGTCGACGCAGGTTACGAGCGGGCCGTCGAGGTGGCCGCCGAGCGCGACGTGCGCATCCCGATGACGGAGTCCTGAGCCTGCGTGTTTGCGGGATAGTCCGGTGCAAAATGCGGCTGCGGGAGCCGATTTGGCCCTGATTTGCACCGGACTACCCGGGCCGCAAGCCGTCCACAGGGCCGCCGGAACCCCGGTTGTGCACAGTCGTCTCCGAGGGGTCCCCGGGCCGTCCGGGGGTGGGCCGAGGGTGGCCGGATGGACCCTCTCGCGAGCACTCGGTGCGTCCGACCTCCGGTCGTCTGGCCTGCGGCCGCCGGGGCGGGTGACCTCACGTGGGACATCGCCCGAGGGTCGAGCCACCGCCAGACGTCGCCGGGTCGCTACGTTCCCGCCACGGTGGCTGACGACCCTGTGGAGCAGCGGATCGCGGAGCAGGGCTCGCGTCGCTTCCGCGGTGCGGTGACCGCCTGGGCGGCCCTGCGCTGGCAGGGCGCCGCCTACTTCGACGGTACGGCGAGCGACGGGACACGGCTGCCCGTGCCGCTCGTCTCGCACGCGAAGCTGCGGCCCGACGAGCGCATCGCCGTCTCACGTGAGCAGCTCGCCCTGGCCGACCGGATCAACGTCGCTGGGCTGTGGTGCGCCAGCCCCGAACGCGCGGTCTACGACGAGGTCCGTCGCCGCGGTTCCCTGCGTGCCGGCGTGGAGGCGGTCGACATGGCGGCCGCGGCCGGGCTCACCACCGTGGACGCCGTACGGCACTACGTGCACACGGCTGGCCCGTGGACCGGTGTCGACCTCGCCCGCCGTGCGGTGGCCCTGGCGCTCGACTCGAGCGGCTCTCCGCGCGAGACCCGCATGCGCCTGGTGTGGGAGCTCGACGCCGGGCTGCCCCGGCCGCTGTGCAACGTGCCGGTGTTCTCCCGGGGCGGCACCCTGCTCGGCTACCCGGACCTGCTCGACCCGGTCGCGGGCGTCGTGGGCGAGTACGACGGCGCCGCTCACCTGTCCGCGGTCAACCGCCGCCACGACGTCGCCCGCGAGGAGCGCTTCCGTGACCACGGGCTGGAGTACTTCACCCTGGTCGCGGGCGACCTCGGCGACCTCGCCGCAGTCGTACGCCGGATGCTGCGCGCGCGCAGCCGGGCACGATTCCTGCCCGAGAACGATCGTCGGTGGACCTTGGAGGCGCCGGCGTGGTGGTCGGTGGCGTGAGCCCTGCTCTGGAGGTAGTCCGGTGCATTTCGGGGCTCGGGACGCCGAGACAGCCCTGATTCGCACCGGACTACCCCCAGACGGCGGAGGTTGCTGCGACATGCCAGAGTGCGGGGCATGCGGGGCGGGAGCTGACATGGCGATCCACCGGGACGCGTGGGGGATCCCGCACATCACCGCGACCTCCGTGCTCGCCATGGCGCGCGAGCAGGGGCGTGCGTGCGTCGAGGACCGCGCCGAGCAGCTGCGCCTCGACCGGTTGCGCGGCGAGGGCCGCACCGCCGAGCTGACGGGCACCGCCGGCCTCGAGTGGGACTGCTTCGCCCGCCGGGCGCTGCTCGACGAGACCGGGCGGCGCGCGTACGACGGCTCGGCGGCCGAGACGCAGGCCTTCCTCGCGGCGTACGCCGACGGCGTCAACGACGCCCTGCCCGCCGACCACGAGCCGTGGCACCCGTGGACCCCGGCCACGGTCTTCCTCGTGCACCACATCCTCTTCGGCACCTTCCCCTCGAAGCTGTGGCGGCACCACGCGGGCGAAGCCCTGGGCGAGGAGGGCGCGGACCTCTTCAGGCTCGAGGGTCCGCCCAACGGGAGCAACGCGTACGCCGTCGGCGGAGGCCGCACCGCGACCGGCAGGCCGCTGATCGCCGGAGACCCGCACCGGCAGTTCGAGGACCCCAACGTGTACGCGCAGGTGCGACTGGAGTGCCCGGAGTTCGACGTTGCCGGCTTCGCCTTCCCGGGCGTGCCGGGCATCCAGCACTTCGGGCACGCGGGCGGGGTCGCGTGGGCGATCACGAATGCGACAGCGGACTACCAGGACGTCTTTCGCGAGACGGCCGAGACGCTGGCCGGCGCGCGGCGGCGCACCGAGACCATCGAGGTGCGTGGTGGCGAGCCGGTCGCCATCGAGGTGGTGGTGACCGACCGCGGACCGGTCGTGTTCCACCTGGCCGACGGTGGCTGGTCGCTGCGCACCCCGTCGCTGGTGCTGGGGGCCCTCGGTCTCGACGCGCTGCTGCCGCTCCTCCGCGCGCGTACGGCCGACGACGTCGATCGGGCCCTCGACCACTGGGTGGAGCCCGTCAACAACGTCGTCATCGCCGATGCCGCGGGCACCGTACGGCGTCGGGTCGCCGGGCGGGTGCCGCGGCGGCGCGACGGCATCCGTCGTACGCCCGGCCACGCCGGCGACGGGCACGGCTGGGCCGGGTGGGTCGACGAGCTGCCCCGCACCGAGGCCTCGCCCGACGGCTACGTCGTCACCGCGAACGACCGGGCCACCCCGGCGTACGACGCGATCGGCCTCGACTTCGCCCCGCCCCACCGCGCCCGCCGGATCACCGAGCTGCTCGAGGCGCAGCCCCGCCTCGACGTCTCCGCGGCCGGCGCCGTCCTCGCCGACGTGCGCCAGACCGGCGGCGAGGCCCTGCTCGCCCGCATCGCAGCCCTCGACGGGCTCGTGGGACGCGACCGTGAGGTCGCCGACCGGCTCGCCGCCTGGGACCGCGAGATGACCGTCGACAGCGAGGAGGCCGCCCTCTTCGTGCGCCTGCGCGACCACCTGGTGCAGGGGATCTGCGCCGCGGGCGTGCTGCGAGCGCTGCGCGCCCCGTCGCCGTACGGCGACCTGCTCGCCCCGTGGTTCTCGCTGGAGGCCCGGGTCGCAGCATCGATCGACACGCTGCTCGCCCACGGCAGGCCCTGGGGGCTCCCCCTCGAGCCCTTGCTCCGCGATGCGGTGTCGGCGGCGGGCCGGGCGCATGAGGAGAGGTGGGGAGACGTGCACCGCTACCAGGCCCTCTC
Organism: Nocardioides sp. LHG3406-4; assembly: GCF_049897745.1. NCBI lineage: Bacteria > Bacillati > Actinomycetota > Actinomycetes > Propionibacteriales > Nocardioidaceae > Nocardioides > Nocardioides sp. LHG3406-4. The sequence continues at coordinate 149,452 of NZ_JAFCWV010000004.1, forward strand.
CCAGCACGGGGTCGGCACGGCGCCCGCCCTGCCCCTGCCCGGCGACACGCACTGCGTGCTCGCCACCGGCTGGTTCCCCGGGCTGGACGTCAGCGTGCGGGGACCGGTCGCCCGCTACGTGTGGTGCCTGGCCGACCGGGAGGCGAGTCGCTGGGCGGTGCCGCTCGGCGCCTCGGGCGACCCCGGATCGCCGCATCATCACGACCAGCAGCAGACCTGGGCGCTCGGCGGCACGCTGCCTCTCGCCGGGGGCTGAGGGGATCGAGGGGGAGCGCCGAGGTCAGGCCGCGACCGGCGAGGCGAACCACAGCGTGCGGTGGCTCCAGTCGCCCGGGCCGCGGCGCGTCCCGGAGCAGACGATGATGACCAGCTGGGGCGGGCCCTCGGGACTGTAGATCTCGGGCATCAGCGTCTCGGCCGGCACCTCGGTGCGACGGGACACGTCGTAGCAGGCCAGCTCGCCGTCGGCACCGCGGACGAGGATGCGACCGCCTGCCTGCAGACTGCCCAGCAGCCGGTTGCCCAGCGCCGAGCCGTCGGGCCAGGTGTGGGCGTTGAAGAGGACGTGCCCGGCCGGGCTGCCCGGTGCGACACCGGGAGCGTCCCAGGCGAGCTCGGCCTTGCCCTCGGCGGTCAGCGGGGGTACGCCGACCACGCCGTTGCCGTCGCGGGGGATGGCGAGGACCGGAGCACCGGGCGTCACGCCACGCACCGACATGCTGGTGGGCGTGAACCCGCCCGACGTGGCACGGCACCGGGGCTCGGCCCTCGGCTTCCGCTCGGTCGGCGGGGGGACCGTCGGGGTCGGGGTCGGGGTCGGGGTCGGGGTCGCAACGGCGGTGGAGGAGTCCGTGGCCGACCGGTCCGGCTGCTCGCCCTGGTCGCGGACGACCCAGGCGGTGACCCCGACGAGCAGCACGGCGAGTGCCACGAGAGCCACCAGGAGCCTGGTGTGACGATGCGACGGCGGCGAGGAACTCACCCGCCCACGCTATGCCCCGAGCAACCCGATCGCCTCGTGGATGCCGAGAATGCGCTGCGCCGACTCGACGTGGAGGCTCTCGATCATCCGGCCGCCGTAGGTGACCACACCCGAGGTGCGCGACTCCCAGGCGGCCAGGATGCCGCGCGCCTCCTCGACCGCCGCCTCGCTCGGCGCGAAGGCCGTGTTGGCGCCGTCCACCTGACCGGGGTGGATCAGCGTCTTGCCGTCGAAGCCCATCTCGCGGGCCTGCCGGCACTCGGCCAGGAAGCCGTCGGTGTCCTTCACGTCGTTGTAGACGCCGTCGATGATCGCCTTGCCGCTGGCCCGGGCCGCGAGCACGGCCAGGCCGAGGCCCGTGAGCAGCGGGTGCCGGCCGGGCACGTGCTCGGCGTACAGCTCCTTGGCGAGGTCGTTGGTGCCGATGACCAGGACCGTCAGGCGCTCGGCGGCGGACGCGATCTCCTCGGCGTGCAGCATGGCGTACGGCGTCTCGACCATCGCCCACAGCTTCGTGTGCTCCGGGGCGCCGTGGCGGCCCATCGCCTCGACGAGCGCGAGCACGGCATCGGCACTGTCGACCTTGGGTACGACGATCGCCGCCGGCCCCGCTTCGCAGGCGGCGCGCAGGTCGTCGGCGTGCCACTCGGTGTCGGCGCCGTTGACGCGGATCGTCACCTCGCGGCGGCCGTACGCGCCGCTCGCCGCCGCGGCGCACGCGGAGTCGCGAGCGGTGGCCTTGTCCTCCGGCGCGACCGAGTCCTCGAGGTCGAGGATCAGGGCGTCGCACGGGATCGACTTGGCCTTCTCGAGCGCGCGCTCGTTGGAGCCGGGCATGTAGAGCACCGAGCGGCGCGGGACGAACTCGGTCATGCCTGCACCTCGTCGTACATCTTCCTCAGCTCCGGGTCGATCTCGGACAGCTGCTCGGCGAGGGTCACCATCACCTGGCACTGCTTGACCGAGGCGTCGTCCTCCATCTTGCCGTCGAGCATCACCGCGCCCGTGCCGTCGCCCAGCGCGGCGATCACCCGACGGGCGTGCGCGACGTCCTCGACCGACGGGCTGAAGACCCGGTTGGCGATGGCGATCTGCTTGGGGTGCAGGCTCCACGCGCCGACGCAGCCGAGGAGGAACGCGTTGCGGAACTGGTCCTCGCAGGCCACCTCGTCGGCGATGTCGCCGAACGGGCCGTAGTAGGGATAGATGCCGTGCATCGCGCACGCATCGACCATCCGGGCGATCGTGTAGTGCCACAGGTCCTGCTGGTACGTCGCCCGCTCGGCGTCGTACTGCGTCTGGCCGCCGTCCTCCGGAGCATCGGCCCGCACCAGGTAGCCGGGGTGGCCACCGCCGACCCGGGTGGTCTTCATCCGCCGGTCCGCGGCCAGGTCGGCGGGGCCGAGCGAGAGGCCCTGCATCCGCGGGGAGGCGGCGCAGATCTCCTCGACGTTGGCCACGCCGCGGGCGGTCTCGAGGATCGCGTGCACGAGCAGCGGCTTCTCCAGACCGGCCTTCGCCTCGAGCTGGGCGAGCAGCCGGTCGACGTAGTGGATGTCCTCGGCGCCCTGCACCTTCGGCACCATGATGACGTCGAGCTTGTCGCCGATGGCCGGCACCAGTGTGGTCAGGTCGTCGAGCGCCCACGGGCTGTCCAGGCTGTTGATGCGGGTCCACAGCTGGGTCGGCCCGAAGTCGACCTCCCGCCCGATGCGCACCAGACCCGCGCAGGCGGCCTCCTTGTTCTCAGCCTTGACAGCGTCCTCGAGGTTGCCGAGGAGCACGTCCACGTGACCGACCAGGTCCGGCACCTTGGCCGCCATCTTCGGGTTGCCGGGGTCGAAGAAGTGGATCGCGCGGCTGGGCCTGGCCGGCACCTCGCGGAGCGGAGCCGGCGCACCTACCGCGAGCGGGGCGAAGAAGTCCTTGGCTGAGCGCATGCTGCGGAACCTATCGCTGGTCGGGCTCCGCAGGTATGACCGATCCCACGCGCCCTTGTAACGCGCAGTTATGTGCACTGGGCGCCCGGTGTGCGGGGGTCCCAGTGGTCATAACTGCGCGTTACATGGGTCAGGCGCCCCTGCGGCGCCACCAGCGCCGGGGCTTGGGAGCCTCCGCCTCGCTGGCGGCCACCGCCACGCGCTGCGCCTCGATGCGCGCCGTACGACGCGCGCGCCAGGCCTCGACCTCGTGCTCGACGTCGCGCCGGCGGGTGACCACCGGCGGGGCGCTGGGCCCGGTCGGCGGGGTGTAGAGCGCCCTGCGGACCCGCTCGTTGAAGTCCTCGACCTCGCGACCCACCTCGGACTCGGCCGTGATCGCGTCGAGCCGGCCGTCGAGCTCGGCGTCCTCCTTGCGCAGCTGCAGGGCCGGCGGCAGGACGCCGGTGATCTGCTCGCGCTCGATCAGCTTCTTGACCCACCAGTCGGGGTCCCATCCTTCGGCCGAGTCGGTGCCGATGCCGGGGATGGGCTTGCCGCGCCCCGGCAGGTCGTCGAACTCGCCCCGCTCCATCGCCTGCTGCACCTGCAGGTCCACCCAGCGTGCCTGGTTCTGGATCCGGGTCGCGGCGGCCGATCGGCCCGTGCGCGTGTCCCGCTCGGGCGAGCGGTCCGGCGCCGTGGGCTTCCGCTCCTCGCTCATCTCACGAGGGTACGTCGGCCGCTTCGCCGTGCGCATCGGAGAAGGCGTGCCGGGGAGCCGCCAGCAGGGCCAGCGCCGCGAGCAGCGCGGCACCGGAGCAGACCGCCCAGACCGTGAGGTAGCCCGACAGCGGAGCCTCGGCCTCGGTCGCCCCCTCGATGGAGCCCGTGGACGCCAGGGCGATCGCGAAGACCGCCGACGCGATAGCAGCCCCGAGGGTCTTGGTGCCGTTGGTGAGCCCGGTGGCGATGCCGGTGCGGTCCGGAGGCGCTGTCGCCGCGGCCGCGGCCGGCAGCGACGCCACCAGCGCACCCGAGCCCACGCCGGCGACCGCCATGTTGGTCAGCGCCTGCCACGTCTCGTCGTGGAAGGGGATCCACAGCGCGTAGCCCAGCGCCACGAGCAGGCAGGCGAGCACCAGCGTGCGGCGTACGCCGAACCAGCGGGTGGTCAGCGGCAGCGTGAACGCCCCGATGGCCAGGGTGATGACGTAGACGCCGATCAGCGTCGACACGAAGGCCGAGTCGGCGCCCAGCCCGTAGCCGCGGACGGCCGGGTCGGCCTGCGCGAACGTGGACAGCGGGATCTGGCCGCCGAGCACCGGGATCCCGAAGAGGAAGGCGGTCAGCTGCACCGGCCACTGGCCCGCGCTGGCGAGGAGGCGGACGTCGATGATCGGCTCCGGATGGCGCAGCTCGTAGCGGACGAACGGCACGAACGCGAGCACGCCGAGCAGCACCAGGCCCCAGCCCGGCAGGGAGCCCGCGCCGTCGAGCCGGATCACCATCAGGCCGGCCATCACGATGCCGATCGCCCCGGTGACCAGCGCAAGGCCGCCCCAGTCGATGCCGCCACCGGCCTCGCCGGGGGTGTCCTCGATGCCGACCCAGATCAGCAGCAGGACGACCGTCACGACGACGGCCGGGATGGCCAGCACCACCCGCATGTCGAGAGTCTCGACCAGAGCCCCGCTGGTGAGAGCTCCGACGATGACGGCGAGCTCGAGCGCGCCCACGAGCACCGCCGCACCGCGACGGGTGAGGAGCTGCTGACGACCGGAGTCGCGCGTGCGGCGATGGATGATCGCCACCTCGAGAGGCAGCCAGATCACCGCCGCGCCCTGCAGCGCCCAGCCGATGAGGAACGTCGTGAACGACGGCGCCACCACGGTGATCCACGAGCCGATCGCGGTGACCGCGGTGGCCAGCACCAGCACCCGCTTGTGCCCGATCAGGTCGCCCAGCCGCGCGAGCAGCGGGATGCACAGCGCGGAGAGGATCAGCTGCGCGGCCTCGAACCAGTTGACGTCGCCCTCGGAGATCGAGAGGTGGTCGGCGAGCTGCGGGAAGATCGGCGTGTAGTAGCCCTGCAGCACACCCGACGCGACCTCGACCGCGACGAGGAACCCGACGATGGCGACGAGTCCGGGGACCTTCCTGGGCACGGCGGTGGTGGCCATCAGCCGATGCTCTCGATCAGGTGCTGGTACCAGAGCACCCCGTCGGCGAAGTCGTCGATCCCGATCCGCTCGTCGTAGGAGTGGATCGACTCGCGCTGCTCCTTGGTCATCCGGAACGGCGCGAAACGGTAGACCCGGTCGCAGATCTCGGTGAAGCTGCGGCTGTCGGTCGCGGCCATCATGACGTACGGCGCGGGCACGGCATCGTCGAACGCCGCCCGGATCGTGCGCTCCAGCAGGGCGAACGCCTCGTCGTCGAGGTACGGCGACACGGGGGAGGGCTCGTTGGCGTCCACCACGTCGATGCGCACCCGGTCGTCGCGGATCGCCGTGCGGACGTGCTCGAGCACGCCCGCGACTGTGTCACCCACCATGATCCGGATGTTGACGCCGGCGGTCGCGGTCGCCGCGATGACGTTGAGGGCGGGCGAGCCGGAGAGCGTGGTGACGGCGACCGTGGTGCGGGTCATCGCCGCCGTCTCCGGGCCCGCGGCGAGCAGGGCGCGGGTGAGCACCGGCCGGATGCGTTCGGCGTGGGCCATCAGCGGCCGCAGCGCCCGGGGTGCGTGCGGGGCGATGCGGCGCATCAGCTCGAGCGTGGGCGCCGGCGTCGAGGCCGGGAAGGGCGACTTCTCCAGCCGCATGATCGCTCGGGCGAGCCGAGCCGTGGGGCCGAGCTTCGCCGGTGTGGACGCGTGTCCGCCGCGGCCCTCGACGGTGAGCTCGAGCGACGTGACGCCCTTCTCGGTCACGCCGATCACGCCGACCGGCGGAGCCACGCCCGGGAAGGCCTGGTGCGCGATCGCGCCGCCCTCGTCGAGCACGAACCACGGCCGGACGCCGCGGCGTACGAGCTCGGCGACGGCCTCGGGCGCTGCCTGCCCGAACACCTCCTCGTCACAGCCGAACGACAGCCAGACGTCCTGCGCGGGCGTGAAGTCCCGCTCCAGCAGTCGCTCGACCGCCTCGCAGATGCCGGCCAGGCAGCCCTTGTCGTCCAGGGTGCCGCGGCCCCAGAGCACACCGGCCTCGACGACCCCGGCGAACGGCGGGTGCGTCCACTCGCCCTCGACGGGTACGACGTCGAGGTGGGCCATCAGCACGACCGGCCGCTCGTCGCTGCGGCCGCGCCAGTGGAGGAGGAGGCCGTGGGTGTGGATGCGGATGACGTCGAGACGCTCGTGCACGAGAGGGAACTGGTCGGCCAGCTCGACGAGGAACGCGTCGAAGGCGTCGACATCGACGAGGGCAGGGTCCCGGTGGGAGACCGTGGGGATGCGGACGAGCGCCCGGAGCTTGGCGACCGCGCGGTCCCGCACCGCCTCGAAGTCGGCCTCACGGAGGGTCACGGGCGCAACCTACTGGACCAGCGGCCGCGGTGGACGACATCGGCGAGCGGCATGCGGCTCCTCCGCTTCGGCGAGCCGAGCGCGCCGCCGGGTGCGGGGTGGCCGATGGTGATCGCGCCGATGGGGTCGTAGGCGTCGGGGATCCCGAACTCCCGGCGTACGGCGTCGAGGCGCTCCGGCGGGATGCCGAAGAAGCACGCGCCGAGCCCGGCGTCGGTCACCGTCTGCAGGATCAGCAGCGAGGCCATCGCCGCGTCCATGTGCCAGAAGGGCATCGGCCAGCGGGCCGCCACGCTCTCGGGGTCCTGGTCGGTCCAGCCCTTGTCCGGCGCGGCGTACCGGTCGAGGTAGGCCGCCTTGCTCGAGCACGGCAGCACGACGACCGGCGCGCGCATCATGCCGGTCAGCCAGGCGTCGGGCGAGGTGGTGTCGGCCGTGGACTCCCAGTATCGAGTCACGTCGGCAGGGGTGTCGAGCACCACGAACGCCCAGCCCTGGCTGAAGCCGGCGCTCGGCGCGCGAGTGGCGTTGGCGAGGCAGCGGTCGACGACGGTCCGGTCGACCGGACGGTCGGCGTAGCTGCGGACCATGTGGCGGCGTCGTACGACGTCCTGGAACTCCATGCCCAGAGCATGCCCTGCTGGCCACCTGTCTCGGATCCGAGAGCGCAGCAGCGGGCGCGCGGTTGCTCGGGCGGCGCCGTGGCGGTGGACTGAGGCGGTGAGCTTCGAACGCATGTGGCGCGACCTGACCCCGGTGGGCCGTGACCAGCACTCTGGCGGCTACTTCCGGCAGCCGTGGACCAGCGCAGAGACCGAGCTGCGGGTCTGGTTCGCCGAGGAGGCGTCGGCGCGCGGTCTCGACCTGGAGACCGACGGCATCGGCAACCTGGTCGCGTGGTGGGACCCCGCCGGCAGTGGGCGGCGAAGCGGACTGCTGACCGGCTCGCATCTCGACTCCGTGCTCGACGGGGGGGCGTACGACGGCCCGCTGGGCGTCGTGTCCGCCTTCGCGGCGCTCGACCTGATGCGCTCGCGGGGCGACGCCGTGTCGACGCCGATCGGGATCGGCGTGTTCGTGGAGGAGGAGGGCTCGCGGTTCGGCATCGCCTGCCTCGGCTCGCGGCTGGCCACCGGCACCATGACCTGGTCGAGCGCGCAGGAGCTGCGCGACCGGGACGGCGTCTGGCTGCCCGACGCGCTGGCCGACGCCGGGCTGGACCCGTCCCGTGGCTTCGTGGACCTCTCGGGCGTGACCGCCTTCGTGGAGCTGCACGTCGAGCAGGGCCGCGACCTCGTCGACCGAGGAGCGGCGGTCGGGGTGGCGAGTGAGATCTGGCCGCACGGGCGCTACCGCTTCGACTTCCACGGGGAGGCGAACCACGCGGGCACCACGCGGATGGAGGATCGCCGCGACCCGATGCTGACCTACGCGATGACCGCGCTGGCCGCCAACAAGCAGGCCCGGGTGGCCGGGCAGCGGGCGACGTTCGGGCGCGTCGAGGTCACGCCCAACGGCACCAACGCCGTGCCGTCGCACCTCGTCGCCTGGTTGGACGCGCGCGGCGACAGCGAGGCGTCCTTGGCGGCCCTCGTCGGGGAGATCGAGCGGCAGGGCGTCGACCGGGCCGGCCGCGACGGAACGCACCTGACCGTCACGCCGGAGTCGGTGTCGGGGGCGGTGCACTTCGACAGCGACCTCGCCGCCAGGATCGCCGCCGACCACGAGGGCGGCGCCTGGCCGGTCATCCCCACCCAGGCCGGGCACGACGCCGGCGTGCTGTCGGCGGTCGGCGTACCGACCGCGATGCTCTTCGTGCGCAACCCGACCGGCGTCTCGCACTCGCCCGACGAGTCCGCCGACACCGCCGACTGCCTGGCCGGCGTCGATGCCCTGGCCGACACGCTCGCCCGGCTGGCGCGATGACGTCGTACCTGCTCGAGAAGGCCTGGGTGGGCGGCGCCGTCCGCGACGGCGTGCTCGTCGAGATCGAGGGCGGGCGGTTCACATCGGTCGAGGTTCGTGGGCGAGTCGTGGGGTTCGAGGGGAATGCAGAGGGCACGAACCCCGGGAGTCACCGGATATCCGGTGACCCCGAGCGGCTCCCCGGCCTCACCCTCCCCGGCCTCGCGAACTGCCACAGCCACGCGTTCCACCGGGCGCTGCGCGGGCGCACCCAGCGCGAGCGGGGCACGTTCTGGACCTGGCGCGACCAGATGTACGCCGTCGCCGGCCGCCTGGACCCCCACTCCTACTACGCGCTGGCACGCGCGACCTACCGCGAGATGCTCGCCGCCGGCATCACGGCGGTGGGCGAGTTCCACTACCTGCACCACCAGCCCGACGGCACGCCGTACGCCGATCCCAACGCCATGGGGCACGCCCTGATCTCGGCCGCCCGTGACGCGGGCATCCGGATCGCGCTGCTCGACACGTGCTACCTCAGCAGCGGGTTCGGCCAGCCGCCGGAGGGGGTGCAGGTCAGGTACGACGACGGCTCGGCCGCGGCTTGGGCCGGGCGGGTCGCTGACCTGGAGGCGGCCGACGGCGTGGTGATCGGCGCGGCGATCCACTCCGTGCGCGCCGTCCCGAAGGATCAGCTCGCAGAGGTCGCCAAGGCCTCGGGGGACGGGCCGCTGCACGTCCACCTCAGCGAGCAGGTCGCCGAGAACGACGCCTGCCTCGCGGCCCACGGGGTCACCCCCACCCGCCTCCTCCACGACGCCGGCGCCCTCGGCCCGATGACCAGCGCCGTGCACGCCACCCACCTCACCGACGACGACATCGCGCTACTCGGGACGTCCGGCACACGCAGCTGCCTGTGCCCCACCACCGAGCGCGACCTCGGCGACGGGATCGGCCCGAGCCGCCAGCTGCACGACGCCGGCAGCCCGCTCACCCTCGGCAGCGACAGCCACGCGGTCGTCGACCTCTTCGAGGAGATGCGCGCCGTCGAGCTCGACGAGCGGCTGGCCACCCGGCAGCGCGGTCACTGGGCCGCCGCCGAGCTGCTCGCCGCCGCGACGTACGACGGCCACGCCAGTCTCGGCTTCGACGACGCCGGCGCCATCGCGGTCGGGCAGCGCGCCGACCTCGTCACCGTCGACCTGACCAGCCCGCGGACCGCCGGCACCGGCGCCGGACCCGAGACCGCCGTGTTCGCCGCCGTCGCCGAGGACGTCACCCAGGTGGTCGTCGACGGTCGCGTCGTGATGCGACAAGGTGACCGGGTGGACATCGGCCGAGAGCTCGACGAGGCGATCGGCAGGATGTGGGCATGAGCACCGTGCTGACTCACATCGGCGAGCTCGTCACCAACGACCCTGCCCGGGACGGCCTCCTGGGCCTGGTGGCCGACGCGGCTGTCGTGGTCGAGGGCGGCCGCGTCGCCTGGGTCGGCCCCTCCGACGACGCTCCGGCCGCCGACCAGCAGTACGACGTGGGCGGGCGCGCCGTGCTGCCCGGCTTCGTGGACTCCCACTCCCACCTCGTCTTCGCCGGCGACCGGGCCCAGGAGTTCGCCGCCAGGATGACCGGCGAGCCCTACGCCGCGGGCGGCATCCGGACGACCGTCGCGGCCACCCGCGCGGCCACCGACGAGCAGCTCACCTCCCACGTCGCGCACCTCGTGCAGGAGATGGCCCGGCAGGGCACGACCACCTTGGAGATCAAGAGCGGCTACGGCCTCACGGTCCACGACGAGGCGCGCAGCCTCGCGGTGGCGCGCCAGTTCACCGACGAGACGACCTTCCTCGGTGCCCACGTCGTGCCCGCCGACACCGATCCCGCGGCGTACGTCGATCTCGTCACCGGTCCGATGCTCGCCGCGGCGGCCCCGCACGCTCGTTGGATCGACGTGTTCTGCGAGGAAGGCGCCTTCGACGCCGACCAGGCCCGCGCGATCCTGACCGCCGGCGCGGTCGCCGGGCTGCGCGGCCGGCTCCACGCCAACCAGCTGACGTACGGCGCCGGGGTGCGGGTCGCCGCGGAGCTCGGCCTGGTCGCGGTCGACCACTGCACCTACCTGGCCGACGCCGACGTCGACGCCCTGCGCGAGTCCGGAACCATCGCCACGCTGCTGCCCGGTGTGGAGTTCTCGACCCGGCACCCCTACCCCGATGCGCGCCGGCTGCTCGACGCCGGCGTGCGCGTGGCGATCGCCTCCGACTGCAACCCCGGCTCGTGCTTCACGAGCTCGATGTCCTTCTGTGTGGCGCTGGCCGTGCGGGAGATGGGGATGAGCCCCGCCGAAGCGGTGCACGCCGCCACGGCCGGTGGTGCCGCGGCGCTCGACCGCGACGACGTGGGCGTGCTCGCCCCCGGTCGCCGTGCCGACCTGACCGTGCTGGACGCGCCCAGCCACGTCCACCTGGCCTACCGCCCCGGCGTACCCCTCGTCCGCGGCGTCTGGCAGGGCGGCCGGCCCCTCGCCTGAACCTACGGCGCCCTCTGAGGTAGCCACCGCCCGCATCTGAGGTAGCGCGGCCGGCGTAGATAGGGCACGACTCCGATGTGCGGGGCTACCTCAGCGACGGAATCTCTTCTCACGAGGCACCACAGGCAGCACCGAGAAGGGAAACCGAGATGTACACCACCGATAACTACCTCAACGCCGAGATCGAGTACCGCGCCAACCGGGTCCGGGATTCGTGGGGAGGCCGCAGGCGCCGGAAGGACAGCAGGGACGTCCCCGCGACCCGTCCGGTACCGGGTGAGACCACCCGCACCGTCCGCTGAACCGGGCAGCACTCGTGGCAAACACCGCGACGCTGTCGGGGACTCAGGACATGATGGACACCGTGCCCACCCGCAGCGCCGATCTCGTCGGACGCGATGCCGAGCTGAAGGAGCTGAGCTCCCGGCTCGGCATCGTCGCGTCCGTGCGCGACCAGCCCGGCCCGCAGCAGATCGTGCTGCTCGCCGGCGACGCCGGGGTGGGCAAGACCCGGTTGCTGAGGGAGCTGCGCGACCGCGCGCACGCCGCCGGCTGGCACGTGGTGGCCGGGCACAGCCTCGACCTGGGTGACAGCGCGCTGCCCTACCTCGCCTTCTCGGAGATCCTCGGCCGCCTCGTCGCCGACCAGCCGGCCGTCACCGCTGCCACCATCGAGGACCACCCCGCCCTGGCCCGGCTGCAGCCCGGCCGCCGCATCCGCTCGCTCGACGACGGCCGCGAGGACGGCGGCCTCCAGCGCGCCGACCTCTTCGAGGCGGTGCACGCGCTGTTGACCCGCGCCGCCGCCGACGCGCCGCTGCTCGTCGTGGTGGAGGACACCCACTGGGCCGACCAGTCGACCCGCGACCTCCTCAGCTTCCTCTTCACTCGGCCCTTCGACGCTCCCGTCCACCTCGTCGTGTCCTACCGCTCCGACGACCTCCACCGCCGCCACCCGCTCCGCCGCCAGGTCGCGGAGTGGTCCCGCCTGCGCGGTGTCGAGCGCGTCCAGCTGGAGCCCCTCGCCGCCGTCGACGTACGCCGCCTGGTGCGGCTGCTCCACCCCGACCCGATCGCTGAGTCCGACGTCGTCGACATCGTGTCGAGGGCCGAGGGCAACGCCTTCTTCGTGGAGGAGCTGGTCGGCGCTACCTGGGCGACCGGCGGGGTCCCGGCCGACCTGGCCGACGTGCTCCTGGTGCGGCTCGACCGGCTCGACGACGCTGCGCGCCAGGTGGTGCGCACCGCCGCGGCCGCCGGTCGGCAGGTCTCCCACCACCTGCTCGCCGCGGCCTCGGGCGTGGACCCGCGGGCCCTCGACGGGGCGCTGCGCGACGCCGTCGAGATGAACGTGCTCGTCCCGGCGCGCGAGGCCTACGCCTTCCGGCACGCGCTGCTCGGCGAGGCCATCTACGACGACCTGCTGCCCGGGGAGCGGGTGCGGCTGCACGCGTCGTACGCCGCGGTGCTCCGCACGGGCGAGGCCGTCGGCACCTCCGCGGAGCTGGCCCGGCACGCCCGGCTCGGCCAGGACCCGCGGACAGCCCTCTTCGCCTGCATCGAGGCCGGCAACGACGCGATGCGGGTGGGTGGACCCGAGGAGGCGGCGCAGCACTACGAGCAGGCACTGTCGCTCCTGAGCGACCCGGCCGTCGGCGACCTGGCCGACATCGACGTGCCCGACCTCGTGGTCCGCACCGCCGACGCGCTCACTGCGGCCGGCCACGTGCCGCGCTCCATCGCCGTGCTGCGCGAGCAGCTCGAGCAGCTGCCTGCCGACGCACCTGCCGCAGCCCGCGGCCAGCTCATGACCAGTCTCGCGCTGGGTCTGGCGATCACCGACCATCCCCTCGACGAGCTCGAGATGGCTCGCCAGGCGGTCGAGCTGGTCGCCGACGCGAGCCCGCAGCAGCGGGCCCGCTCGCTGGCCGGCTACGCGCGCATCCTCAGCGGCCACCTGCGCCACGACGAGGCCCGTGACGCCGCCACGGAGGCGCTCGCGCTGACCCGTCAGCTCGACATGCCGCGGCTCAGCGCCGACATCCACACCACCCTGGCCGGGCTCGACCGCCGGGCCCTCGTCGACGAGATCGGCGTCTCGCTGCGTGAGGTGATCGAGCAGGCGCGGGCGGCGGGAGCCGTCAACGCCGAGCTCCGGGCGCGCTACCTGCTCGGCCGCTTCCACCAGGACCGCGCCGAGTTCGACGAGGCGGTCGCCGCCTACGCCGCCGCCCGCGGCCGCGGCGTCGAGGTCGGCACACCGTGGTCGCCGTTCGCGTTCGAGAGCCGGTTCATGGAGGCGATGGTGCTGTTCGCGTCCGGTCACTGGGACGCCGCCGCCGCGCTCGCGGACATCTCCGGCGAGTCGCCGCCTCCTGTCTACGAGGCGATGCTCACCGCGGTCACGGCCCAGCTGATGGCGGGCCGCGGCGAGAGCGGGGCGAGCGAGCGCGCGCGGTCGGTGCGCGGGTTCTGGCCCAAGGAGGGCATCGTCGCGATCACCACGGCGACGGCTCTCCTCGAGCTGGCCGAGCACGCTGCCGACGTCGACCTCGCCATGACGACGTACGACGACATCGTCGGGGTGCTGTCGAAGACCTGGCACGACCGCTTCCAGGCGCGGCTCCGGCTGGCGACCCAGGCGCTCGGCGTGCTCGGCACGGCTGCGGCCGGCCTGAGCGGCACCGAGCGCGACGACCTCGCGCAGGTGGCCGGCGACCTGCTGGCCGACGGGCACCTCGTCTACGACTACCACCGCGAGCTGGGAGTGGAATTCGGTCCCGAGGCGCAGGCCTGGATCGTCCGCCTCGACGCCGAGCACCTGCGCTGGCGGTGGGCCGCCCAGATCGACCCGCCCGACGAGGACGAGCTGGTCGGAGCGTGGCGCGAGACGGAGGCGAGGTTCGCCCACTACGCCCACGCCCACGAGCTGGCCCGGGTGCGCGCCCGGCTGGCGGCCATCCTCCGCGGCACCGACCCGGCCGCATCCCGTGAGCTGGCCGACGCGGCCAGGGCGACCGCCCACGAGCTGGGTGCGGAGCCGCTCGTGGCCGAGCTCGTGGCTCTCGGCTCCCAGGCGGTACGCCGCGAGCCCGCCGCCGTGGACGCCCTGACCCCCCGCGAGCGGGAGATCCTCGAGCTGGTCGCCCAGGGCCGCAGCAACGGCGAGATCGGCAAGCAGCTGTTCATCAGCGCCAAGACCGTCTCGGTGCACGTGTCCAACATCCTCGGCAAGTTCGACGCCTCCTCTCGCACTGAGGCGGCCGCGATCGCGCGGCGCCGGGGCCTGCTCGGTTAGGGCGTCTCGTCTCGTCTCGGAGAGGCTCCTCGCCGTTGTTGGAACGTTCGCGCAACGCGCTTTGCTGGAACGTTCGTGCCAGTGATCGGGCCGTTGTTGGAACGTTCGCGCAACGCGCTTTGCTGGAACGTTCGTGCCAGTGATCGGGCCGTTGTTGGAACGGTCGCGCGACGCGCTTTGCTGGAACGTTCGTGCCAGTGATCGGGCCGTTGTTGGAACGGTCGCGCGACGCGCGTTGCTGGAACGTTCGTGCCAGTGATCGGGCCGTTGTTGGAACGGTCGCGCGACGCGCGTTGCTGGAACGTTCGTGCCAGTGATCGGGCCGTTGTTGGAACGGTCGCGCGACGCGCGTTGCTGGAACGTTCGTGCCAGTGATCGGGCCGTTGCTGGAACGGTCGCGCGACGCGCGTTGCTGGAACGTTCGTGCCAGAGATCGGGTCGTTGTTGGAACGTTCGCGCAACGCCGGTTGTGCGAACGTTCCAACAACCAGGCGGCCTCCTCCGCAGCCGGCCCCCACGCCACCCAAGCCCTCTTCACCGACACCGGTGTGGCGGGCACTTGACGGGCGGAGTAGGACTAGGGGGGCGCGGTGGATCGCCCGCCGTCGAATACCAGGAGGCAGCGATGACGACGACTCCCCAGAACCCCACCGGTGGCCTGAGCGACGATGAGATGGCCACCTCCGCGACGCCCGAGGCAGGCTCGGTGCCCGGACCGGCCGACGCCGACGGCACCGACGGTGGGGACGCGGACGGCACCGACGGTGGCGACGCGGACGGCACCGATGGCGGCGACGCCGACGGCACCGACGGCACCGACGCCGACGGCACCGACGGCACGGACACCTGAGGCCGCGTCCTGAGTGCTCTCGACCTGCTCAGCGGTGATGCCCAGGCCTTCGCACAGAAGGTCTGGGCATCCCGCGTCCACCTGCACCAGACCGATCCCGCACGTCTGGTCGGCATGCTGTCGCTCGACGACGTCGACGCGCTGCTGACCACGACCGCGATCCGCACCCCCGCCGTCCGGCTGGCCCGTGACGGCATGGTGCTCCCGGAGGCGTCGTACACGCGCGGGGGCTCGCTGGCCGGCAAGCCGCTCACCGGGCTCGTCGACGCCCGCAAGCTGCTCGACCTCGTCGACGGCGGCGCCAGCGTGGTGCTGCAGGGGCTCCAGCGCTACTGGCCGCCGCTCACCCGCCTCGTCAGCGAGCTCGAGGCCGAGCTCGGCCACCCCTGCCAGGCCAACGCCTACCTCACCCCGCCGGGCTCGCAGGGCTTCGCGGTGCACTCCGACTCCCACGACGTCTTCGTCTTTCAGACCCACGGCACCAAGCGGTGGGAGGTGCACACCGACGACGGCGTCCAGGACGTCCTGCTCGAGCCGGGCCTCGTCATGTACCTCCCGACCGGCACCCCGCACGCCGCCCGCGCCCAGGACACCGCGTCCCTCCACGTCACCCTCGGCATCAACCAGCTCACCTGGCGCGATCTCGTGCGCCGTGCCGTCACGCCCCTGCTCGACGCAGTCGACCCCACGCACCTGCCTGCGGCGTACGCCGGCGATCAGGCCGCGCTGGGCGCCGGTCTCGCCGACCGGCTGACCGCGCTCGCCGACGCCGTCCGCGGGCTCGACACCGACGCGCTGGCGCGCGAGCAGGCCGAGGGCTTCCTGGCCTCCCGGCCGATGTCCCTGGCAGGCGGGCTGCGCGACCGGTTCGCGCTGCCGGCCGTCACCGGCGAGACCGTGCTGCACCGCCGGGCCGGCCGGCCCTTCCGGCTCGTCGACGCGGGGCAGAGCACCGTGCGCGTGCTGCTGGGTGACCGGCACCTGGACGTGCCCGCCCGGATCCGCCCTGCCCTCGAGCGGGTGGCCGACCGGTCCGAGCTCCGTCCCGCCGACCTCCACGACCTTCTCGATCCCGACAGCGCACTCGTGCTCTGCCGGCGGCTCGTGCGCGAGGGCGCGCTCACGGTGCAGGGGTGACCCGCTGCGCGGCCGCGAGCCTCGCGCGCGGCGACCAGCTCGCGGGCACGGCCTCGACCGTGCGGTCCTTCTTCCTCGTCGAGGACCCCGGCCCGTGGGGCACCGCGATCCTGCGGGACAGCAGGCTGCCCCCCGAGGTGCGTACGGCGCTCGGCGCAGCCCCAGGGGTGCGGCCGCTGCTCATCCGGCGCACCGGCCGGAAGCAGCCCGACGGGGTCCGGGTCTTCGCCGTCCAGGTCGACGCCGCGGGCGGCTGGGTCGAGTCGGCCCGGCTCGACTCGGTGCACGACGTGACCTCCCTCGGCCTCGCGTCGCTCGCCGCCGGGGAGTCGATGGGGCTCGACCCCCACACCGACCCGCTCGTCCTGGTCTGCACCCACGGCCGGCACGACGCGTGCTGTGCCGAGCTCGGTCGGCCGGTGGCGCTGGCCCTCGCCGAGGCGGGCGTCGACGCCTGGGAGTGCTCGCACATCGGCGGCGACCGCTTCGCCGGCAACCTGCTCATGCTGCCCGACGGCGTCTACTACGGCCGGGTCGACCCCGACTCCGTCGCCGGGGTCGTGCGAGGGCACCTCGCCGGTCGCCTGGACCTCGACCTGATGCGGGGACTCAGCCACCTGCCGATGCCCGTGCAGGCCGCCGAGATCGCCGTACGCCGCCAGCTCGGCGTCGCCGACCTGCGCGCCGTCGTGCCACTCGGCCACCGCACCGCGGACGGCATCGTCGAAGCCCGCTTCGCGGTGCCCGGCGGAGAGGCCAGGGTGCGCGTCCGCACCACGCTGGGGCCCGACTCCGCCCTGCTCACCTGCCAGGCGCGCGGTTCCTCGGAGCTGCCCCATCATGAGATCGTCGAGGTCCGGCTCACCGGAGGCTGATAGGGATGGGCAGCACAGCAGGCAGCTTCGACACCGACGAGATCGCTGACCTCGCGGCGCAGCGCCATCGGTCGATGAGCCCGTCGCGCGGCTCGGCGCTCCGGCCCGTCGACCGCTCCGCGCTGCCGCCCGGGCCGCGCTGGCCGGTGTTCGCCCAGAGCGTGGGACTGCTGCGCTTCCGGCACCGCTTCGTGCCGTGGCTGCACCGCCGGTACGGCGACGTCTTCACCGTCCGGCTGATCCCGCAGGGCCGGCCGCTGGTGCTGTTCACCCGTCCCGAGCACGCGAAGGAGATCTTCGCCGGCGACCCCGAGGTCTTCCACGCCGGGAAGGGCAACGCGATCCTCGGCCCGATGATGGGCGAGCACTCCCTCCTGCTGCAGGACTCAGGGCAGCACCGGCGGGCTCGCAAGCTGTTGATGCCGGCCTTCAACGGGCATGCCCTGCACGGCTACGCCGCTCTCGTCACCGAGGTGGCGCGCGCGGAGGTCGCGTCGTGGCAGCGCGGCCAGGAGCTGCGTGCCCTCGACCGGATGAACGCGCTCACGCTCGAGGTCATCCTGCGCGTGGTCTTCGGCGTCACCGACGACGCGCGCCTCGCACAGCTGCGCCCACGCGTCAACCGCACCGTCGACATCTCGCCGGTCGTGCTGCTCGGCTGGGGCTGGCCGAGGCTGCAGCGATACGGACCCTGGAAGCGCACGGTCGAGAACGCCCTCGAGCTCGACCGGTTGATCTACGCCGAGATCCGCGAGCGTCGGCGGGCACCCGACCTCACCGAGCGCACCGACGTGCTCTCCCGGCTGATCCGCATCGAGGACGGTGGCGACGCGCTCACCGACACGGAGCTGCGCGACCAGCTCGTGACGCTGCTGCTGGCGGGTCACGAGACCACCGCGACCGCTCTGGCCTGGGCGCTCTACGAGGTCGGCCGCGACCCGGCGCTGCTGGCCCGGTCGCGCGAGGCAGCCCGCACCGGCGACGACGCCTGGCTGGACGCCGTGCTCAAGGAGTCCATGCGGCTCCACCCGGTGATCGCGATGGTCGTGCGCACCCTGACGAAGCCGGCGACCATCGGCGGCTGGGACCTCCCGGCTGGCGTGACCATCGGCCCGTCGATCCTCGTCGCGCACGCCCGCGCCGACAACCACCCGGAGCCCGAGGCGTTCCGCCCGGAGCGCTTCTTGGGGCAGAGCCCGCCCGTCAACACCTGGATCCCGTTCGGCGGCGGGGTACGCCGCTGCATCGGCGCCGGCTTCTCCCTGATGGAGGGCGTGACCGTGCTCCGCGAGGTGCTGGCGGCGTACGACGTCACGGCCGTCGGCGACGACGAGCCGAAGGTCCGCAACATCACGAGCGTGCCCCGCCGCGGCGCACGGATCCGCGTGCACTAGTCCCCGCCGCCGGTTGAGGCGCCGCTGGTTGAGGTGCGAAGGCGCCCTGGCGCCTGAGCCTCGAAACCAAGGCAACCCAAGGACAAGCACCCACCCCAGCCACCCGTCACGCAATCGACGGAGGCAGCCTCTCCGGCACGACCGGCTGCCACCGACCGCCGACCCAGCGAGCCGTGGTGGCGCCCGACGGGTGCTCCCCGACGTGCGGCCCCCTGTCGGCGAGCACGACGGGGAGGTGGCCCTCCGGGCCGAGGGGCCTCCAGTGCGCGTGCACCCACTCGCCGTCCCAGCCGCGATGCCCTTCGACCCACCACGCACGGGACTCCTCGTCGAGTCGCGGGGCGTCACCCGGGGGACGCGGACCGATGACCGGCGGAGCCGCCGGGGGAGGCAGCACGTCGTCCGGCCCCTGCAGGACGCGATCCCTCGCCCAGGCGCTGTAGCCGAACCGTCCGAGCGCCCGGATCCAGTCGTCGAGGATGCGGCCGTACGTCGTCTCGACCTCGATGTGCCGCTGGGTGACCGCGTCCCAGGCCCGCCAGCCCTGCACCAGAGCGGGGGTGTCCTCGAAGCGGCTCTCGGCGTCCGGCGGGTGGATCGTGTCGGCGGCGACGACCAGGCCGCCCGTGCGCGCGAGGCGCATCGTCTCGTCCACCAGGCCGTCCAGCCTCTGGGCATCGAGCGACAGCTCCTCGGCCGCCTCGCTGAGCGACGCCAGGTTGCCGGACACCTCGGTGGCCGCATCCAGGAGCGACCGGCACCGGGCGCGGAAGCTGTCGCCGGCCGCTCCGTCGAACCGGCGGCGGTCGAGGCCGAACCCGGTCGCGTAGGCAACCTCGGCCCGGCGGACCGCCCTGCCCAGCGCCCGCAGCTCCGCGGCGTAGGCCGGGGCCGGGGCCGGGTCGCAGCGGAACCGGCCCAGGTCGATCGGCGCGAACGTCACCGCTCCCACCCCTTCTCGAGGAATCGGTCGGCGACGAGCGCGTCGAGGGCATCGGCCTCCAGCACGAGCCTGTCGAGGTCGGTGGACATCTCCGTCGCGGCCCTGCCGATCGCACGGGCGACCCTCCTGGTGTTGGCCATCGAGTCGGCGACGTAGGGCCGGGCGAGGATCTCTCGAGGTACGTCGATCTCGGCGGCCCGGGTCACCGATGCGCCGGCCACGTCGAGCTGCTCGGCCACGGCTCTCACGGCCCTGGGGCTGATGCGCACGGTGTCTGTCATGGTCGTGAGATGCCCGACACGAGGAGGCGGAAAACGCGCCCGATCGGAGCTGTGGAGAACGGGCGTACCCACTCGCCATGGTCATCGGGGATGATGGCGGCCAACACCATGTCGAGCCTGGAGGTGCACTGTGGCGGATCGGATGTCCGAGCCCACCGAGCGTCCTGTGCTGAGCGGCCTCGTCGCCCTGGTCGGGGTGGGTCTCGTGGTGGGGCTGCTCGCCGGGATCACGGCGTTGATGGGCACCAAGGTGCTCGGCGTCGGCGGTGGCGGCGCCGACTCCACGCAGAACGCGTCCTCCGGCCAGTCCCTCTTCCTGCCCGACCCGGTGCAGACCGACACCCCGAGCGGGCCGTTGATGACGCTCGATCCCAACAGCCCGACCCCGTCGGTCACGCCCTCCGACGGTGGCTCCTCGGCGCCCTCCGCGACCGGGATCACCCTGTTAGCGGGGCAGACCCAGGTGGCGGCCATGGGGCAGATCGACCTGACGGGGGTCTACCCCGACGGCGAGGGTGCCATCCTCCAGGTGCAGCGGTTCGAGGACGGCTCCTGGGTCGACTTCCCGGTGACGGTCTCGGTCGGCAACCAGACGTTCGCGACGTACGTCATGACCAGCCGGCCGGGGGAGAACAAGTTCCGGGTCGTCGACACCGACACGGCGGCGGAGTCCAACGAGGTCGTCGTCACGGTCGGGTGACGAGGGCGGCCACGGCGGCCTCCCGAGGCTCCTCCTCTGGATCCGGCAGCCGCACCCGGCGGCGCAGCAGTGCCGCGACGGCCGGCTGTCCGGCCAGCACGCCGCCCAGCACCAGGAGCATGCCGAACACCTGGGTCAGGCCGAAGGCCTCGGCGGCGAACGCCACGCCGAGCACGGTGCCGACCAGGGGGTTGATCAGCCCGATGAGAGCGGTCCCGCCCGCGGGCATCAGCGTGAGACCGCGGAACCAGCAGTAGTAGGCGAGTCCGGTGCTGATGATCCCGAGCCAGGCGTAGCCGGCCGCGGCCGACAGGTCGATGGCCGGCGGTGCGCCCTCGACCAGGAACGCGAGGGGCAGGAGGAGCACCCCGCCGGCCACGAGCTGCCACGACATCAGCGTGAGCAGGTCGACCGGCGCCGGCCATCGCTTGATCAGCACGTTGCCGAGCGCGGACACGAGGACCGATCCGATGGCGCCGGCCAGCCCGAGCGCGGTGACGCCGTCGGGACTGCGCATCACCAGGAGGCCCACGCCGGCGAGCCCGACCACGGCCGCGAGCACTCGCAGCACGCCCGGCCGCTCCCTGATCAGGGGCCACGCGATGGCCATCACGGCGAGCGGCAGCAGGGCCTGGACCGTGGCGGCGAGGCCGCCGGGCAGGTAGTAGGCGGAGAGGAAGACCAGGGGGAAGAACGCGCCGATGTTGCAGATGCCCAGCAGCACCGACTTCCACCACCACTCGCCGTGCGGCAGCTGGCGGCGCCAGGCGAGCAGCGCGAGGCCGATCGGCAGCGCGCGCACCAACGCGGCGAACAGCGGGCGGTCCGGCGGCAGGAACTTCTCGGTGACGATGTAGGTCGATCCCCACGCCATCGGCGCGACCGCGGTCAGCAGGATCGTCGAGAGCCCGGGCCGATTCGTTTCCATGGAAGACATATTACTTTCCTGGGCAGATATATTCCCGACCATGGAACCCGACCACGTCGGCAGGCTCATGCAGCAGTGGAACGCGGAGCGCCCCGACCTCGACGTCTCCCCGATGGGCGTCATCGGCCGCCTCCATCGACTGGCCGACGCGCTGAACGAGCAGCTCCGGCCGGTGTTCGCCGCGGCCGGCCTGACCGACGGCGAGTACGACGTCCTGGCGGCGCTGCGGCGCTCAGGGACGCCGTACGAGCTGACGCCCGGCGAGCTGAGCGCGTCGACCCTGGTGACGTCCGGAGCGGTCACCAAGCGGCTCGACCGCCTCGAGCAGGCGGGTCTGGTCACCCGCGAGGTGTCGGCCGAGGACGGCCGGTCGCGGCGGATCCGCCTCACCCCGAGTGGGCTGGAGCTCATCGACCGCGTGGTCGAGCAGCACATCGCCAACGAGCACCGGCTGCTGTCGGACCTCAGCGACCTGGAGCGCAGCCGGCTGGCCCACCTGCTGGAGCACTGGGGTCGCAGCGCTGAGCTGGGGAGATAGGCGGCGCTCCCTGGATGCCGGGGTGTTCGCCGCGCCGCGGAGACGTCATTCTTGCCTCCGTGACCACCGAGACCCCGCAGACCACCACCGAACCGGCTTCGACCCCCGCGCGCTACACCGCCCTCGCACGGCTTGCGTGGCGCTACGGACGGTCGGACCTCCTGTCGGGTGCAGGCTTCGACGAGTTCACCTTCGACGACGACGAGACGCCGCTGGGCGACGAGGAGAAGGCCGCGCAGTTCGCCCGCGACCTCGAGGCGATGGGACCGACCTACATCAAGCTCGGCCAGCTCCTCTCCACGCGCTTCGACCTGCTGCCCGCGGCGTACACCTCCGCCCTGGCGCGTCTCCAGGACGACGTCGACCCGTTCCCCTTCGAGGTGGTCGAGGAGATCGTGGAGAGGGAGCTGGGCGCCGAGCTGCGCCACCTCTACGCCGACTTCGACCGCGAGCCGATGGCCGCGGCCTCGCTCGGGCAGGTGCACCGCGCGACGCTCCGCGACGGGCGTCAGGTCGTGGTCAAGGTGCAGCGCCCGGAGGCCCGCGACGTCGTGCGCGGCGACATGGACCTCCTCGCGCGGCTCGCCGCGATGGCGGACAAGCGGACCGAGACCGGTCGGCGCTACGGCTTCGAGAAGCTCGTCGCCCAGTTCCGGCGCTCGATCGCAGGCGAGCTCGACTACCGGCGCGAGGCGCGCAACCTGGAGAGGTTCGTCCGCCTCACCAGCGACTACGACCTGCTCGTCGTGCCGGCCCCGGTGCTGACGCACACGACGGGCCGGGTGCTGACGATGGACCGCGTCGAGGGGCGGAAGGTGACCGACGTCGGCCGCCTCGGGCTCACCGACGTCGATGCGCGGCCGATCGTCGAGCAGCTCTTCTCCTGCTACCTGAAGATGATGCTCCACGACGGCGTGATCCATGCCGACCCGCACCCGGGCAACCTGATCCTGACCCACGACCACCGCCTCGCGCTCATCGACCTCGGGATGGTCGCCAACGTCCCGGGCAGGTTGCAGGACCAGGTCGTCAAGCTGCTGCTGGCCATCACCGACGGTGACGGGGAGGAGGCCTCCCAGGTGCTCGCCGGCATGGGCCACCCGCTGCCCGACTACGACGCCGCAGCCTTCCGCGAGGACGTCTCGCACGTGGTCTCGGAGGCGGTCAACAGCGGTAGCGACCTCAAGGCCGGGTCCGTGCTCGTGGAGCTGAGCCGGCTGTCCGGTGCCCACGGGCTGATGCCGCCGGCGGAGATGTCGATGATCGGCAAGGCGCTGCTCAACCTCGACCAGGCGACCCTGCACCTCGATCCGGACTTCTCGCCGGCGGAGGCCCTGCGGGACAACGTCGGCGACATGCTCACCCACGGCCTCAGCATGAGCGCCGGCGGGCTGATGGCGGCAGCGATCGAGGCCAAGGAGTTCACCGCCATGCTGCCCAAGCGGGCCAACCGGATTCTCGACACCCTCGCCGAGGGGGAGTTCCACGTGCAGGTGGACGCGATCGACGAGGAGCGGCTGCACACCGTGCTCCAGCGGGTGGCCAACCGGATCACCCTCGGCATCGTGATCGCCGCGACGATCATGGGCGCCGCCTTGATGATGCGCGTCCCGGGTGGCTCGAGGATCCTCGGGATGCCGGCCGTGGCCCTGTTCTTCTTCACCTTCGCCGTGGGCGCCGGCGTGGCGCTGACCGTCTGGATCGTCAGCACCGACGGCAAGGTCGCCCGGACCGGCCACGAGCGGACCCGGCGGGAACCCCGGGGCTGACCCGGGAACAACCCGTGTCCACCCTGCGTTGCGATCACTGAACGAAGTTGAGTTGATTCGACTCAACTAATTTGCCAGACTCGTCGCAGTGGCGCAGGATGGCCGCAACCCCACTACATCAGCAAGACATCTGCAGTACTCACACCGGAGGTAATCCATGGCTCGCGCGGTCGGCATCGATCTCGGTACGACGAACTCCGTCGTCGCCGTCCTTGAGGGTGGCGAACCCACCGTCATCGCCAACGCAGAAGGCGCCCGCACCACCCCGTCGGTGGTCGCGTTCGCGAAGTCCGGCGAGGTTCTCGTCGGCGAAGTGGCCAAGCGCCAGGCCGTCACCAACGTCGATCGCACCATCCGCTCGGTCAAGCGCCACATGGGCACCGACTGGAAGGTCGACATCGACGACAAGTCCTTCACCCCCCAGCAGATCAGCGCGTTCGTGCTGCAGAAGCTGAAGCGGGACGCCGAGGCCTACCTCGGCGAGCCGGTCACCGACGCGGTGATCACCGTCCCGGCGTACTTCTCCGACGCGCAGCGCCAGGCCACCAAGGAGGCGGGCGAGATCGCCGGCCTCAACGTGAGCCGCATCGTCAACGAGCCCACCGCCGCCGCGCTCGCCTACGGCCTCGACAAGGGCGACGACCAGACGATCCTCGTCTTCGACCTCGGTGGCGGCACGTTCGACGTGTCCCTGCTCGAGATCGGCGAGGGCGTCGTCGAGGTCAAGGCCACCTCGGGTGACAACCACCTCGGTGGTGACGACTGGGACAACCGCGTCGTCGAGTGGATGGTCAAGAAGTTCAAGGACAACAACGGCGTCGACCTCGCGGCCGACAAGATCGCCAAGCAGCGCCTCCAGGAGGCCGCGGAGAAGGCGAAGATCGAGCTGTCGTCGTCCGCTGAGACCACCGTCCACCTGCCCTACATCACCCACGGCGAGTCCGGCCCGCTGCACTTCGAGGAGAAGCTGACCCGCTCGGAGTTCCAGAAGATGACCTCCGACCTCCTCGACCGCACCAAGGCGCCCTTCCAGAACGTCCTCAAGGACGGTGGCGTCGCAGTCGACAAGATCGACCACGTCGTCCTTGTCGGTGGCTCCACCCGGATGCCCGCCGTCAGCGACCTGGTCACCGAGCTCCTCGGGGGCAAGCAGCCCAACAAGGGTGTCAACCCCGACGAGGTCGTCGCCGTCGGCGCGGCCCTGCAGGCCGGCGTGCTCAAGGGCGAGGTCAAGGACGTCCTGCTCCTCGACGTCACTCCGCTCTCGCTCGGCATCGAGACCAAGGGCGGCGTGATGACCACCCTGATCGAGCGCAACACGACGATCCCGACCAAGCGCTCGGAGATCTTCACCACCGCCGACGACAACCAGCCGTCCGTCGAGATCAAGGTGGCCCAGGGCGAGCGCCAGATGTGGGCGCAGAACCAGCCGCTCGGCAACTTCGAGCTGACCGGCCTGCCGCCCGCGCCCCGGGGCATCCCCAAGATCGAGGTCACCTTCGACATCGACGCCAACGGCATCGTCCACGTCTCCGCCAAGGACCACGCGTCCGGCCGCGAGCAGTCGATGACGATCTCCGGCGGCTCGGCGCTCGGCAAGGACGAGATCGACCGGATGGTCAAGGAGGCCGAGCAGTACGCCGAGGAGGACGCCCGGCGCCGCCAGACCGTGGAGGCCCGCAACCAGGCCGACGGTCTCGTCTACTCGACCGAGAAGTTCCTGGCCGAGAACTCCGAGAAGGTCCCCGACGACGTCAAGACCGAGGTTCAGGCCGACGTCGACGCGCTGAAGGCGACGCTCGAGAACGCCGAGTCCTCGGCGGACGAGATCACCGCCGGCATCACCAAGCTCGGTGAGTCCAGCCAGAAGATGGGCGCCGCGATGTACGCCGCCGCCGAGGCCGACCAGGCCGCTGCCGGTGGCAACAGCGAGGCCACGGGCGACGCCGACGACGATGTCGTCGACGCCGAGATCGTGGACGAGCCCGCCGACGCGGGCACCGGTGACCAGGCCGCGGGCTCGGACGCCGAGGGTGAGACCAAGTGACCGGTTCCCCCGGTGACCCGGCGGCCCGCACGGCCGACGAGCCCGAGGTCGGGGCGCCCGTGGACGACTCCACGGGCGCCCCGGCGCGGCCGGACGCCGACGCCGCGGCCGGCGATGCCTTCGACGGGGCCCCGACGGAGTCGCCAGGCAGCGACCAGGTCGACGGCGCTGAGTCCGCTGGGTCCACTGGGTCGGCTGAGTCCGCGGCGCTGGCCGAGCGCACCGCCGACCTGCAACGGCTCCAGGCCGAGTTCCTCAACTACAAGCGGCGCGTCGACCGGGACCGCGACCTGATCCGCGAGAACGCGACGTACGCCGTCCTCGCGCCGATCACCGAGGTGCTCGACACGATCGACCGGGCCCGCGAGCACGGGCCCCTCGACGACGGCTTCAAGACCGTCGCCGAGCAGCTCGAGCGGGTCGTGACGGGCCTGGGTCTGACGAAGTTCGGGGCCGTGGGCGACGCGTTCGACCCGACGATCCACGAGGCGCTGAGCCATATCGGGGAGGATCCTGAGGTCGAGGTGACCACCTGCAAGGTGATCGCCAAGGCCGGCTACAAGATCGGCGACCGGGTCGTCCGAGCGGCGCAGGTCCTGGTCGTCGACCCGGTCAGCCCCGCGAGCACGGCCTGAGTGCGAAGAAGAGACGTGACGACACCGAAGGGAGGCGCGCATGAGCGCAACTGACGGCATGCGCGCCGACTGGGCGGGCAAGGACTTCTACGCCGTGCTGGGCGTGAGCAAGGACGCCACGGCCGACGAGATCAAGAAGGCCTACCGCAAGCTGGCGCGTGCCAACCACCCCGACTCCAACCCGGGCGACACCGCCAAGCACGACACCTTCAAGGCGGTGGCCGAGGCGTACGACGTCGTGGGCGACGCCGAGAAGCGGGGCAAGTACGACCAGATGCGCGACCTCTACCGCTCCGGCGGGTTCGGGCAGCGTGGTGGCGGCGGCTATGCCGACGCGGGAGCCACCGGCTTCGACCTCAACGACTTCCTGCGCGACCGGGGCGGCACCGGCGGTGGGGGCGGCGGCTTCGGCGACATGTTCGGCGACCTCTTCGGCAACCGGGGCGGGCGCTCCCGGCCCCAGACGCGCCCGCGCAAGGGGGCCGACGTCGAGACGACGGCCACCATCGGGTTCACCGACGCCATCGAGGGCGTGACCGTGTCGCTGCGGCTCACCTCGGACGCCCCGTGCCCCGACTGCAACGGCACCGGCGGCAAGCCGGGCACCCGGCCGCACGTCTGCCCGGAGTGCGAGGGCGCGGGCTTCGTGGTGTCGTCGGTGGGCGGTGCCTTCTCGATGAACGAGACCTGCCCGGTCTGCGGCGGCCGCCAGCTCGTCTACGACGAGGCGTGCCCGACCTGTCACGGCACCGGCCGCGGCGTCTCGGCCCGGACCATCCAGGCCCGCATCCCGGCCGGCGTGAAGAGCGGCCAGCGGATCCGGGTCAAGGGCAAGGGCGCGGTCGGCGAGCACGGCGGCCCGCCCGGCGACCTGTTCGTGGTCGTCAAGGTGGGTGCGCACCGCATCTTCGGCCGCAAGGACGACAACCTGACCGTCGACGTGCCCGTGTCGTTCGCCGAGGCGGCGCTCGGTGCGGAGATCACCGTGCCGACCCTGAGCGGCTCAGCCGTCACCCTGAAGATCCCCGCCGGCACCCCCAACGGCCGCACCTTCAGAGTCCGCGGCAAGGGCGCACCGCGCAAGGACGGCACGAAGGGCGACCTCCTCGCGACCGTGCAGGTCCAGGTCCCCGCCAAGCTCGACCCGGCCGCCCGGGAGGCGGTGGAGGCCTACCGCGCCGCCACTGCCGGCATCCCGCTGCGGGCCAACCTGTTCGAGTCATGACCGGGTTCGCGACGCCCAACCCCGACGCCGCCGTCTACGTCATCTCGGTGGCCGCCGAGCTGACCGGGCTGCACCCGCAGACGCTGCGGACCTACGAGCGGATGGGCCTGATCACCCCGGGGCGCACCGGCGGCGGCGGCCGGCGCTACTCCCACCGCGACCTCGAGCTGCTCCGGCTCATCGCGGACCTCACGTCGCGGGGCATCGGCATCGAGGGCGTACGCCGGATCCTCGTGCTCGAGGACCAGGTCGCCGCCCTGCGCGCCCGCAACGCCGAGCTGGTCGCCGAGCTCGAGTCCGCTCGCGACGCCGTACGCCGCACCCCGTCGTCAGCGGGCGTGCCCGCGAGCCGGGTGCCGGCGCTGCGCGCCCCGCTGACGGGCAACCAGCTCGTCGTCTGGCGCCGGCAGCGCTAGTCGGCGGGCCAGCGGCCGGGTCGCGACAGCCCGGCCGGCAGGCGGGTCTTCCCGTCGCCGGTGGTGGCGTTGACCTGGGGCTGGGTGAGGAAGACCGCGGCCGACAGGTCGGCACCCCGTACGTCCGCGCCGCGCAGGTCGGCCCCGAGCAGGTCGGTGTCGGACAGGTCGCACTCGCGCAGGTCGGCGCCGAGCAGCAGCGCACCGCGCAGGCAGGCCCCGGCCAGCGGCTCGGCACGCATGTCCCGCCCGGACAGGTCGGCGCCCGCACGGTCGGCGCCCAGGGGGCCACGGATGCGCTCGCTGGCCGACCCGAGCTCGGCCCCGACCTCCGCCCGCACCGCGTCGACGTCGACGCCCAGCACCGACTCTGCGTCGCCCGAGGCCAGGGCGGTGATCCGCTCGAGCAGCTCGCTCGCTGCCGGTGACGGTGAGCGGCGCTCGACCTCGCTCAGGTGGAACAGCATCTCGTGGAGCTGGCGCATCGCGGAGAGCACGGCGGCCATCTCGCCCAGGTTGTCGGCCTCGCGCCACGACGTGCCGCCGTACGTCCCCTGCGAGACGTGCTGGCCGGCGCCGAAGCACTCGAAGACCGTGCATCCGGGCCAGCCGCGATCACGCAGGCCGTCATGGATCCCGCAGCCGTCGTCGGCGCCCAGGTGCCGGCAGGGCGTGCCGCTGTCCTTGTCCTCGCCGAAGCCGGACCGCGCCCGGAACGGCATCAGGACGCAGCAGAGTCCGAAGCAGCTCGAGCAGTCCGAGACGAGCTGGAGCCGGGTCACCCGGCCGTCGGGGTCGGCGGCTCGACGTAGTCGCGGCCGAGCGGATAGGGGCGCACCGGGCGCACCGGCCCGGAGTGGGCCACGCGTCTGAGGTGGCCGATCAAGGTCTTCGCCGAGACTCCCTTGATGATGTAGGCGTCGGCACCCGCGTCGAGCGCCGCCTCGGTCATGTGGGTCGCGCTGATGGCCGAGCAGATGACGATCTTGGAGCGCGGCGACTGCTCGAGCAGCAGCGGCAGCACCTCCAGCCCGGTCACCTCGGGCATGGCGAGGTCGAGCAGGATGATGTCGGGCTGGCCGTCGCGGACCACCTGGAGCGCCGCCATCGCGTCGGAGGTGTCACCGAGGATGTCGAAGCCGCGCGACTCCAGGGCGATCCGCAGGATGCCGCGCAGGTCGTCGTCGTCGTCGACGACGACCACGCTGATCGGCTTCTCCTCCTCGACCGGGGCGGGCGCCTCGATCACGGGCTGGTCGTCCGAGCGCGACTTCTTGCCGAACAGCTTCACATCATCCTCCACAAGGGACAGCGTGGTCATGCTAGTGCGCGATGCTGTCCGGGTGACGCTGCCACGGGTGCGCGTCGGGTCGCGCTCAGGGGTCGGGGTCGGGCAAAGTTGAGTGGAATGGACTCAACTTGTGGCGCGTTGTGCCAGTGGACGCCAGAGTGATCCCGGGGGCACGCGTCACCCCCGGACGACGAAAGCAGGAGCCAGCGTTGAGCCAGTTCGGAGCCGACAAGTTCACCACCCGCAGCCGCGAGGTCATCGAGGCCGCACAGCTGTCCGCGACGACGGCGGGCAACACCGTGACCGAGCCCGTCCACCTCCTGGTGGCGCTGCTGCGCCAGGAGGACGGCCTCGCCCGCACGCTCGTCACCAAGGCCGGCGTCGACGCCGACTCGCTGACGGCCCGGGCCCAGGCCGCGCTCGACACCCTGCCGCGCGCCACAGGCTCCACCGTGGCGCAGCCCTCGGCGTCCTCGGCGCTCACCCGGGTGCTGGCCGGCGCCCTGGACCTCGCGGCGTCGATGAAGGACGAGTACGTCGCCACCGAGCACCTGCTCATCTCGCTGGCGACCGTGGAGTCGTCGGCCAAGAAGGTGCTCACCGACGCGGGCCTCACCGCCGACGGGATGCGCGAGGGCCTCACGGCCGTGCGCGGCAACCGCCGGGTCACCAGCCAGGAGGCGGAGTCGACGTACGAGGCGCTGGACAAGTACTCCGTCGACCTCACCGAGGCCGCCGAGGAGGGCCGGCTCGACCCGGTGATCGGCCGGGACGCCGAGATCCGCCGGGTGATCCAGGTGCTGTCGCGCCGTACCAAGAACAACCCGGTGCTGATCGGTGAGCCCGGCGTCGGCAAGACGGCCGTCGTCGAGGGACTCGCGCAGCGCGTCGTCGCCGGCGACGTGCCCGACTCGCTCAAGGGCCGGCGCGTGCTGAGCCTCGACCTGGCCGCGATGGTGGCCGGTGCGAAGTACCGCGGCGAGTTCGAGGAGCGCCTCAAGGCCGTGCTCGAGGAGATCAAGGACGCCGGCGGGCAGGTCATCACCTTCATCGACGAGCTGCACACGGTCGTCGGCGCAGGCGCCGGAGGCGACTCCGCGATGGACGCCGGCAACATGCTCAAGCCGATGCTCGCGCGCGGCGAGCTGCACATGATCGGTGCGACGACCCTCGACGAGTACCGCGAGCGCATCGAGAAGGACCCCGCGCTCGAGCGTCGCTTCCAGCAGGTCTTCGTCGGCGAGCCCAGCGTCGAGGACACCGTCCAGATCCTGCGCGGGATCCAGGAGAAGTACGAGGCCCACCACGGCGTCCGCATCACCGACGCCGCGCTGGTCGCGGCCGCCACCCTCAGCGACCGCTACATCACCGGCCGTCAGCTGCCCGACAAGGCGATCGACCTCATCGACGAGGCGGCCTCTCGGCTCCGGATGGAGATCGAGTCGTCGCCGGAGGAGATCGACCAGCTGCGCCGCCAGGTCGAGCGGCTCAAGATGGAGGAGTTCGCGCTCGCCAAGGAGAGCGACGACGCCTCCGTCGACCGGCTCGCGGCACTGCGTTCCGACCTCGCCGACCGCGAGGAGGAGCTGCGCGGACTCGAAGCGCGCTGGGAGCAGGAGAAGGCCACCCTCGAGGACGAGGGCGAGCTGCGTCGCCGGCTCGACGCGATCCGGGTCAACGCAGACAAGCTGATGCGCGAGGGCAGGCTCGACGAGGCCAGCGAGATCCTCTACGGCAAGATCCCCGAGCTCGAGAAGAAGCTCTCCTCGGTCGAGGGCACCGAGCGGACGGACCTCGACCCCCTCGTCGGCGAGGAGGTCGGTGCCGAGCAGATCGCCGACGTCGTGGAGGCCTGGACCGGCATCCCCACCGGCAAGATGCTGCAGGGCGAAACCGCCAAGCTGCTCGAGATGGAGGCGGCCCTCGGGGAGCGCCTGATCGGGCAGCGCGAGGCCGTCGGCGCCGTGAGTGACGCCGTACGCCGCTCGCGGGCAGGCATCTCCGACCCGAACCGGCCGACCGGGAGCTTCCTCTTCCTCGGCCCGACCGGCACCGGCAAGACCGAGCTGGCGAAGGCGCTGGCCGACTTCCTCTTCGATGACGACCGGGCGATCGTGCGCGTCGACATGAGCGAGTACTCCGAGAAGCACTCGGTCGCCCGGCTCGTGGGCGCGCCCCCCGGCTACGTCGGGTACGACGAGGGTGGCCAGCTCACCGAGGCCGTGCGCCGCCGCCCGTACTCCGTCGTGCTCCTCGACGAGGTCGAGAAGGCGCACCCTGAGGTCTTCGACATCCTGCTGCAGGTCCTCGACGACGGCCGGCTGACCGACAGCCAGGGCCGCACGGTCGACTTCCGCAACACCCTGCTCGTGCTCACCAGCAACCTCGGGTCGAGCTACCTGGTCGACCCCACCCTGGACCCGGCGACGAGGAAGGACTCGGTGATGGGCGTCGTCCGTGCGCACTTCAAGCCGGAGTTCCTCAACCGGCTCGACGAGGTCGTCCTGTTCGACGCGTTGACCATGGACGACCTGGCGCACATCGTCGACCTGCAGCTCGCGCTGCTCGAGAAGCGACTGGCGGTCCGCCGGATCACCCTCACCGTCTCCGACGAGGCGCGGACCTGGCTGGCCGAGACCGGCTACGACCCGGCGTACGGCGCCCGGCCGCTGCGCCGGCTCATCCAGTCGGCCATCGGCGACCCGCTCGCCCGGATGCTGATCGGTGGCGAGGTGGGCGACGGCGGCTCGGTCGCCGTGGACGTCGGGGGCGACGGGCTGGTCCTGTCCCCGGTGTGACCGGTCTGAACGCGGGTCCGCGGCTCTTGGGCCGCAATGGTGGAATGGGGCCGTGAGCGACACCGAGAAGAGCCTGCCGCGACCGCGTCAGGTGACGTGGGCCGGCTGGATGATCATGGTCGGTTCCGCGTTCGTCGTGCTCACCGGCTACGAGGTCATCTCCGGCGTGCGGTCGCTGCAGTCGCGCGACGCGATCGAGAAATTCCTCGCTGAGCCTCCGGGCGACGGACTCGGCATGTCGGTCGAGAGCGTGGTGATGCTCCTGCACGTGAGCGCCATGGTGGCTGCCGGCTGCGCCACGGCAGCGGCCGTGCTCGGGTTCCACGTGCTCCGCCGGCACCGCGGCGCCCGCCTCGGCCTCGCCGTGCTGGCCGCACCGCTGTTCGTGACCGGCATCGTCACGGGTGGCTTCATGTCGTCGCTGGTGGCGGTGGCCTCGCTGATGCTCTGGCTCCAGCCGGCCCGTGACTGGTTCGACGGCAAGGCGGCACCGCCGGTCGAGCGCGGGAGCGGGCAGCAGGCCGTCTGGCCGCCCCCGGTGCCCGAGCAGCAGCCCCCGGCACCCACGGGCGCCGCCCGCCCGTTCGACGGCTTCGGCCGGCCGCCGGTCGCCCTGGCGCCCGTCGTCCAGCAGCCACCGGTCCGGGCCACCAGGCCCGACTCGCTCGTCGCGGCCGCGATCATCACGTGGGTCTTCGCCGGCTTCGCGCTGATGTCGTCGATCGTCGCCCTGGCGGTCGTGGCCTCGTCACCCGACGTGCTCCTCGACGAGATCGCCAAGCAGAACCCCGACATCGAGACCCAGGGCGTCACCGACTCGACGCTGCTCGCGACGACCTACTTCCTGGGCGCCGTGGTGATCCTCTGGTCCGCCCTCGCGTGCCTGTGCGCCGGTGTCATGCTGCGCCGCAGGCTCCGCGCGGCGCGCGGCCTGCTGATCTCATCGGCGGCGGTCGCCGCGTTCTGCCTGGTCGGCACCCTGGCCTCGGTCGCCCTCGCCGTGCCCGCGGTCGCGGCGATCGTGGTGATCGCACTGCTGCGTCGTCCCGACGTGCGAGCGTGGGTCTCCGGCCGCTGACGCTGCGGCCGCCCCTCACGCGCTGAGGTCGGCCCCGGCCAGCCGTCGCAGCGCGGCGGAGATGACGTCGGGCTCCTTGCAGAAGGCCCAGCGCACCAGGTGGCGACCGGCGTCCTGGTCGTCGTGGAGGCCCTGGGTCGGGATGGCCACGACACCGGCGCGCTCCGGCAGGGCGCGGCAGAACGCCATGCCGTCGGCCCAGCCCAGGTGCGAGACGTTGGTGGTGGCGAAGTAGGTGCCCTGCGGCACGCGTGGTGCGAGCCCCGCCTCGGCGAGCCCGGCACAGAGCAGGTCACGCCGTTGCTCGAGGGAGGCGGCCAGCTGGGCCGGGAAGTCGGGCTCCTCGTCGAGGGCCAGCGCGACGGCCGGCTGCAGCGGAGCGCCCGAGGTGAAGGTGAGCCACTGCTTCGCCGCGAGCACGGCGCCGACCAGGTCCGCCGGTCCGGTGGCCCAGCCGACCTTCCACCCGGTGAAGGAGTAGCTCTTGCCCACGCTGGAGAGCGTGAGCGTGCGCTCGAGCATGCCGGGGAGCGTCGAGATCGGCACGTGGGTGCTGCCGGTGAAGACGAGGTGCTCGTAGACCTCGTCGGTGATGACGACCAGGTCGTGCTCGATCGCCACGTCTGCCACGGCCCGCAGCTCGTCCTCGGTGAGCACCGTGCCTGTGGGGTTGTGCGGGCTGTTGAGCAGCACGAACCGGCTGCGCGGAGAGACCGCCGCGCGCAGGGCGTCGACGTCGAGGCGGAAGTCGGGCGCCCGCAGCGTGACGGGTCGGCGTACCCCTCCGGCCATCTCGATCGTCGCGACGTAGGAGTCGTAGTAGGGCTCCAGCACGACCACCTCGTCGCCGGGCTCGACGAGGCCGAGCATGGCCGCGGCGATCCCCTCGGTGCAGCCGGTGGTGATCACGACCTGGCTGTCCGGGTCGAGCTCGATGCCGTAGTGCCGGATCTGGTGGGCCGCGACTGCCCGGCGCAGGGCGGGCACGCCGGGGCCGGGCGCGTACTGGTTGCGGCCCGTGCGCAGCGCCTCCTCGGCTGCCGCGATCACCGACGGCGGACCGTCGACGTCGGGGAACCCCTGGCCGAGGTTGATCGCGCCGGTGCGCAGGGCCAGGGCCGACATCTGGGTGAAGATCGTGGGAGGTGTGCCGCGCAGCCGGCTCGCGACGGGTCGGGGCCTCTTCGCAGACATGCCCGCGAGCGTAACGACGACCCGCCTAGACTCACCCGCATGTCCGCCGAGCCAGCGCCCACCCGGCGGCGCCGGGGCCGGATCCTCACCATCGTCGGCCTGCTCATGGTCCTCGCCGGCCTGGTGATGCTGGGCTGGGTCGGCTGGCAGATGTACGGCACCAACTGGGTCTCCGCCCGCAAGCACACCGAGCTCGTCGAGAAGGTGGAGAAGAGCTGGCACCAGGGCAAGGACACCGTCGAGGCCTCAGATGGCACGGTCCAGGCCGTCGTACGCATCCCCCGCTTCGGGGACGACTACGCGGTCCCGCTGCTCGAGGGGGTGGCCGACGACGCCCTGGCGGCCGGCTTCGGGCACTTCGAGAGCTCCGCGGCGCCCGGCGCCAAGGGCAACTACGCCCTCGCCGCGCACCGCGTCACCCACGGCGAGCCGTTGCGGCGGATGCCGGAGCTCGTGCCCGGCGACGAGATCGTCGTCGAGACCCGCGAGTGGACCTACACCTACGTCCTCGACACCGGCGGCGACGACCTGATCGTGCCGTTCACCCAGACCTGGGTGGTCGACCCGCTGCCGACCAATCCCGATCCGGACGGGCCCCAGCCCGAGCAGAAGCCCGGCCAGCGGCTGATCACGCTGACGACCTGCTCGGAGATCTTCCACACCGACAACCGGATGATCGCCTTCGGTCACCTGCTCACGAAGGAGCCGCGGACGACCTGAACCGGTCGAGGCGGCCGGTCCAGTAGGTCACCCAGACGGTGCCGGCGATGCCCACGCCGCCCAGGGCGAGACAGGCTCCGACCAGCGGCATGACCACGGTCAGCGCCCCCAGCGCCACGGGCGCGGCGGTGTTGCCGAGGTCGGCGGCCAGCCGCCAGCCGCCGAGGTACTGCGCACGTCCGGCCACGGGCGCGGTGTCGGCGCCCATCGTCATCACGATCCCCGAGCCGAGGCCGTTGCCGACGGCGATGAGCACCGAGATGGCGAGCACCGACCAGAACGTCTCGGCCAGTGGCAGCAGGAGTACGCCGACCGCCGCGGTCGCGACGACCGGGAACGCGACCCAGACGCGGCCGAAGCGATCCATCACCCAGCCGGCGGGGTAGAACAGCGAGACGTCGACGGCGGCGGCGAGACCGAAGATGAGGGAGGTGGCCGACGCCGAGAGGCCGACGTGGTCGCACCACAGCGGGAGCAGGGCCAGCCGCAGCGAGCGGGAGGCGGAGATGACCGCGACCGCGCTGCCGAGCGTGACGAGCACCCGACGGTGCTGCCGCAGGACCGACCACACAGACAGCGGTCCGTCGACCGCCTGGGCCGCCCGTGCGTCCGCGCCCAGGTCGGGCATCCACTGCACCATCGCCACGGCGGCGAGGCTGGCCACCGCCCCGAGCGCGAAGACCGACGACAGCCCGAAGAAGTGGATGAGCAGCGCTCCGATCAGGGGTCCGGCGAGCATGCCGATGCGGTGGCTCCCGCCGAGGGCGGAGAGCGCCCTGGCCCGGAAGTGGATCGGCACCGCGTCGATCATGAAGCCCTGCCGCCCGAGGAGGAAGACCGACCAGGCCATCCCCGTCAGCAGCACCAGGACCGCGAAGATGACCAGGTTCTCGGTGCGCCACGCGAGCACGAAGACGACGAACTCCAACAGGCCGGTGACCGTCAGCGCCCGTCGCTCGCCGATGCGAGCCACCAGTGCCCCCGCGGGCAGCGACATCATCAGCTGCCCGATGCCGATCAGGGCGACCACGAGCGCGGCCTGACCGACGGTGGCCCCGAGCTCACGCGCGTGCAGCGCCACGATCGGCAGGATCGCGCCGTGACCCAGCCCCTCGACGATGCTCGGCCCGTATGCCGGCACGGCGATCTCGCGGAGGCGGAACTCGGGTGCGGACGTCATCAGGGCACCGATCCTAGGAGTCGCTACCCTCACCGCCATGAGCAGCATTGAGCCGCAGGGCTCCACCACACCGACCAACGACGCCGACACGCTGGCCGCCGACATCGACGCCTGCTGCCGACTCCGGGGGGAGTTCACCCTCCGCTCGGGTCAGGTGGCGAGCGAGTACTTCGACAAGTACCTCTTCGAGTCCGACCCGGCGCTGCTGGCGCGGGTCGCCGCCCGCATGGTCCATCTCCTGCCCGCCGGCACCGAGCTCCTGGGCGGCCTCGAGATGGGTGGCATCCCGATCGTCACCGTGCTGAGCGCCGACACGGGGCTGCCCGCCCTCTTCGTCCGCAAGAAGGCCAAGGAGTACGGCACGTGCAAGCTCGCCGAGGGGCCGGACGTCGAGGGCCGGCGCATCACCCTGGTCGAGGACGTCCTCACCACCGGCGGCGCCGTGCGTGACGCCACGCGCGCACTCCGTGAGCGCGGGGCGATCGTGGAGGTCGTCGTGTGCGCGATCGACCGCAGCCCGGGTGAGGAGAACCCGCTCGCCGACGTGGGCATCGATGTCCGTCCGGTGCTCACCAGGGCGCAGCTGGACGCCGCTCGCGCCGCGTCCTGACCGCCACGCCTCAGGTCAGCGGGTCGACGTCCTGCCCGGCGACGTCGCGGTCGGGCCGGCCGTCGTGGTCACGGTCGTCGGCCGCGGGGGCGCTGGTGCGCTTGTGCCGCCACCACTCCCAGGCCACCGGGATCAGCGAGAAGGCGAGGATCACGGCGATCGCCTTGTCGATGTTCTCGCCCAGCGCAGGGAAGGCCGAGCCGAGGAAGTAGCCGAGCAGGGTGATGCTGAGCACCCAGGCCACGGCTCCGATCAGGCTCCAAGTGAAGAACCGGCGGCGGTCCATCCGGGTCACCCCGGCGACCACGGTGATGTAGGTGCGGACGAAGGGGACGAATCGCCCGATCACCAGCGCCTTGTTGCCGTGCTTGTCGAAGAACGCCGACGTCTGGTCGAAGTACTTCTGCTTGAGGATCCGGCCGTTGCGCTCGTAGAGCGGGGGACCGACGGCGCGGCCTATCTCGTAGCCGACGACGTTGCCGAGGAAGCCGGCGACGGTGAACAGCACCAGGGCGATCAGGAGCTCGACCGACGGCGGCCCGGGGAAGACGTCGATCCGCTCGGTGGAGATGAACAGCCCCATCGCGAACAGGAGCGTGTCGCCGGGCAGGAACGGGAAGAACAGCCCGCACTCCACGAAGATGATCACCAGGCTCAGCCAGAACGCGGCGCCCCCGAAGCGGTCGAGCAGCCAGTTGGGATCCATCCAGTCCATCCCGAGCAGGAGGGGGTGGAGGTCCAGCAGTGCGGTCACGCGCGCAACCCTAACCGGCCCGCCCACATAGCCTGCGGGCATGGACGAGGAAGAGCGGGCGCCGTACGACCCGATGCCGCACGGTCCGCCCGAGGTCGGGGTCGGGCCGTGGGACGGACCGCTGCCGACCGGCCCCGGCAGCGAGGTGTACGACGCCGCGCTGCTCGCCGAGGGCGACCGCCGCAACGTCGTCGACCGCTACCGCTACTGGTCGATGGCCGCGATCGTCGCCGACCTCGACACCCGGCGGCATGACTTCCACGTCGCCATCGAGAACTGGCAGCACGACTTCAACATCGGCACGATCGTGCGGTCGGCCAACGCGTTCCTGGCCGCGGAGGTGCACATCGTCGGCAACCGGCGGTGGAACCGCCGGGGTGCGATGGTGACCGACCGCTACCAGCACATCCGGCACCACGAGACGGCCGCGGACCTGGCGGCGTACCTCCACGAGGTGGACGTGCGGCTGCTCGGCATCGACAACCTGCCCGGCTCGGAGCACCTCGAGACCATGAGCCTGCCGCGCCGGGTGTGCTTCCTGTTCGGTCAGGAGGGGCCGGGACTCTCCGACGGTGCGCGGGCGGCGTGCGACGGCACGTTCTCGATCGCACAGTTCGGCTCCACCCGGTCCATCAACGCATCGGCCGCGGCGGCGATCGCCATGCACACCTGGATCAGGGAGTACGCCGACCTGTCGGGCGACGGCGCCTGGCGGGGCTAGTAGTCGAACCGCACGTCAGCGTAGAAGTTGACCCCGCGGTCGACCTTCCGGGGGAAGCGGCTCTTGGGCGCGAACACGTAGCGCCCGTTGTCGGACCGCTTGGCACGCAGGGGCCCCGACGACCACACCTTCCGCTTGAAGAAGTCGGTCGTGCGGGCGGCTCGGCCGGCCGGCAGGTAGTAGGACGCGACGTAGGACCGGCCGGCGCGCAGCCCGACGGGATCGGCGAGGGTGACGGTGCGCCAGCCGGCCTTCGCGGGCTTGGCGCCCTTGCGCGGGATCTTCGCGCGGACCAGCCTCGTGCCGCGGTCGGACCAGAGGGTCACCGAGCGCGGGGCCACGCGCCCGCTCACCTGGAAGTAGCGGAGCGCCACCACCGAGCCCGCCCTGGTCGGGGTGAACTCCACGCCCACCTCGACGCCACGCCGCGCGGAGAGCTTCCCGCGAGGCTTCCTGCTGCCGAAGAGCGTGACCGTTCGAGTGCCGTGCGCGGGGGGGTCGGTGGTGGGTGGGCCCGTGGTTGTCGCGGACTCGGTGGTGAACGACCAGGAGAGCGGCGCGAGGTCGATGCCGTCGGTGGACGTGACGCCGCTCAGGCTGGCGGTCACCTGGGTCTGAGGAGCGAGTGCGGCGGACGGCGTGAAGGTCAGCGTGCGCCCGCCCTCGGAGGTCGTCACGCTGCCGGCTACCGGCGCCGAGCCCTGGCTCACCGTGAACGCGGCACCCGGGTCGATCGGCGCGGAGAAGGACACGGTGACCGCGGTGGTGCGGGGCACTCCGGTCGAGCCGGGCGCCGGCTGGCGACCGGTGACCTCGATGGTGGGGAGGGGGTCGGGCGGCCCACTGGGCTGGAACCGGACGTCGACGTAGTAGTTGGAGTTGCGGACGACCGTCTGGGGGAACGCGCCGGGCGTGCCCGAGAAGACCCCGGCGTCGCCGCCGGCGAAGCCGCCAGGCACCGAGACCGGGTCGGCCTCGATCCCGTGGAGCTCGAAGGCGTCGAGCTCGGCGGCGTAGTGACCGTTGGGCGCGGAGTAGGACACGACGTAGGTCTGGCCGGCCTGCACCGTCACCGGGGCGGGGAAGCTCACCGA
This sequence comes from Nocardioides sp. LHG3406-4, assembly GCF_049897745.1. Taxonomy (NCBI): domain Bacteria; kingdom Bacillati; phylum Actinomycetota; class Actinomycetes; order Propionibacteriales; family Nocardioidaceae; genus Nocardioides; species Nocardioides sp. LHG3406-4. Next base: position 188,796 of record NZ_JAFCWV010000004.1, read on the forward strand.
CTGCCAGCCGGTGGCCGACTCCGACGTGAAGGTCGCCTCGCCCAGCTTCGTGCCACCCGAGGTCCAGAGCCGACCCACGTGCGTGCCGGTGTTGCCGGCGCCCTTGTAGAACCGGACCCCTGTGACCGCACCGTCGCGCATCGGGATGAACCGCAGACCCAGCTCGTACGGCGAGCCGTCGCCGCTGTCGGGGACCGCAGGCACCTCGTCGCCGAAGATCGAGCAGGGACAGGTGGCCTGCGGGTGCCGGGCCCTGCCGGGGCCGATGTTGGCGCTGTCGTCGACCGCGCGCACGCGCACGGCACGCGCGCCGTATCCGTGCTGGGTGTAGGTGTAGCTCCAGCTCGTGGTGCCTTCCGCGGGGTGCCAGGTGGCGCCGCGGTCGGTCGAGACCTCCACCCCGGCGACCTGGCCTCCGCCCACGTCCTGCGCGGTGCCGCTCACGGTGACCCGGGCGCCGTTGGCCTGCTGGCCGCCGAGCGGACCGATGGTGACCGTCGGCCCGACCGTGTCCGTCGAGGCGGACGCGGGCGACAACCCGGCCATCAGGGTGGTCGGCTGGGCGTCCATGTCGGCGAGCAGGTTGACCTGGGCCTGCTGCATCGCGGGGTCGGGTGGCGGGGCGCCGAACGAGGCGTCGTGCACGTCGTCGAGGCCCCAGGTCCACTGGATCGTGCCGGCGCCGAAGACGAGCGCGCCGCTCTGCGCGCGGTACATCGTCATGTGGTGGGTGGTCTGACCCGGGGAGACGGTGTTGCCGAAGTCCTGGAGTCGCTCCTGGGTCGTCCCGGTGGTGGTGGACAGACGGATCAGCCCGGGTGGCCGGAAGCCGTTGTCGAGGTCCTCGTCGGACTCGTAGCCCACGGTGCGCGGGGTGAGCTCCCGGGAGCCGCCCGGTGGCAGGGCGGCGAGGTCGGTGTTCCGCCACAGGCGCAGCCTGCCCTCGCGGGAGTCGACCTTCAGTGGGAACTCGTTGTGGTTGGCCATGAACATCGTGCCGGTCACGGCGTTCTCGGGGATTCCGGCGCCGGCGCTCTGCGGGGCGAAGCGAGGGTCGCGGAAGGTGCCGGTCCACTCGGGCTCGGGGTCGGCCTTGCCGTTCGCCCAGGTCTCCTTGTAGCTCGTCATGGTGCGGTGGTCGATCTCCCAGCGGACGCGCCAGTACATCTCGTTGCCGGAGAGGAACATCAGGTTGACTCCCGCGTCACGCGCGGCCAGAACGTTGGCACGTTGGCGGCCGGACCAGTACTCGTCGTGCCCGACCGACAGGTAGGTCTTGTGGTTCGTCAGCAGGTGCCCGCGCCGGTCGGTGTCGGGCCCGGCGATGTAGGAGACGTCGTAGCCGTTGCGCTCGAGGAACCGCACGAGCGGGTACTCGTTGGCGAAGTAGAAGTCGCGCTTGGTCGTCTGGTAGCGCGTGTTGAACGGCCGGTTGTAGGAGAGCTTGTAGGCGCGAGCTGGCGTGCCGTGCGAGCCGCCGCTGTAGTAGTTGGGGCCGCCGTAGTTGTTGTAGGCCTGCCACGTGGTGTCGGAGGTCTGGAACACCAGGTCGGAGTGACTGGCGTCGTCGCGCACGATGAAGGTGACGTGGCTGTCACCAACGCCGTCCCCGCGGACGAGGCGCGCGATGTAGACACCCGACACCGCGGTCGGCGGGACGGTCCACGACGCGGAGACGGCCCAGCTGCCGCAGTCGACCATGTCGGTCGCGACGTCGTTGGCGCAGTTGGGCTGGTCCTGGGCGACGGTCGGGATGGGCTGGGTGTCGATCCGGCGCGCCCCGTCACCGGCGTACCAGCCGGTGCGGTAGATCTCGACGCTGAACGACGGCGCGGTCGTGTCGACCTTGAAGTCGATCCGCTCGCCGCGGTTGACCGAGATCTGGGTGGCGAAGCCCTGGATGGTCTCGTCGCCGGCCTCCTGGATGTCCCAGACGCTCTTCGGGGTGCCCGGCTTGGCGTTCTCGCACGCGATCTCGTTGGCACACGCCGCACCGGCGGGCGGCGCGAAGGCGGTCACGGCCACCTGGGGGATCGCGAGCAACGGCGCGGCGAGCGCTACGACGAGTGCTGGTCTGGCGCGTAAGCGGCCGCGGGCGTGATCCCTCGGCCGTCCCGTCCCCCCGGACGACGGCCATGACACCTTTGAAGGGAGGAGCCCACCCAAGAGCCCCCCGCGGCTCCTGCTCACTTAGGCATGTCAGCACGAAGGCAGGGCGCCGCGAATCACCACAATGAGGGAATGGTCGAGAGGTGCGGCGTCGTCAGGCCGCGAGTGTCACCGCTCGAGCAGCAGGGCGACGACGTAGAGCACGCCGCCGACGACGGCCACCGCGCCGAGCGTGGCCCCGACCCTGCCGATCGGGGCGTCCAGCGGGTCGCGGGCGGCCGACGCCTGCATGCCGAGCACGATGGCGACGACCCCGAAGATGACGGGCACGCCGCCCATCAGGACCGCGAAGATCCCGTCCGGGTAGCTGGTCTGCGCGACGGAGAAGGAGAGCCACTGCACCGCCGTACCGACGACGCCACCGCCCAGGGCGCCGAGGATGCCGAGCGCCAGGGCCAGGAACGCGGTGAAGCGCTGGCGTTGGCCGTCGGCGTCGACGGCTCCGGTGGGCGTGGACACGTACCGGTCGTCGCTCATGTGATCCCCCGATCAGACGCGAGCCGTCTCGCGTGCTGAGGTCACCCTAGGGGGAACCGGAGTCGGGCGAGACGAGCGGCTAGGGTTGAAATCGACGTCAGCACGCGCTGTTCCGCCACATCTTCGAGGAGCTCCCGATGCCCATCGCCACCCCCGAGCGCTACGCCGAGATGCTCGATGCGGCCAAGGCCAGGTCGTTCGCCTACCCGGCCATCAACGTGTCGTCGTCGCAGACGCTCAACGCCGCGCTGCAGGGGTTCGCCGACGCCGGCTCCGACGGCATCATCCAGATCTCGACCGGCGGCGCGGAGTACCTCTCCGGGCCCAGCGTGAAGAACATGGTCACCGGCTCCGTGGCCTTCGCGGCGTACGCCGCCGAGGTGGCCAAGAGCTACCCCGTCAACATCGGCCTGCACACCGATCACTGCCCTCAGGACAAGCTGGACGGCTTCGTGCGGCCGCTGATCGACATCTCGGTCGAGAGGGTCGCGCGCGGCGAGGCGCCGCTGTTCCAGTCGCACATGTGGGACGGCTCGGCCGTCCCGCTCGACGAGAACCTCGAGATCGCCCGGGAGCTGCTCGCCAAGTGCGCGGCCGCGCACATCATCTTGGAGGTCGAGATCGGTGTCGTCGGCGGCGAGGAGGACGGCGTCGACAACGCGATCAACGACCAGCTCTACACCACGCCCGAGGACGCGCTGGCCACGGTCGAGGCGCTCGGCACCGGCGAGCATGGCCGCTACATGGCGGCGCTCACCTTCGGCAACGTGCACGGCGTCTACAAGCCCGGCAACGTCCAGCTCCGGCCGGAGATCCTCAAGGCGGCGCAGGAGGCCGTGGTCGAGAAGCTCGGGCTCGAGGCCGGCGCGAAGCCGTTCGACCTGGTCTTCCACGGTGGCTCCGGCTCGACGGCCGAGGAGATCGCCGCGGCCGTCGACTACGGCGTGGTCAAGATGAACGTCGACACCGACACGCAGTACGCCTTCACGCGCCCCGTCGCCGCGCACATGTTCAGCAACTACGACGGCGTGCTCAAGGTCGACGGCGAGGTCGGCAGCAAGAAGGCCTACGACCCGCGTGCGTGGGGCAAGGCCGCCGAGGCCGGCATGGCGGCCCGGATCGTCGAGGCCTGTGAGAACCTCCGCTCCGCCGGCACCACGTTGGGCGCCTGAGGCCGGCTAGGGCAGCAGCCTCTGGACGATTCCCCGGTTGGCCTCGGCGGCGCGCTGCTGCTCGCCTGCGAAGGCGCTCACCACGACCAGTGCTCCGGTGATGGCAGGCACCGCCCACTGCATGGCCCGAAGCTGACGCTGTGCGTTCGCGACGGCGGGCGGCGTGCCGGCGTCGGGCTGCGTGCCCGACTCCGCCGGCATCCGCGTCTCCTCGGAGACCCTGCGCCCCAGCACCCGGGAGTATGCCGTGACACCCAGGGCGGCCGCGGTCAGCGCGGTCTTTGCCACGGCCATCGAGCCGACGCCCTGCTGGGCGGTGATCCGGCCTTTGTTGCCGGCGAGCTGGCCGACGGCGCCGACGAGGTGGGCGCCGATCGCAGCGGCGTTGACGGGCGTCCAGCGGTCCCAACCGACGTTGGCGACCGCGCCTCGATCGGTCGACGAGCCACCTTGTCCCGCCGCGGGGTTGAGGGCGACGGCATTGGCCAGCGTCCCGCCGAACCAGGCGGCGAGACCGACGTCGTGCAGGGAACGGGAGAGCGTGTTGCGAGCCATGATGGTCCTTCCAGAGCGGGTAGATCCTCGCGGTACCCCGTGCTCCGCGTCCCAATCGCCTCGTCGCCTCAGAAGAGAGCCGCGTCGCTAGCGGCCGGCCTTCGTCAGCGGAGCGAAGTGGCGGGGCCGCTCGAAGAGCACCACGGCCACCAGGCCGAGCGCGAGCACCATCGGCACGAGCAGCAACGACTGCGCCATCGCGTCGCTGAACGACGTCGCCACGGCCGCCGGCAGCTTGGCGACGGCAGCGGGCTCACCCTGGGTCGCGCCGAGGCCGTTCGCGGCGAGCCGCGAGTCGATGAGTACGGCGATCGCCGCCGAGCCGAGGACCGAGCCGACCTGCCGGTTGGCGTTGTAGACGCCGGCGCCGGCACCCGCCAGCCGGAGCGACAGGTTGCGGTTGGCGGTGGTGCTCAACGGCGCCCACAGGAAGGAGCTGCCGACACCGACCGCAGCCAGTGCGAGCACCAGCTGCCACAGCGCGGTGTCCGGCGCCATCCACCACGACAGCAGCAGCAGGCCGGCGATGAGGAAGCCGAACCCGAGCACGGTCAGGATGCGGGGGTGCACCCGGTCGCTGAGCTTGCCGACCCACGACGCCAGGACGAGCGACACGACGGCCATCGGCACCAGCAGCAGCCCGGCCTGCGTGGGGGAGTAGCCGCGCACGACCTGGGCCCACAGCATCAGGGGGAAGCCCATCGCCGTGAAGGCGAAGCCGACCGTGGCGATGCCGAGGTTGGCGATCGAGAAGTTGCGGTCGGCGAAGAGACCCAGCGGCATCAACGGCTCGTGCGGGTTGCGGGACTGCCACCAGACGAAGCCGACCAGCACCACCAGGCCGACGACGATCAGCCGCCACACGGTGATCGGGCCGATGATGACCGACCAGTCGTACTGGTGACCCTCCTGGACGCCGAACACCAGCAGCAGCATCCCGGCGCCGCTGAGCGCCACTCCGAGCCAGTCGAACCGGTGGTGGTGGGTCTCCAGGCGGGGCACGAGCCGCATCGCCAGCACGAGCGCCACCAGGCCGATGGGCACGTTGACGAAGAAGATCCACTCCCAGCCGAGCGAGTCGACAAGCACCCCTCCCAGCACCGGGCCGATCAGCGTCGCCACGCCCGCCGTGGCACCCCACAGCGACATCGCGCGACCGCGGTGGGCGCTGGGGAAGATCCGGGTGATGATCGCCATCGTCTGCGGCGTCATCAGCGAGGCACCCAAGCCCTGGAACACGCGCGCCAGGATGAGGCCGTCGATCGAGGTGGTCAGCCCGCACCACAGCGAAGCCGCCGTGAACAGCACGAGCCCGAGGACGTAGAGCCGCCGCGGACCGAACCGGTCGCCGAGCCGCCCCGTGATCAGCACCGGGACGGCGTAGGCCAGGAGGTAGGCGCTGGTCACCCACACGACGGTGTTCACCGGGGCGTCGAAGTCGTCGATGATCGCCGGCGTCGCCACCGAGACGATCGTGGTGTCGACCAGGATCATGAAGAAGCCCAGGCACAGCGCGAACAACGCGGGCCACGGGCTCTGGGCCGTCTCGGACCGGGGGTGAGTGGGAGCTTCGGCCATGGCATCACTCAACCACGCGGCGCCGACGGCCCTTCACCGACCACTACTGTGGCGGCATGAACCACCTGGACCTGATGGCCGGCCCGCCCCCCACCCACCTGCCGGTCGACCCGGCCGATGCCGAGCTCGCCGGCGGCGAGGCTCCCTTCGACGTCGTACGCCGCCGCCCCGCGTCGCCCGCCGCCTGGGCCGCGCTGGCCGGGCAGGCGCGGGAGCAGGGCGCCGACGACGTCACCGTCTACGCCTACGCGCGGGTGGGCTACCACCGATCGCTCGACATGCTCCGCCGCAACGGGTGGAAGGGGCACGGCCCGGTGCCGTGGGAGCACGAGCCCAACCGCGGCTTCCTGCGCGCGCTCGCCCTGCTGGCCCTCTCGGCGCGCGCCATCGGCGAGACCGACGAGTGGGAGCGGTGCTCGGAGTTCCTGCGCGACTCCAGCCCCGCGGCGCACGCCGAGCTGCTCGGCTAGCTCCCGGCTCCCAGCAGGTCTCGCACGCGGTCCATGCCGAGGGCGACGACCAGCGTCGGCAGCCGGGGTCCGCGGTCCTTGGCGACGAGCAGGTTGTAGAGCAGCCGGAAGAAGTCCTTCTGGTCGGCCTTGACCTGGTCGGTGGGCGCGTCGTCGAAGCCCAGCCCCCGCGCGACCTTGGGAGTGCCGTAGACCACCGACGTGACCTCGTCGAGGTCCATCGAGGCGGGTAGCCGGTCGAGGAAGATCCGCAGCCACAGCTCCTCGTCCTCCGACAGCGCGGCGAGCCGATCGGTGTCGGGCGACTCCCGCACGATCGTGCGGTCGGCGTCGGGCACGAACTCCGCGGTCCACTGCATCGCCTTCGCTAGCCGCGGCTGGAGGTCGTCGACCGAGTCGTGCGCGTGACCGACGTGGGAGATCACCGAGCTGATGAGGTCGGCGGAGCCGGCGGTGACGTCGGCGACCGACGACAGCGTGCGGAACGGTACGACGACCCGCGGGGACGGCAGCGCGCCGGCCGTGGCCGTCGAGGAGGCGCGCTCCCACGCCAGCACGGCGGCGTCGCGCTTCTCCGGGTCGGCGGCCTTGCGACCGAGCGCGTCCCACTCGTCGTACAGGCGCACGACCTCGGGGCCGAAGTCGATCGTGAACGCCTGCTTGGGCTGCCGACGCACGTAGAGCCAGCGCAGGATCGGCGCCTCGAGCACGCGCAGCGCGTCGGCGGCGGTGGGCACCCCTCCCGACGACGACGACATCTTCTGCACTCCGGCGAACCCGACGAACGCGTAGGTCACCCGTGAGGGGGCGCGCCAGTCGAAGATCGTGCCGACCAGCTCCTGGCCGACGGTGTAGGAGGATCCGGGCGTCATGTGGTCGAGCCCGGCCGGCTCGAAGTCGACCTTCTCGTAGGCCCACCGCATCGGCCAGTCGACCTTCCAGACCAGCTTGCCGCCGTCCTCGGTGGTGAGGTTGGTGCGGCCCGCGTGGCCGTCCACGTCGCAGGTGTAGGTCAGCTCGGTCGTCTCGTGGTCGTACGACGTCACGGTGGTGGTGTCGCGCCCGCACTCGGCGCACCACGGCTTGAACGGGAAGCGGGCGAGGTCGCCCGACCCCGTCGCCTCGTCGTCGGCGGCGATCGAGTCGGCGAGCGCGGCCGCCTCCTCGGCGGACTCGGCGGCGGCGGCCACAGCGGCCGCCGGCGCCTTGGTGCGGTGCTTCGCCAGCACCTGCTCGATCTCGTCGCGACGTCGCACGGCGAGAAGGATCTGCTCGCGATAGGCGCCGGAGGAGTACATCTGCGTCTGGCTGATCTCGTCCATCTCGACGCCCAGCTCGACCAGGGCCGCGCGCAGCGGCGCCTTGAAGTGCTCGGCCCAGGACTCGTGGCAGCCCCACGGGTCGGGGACCGACGACAGCGGCCGGCCGATGTGCTCGCTCCACGAGGAGTCGACGCCCGCCGGCACCTTGCGGAAGCGGTCGTAGTCGTCCCAGCTGTGCAGGTGGCGTACGGCGACGCCACGGCGGCGCAGCTCCTCCGCGACGAAGTGCGGGGTCAGGAACTCGCGCAGGTTGCCCAGGTGGATGGGACCGGAGGGGGAGGCGCCCGACGCGACCGTCACCAGGGCACCCTCGCCGGCGTGCCGGACGGCGTCGTCGGCCGCTCGGGTCACCCAGTCGACGGGCTCGGACTGGCTCTTGCCTCGTGCCATCGGCGGTGGTTCCCTCCCTGATCAGGTGCGCTGGTCGCATGCGCTGGTCGGGCGGCCACGCTACAGGTGCCGGTGCGGTCGACCGAGCGCGGAGGGACACCGCAGAAGGAGGACCGTCAGAAGGCCCGAGATGACCCTGAAATGACAAGGACGCCGGAATCGATCCCCTGCGACGATTCCGGCGGCCCCGCGATGGTGGTCGACGCCCTGGGTCCCCCGACCCCGGCATCGGCACATCGGTGCCGAGTTTGACAGCCGAATTCCCTCTTGCCGTGGCTCCAAGTGGCCAGTGGCACTAACCTGCCACCATGCCCATGCGTCCCGTAGCGGCCGCCCTCGGGCTCCCGCCCGAGGTCGACCGGCTGTACCGGCAGGTGTACGCCGGCAGCGGCACGCGCGTCGACGAGGTCGCCCAGAGCCTGCTCCGCACCCGCGAGCAGCTGCTGGCCGAGCTCGGCCCGATGATCTCCTCGGGCGTGGTGCGCCTCGAGGACGACGTGCTGCACGTCGCGTCACCGGCCGAGTCCCTCGGCCTGATGCTGGCGGCGGAGAGCCGGAAGGCCGACGAGGTCGCCCAGCGGCTCGCGGGGCTCTCGCGAGCGCTGCCCTTCCTCGGGGAGGGCGACAGCCGGGTCGAGGACGTCCACGCGCTGGCGATCGACGGGGAGCGCCTCTCCAGCGACCGCAGCGTGCCCCAGACGCTGGTCTCGTGGATCGAGGAGACGTCGGGGGAGGTGCTCTTCCTGCGACCCGACCAGTGGCGGATGCCCAGCGAGTCCATGATGTTCCAGGCCACGATGACCGCGGTGCGGGCGGGGCGCGTCGTCCGCGCCATCTACCCGGCCCGGGCCCTCCAGGAGGCGCCCGACGTGCTGGTCAGCCGGGCGCGCAGCGGTGAGCAGATCCGGGTGGTGCCGGAGGTGCACACCAGGCTCGCCATCGTGGGCACCAACCGGGCGATGCTCCCCGACCCGCCCGGCGTGGCCAACGCGCACCGGCTGGTCATCCGGCAGCGCGGGCTGATCGAGATGCTGGTGGCCTACTTCGACGCCCTGTGGGACACCGCCGCCGCCGTACCCCACCTCGACTCCGGTGATGCCCGCCCCGATCTCCGCCGGCTGCTGCTCACCCAGCTCGCCGCGGGGGCGAAGGACGAGCAGATCTCCCGCACCCTCGGGATGAGCCTGCGCACCGTGCGCCGGCGGATCCACACCCTGATGAGCGACCTGGGCGTCGACACCAGGTTCGCGGCGGGCGTCGAGGCCGTACGCCGCGGCTGGATCTGACCGGCCCTACGGCTGGTCCGCCGGGTCGACGGCGTCGCCGGGGGCGGGCAGCACCATGGAGTAGGCGCCCCGCTCGACCCGCCACGACCGGGACCGCTCGGGCCCGTAGATCTCGCCGTCCGCGGAGACGAAGAACGGCTCGCCGGCCACCGTGACGGTCGTGCCGCGCAGGGCGCGCACGTCCTCGCGCTCCTGGTGCCTGCCGCGGCGCAGGTCCAGCACGTAGCCGAACTTGGCCAGCGGTCCCACGGCGCGCGACACGACCACCTCGACCGCGCCGGTCTCGGGGTCGGCGTTCGGTGTGACCTCCGTGCCGCCGCCGACGAAGGCGCCGTTGCCCACGGCGACCATCAGCACCGGTTGGTCCAGGTCGTTGACCACGACCCCGTCGACCTCAACCCGCAGCCGCACCCGCGGCGGCAGGAAGGCGGCCAGGGCCGCTCCGATCGGGTAGCCGAGCTTGCCGAGGTTGACCCTCCCGACCCCGATGGCGCCGAGCCGCTTCTTCCACCGGTGACCACGGCGGCTCGCCTGCGCGCTCGCGCCGACGTGCACGTTGTTGACGACGACCTCGCCGGTCTCGTCGACGATCAGGTCGACCGCCCGCACCTGGCCCTTCAGCACCAGCCGGGCGGCGCCCGCCGGGTCGATCGGGATCCCCGTGGTCCGGGCGAAGTCGTTGCCGGTGCCGAGCGGGAGCAGGGCCAGGACCCGGCCGGTCAGCTCGTTGCGCCGGTGCAGCGCCGAGACCACGGCGTGCAGGCTGCCGTCGCCGCCGGCCACCACGATCCGCCGCGACCCGGCCCGGTGCAGCACGCCGTCCAGCTCGCCCGGGTTGGAGGTGGCCGCGACCTCGACGGAGGCGCCGTCGCGGAGGATCGCGAGGGACTCGTCCAGGGCTGCCTGGTCCGCCGTGCCGGCGCCGCTGTTGGTGATCACGAGGAGGGGGTCCACCGGCGGGACACTACCCGGCGGCCCGGGAGGCCCTTTGGTAGCGTTGTGCCGCAAGAGCCCCGGTGCCCAAGCAGTACTTGCGCCCGGGGTTGTCTCTTTCCCGAAGCCGTACCGATGAAGGGGGCTGCGATGCCCGCGATCATTGTTCTGGGCGCCCAATGGGGCGACGAGGGCAAGGGCAAGGCGACCGACCTGCTCACCACGACCGAGACGATCGACTACTGCGTGCGCACCAGCGGTGGTCACAACGCCGGTCACACCATCGTGGTCGACGGTGAGAAGTTCGCCACCCACCTGCTGCCGAGCAGCATCCTCACCGGGGGCACCATCTCGGTGATCGCGAACGGCGTGGTGGTCTCCCCGGAGGCGCTGTTCCGCGAGATCGACCTGCTCGAGGCCCGGGGCGTCCCGGCCGGAGAGCGCCTGGTGGTCTCGGCCAACGCGCACGTCATCGCGTCGTACCACTCGACGATGGACAAGGTCACCGAGCGCTTCCTGGGCAAGAACAAGATCGGCACCACCGGGCGCGGCATCGGGCCCGCCTACGCCGACAAGATCAACCGCCTGGGCATCCGGGTCGCCGACCTGTTCGACGAGAAGATCCTGCTCGCCAAGGTCGAGGCGGCGCTCGACGTCCGCAACCACCTGCTCGCGAAGGTCTACAACCGCCGGGCCGTCGAGGCGGAGTCGGTGGTCGAGGAGCTGCTGTCGTACGCCGACCGGCTGAGGCCGATGGTCACCGACACCTCCCTGCTGCTCAACACGGCGCTCGACGCTGAGAAGACGGTGCTCTTCGAGGGCGCCCAGGCGACCATGCTCGACGTCGACCACGGCACCTACCCGTTCGTGACGTCGTCCAACGCCGTCGCGGGCGGGGTGTGCACGGGCGCCGGTGTCGGCCCCACGCGCATCGACCGGGTCATCGGCGTCATCAAGGCCTACACGACCCGGGTGGGCGCGGGGCCGTTCCCCACCGAGCTCTTCGACGAGGACGGCGAGAAGCTGTGGAAGGTCGGCGGGGAGGTCGGCGTCTCCACCGGCCGCGACCGGCGCTGCGGCTGGTACGACACCGTCATCGCCCGGTACGCCACGCGCGTCAACGGCCTCACCGACCTGTTCCTCACCAAGCTCGACGTGCTGTCGAGCTGGGAGAAGGTGCCGGTGTGCGTCGCCTACGAGATCGACGGCGTGCGCCACGACGAGATGCCCATGACCCAGACGGAGTTCCACCACGCGAAGCCCGTCTACGAGCTCCTCGACGGGTGGTGGGAGGACATCTCCGGCTGCCGAACCTTCGCCGACCTGCCGAAGAACGCGCAGGCCTACGTGCTGGCCCTCGAAGAGATGTCGGGCACCCGCATCTGGGGCGTCGGCGTCGGCCCCGGGCGCGAGCAGACCCTCGTCGTGCACGACTGATCGGGAGCGATCCGTGAAGACCCTCGTCATCGGCACCGGCGGCCGCGAGCACGCGCTGGCCCTGGCGCTCTCCCGCGACCCCGGCATCACCGAGGTGCACGCAGCCCCGGGCAACCCGGGCATCGCGGCAGTGGCGACGCTCCACGACGTCGACCCGATGGACGGCGCCGCGGTCGCCGACCTGGGGGCGCGGCTGGGCGTCGACCTGGTCGTGGTCGGCCCGGAGGCACCGCTCGTGGCGGGTGTCGCCGACGCGGTCACCGAGCGAGGCATCGCCTGCTTCGGGCCGTCCCGGGCGGCAGCGCGGCTCGAGGGCTCGAAGGCCTTCTCCAAGGAGGTGATGGCCGCCGCCGGAGTGCCGACCGCGGCCTCCCGCGTGTGCAGCACGGCCGCGGAGGTCGAGCAGGCGCTCGACGCCTTCGGCCCGCCGTACGTCGTCAAGGACGACGCCCTCGCGGCCGGCAAGGGCGTGGTCGTCACCACCGACCGCGCCGAGGCCCTCGAGCACGCGGCCTCGTGCGACCGCGTCGTGGTCGAGGAGTTCCTCGACGGCCCCGAGGTCTCGATCTTCGCGGTCTGTGACGGCACGACCGCGCGGGCGCTCCCACCCGCCCAGGACTTCAAGCGCATCTTCGACGGCGGCCGCGGCGCCAACACCGGCGGCATGGGCGCCTACTCCCCGCTCCCGTGGACGCCGGCCGACCTCGCCGAGCGGGTGCTCGCCACCGTCGTCCAGCCGACGCTCGACGAGATGGTCCGACGCGGCACCCCCTTCGTCGGCGTGTTGTACGTCGGCCTGGCGCTGACCGCGGCCGGGCCGCGCGTGATCGAGTTCAACTGCCGCTTCGGCGACCCCGACAGCCAGCCGGTGCTGGCGCTGCTCACCTCCCCGCTCGGCGAGCTGCTCAGGGCCGCCGCCGACGGCGACCTGGGCGTCGTACCCGCCCCAACCTTCGCCGACGGGGCGGCGGTGACCGTCGTGATGGCGAGCGCCGGCTATCCCGAGTCGTCCTCGAAGGGCGACGTCATCGTCGGCACCGAGACGCTGGCGAAGGAGCGCGACGTCGAGGTGATCCACGCGGGTACATCGCGCACCGACGCCGGGCTCGTCACCGCCGGCGGCCGGGTGCTCGCCGTGTGCGCGACCGGCGCCGACGTGGCCGACGCACGTGCGAAGGCCTACGAGGGCGTCGCCACCATCTCGTTCCCCGGCGCCCAGTGGCGCCGCGACATCGCCGCCGTTCCACTGGGTGTCGTCGAGGGCGCCTCCCTGACCGAGGAGACCACATGACAACCACCCCGACGGCTGTGCCGAACGTCCTGGCCACCCGCTACGCCGGCGCCGACCTCGCCGCGATCTGGTCGCCGGAGCACAAGATCGTGCTCGAGCGGCAGCTCTGGATCGCCGTGCTCAAGGCCCAGCGCGACCTCGGCATCGACGTGCCCGCGGGGGTTGTCGAGGCCTACGAGCAGGTCGTCGACAAGGTCGACCTCGCCTCGATCGCGGCTCGCGAGCGCGTCACCCGTCACGACGTGAAGGCGCGCATCGAGGAGTTCTCCGCCCTCGCCGGGCACGAGCACATCCACAAGGGCATGACCTCGCGCGACCTCACCGAGAACGTCGAGCAACTGCAGATCCTGAGCTCCCTGAGCCTGGTGCGAGACCGGGCCGTCGCCGCGCTCACGCGCCTCGCCCGGCTGGCCGCCGAGCACGAGTCGACCGTGATGGCCGGCCGCTCCCACAACGTCGCCGCGCAGGCCACCACGCTGGGCAAGCGCTTCGCGACCATCGCCGACGAGATGCTCGTCGGCCTCCAGCGCGTCGAGGAGCTCATCGCCCGCTACCCGCTGCGCGGCATCAAGGGCCCGGTCGGCACCTCCCAGGACATGCTCGACCTCCTCGACGGCGACGCCGCCAAGCTGGCCGACCTGGAGTCGCGGGTCGCCGCCCACCTCGGCTTCGACCACGTCTTCACCAGCGTCGGCCAGGTCTACCCGCGGTCGCTCGACTTCGACGTCGTCTCCGCGCTGGTCCAGCTGGTGGCGGGGCCCTCCAACCTCGCCACCACGATCCGGCTGATGGCCGGGCTCGAGCTCGTCACCGAGGGCTTCAAGGAGGGCCAGGTCGGCTCGTCGGCGATGCCGCACAAGATGAACACCCGCTCGTGCGAGCGCGTCAACGGCCTCGCGGTCATCCTCCGCGGCCACCTCTCCATGGTCGGCGAGCTCGCCGGCGACCAGTGGAACGAGGGTGACGTCTCCTGCTCCGTCGTACGCCGCGTGGCGCTGCCTGACGCGTTCTTCGCCGCCGACGGGCTCTTCCAGACCTTCCTCACCGTGCTCGACGAGTTCGGCGCCTTCCCGGCGGTGATCCAGCGCGAGCTCGACCGCTACCTGCCGTTCCTGGCGACCACGAAGGTGCTGATGGCGGCGGTGCGCAACGGCGTGGGCCGCGAGGTCGCGCACCGGGCGATCAAGGAGGCTGCGGTCGGCGTGGCCCTCGCGATGCGCCAGGGCCAGGCCGACAACGACGTCTTCGAGCGACTGGCCGCCGACGAGCGGCTGGCCCTGAGCGCCGACCAGCTGGCCGTGCTGGTCGCCGACCCGATCACGTTCACCGGGGCTGCGGTCGACCAGGTGCAGACCGTCGTACGCCGGGTCGAGGAGGTCGCGCGTCGACACCCCGAGGCGGCGGCGTACTCGCCCGGCGCGATCATCTGACCCGACCGTGCGGCGCGCCGGCGCGGGTCAGAGGTAGTTGCCCTTCTCCTCCTCCTCGTCGAGGAGGTCCTCCCAGGCCTCGGCGATCTCGAGCCCGTGCGCTGCGATGAGCTGGGAGAGGTTCTCGTGGAGCAGCTGGCCGTGCGGGGACTCGCCGGAGAAGACGGCCTCCCAGGTGTCCTCGCCGTCCTTGACCTTCTTGACCAGCGCGGTCATGTCGTCGTCGAGCCGGCCCTTCTCGGCGAGCTCCTCGAGCGCCTTGCGCTCGTCGTCCGACAGCAGCGGCCGCGCCCGCATCTTGTCGAGGTGCGAGCGGAGGTCGGCCTGGGCGACGTTGAACTCGGAGCGCGCCTTGGCCAGCTCGGCCAGGATCTCTTCCTCGCGGGTCATGCGGGAAGGGTACTCAGGCCGTGGCGGTCGCCGAGGGCAGCTCGTCGGGGTTGAAGAAGTCCTTGACCATCTCGATGTAGCTCTTGACGGACTTGAGGATGTTGAAGAACTTCTTCAGCACGTTGAAGGCCTTCATCAGGGCCTGGAACGCCTGGTAGCAGGCTTGGACGACCCGGGCCCAGCCGATCCCGGGGATGCTCATCGTGGCCAGGGCCGAGGACACGGCCTGGACCGCGGACTTGATGGTCTCGACCACGCACATGGCGGTCTCCCAGGCGTCCTTGCAGATCTGGACGACGTTCTGGCCCATCTCGATCATCTTGCCCGCCTGCGAGTCGAGCATGCCGACCCACTGGCCCATGTTGTTGCGGGCGGAGTCGGACGCGGTGCCGCTCCACGTGCCCGAGACGGTGTGCCGGCCGGCCTCGAGGTTCGTGGCGACCGCGCTCACGGACTTGCCGAGCGAGCCCCACGAGGAACCCTGCGTGGAGGCGCCCACGGTGTCGCCGCCGATCTTCTCGGCCAGCTCGGCTCGGATGTCGAATCCGGTGAGCATCGCGATCAGGTCGCACACGATGTCGTAGGGCTGGCCGAAGCTCACCTTGGGCAGCTCGCCCTGGGTGGCCCTCGGACGCGCGAGGGTCGTCTCGACCGCGTCGCCGAAGGCGGTGGACCCGTTGCGGCCGTCGTAGGACTTGCCGCCGTAGGTCTGCGAGACGCCGGCCTCGGTGAGGGTGAAGTCCCTGGCCGTCGCCTTGAGGGCCTCGGCGTGGTCGGCCATCCGGGTGCCGTCCTCCTCGAGGGCGGTGTGCAGCTTCGGCACCAGGGAGTTGTAGGAGCCCATCATCAGCTCGAGGATCGGCCCGAAGTCGGACTGGGTGACGCTCGAGGAGGCGCCCGACTTCACGGCCTTGAGGTCGTCGCTGGCCCTTTGCACCAGCGCGACGTACCCGTCGAGCTCGGACAGGTCGACCTGCATCTCGCGGCTGCCGCTGGCCCCGTGGTCGAGGCGGCCGTGGTGCCGCGTGCCGATGTAGTTCTCGAGAGTGGTGTCGTACTCCATGGCGGCCTCCGGGCTCAGGGCTGGTGAGCGCCTCCTGCCCCTCTCCGGCCGGTCCGAAACCTCCCGAACCAGAAAGTCCTGGCGAGACGCACGGCGTCCAGCGCCGGTCGGTCACGCCGGTCGCCGGCCGCGCCGTGGATAGGGTTTGCGCATGCCCGCCCCGTCGCTCCCCCCGGCCCCGGCCATCGCCGGCACCACCCACCTGCACTCCGGCAAGGTGCGCGATCTCTACGTCGTCGACGAGGGCGAGCACTCCGGGGCGCTGCTGATGGTGGCCTCCGACCGCATCTCCGCCTACGACCACGTCCTGGCCACCGAGATCCCCGACAAGGGCCGCATCCTCACCGCGCTGTCACTGTGGTGGTTCGACCAGCTCTCGCACCTCGTGCCCAACCACCTGCTCTCCACCGACGTGCCCGCCGAGGTCGCCGGCCGCGCGGTGATCTGCGAGAACCTCACCATGTTCCCCGTCGAGTGCGTGGCGCGCGGCTACCTCACCGGCTCCGGGCTCCTCGACTACCGACGCACCGGCGAGGTGTGCGGCATCCCGCTGCCTGCCGGTCTGCAGGACGCCTCGCGGCTGCCCGAGCCGATCTTCACGCCGGCCACCAAGGCGGCCCTCGGCGACCACGACGAGAACGTCGACTACGCAGCCGTGGTCGAGGAGATCGGCGACGACTTCGCGGCGGAGCTGCGCACCCTCACCCTCGCGGTCTACGGCCGCGCGGAGGCGATCGCCCGGGAGCGCGGGATCATCCTGGCCGACACGAAGCTGGAGTTCGGCCGCCGGGCCGACGGCACCATCGTGCTGGGCGACGAGGTCCTCACGCCCGACTCCAGCCGCTTCTGGCCGGCCGACGACTGGCAGCCGGGCCGCGCCCAGGCGTCGTACGACAAGCAGGTGGTGCGCGACTGGCTCACCTCACCTGCCTCCGGCTGGGACCGCAGCGCCGGCGAGCCGCCCCCGCCGCTGCCCGACGAGGTCGTCGAGCTCACCCGCGGCCGGTACGTCGCGGCCTACGAGCTGCTGACGGGGGAGTCGTTCTGAGCGGGACGCGCTTCGGCTGCGTCGTCGACCTGCCGCACCCGCCCGAGCGGGTGTTCCGCTACCTGGCCGACCCGCGCAACCGCCCGGAGTGGCAGTCGACCCTGATGTCGGTGCGACTCGAGGACGCCGACGCCGAGCCCCGGGTCGGCCTCGCCTGGAGCGAGACGACGGTGGTCGGGATGCGGGCCAGGCTCGAGATCACCGAGCTCGTGCCGTTCCGCGTGCTCGCCGAGACGGCCCGGATGGGCGGCATCGTCGGCACGCTGGTGCTGCACTTCACGGCGCGGTCGGGTGGCTGCCGGGTCGAGGCCGAGGGCCGGATGTCGGCGTCCGGGCCGCTGCGGTACGTCGCCGCGGCCGCTGCCCGGATCGCGGGCCGGGTGGCCGCAGCCGACCTCAGGAGGGCCGGTCGGGTGCTGTCCACGAGAGGACCTGGCGACTAGGTTCCGGGGTACCACCGCGTCGAACTGAGGAGATGGCCTTGGACAACCTGTCGATCCTGCTGGAGGACTCGGCCGCGAGGTACGCCGACCGCGAGGCCGTGGTCCTCGGTGACACCAGGCTGACCTACGCCCAGGTCGACGCGGCCGCCAACCAGGTCGCGAACCTGCTGGTCTCGCGCGACGTGCGGCCGGGCGACAAGGTGGCGCTGAGCTGCCCCAACCTGCCCTACTTCCCGATCATCTACTTCGGCATCCTCAAGGCCGGCGCCGTCGTGGTCCCGCTCAACGTCCTGCTCAAGGGCCGGGAGGTCGCCTACCACCTGGCCGACTCCGACGCGAAGGCGTACTTCTGCTTCGAGGGCACCGACGAGCTGCCGATCGGGCGGGCCGGCCACGAGGGCTTCGGCCAGGCCGACGGGTGCGAGCACTTCTTCGTCATCACGGTCGACCCGGCCGCAACGTCGCCGATCGACGGCACCGAGACCCTCGGGCAGGGGATGAGCGGCCAGCCCCCGACGTTCGAGACCGTCGAGGTCGACGCCGACGACACCGCGGTCATCCTCTACACGTCGGGGACGACCGGTCAGCCCAAGGGCGCCGAGCTGCGGCATCGGAACATGCGGGACAACGCGTGGGCCGGCAAGGACCTCTTCGGCGCAGACGCTGACGAGCCCGACACCTACCTGTGCGTCCTGCCGCTCTTCCACTCCTTCGGCCAGACCGTGATCCAGAACGGTGGGTTCGCCTTCGGCGGCACCGTCGTGCTGCTGCCGCGCTTCGACGCGGATGCCGCGCTCAAGACGATGGCCCGGGAGAAGGTGACCTTCTTCGCCGGCGTGCCGACCATGTACTGGGGGCTGCTCGGCGCCCTCGACGACTCCGGGGTGGACGTCAAGGCACTGGCCGGCAACCTCCGGATCGCGGCCGCCGGCGGGTCGGCGCTGCCGGTGGAGGTGCACAAGGACTTCGAGAGGCGGTTCGGGGTGACCATCCTCGAGGGCTACGGCCTCTCCGAGACCTCGCCGGTCGCGAGCTTCTCGCCGAGGGGCGAGGCCGCCCGCGTCGGCTCCGTCGGCCGGCCGATCCTCGGCGTCGAGATGAAGCTGCTCGAGCCGGGCACCTGGGACGAGGTCGAGGACGCTCCGGACGCGGTCGGCGAGATCGCGATCAAGGGCCACAACGTCATGAAGGGCTACTACAACCGCCCCGACGCCACCGACGAGGCGATCCGGGACGGCTGGTTCCGCTCCGGCGACCTTGGCAGGCGCGACGCCGACGGCTGGTACTACATCGTCGACCGGTCGAAGGACATGATCATCCGCAACGGCTTCAACGTGTACCCCCGCGAGGTCGAGGAGGTGCTGATGACCCACCACGACGTCAGCCTGACCGCCGTGATCGGCGTACCCCACGAGAGCCATGGCGAGGAGATCAAGGCGTACGTCCTGCGTACGCCGGGCGCCACGGTCACCGAGGACGAGCTGGTCGAGTGGAGCAAGGAGCAGATGGCGGCGTACAAGTACCCCCGCGAGGTGGTGTTCGTCGACCAGCTGCCGATGACGGCCACCGGCAAGATCCTCAAGCGCGAGCTGGGCTGACGTGGCCATCCTGCTCGTGGCCGTCGGAGGCGTCATGCTGCTGATGGGCGGCGTCTGGACCGCCCAGGGGCTCGGCTGGCTCGACGGCAGCCCGATGACGGGCCAGGAGATCTGGGCGATCATCGGCCCGATCGTGGCCGGACTCGGGGTGGCGCTGATGATCGTGGGGGCTCAGCGGCGCGGCCGTTCGGGCCGCCGATAGACTCATCCCGCACCCATCCCCCGAACCCTGGAGCGCTCCGTGGCCCGGTACGTCGTGGAAGTCATGCCCAAGCCCGAGATCCTCGACCCGCAGGGCAAGGCCGTGCTCGGCGCCCTGCCCCGGCTCGGGTTCGCCGGGGTCGTCGACGTGCGTCAGGGCAAGCGCTTCGAGATCGAGATCGACGGCGACGCCACCGACGAGCGTCGGGTGGAGGTCGAGAAGATGGCGGAGACGCTGATGTCGAACCCGGTCATCGAGGACTTCACGGTCCGGGTCGAGGAGACCGTCGCGTGAAGGTCGGCGTCGTCACGTTCCCCGGCTCCCTCGACGACGTCGACGCCCAGCGCGCCGTACGCCTGGGCGGGCACGAGGCCGTCGCCCTCTGGCACGGTGACCACGACCTGCAGGGCGTCGACGCGGTCGTGCTGCCCGGCGGGTTCTCCTACGGCGACTACCTGCGCGCCGGGGCCATCTCGCGGTTCGCTCCGGTGATGACGGAGGTGGTCGAGGCCGCCGGACGGGGAATGCCGGTGCTGGGCATCTGCAACGGGTTCCAGATCCTGTGCGAGTCCCACATGCTGCCCGGCGCGCTGATCCGCAACGACCACCGCAAGTTCGTCTGCCGCGACCAGCGGCTTCGCATCGAGAACACCCGCACCGCCTGGACCGGGACGTACGCCGAGGGCGCCGAGGTCACCATCGTGCTCAAGAACGGCGAGGGCGGCTACGTCGCCGACGACGACACCCTCGACCGGCTCGAGGGAGAGGGGCTCGTGGTCGCTCGCTACCTCGGCGACAACCCCAACGGTTCCCTGCGCGACATCGCCGGCATCACCAACGAGCGGGGCAACGTCGTGGGCCTGATGCCTCACCCCGAGCACGCCGTCGAGACCCTCTGCGGACCGGGGACGGACGGGCTCGCGTTCTTCAGCGGCCTGGCCGTGGCGACCTTCGCCTGATTCCGCAGGTTTGGGCCCTGCAGGGGCCGGGTAGGCCCCCAGCATTCGCTGCCGTCAGCGCTGGAGAGTGGCATGGAGGTCAATCCCGACGAGCTCGTGAAGCTCGCCGCGCAGTCCCAGTCGGCTGCCCACGTGCTGGCCACCCAGTGGACAGCCGCACAGGCGACGCTCGCCGTGGCCCACGACTCGCTCGGTGACAGCCCGGCTGCGGCCGCCATCGCCGACACCTACGACACCGCCACCGCCGCGGCCGACCAGGTCGTGAAGTCGCTCGCCCAGGTGCTGATGGACGGCGTGCAGGCCCTCCAGCAGGCAGCGCTCGACGCCCGCGAGGCCGACGACAAGGCGACGGAGGCCTTCCTCTCGGTGCGCGAGAGCGGCGCCGACGACGGCAAGAGCGGCGACCAGCGGCGCGGCGGCAGCCACGGGCACGGCCAGGGAGACGGGCAGGGACACGGGCAGGGACACGGGCAGGGACACGGGCAGGGACACGGTCGCGGGCACGGGAACGGGGGCGACTGATGGTCGCCAACCCCTTCCAGCTGCGCGCCGACGTCACCGCGCTCGACGTCGCCGCCCAGACCTGGGCCGAGATGGCGGTCGCGATGTCGACGGCGGCCGACGAGCTGGTCGCCACCGCGCAGAAGGCCTTCAGCAGCGGCTGGGAGTCGATGTCCTCCGAGGGCTACGACGCCCACCGCAAGCAGGTGGTCGGCACCCTGGACAGCCTCGCCCTGGTCGCCGAGAAGATCTCCGACACCCTCACCAAGGTCTCCGGCAGCCTCACCGCCGCCCAGCGCCGGCTCGATCGAGAGTGGTCCTTCGTGGCGCTGGTCCCGCACAGCGTCGTCGGGGCCGACGGGATGGTCGTCTTCACCCCGGGCTCCGACGAGCAGAACACCCAGGTCGAGATGGCCAAGTCCAACGCCGCCGGCATCCGCAGCGACCTCGACTTCGCCCTGTACGGCGACGTCGACACGCTGCGGCGCGCCAAGACGGAGTTCGACTACACCGCCCGCCAGTGGGCCGACGTGGTCGCCCGCGGCCCCGAGGGCATCGACGTGCTGGGTTGGCTGGCTGCCGATCACACCGCGGGCTCGACCTCCACGACCACGGTGCTGGGCGAGACGCAGTCAGGCTCCGTGACGGCCGGTGCCGGGGGCGGCGGCCTGACGGCGGCGTCGTACGCACCGGTCGGCAGCGTCAGCTTCAGCGCACCCAGCCTGGGCGGCGCGGCGCTCGCCGGGGCCTCGGCGCTCTTCGCGGCCGGGAAGAGCGGTCGTCGCAGCCGGGCGGCCCAGGCGGCAGCCGGGACCGGCGCGCTCGGTGCCAGCCCGATGGCCGGTGCGGCCGCCGGCCGCGGGGGTGGTGGCGCGATGCTGGCCGGGAAGGGTGGTGGCTCGCGGCCCGGGATGCGCGGGTCCCAGGCCGGCGGCTCCGCGCGTGCCGAGGACCCGGCCGCGGCGCGGGAGGCCGCGGCGGCGAAGGAGGCCAAGCAGAAGGCCATCGCCGACCGCAGGGCCGCCCGGGCGGCTCGCAAGGCGGCGCGGGAGGCAGAACGCGCCCGGGCCGCCAAGCCCGTCGCCAACATCGTCGACGACGAGTGACGGCAGGGGCTACCTCCGGCCAGCAGCCAGGGCCGCCCACACCTCGGGCGTGGTCGTGCCCGTGACGGTCACGCCCCGCGCCCTCTGGTAGGCCCGGATCGCCGACTCCGTCCTGCGGTCGTAGACGCCGCTGCCCCCCAGCTTGCCGCGCCCGGTGGCGTTCAGGGCGCGCTGGACGCGGAAGACGTCGGCCCCGGCCGAGCCGACCTTGAGCACCGGGGTGGAGCCCTCCGCGAGGAACGACACCCAGTCCCCGCGGGTGAACGCCTTGCCCGCGGTGCGGCCGCGCCCGGTCTGCCACTGGGCCACGCCGTTGCGGGTCTGCTTGTTGTAGCGGCCGTTGACCTTGCCGGCGTACAGCCCGCGGGCGGTGAGGAAGCACTGCAGGACCTTGACCCGGCTGGCCTTCGCCTTCTTGGTGGTGAGCCGGGGGAAGCTCCAGTAGCTGGTCTTGAGCCCGCCGCACCAGCTCTCGGCATCGGCGACGGATCTCCGGCCGAGCTCGAGGTAGTTGCTGTCGATGTTGATCGTGACGCCGCCCCACGTCTCGTTGTGGCCGCCGAGGTACTGCTTCACTCGGCCGCCGGGCCTCCAGCCGTCCTCGCGGATGTAGGACGTCGAGGTGTTGGCGATGCCGTCCCAACGGGCGATCCAGATGCGCGAGGGGAGGGTGAACTGCCCGGGGCGCTGCACGCGGGCATCGTCGATCATCTTGATGCCCGAGCCGGCGCTGGAGTACATGCCGGGCACGAAGCCGCGCGCCAGGACCCGCGTGGTCCAGCCGTGGACGAAGCGCAGGGCCGACTCGCGGCAGTGCGTGTCGGTGAGGTCGAAGCCCTCGAGGTCGTACCAGATGGTGCTGCCCGGTGCGATGCCGAGGACGAGGGCGTCGTCGACGTTCTTGTCGGCCTCCGTCGAGCCCTGGCCCTGGGCGATGGCGTAGGTGCCGCTGGCTCCCGGGTTGGGGTTGATCTTGAAGTCGTCCTTGTAGCGCGGGAACCGCGGCTGGCACGACGCCTGCGGTCCGAGCGCGATCGGGAGCAGCCGCCAGCCGTTGGCCAGCTGGGTCGAGATCCACGCCGGCGTGAGGTTCGGCTGCTCTCGGCAGGCGCGCGAGTCGCCGGAGATGTAGATGCCGACGGCGAGGAAGGGGGAGTGGCGCAGCCAGGCGTCCATCTTCCTCTGGTCCGGCGCCAGGCACTGGTCGAAGCCGTAGCCGGTGAAGTCACCCGGAGTGACGACGTTGGTGCGACGGGCGGCCGGGGGCGGGGTGGTCCCGGCCGGCGCGATGGTGACGGCGAGCAGGCCCGAGGCCAGCACCAGTCCCACGAGCGGGGCGAGGACGGCGGACAGTCGGCGGGGAAAGCGCATCGGGGTGCTCCAACGACGGGGAAGGCCGCTTCTGGGGGTCACAGGTCCCGATCACCCTAACCTCACCGATCACACGCGTCACAGAGTTCGCCAAACGGCCGGCGGGAGAGACCGGGCGCGGCGCCTGCGGATCAGCGCCACCGTCGCCAGCAGGGCCAGGAGCGCGAAGACGCCGGAGGTGAGGAACGCCTCCCGGGCGCCCGGCAGGAACTCACCGGGCACGGACCCGGCGGCGTACACGGACACCACCACCGCGAGACCGATCGCGCCGCCGAGCTGCTGGAAGGTCTGCAGCAGGCCCGAGGCGGATCCCGCATGCGCCGGGTCGACCCCGGCGAGGACGGTCGCGGTGATCGGCATGAAGACCAGGCCGGCGGCGAGGCCGTTGAGCACCATCGGGCCGAAGACTCCGGCGAAGTAGCCGTCATCGGCCCCCACGGTGCTGAGCCACGCGAAGCTGACGGCCAGACCGAGGGTGCCCGCCACGATCATGGGGGTCGCCCCGAGACGACCCAACAGCCTGGGGGACACCCGCGACATCGAGAAGATCCCCAGCGTCATCGGGAGGAAGGCCAGGCCGGTCGCCATCGGCCCGAAGCCCAGCTCGCCCTCGATGTACTGCACCGCGAGGAAGAACATCGACAGCTGGCCACCCACGACCAGGGCCATGACCGCCAGCGCGCCGACCCGTCGACGGCTGCGGAGCAGCTCGGGACGCAGCATCGGGTGCGCCACGCGCCGCTCGGTGACGGCCAGTACGGCGAGCGAGGCGACGCCGACGGCGAGCCCCACGACGGTGTGAGCGGAGCCCCAGCCGTGCTCGGGGGCGCCGATGAGGGACCAGACGATCGCGACCGCGCCGAGCGTCGCACTCGCGGCGCCGACCAGGTCGAAGCGGCCGGGACGACGGGCGGTCTCGTCGAGGAACCGACGGGTCAGGACCAGCACGGCCAGCCCGATCGGCACGTTGATGATCAGGGTCCAGCGCCAGGAGCCGACGTCGGTGAGGAAGCCGCCGAGGAGCAGGCCGATCGACATGCCACCCGAGGACACGGCGCCGAAGAGCGCGAGCGCGCGGTTGCGCGCCGTCTCGTCAGGTGCGCTGGTGGTGAGCAGCGCGAGCACGCCGGGGGCGGCCAGCGCGGCGCCGACGCCCTGGGCCGCGCGGCTCAGGACGAGCATGTCGGAGGACTGGGCCAGTCCGCCGATCAGGGAGGCCACGGTGAAGATCGCCAGGCCGGCCTCGAAGAGGCGGCGCCGCCCGAAGACGTCGCCGAGCCTGCCGCCGAGGAGCAGGAGGCCGCCGAAGGCCAGCGTGTAGGCGTTGAGCACCCACGACAGCGACGCGGGCCCGATGGACAGGTCGGTGGCGATGTGCGGCAGCGCGACGTTCACGACGGTGGCGTCGAGGATCAGCATGAGCTGGGCGACGAGCACGATGGCGATGCCGGCCGCGGCCCGGGCCGCGTTGTCCGGGAGCTCGGAAGGAAGGTCGGTGGCTGCTGGGCTGGTCACCGAGCCGGCTACCGGGGTGCTGAGTGTTTCGGTGGACATGGAGAAGGGTCCTGTTCTGGCCGGATGGGCCGAGGTACGCTGTATCCGGAGGATGACTCCGCTTCAGTGGAAACAATACGGAGAGTCCCTCCGTTTAGCAAGCCGAGCCTGGGAGGACACGTGCGAGCCGACGCGAAGCGCAACCATGACCGCATCGTCGACGTGGCCCGCGAGGTCTTCCGCGAGCAGGGCTACGACGCCTCCCTGGACCAGATCGCCAAGCGGGCCGGGGTCGGGGCGGGCACGCTCTACCGTCACTTCCCGACCCGGGACGCGCTCCTCGACGCGATGATGCAGAGCTGGGTCGACCGGGTGCAGGTCGCGGTCGAGAAGGCGGTCGGCCACGAGGGCGAGCCGCGCGACCTGCTGCTGCTGTGGTTCGACGAGTACATCGGCCTGATCAGCTCCTACCGGGGCGGTCCGGCCAAGATCACCTCGGCGATGGGAGACCCCGACTCCCCGATCCGCACCAAGTGCGAGGTCCTGCGGGCCGCGACCGGCCGCGTCATCTCGCGCCTCAGCGACGAGAAGGCTCTGCGCGACGGCGTCGACCCGCTGCAGGTGGCCCGGCTGGTGGGCGGCGTGGCCGCGGTGGCAGACCAGGCCGAGCTCGACCCGGGCGCCGTACGCCCGATGCTCGAGGTCGTCGCCGACGGCCTGCTGCGCTGAGGCGCCGCCCGACGGCCCGTAAATGCGCGGGCGGACGTCGGTGGCGGCGCCTACCGTGGTGCCCATGGTGAGCAGTCTCGGTACGTCGTCGGCCCCGGCCCGCACGGAGCCGAACCGAGCCGCTCGGCCGACCGGCCGGGCAGCGGCCCGGGTGCCCGTCGACTGGCGCCGGCTGCGCCAGCCGATGTCGGTCTTCTGCTTCACGCTCTCCTTCGTCGGCGCCATCGGCACCGCCCTGGGCTCGGTCGTCGCCGGTCGCCTCGCCGAGCAGGCGACCGAGCGGCTGGCCGTGCTCCTGGCCCTCTGCGTCGTGGGCGCCGCGGTGATCGACACCGTCGCCAAGACCGTCTGGGCCGGGGTCGTCGACCGCGCCGAGGGCAGGCTGCGGTCCGACCTGCTCGACGCGGCCATGTCCCAACCCCTGTCCGCGCTCTCCGAGCAGGCCGTCGGCGAGGTCCTCGACCGCATCGACGACGACACCTGGGAGGTCGGGCAGCTGCTGCGGTGGGGGGTCTGGCAGGCCGCGCGCACGCTGCTGGCGTCCGGCCCGCTGTGGGTGGTGGCGACGCTGACGTGGTGGCCGGCCCTCTTCCTCTTCCCGCTCACCGCCGTCGCCGCGGTCCTCGCCGTACGCCGCCTGCTGCCGCTCGTCGCCCGGCGCAAGGTCGTCGAGGAGGCGGCCTGGACCGACCACGCGGCCGCCACCGAGGAGGGCGTGGCCGCACGTGACGACCTCCGCACGAGCCTGGGGCAGGCCTACGTCCTGCGGCGCAACGCCCGCATCGCGGCCACGGTGCACGCCGCGCTCGACAGGGTCCTGGCCGTCGAGGCTCGCATCACCCGTCGCAGTGGCACGCTCCTGCACGCCGTGCTGGCCGGCACCGCGGTCCTGGGGATCGCCCTGGTCGAGGGCGGGGGGCTCTCCACCGCGGCGCTGGTCACCCTGTTCCTCGTCACCACGACCTTCGTCGGCCAGGTTGACCAGCTGGCCCGCCACCTCCCCGACCTGCAGGAGGGCTTCGGCGCGGTGCTCCGCCTGCGCGGGATGCTCGCCGTGCCCGCCGAGCCGACGGGTGGGCTGCCGCTGCCCGACGGCCCGCTCGACGTCGAGCTCCGGGACCTGCACTTCTCCTACGCCGAGGGCACCTTCGCCCTCCGCGACGTCGACCTGGTCGTCCCCGCCGGGCACACCTGCGCCCTCGTCGGCCGCACCGGCTCGGGCAAGTCGACGCTCGCCTCGCTGCTCTCGCGCGCCGCCGAGCCGGAGCCCGGCACCGTGCTGCTCGGCGGGGTCGACGTGCTCGAGCTCGACCTGCAGGAGCTGCGCGCGGCGGTCGGCGTCGTCACCCAGCGCACCGAGATCCTGGCCGGCAGCCTCGCCGACAACCTCACGCTCTTCGGCTCCCACCCACGCGAGACCGTCGAGGCGGCCGTGGCCGAGCTCGGGCTGACCGAGTGGGTCGCCGGCCTGCCCGACGGCCTCGACACCACGCTCGGCCCGGGCGGCACCAGCCTGTCGGCGGGCGAGGAGCAGCTGGTCGCCTTCGCCCGCCTGCTGGTGCGCGACGTCCGCGTCGTGGTGCTCGACGAGGCCACCGCCCGGATGGACCCCGTGACCGAGGCCCGCGTGGTCCGCGCGGCCGACCGGCTGATCTCGGGCCGCACCGGGCTCCTGGTGGCCCACCGCCTGTCCACCACGCGCCGGGCCGAGCAGGTCGCGGTCCTCGAGTCCGGGCGCGTCGTCCAGCACGGCCCCCGGGAGCGCCTCGCGGTCGACGACGGCCCGTTCCGGGAGCTGCTTCTGGCCGCCGCCCACGAGGTGGAGATCGAGGAGCACCACCACGACGACAGCGCGATCGGCACCGTGCGCCGCACGACCACCCCGCCGCCCCGCCCGCACGTGGAACCCCGCCCCAGCCTGACGCGGGCGACCTGGAGCGCGCTCGTGATCGAGCCCCGGTGGGGACTCCTCGGCATGGGGCTGTTCCTGCTCTCGTCCCTCACCGGGGCCTTCGGCGCGCTCACGGGCTGGGTGTGGGGGCTGGCGGTGACCGACCTCCAGGCAGGCGACGTCCCCGTCGGCCTGGCGGTCGCCCTGGTCATCTCACTCCTGGCCAGCCCGCTGCTGCTCTCCCAGGCGTTCCGCACCTACCCGCGCTGGTGGATCTCCGTGCGGCTCCGGGTGCGGCTCACGGTGCTCAACGGCCAGACCGAGCAGCGCCGCCTCGAGCGCACGCCGCCCGGCGAGGTGGTCGCGCGCACGATGGACGCCGACCGGCTGGCGCGCTACGCCGACCGCTGGGTCGACTTCGTCAACGGCCTCGCCATCGTCATGGTCACCGCCGTGATCGCCGGCACGTGGCTGGCCGGACTGGTGCTGCTCACGGTCATGGTGGTCTCGGCCGGGGCGTCCTCGTTCGGACGTCGGGTGGCCGGTCGCTCGGCCGCCGCGTCATCCACGGCCCGCGCCGGCTTCGGCCGATCCCTGGTGTCGGTGCTCGAGTCGGTCCGCAC
Source organism: Nocardioides sp. LHG3406-4 (assembly GCF_049897745.1). Lineage (NCBI taxonomy): Bacteria > Bacillati > Actinomycetota > Actinomycetes > Propionibacteriales > Nocardioidaceae > Nocardioides > Nocardioides sp. LHG3406-4. Next base: position 216,724 of record NZ_JAFCWV010000004.1, read on the forward strand.
CGTCAAGCTCGCCGCGGCCACGCCGTACGTCCACGAGCACCTGCGGCAGGTCGACGCCGGGCGGGTCGACGCGGCCGTGCGCGAGCACCGCGTGCAGGCCATGCTCGACGGTGTCCCGGTCATCATGGTCCAGTGCGGGGTCGTGGCCGCGTGGGTCGGGCTGCTGACCGGCCAGTGGGGGCTCGCCACAGCGCTGCTGGTCGCGAACGCCGTGAGCGGCTTCGACTGGTTCGGTCGGGTGGCGGGGTCGGTCGTGACCGAGGCGCCGGGCGTCCGCGCGTGGATGCACGCCACCAGTGAACTCGCTGGTGGCGGCGACCTGATGCGGCTGCCCCAGGGCGTCGACCTGGTGGCCGGCACGGCTCCTGCTCCGGCCGTGCCGGCGCGCACGCCGCTCCGCGAGCTGACCCTGCGCGACTTCTCGGCGGTGCACGACGACGGCACCATCGGGGTGCGCGACGTCGACCTGACCGTGCGCGCCGGCGAGCTGGTGCTCCTGCTCGGCCAGGTCGGGTCCGGCAAGTCGAGCCTGCTGTCGGCCCTAGCCGGCCTGGTGACCAGCACCGGCGAGGTCCGGTGGAACGGCGAGCTCGTCGAGGACCCGCAGACCCAGCTCCGCCCGGCGCGCGTCTCGCACGTGGCCCAGGTGCCGCGCGTGCTGTCGGGCACCTTCGCCGGCAACGTCGCGCTCGACCACGACGAGCGCGAGGTCGCCCCCGCCGTCGAGACGGCCCGTCTCGGGCGTGACGTGGCCGAGGCCGGTGGACTCGACGCCGTTGTCGGGCACCGCGGCGTGCGTCTCTCCGGCGGGCAGGTCCAGCGGCTCGCCCTGGCGCGCGCCCTGGCGTGCGACGCCGACCTGCTGCTCGCCGACGACGTGTCGTCGGCACTCGACGCGACGACCGAGACCGAGCTCTGGGTCTCCCTGCGCAAGGGTGGGGCCGCCGTGGTCGGGGCCACCAGCAAGGCGGCCGCCCTCGCCCAGGCCGACCGGGTCGTGGTGCTGGTCGACGGGCAGGTGCGTGAGGAGGGCCACTGGACCGACCTCTCTGCCCGGTGGAGCCACCTGGCCGGCTGATGACCGCCGTGTGGCGGCCGTCTCCTCCGCCGAGGCAGTGGTCGGGGGAGTGCCGCTGGGCCGGTAGATTGGCGCCGTGCTGGACACCGTCTCCGTAGCCGCCGAAGATCCCAACCGCGACCAGCCCTGGGCAGACCTGGGACTCAAGTCCGACGAGTACGCCCGGATCCGCGAGATCCTCGGGCGCCGGCCGACCAGCAGCGAGCTGGCGATGTACTCCGTGATGTGGAGCGAGCACTGCTCCTACAAGAGCTCCAAGGTGCATCTGCAGCAGTTCAGCGAGATCCCGCAGGAGACCCCGGTCGGCAAGATGCTCGCCGGCATCGGCGAGAACGCCGGCGTCATCGACATCGGCCAGGGCTACGCCGTCACGTTCAAGGTGGAGAGCCACAACCACCCGTCGTACGTCGAGCCCTACCAGGGCGCGGCCACCGGCGTGGGCGGCATCGTCCGCGACATCCTCGCGATGGGCGCCCGCCCGGTCGCGGTGATGGACCCGCTCCGCTTCGGCCCGCTCGACGCCGAGGACACCCATCGCGTGCTGCCCGGGATCGTGGCCGGCGTCGGGGGCTACGGCAACTGCCTGGGCCTGCCCAACATCGGCGGCGAGGTGGTCTTCGACGAGACCTACGTCGGCAACCCGCTGGTCAACGCGCTCTGCGTGGGCGTGCTGCGGCACGAGGACCTCCACCTCGCGAAGGCCAGCGGCGTCGGCAACAAGGTCGTCCTGTACGGCGCCCGTACCGGCGGCGACGGCATCGGCGGGGTCTCGATCCTGGCCAGCGAGACCTTCTCCCAAGGGGTCGACGGAGCCACGGGCCCGGCCAAGCGGCCGAGCGTGCAGGTCGGCGACCCGTTCATGGAGAAGCTGCTCATCGAGTGCACGCTGGAGCTCTTCGCGGCCCGGGTGGTCGCGGGCATCCAGGACCTCGGGGGCGCCGGCCTCTCCTGCGCGACCTCCGAGCTGGCCAGCGCCGGCGACGGTGGCATGCACGTCAGCCTCGACCAGGTGCCGCTGCGCGACTCGACGCTGGCGCCCGAGGAGATCCTGATGAGCGAGAGCCAGGAGCGGATGATGGCGGTCGTCGAGCCCGGCGACGTCGACGCGTTCCTCGGGATCTGCGCCAAGTGGGACGTCGAGGCAGTCGTGATCGGCGAGGTCACCGACACCGGCCGCCTGTGCATCGACTGGCACGGCGAGCGCGTGGTCGACGTACCGCCCCGCAGTGTCGCCCACGACGGGCCGACCTACCGGCGCCCGGTCACGCGGCCGCCGACCCAGGACGCGCTCCAGGCCGACGTGGCGGAGAAGCTGCCGCGCCCCGAGAGCGGCGCGGAGCTCCGCGAGACGCTCCTCCGGCTGGTCGCCAGCCCCAACCTCTGCGACAAGTCGTGGGTCACCGACCAGTACGACCGCTACGTGCGCGGCAACACCGTGCTGGCCCAGCCCTCCGACAGCGGCATGATCCGCGTCGACGAGGAGACCAACCTCGGCGTCGCCGTCTCGACCGACTGCAACGGACGCTTCGCCCTGCTCGACCCCTACGCCGGCGCGCAGCTGGCGCTCGCGGAGTCCTACCGCAACGTCGCCACCGGTGGCGCCCGGCCGCTCGCGATCTCCGACTGCCTCAACTTCGGCTCCCCCGAGGATCCCGGCGTCATGTGGCAGTTCGCGGAGGCCTGCCGCGGCCTCAAGGACGCCTGCCTCGAGCTCGGCATCCCGGTCACCGGCGGCAACGTCAGCCTCTACAACCAGACCGGCGAGACGGCCATCCTGCCGACCCCGGTGGTGGCCGTGCTCGGGGTCGTCGACGACGTCACCCGGCGCACTCCGTCGGCCTGGACCGACGCCGGGGACCGGATCTTCCTGCTCGGCGAGAGCCGCGAGGAGCTCTCCGGCTCCGAGTGGGCCCACGTCGTGCACGGGCACCTCGGTGGCCTGCCCCCCACGGTCGACCTCGCCGCGGAGCGGTCGCTGGCCGAGCTGCTGGCCGACGGTGTCGGCCTGCTGACCAGCGCCCACGACGTGTCCGACGGAGGCCTCGCCCAGACGCTCGTGGAGGCCGCGCTCCGCCACGACGTCGGGGCCGCGGTGGCCCTGCCCGGCGACGCCTTCTGCGACCTCTTCGGCGAGTCCGCCGCGCGGGTCGTCGTCACCGTCCGTGACGCCGACGCCGATGCCCTGGTCGAGCTGGCCCACCGCCACGGCGTGCCCCTCACCCCGCTGGGTCGCACCGGCGGCACCGAGCTCGTGGTGGAAGGTCAGTTCACCGTCCCGCTGTCCGAGGTGCGCGCCGCATGGACCGCCACCCTGCCGGCCGCCCTCGGATGAGCCGGTGCGGATCACCCGTCGCGTGCTGCTCGCCGCGGTGGGTGCCACGGCACTGGTCGCGGGCTGCGGGGACGACGTGACCGACCCGGAGAGGATCGCGTACGGCGACGGCGACGCGCAGTTCGGTGAGCTGACCCGGCCCTCAGGCTCCTCCCGGGGGCTGGTGGTCGTCATCCACGGAGGGTTCTGGAAGGCGGAGTACGACCTGGGCCTGGGCCGGCCGCTGGCGGCCGACCTGGCCGCGCGCGGCTGGACGACCTGGAACATCGAGTTCCGCCGGGTCGGGGCCGGCGGTGGCTTCCCGGCCACCTTCGACGACGTGCACGCCGCCATCGAGAAGCTCGCCGACCTCGACGTCGACACCAGTCGCGTCGTCACGCTGGGCCACTCCGCCGGCGGTCACCTGGCCACCTGGGCCGCGGCGCGCGGCCGCTTCGACCGTTGGCCGACCGCGGTCCCGGTGACTGAGGTCGTCTCGCAGGCCGGCGTCGTCGACCTCACCGGCGCCTACGACGCCGACCTGGGCTCAGGCGCGGTGGCCGCCCTGATGGGCGGCCCGCCCGGCCCCGACTACGACCTCACCGACCCGCTCCGGCAGGTGCCTCTGGACGCACCCGTCTGGTGCGTGCACGGTCGGGCGGACACCGTGGTGTCGCCCGAGCAGTCGGTGCGCTACGTCGACCGGGCCCGCGCCGCCGGCGCCACCGCCGAGGTCGTCGAGGTCGACGGCGACCACTTCGTCGTCATCGACACCGACTCGGAGGCGTGGCGCCGTACCGTGGAGATCCTCGACGGACTCTGAGTCCTCGCCGGGTCTACGTCGCCGATGCGACGTCGGTGATCGAGCGGGCCGCCAGCGCCAGCCGCAGCGCGGTCTGCTTCGTGGGGTCGTCGATGTCGTGTCCCAGGTGCTCGGCGATCCGGGCCAGCCGCTGGTGCACCGACTGCCGTCGGAGGTGGAGGGCCCGGGCCGTCGCTGCCTTCGACCCGCCGCTCGCCAGGTAGTGGTGAAGGGTCGACAGCAGCGTCTCGGCGTTGCGGGCCCGCATCAGCCCGCCGAGCTGCTCCGCGACCAGGTCCGTCAGCTGCAGCGGCGTGCCCACGGCCGCGAGCAGCCGCTCGACGGTGACGTCCTCCGCGAGCACCAGTGGACCTGGCCGCGGGCTGAGGCCGTGCAGGCGCAGCGCCTGGTCGGCGGCCCGCAGGCTGCGCCCGGCCCCTGACAGGGGCCCGAGGCCCCCGAGCGCGGAGACGGGGCCACGGGCCCGGCTGAGGCGCTCGCGCACCGTGCCGAGCGCCTCGGTCGCGTGGCGGGCGGGTACGGCGAGCAGCGCGTAGGTCGTCCCGTCGAGCTCCGCGGCCAGCGCCTGGGCGCCGACCTCGTGGGCGACGTCCTGGGCCAGGGCGAGTCCCGGCTGCTGGCCGGTCGAGCTGATCGCGAGCCCCACCCACTGCGAGTCCGGCCGGATGTGGGACGCCGCGGCATGGGCGGCCAGCGGCCCGGGCCCGCCGGCGTCGCCGTCCAGCAGGCTGGTCAGCAGCAGCCGCCGCTCGCGCCCGCTCAGCAGCGGCTGCTGGTGGCCGCGGAGCACCTCCAGGGCGAAGATCTCGGGTGCTCGGTCGGTCGCGGCCCGCACCAGGTCGGGGTCCGAGGTCCCGTGCCCGATCGCCAGCCGGCCGAGCAGCAGGCCGTCCGCGGTGACCGGGGCCGTGGCGGCGGGGCCACGAAGGACGTCGGGCACGTCGTCGGCGGCCGCAGCGAGGACCAGTCCGGTCGCGTCGGTGACGACCACAGGACGACCCACGAGGTCGGCCAGCGTGGTCGTCAGGCCGTCGAGGCCACCGCGCTGCGCGAGCACGCGGGACAGCGCGCGAGCGACGTCGTCGGCGTGCCGGAGCCGGACGATGGAGCGGTCGAGGATGGCGCTGTTGATCTGCTCGGTGACCTCGACGAAGGGATAGACGCAGCCCAGGACGATGAACGGGAGGCCGACGGCACGCGCCTCCCGCACCATCTCGTCGGGCACCTCCGGGAACGTCTCACCCAGCTCCAGGGCGAGCCCCGCCACGTCGCGGTCGGCGAGGGCGCGGACGTAGGCGCGACGCTCCGCGGGAGTAGATCCGGCCAGCCCCAGGCCGGTCGTCAGCAGCAGCTCGCCGCCGCGGAGCAGCGGGGCGATGTCGTAGATGTCGCTGCTGTGCACCCACCGCACCAGCCGGGCCGCGGGGTCGCCGGACATGACGAGCGGCTGGGCCTGGCCGAAGCCCGGATGGTCGAGGACTGCCTGCAGGGTGAGAGCCAACGCTGGACCTCCGACGGCGAGAGGGCGAAGGGGAACCATACACATCGTCCGGTCCCGGGACCGCCTTTGCGGTCACCCTGTCCCTTGTTCCGTGTCCGGGGGGTGGCGCACACTGCATCCGCACCGTCACTTTCCCCATTCGTCTTCGCGTCCGTCTACTGGAGGTCCGTCGTGGCCACGAGCACGCCTGCGCACAGATCCGCCGACTGGACCCCGGACTGGTCCGGCGAACACAGCCTCGCGCCGGTCCCCGACGAGGCCCGGTCCTCGACGGCTGGCCACCAGTTCTGGATCTGGGCCGGCGCGAACATCGCGCCCATCAACTGGGTGCTCGGCGCGCTCGGCATCTCCCTCGGCCTGTCGCTCTTCGACGTGGTTCTCGTCCTGGTCCTCGGCAACCTCATCGGCATGGGGATGTTCGGCTTCTTCGTGCTGATGGGCCAGCGCACCGGCGTGACGCAGATGGTGCTCAGCCGCAGCGCCTTCGGCCGGCGCGGCGCCTACCTCCCGACCGCCTTCCAGTTCGTGATCACCATCGGCTGGTGCGCGATCAACACCTGGATCGTGCTCGACCTGGTCACCAGCCTCTTCGAGGAGCTCGGCATCGACGGCGGTCGCGGCCTCAAGATCGCGGCGGTCCTGGTCATCATGGCCACCCAGGTGCTGATCGCGGCGTACGGCTTCCGGGCGATCGCCTCCTTCGAGAAGTACACCGTCCCGGTGACGCTCGTCGTCCTCGCCGCCATGACGGTGGTCGCCTGGGCGAAGCTCGACGTCGACTGGGGCTTCTCGGGCACGGGCCTCGCCGGTACCGAGCGGCTGAGCGCGATGAGCACCGTGATGACCGCCATCGGCATCGGCTGGGGCATCTCGTGGTTCGCCTACGCCTCCGACTACTCGCGGTTCGTGCCGCGCAGCATGCCGGCGCGCAAGGTCTTCGCCGCCAGCGCCCTGGGCCAGTTCATCCCGGTGATCTGGCTCGGCGTCCTCGGCGCGACGCTGGCCACCGTCAACCCGGGCGTGGACCCCGGCCAGCTCATCGTCAACTCCTTCGGGGCCCTGGCGATCCCGGTGCTGCTGCTGGTCCTCCACGGCCCCATCGCCACCAACATCCTCAACATCTACAGCGCTTCGGTGTGTGCGCAGACCCTCGACATCCGGGTCGACCGCAAGGTCGTCGCCTACGTCGTCGGCGTGCTCGCCACGGTGTTCACTGTCTGGCTGGTGTTCAAGGACGACTTCGCCTGGGCCCTGGACGGGTGGCTGGCGAGCATGGTGACGTGGGTGGCGCCGTGGGGCGCGATCATGCTGGTGCACTTCTACTGGATCAGCCGCCAGAACGTCGACATCCCCGCCCTCTACGACAAGCCCGGTGTGTCACGTCTCGGCGACTTCCGCTGGGACGCGATCATCGCGTTCGTCGTGGGCATCTTCGCCACCTGGTGCTTCGAGTTCGGCATCCCCGAGGCCCTGCAGGGTCCGGGCGCCAAGGCCCTCGGCAACGTGGACCTCTCGTGGCTGGCCGGCTCCATCGCCGCGGGTGGGATCTACGCCATCTTGGGAGCCAGCCGACGCCGGTCGTCGGGCTCGTCGGCGGTGACTCCGGGCACCGACCGGGTCGGCAGCTGATGCAGCTGCGCGTCCGCGGAGCGCTGCTGGAGGACGGGGCGGCGCTGGTCGACCTCGAGGTGGAGGACGGCGTCGTCTCGTCGCTCGAGCCGCACTCCCCGGATGCGGGGCGGCGCGGCGCGGCGGTGGAGATCGACGCGGCCGGAGCCCTGGTGCGGCCGCCCTTCGTCGAGCCGCACATCCACCTCGACGCGACCCTCACTGCCGGGGAGCCCCGCTGGAACAGCTCCGGCACGCTCTGGGAGGGCATCGCGGTCTGGTCCGAGCGCAAGCCGAGCATCACCCGGGCAGACGTCATCGCCCGCGCCGAGCAGGTGCTCCGGTGGCAGGCGGCGCAGGGCGTGCTGTTCGTCCGCAGCCACTGCGACGTGACCGACCCGGACCTCACCGCCCTCGACGCGCTCCTGGAGCTGCGCGAGCTGGTCAGCGACGTGATGGTGCTCCAGGTCGTCGCCTTCCCCCAAGAGGGCATCGTCTCCTTCCCCCGCGGCGCGGAGCTGCTGGAGGAGGCGGTACGCCGCGGCGCGGACGTCGTGGGCGCGATCCCGCACTACGAGGACACCCGCGAGGACGGCGTCCGCTCCCTTGAGATCGCCGTCGACATCGCGGAGCGGTACGACCGGATGGTCGACGCGCACTGCGACGAGATCGACGACGAGCAGTCCCGCTTCATCGAGGTGCTCGCCACCCTGGCCATGCGCAGCGGACTGCGAGAGCGGGTGACCGCCAGCCACACGACCGCCATGGGCAGCTACAACGGGGCCTACGCACACAAGCTGCAGCGGCTCCTGCAGCGCTCGGGGATCAACCTTGTGAGCAACCCGATGATCAACCTGGCGCTGCAGGGACGCTTCGACGACTACCCCAAGCGTCGTGGGCTCACCCGGGTGAAGGAGCTGGTCGCGGCGGGGGTGAACGTCGCGTTCGGCGCCGACGACGTGGTGGACCCGTGGTTCCCGCTCGGTACGGCGAACCCGATGATGCTGGCCCACAGCGGCGTCCTCGCGGCGCAGCTGACCGGCCAGGCCGAGATCGCGGAGACCTTCGAGATGGTGTCGAGCAGAGGCGCTCGGGTCCTCGGCGTCGAGGCGTCGTACGGGCTGCGGGTCGGGGGCCCTGCCAGCTTCGTCGTGGTGCCGGCGTCCTCCCGCATGGACGCGGTACGGCGCCAGGTCGCTCCGCGCTGGGTCGTGTCCCGTGGCCGCGTGCTCGCCGAGCGCGACCCCTCCCCGGTGCGGCTGCAGTGGCGCGGCGACGAGCACGAGATCGACTTCGTCCGCGCCGCGGACGAGGGTGCCGCCACCTGGCGGCACGCCAGTGTCCAACGAGAGGCGTGACCCGAGTGCCGCAGCAACATGACGTGACCCGCCCGGCAGAGCCGGTCGCGTGGCCGGCGGGCATCCAGGCGGCCGCGACCCTCGGGTTCGACATGGATGCGGAGTCGGTGGTCCTCACCGTGCAGCCGTCGAGCGCGTCCCGGCTCTCGGTCATGTCGCACCAGGCCTACGGCCCCCTCACCGGGATGCCCAGGATCCTCGCCCTGCTTGCCCGCCGCGGCGTGCGGGCGACGTTCTTCTGCCCGGGCTTCACGGCGGAGCGCTATCCCGACCTGCTCCGCCGGGTGCGCGACGAGGGTCACGAGATCGCCCACCACGGCTACCTCCACGAGTCGGTCGCCGGCATGAGCGCCGAGCAGGAGGCGGCGATGATCGACCGCGGGCTGGAGGCGCTCGAGAAGGTCACCGGGGAGCGGCCCGTGGGCTATCGCGCGCCGATGTGGGAGACGACGTACGCGACGCCGGGACTGCTCCTGGACCGCGGCTTCCTCTACGACTCCAGCCTCATGGACGGCGAGCTGCCCTACGAGCTCGCCGAGGGCGAGCAGGACGACGCCCGGTCGCTGGTCGAGATCCCCGTGCACTGGGCCCTGGACGACTGGGAGCAGTACGCCTACCTCCCCGAGGTGTTCGGCTCCGGCCTGATCGAGGACCCGGAGAAGGCGCTGTCCATGTGGAGCGCCGACCTCGCGGCCATCCACGAGGACGGCGGCTGCTTCGCGCTCACCAACCACCCCTTCCTGTCGGGCCGCCCGGCCCGGATCAGGGCGCTGGACCGCCTCGTGGCCCAGATGCAGGAGCTGCCCGGGCTGTGGCTGGCACCGGCGGAGGACATCGCCCACCACGTCCGGAGCCTTGAGCTGGCCCCGCGCGTGTTCCCGCAGCCCGTCGTGAACGACTGAGAAGGAGCCATCCTCGTGGACCCCGCATTGATCATCGGACCTGTCGACGGCACCCGGGTGCCCCGCTTCGCGGGTGCCCCGACGTTCGCCCGGCTGCCCCGCGTCGACGAGGTGAGCGACTTCGACGTCGCCATCCTCGGCGCCCCGTTCGACGGCGGTGTGTCCTTCCGTCCCGGCGCGAGGTTCGGCCCGGCGGCGGTGCGCCAGGCGTCGCGGCACCTCCGGCCGGCGTACCACCCGGACCACGAGGTGGCGCCCTTCCGGGTGCTGCAGGCCGTGGACGCCGGCGACGTCCCGTGCAACCCCTTCGACATCGACGAGGCGCTGCGGCAGATCGCCGACCACGCGTCCGAGCTGGTCAGCGACCGCCGTCGCCTGGTGACGATCGGCGGGGACCACACGGTGGCCCTCTCCGCCCTGCGGGCCGCGGCTCGGCACCACGGCCCCATGGCCGTGGTCCACTTCGATGCCCACCTCGACACCTGGGACTCCTACTTCGGCGCCGACCGGACGCACGGCACCGTCTTCCGGCGCGCTGCCGAGGAGGGGCTGCTGCTCCCCGACGCCTCGACGCACGTGGGCATCCGCGGCCCGCTGTACGACGCCCAGGACCTGGTCGACGACGCGCGCTTCGGGTTCTCGGTGGTCCGCGCCGGCGACTTCGACCGGCTCGGGGTCGCCGAGATCGTCGGCCGGGTCCGCGAACGAGCAGGCGACGCGCCGATCTACCTCTCGGTCGACATCGACGTCCTGGACCCCGCGGCCGCGCCCGGGACCGGCACGCCGGAGGTCGGCGGCTTCAGCTCCCGAGAGCTGCTCGCACTGCTGCGCGCGCTGCCGGGGGAGCAGATCGTGGCGGCGGACGTCGTCGAGGTCAGTCCTCCCTACGACCACGCCGAGATCACGTCGCTGGCCGCCGCCACGGTGATCTACGACGTCATCTCATCGATGGCCCGGCACCAGTCCGCGTGAGCCGCGGGCGCGCCGACCACGCCTAGACGACGAGGGCCCGCTCGCGCCACTCGCTGGGCCTGGGCACGCAGCGGACCGACTTGCTGGCCGTGAGGTAGGCCGCGAGCACGATGGTGGCGGCGAGCAGGATCGCGACCGCCCACGGCCCGCCGTAGCGGTGCAGCAGCCCGGCGCCCAGGATCGGCGCCAGCGGCATCAGCGCGACCGCGAGGAACTGGGCGCTGGCCGAGACCCGCCCCTGGAGCCGGTCGGGCGTCTGCGCCAGCCGGTAGGCGCCGATGCCGGCGTTGCCGATCGGGTTGAGGAAGAGGAAGAAGAACGAGCAGACGCCCACGACGAGGGGGCTGGCCCACCACACCATCGGCACGAGCGGCAGCGCCAGGCCCCACGAGACCCCGACGGTCAGGCGCCCGGTGGCCACCCGGTCGATGACGTACGGCGCCACGAGCGCGCCGAGGATCCCGCCGATGCCCGCCGCCGTCTCGACCAGGCCGATGTGGGCGGGGTGGAAGCCGCCCTGGATCATCCGCAGGAGGACGACGAACAGCAGCGCGTTGGTGACCAGGTTGACCAGCGACGCCCAGGACATGAGGACCCGGAAGAACGGCCTCGCCAGGATGAAGCGGACGCCCTCGCCGATGTCGGCCAGCACCCGGGTGTGGCTGGTGCGCGGGGGAGCGGACAGATCGGTGCGGATCCGGGTCAGGGTCAGGCAGGAGACCGCGAAGGTCATCGCGTCGAAGGCGAACGGCAGCCACCGGGTGAGCGCGAAGAGCGCGCCGCCGAGCGGGCCGCCGACGAGCGAGGCGACGTGGCGGCGGGCCTGGTTCTGGCTGAGTGCGGTCGGCAGGTGGCCGGTCGGGACCACCGAGCGGATGGCGGAGATCTGCGCCGGCCCGAAGACACCCGATGCGGCCCCGGTGAGCAGGCCCACCACCGCCAGGTGCGGGATCGTCAGTCGGTCGAGCACCCCGGCCACGACCAGCGACGAGTAGAGGACGGCTCCCGAGCCGCTCGCCACGAGCATCAGCGTCCTGCGGTTGAGCCGGTCGGCCAGCGCGCCGGCCGGGAGCAGCACCACCGCGGTGCCGAGCAGGTGCGCCGCCTCGACCCAGGCGGCGACCAGCACCGATCCCGACAGGGCGTAGGCGATCAGCGGGAACACGAAGATGGACACGCGACTGCCCAGCTGGTTGATCGTCTCGCCGACCCACAGGACCGTGAAGTCACGGTTGATGGCGAGGCTGCGGAAGCCGGGCATGCTGCTATCGCACCGCCCGCAGCCGGGCAGGGGTCGAGGCAGGCCGCGAGGGCGGCCAGGGGTGACCGGAGCCGGTCATGGGGCCTCCCGAGACGCCCGATACTGGAGTCGTGAGTGAAACACCAACCAACCCAGCGGGCAAGCCCCGCCTGCTGACCTGTGGACCGCGTCCGTCGCGAAGGGGCGTGCGCTGATGCCGCCCCGGCTGCGCATCCTCGACCGGGCCGCGCTCCAGGCGGCCCTCGACGCGCACGACGTGCGCGCGCTGACCAAGCACTTCATGGCGGTCCTGGCCGAGCGAGCCCCCGGCCGCTCCGTCGAGGTCCGGGTGCCGCCGTACGCCGCGGTGCAGGTCGTCGCGGGCATCCGGCACACCCGCGGCACCCCGCCGGCCGTGGTCGAGATGGACGCCGAGACCTGGCTGGGGCTGGCGACCGGGGAGCTGACCTGGGCGGCGGCCGAGGCGTCCGGGCGGGTCCGGGCCAGCGGCCAGCGGGCCGACCTCACGGCGTACCTGCCCCTTGCGTGAGGATGGGCGCATGCAGCTGCGCTCCCTCGCCTTCCGAACCGACCTGCGCCTCCTCGAGCTGACCGGGAGCGAGATCGACGACCGGGGCACCCACCTGGTGGTCCGCACCCCGGCCAATCCGACCTACCACTGGGGCAACTTCCTGCTCCTGGCCGAGCCGCCACACCCCGGCGGGGCACGTGAGGTGATGGCCGCCTTCGACAGCGAGTTCCCACGGGCGCGGCACCGGGCGATCGGCATCGACGGAACGCAGCCCCACGACCTCGAGGAGTTCGTCGCCGCCGGGATGACCGCTGACGTCGGCGTGGCCATGACCTCCACCTCCGTCGTCGAGCCGGCGCGTCGGGCCGACGACGCGACCTACCGCCCGCTGGAGTCCGCCGACGACTGGGAGCAGCGCGTCGCCATCACCGTCGCCAACAACCGCGCGGACGACGTCGACGGCCACCTGGAGTTCGCACGCGGCAAGGTCGCCCAGGAGCAGGCGCTGACCGAGCAGGGGTACGGCGCCCGCTGGGGCGCGTTCGAGGGCGACCGGCTGGTGTCGACGGCCGGGCTCTTCCGCACCGACGACACGACCGCCAGGTTCCAGTCGGTCGAGACGCACCCCGAGGCCCGGCGCCGCGGTTTCGCCGGGACCCTAGTGCACCGGCTGGCCACGCACGGTCTCGGCGACCTCGGGATCACCACGCTGGTCATGGTGGCCGACCCCGAGGCCGAGGCGATCCGCATCTACCGTGCCCTCGGCTTCGAGGTCACCGAGCACGTGACGGAGCTGTCCCAGGTCGACTGACCCAGGTCCCGCCGGTCCGTAGCAGGGCCGTACTAGGTTTGCCCCCATGCCGTTGAGCGACAGTGACCTGCGAGCCCGTGTCCGGTCCGTGCTGCCCGGGATCCGCAAGGACCTGGAGGACCTGGTCCGCATCCAGTCGGTGAGCGCCGACCCGGCCCGGGCCGGTGAGGTGCAGCGCAGTGCCGAGGCGGTCAGGGCGCTCTTCGAGGCAGAGGGCTTCGACGCCGCGATCACCAGCGCCGAAGGCGGCGGCCCGGCCGTCATCGCCCGCAAGAACGGCCCGGAGGGTGCGCCGACGGTGCTCCTCTACGCCCACCACGACGTCCAGCCCGAGAACGACCACGCCGACTGGGACTCCCCGCCGTGGGAGCCGACCGAGCGAGACGGCCGCCTGTTCGCCCGCGGCGCCGCCGACGACAAGGCCGGGATCGCCGCCCACCTCGCGGCCGCCCGGATCTTCGGCGACGACCTGCCGGTCAACGTCGTCATGTTCATCGAGGGCGAGGAGGAGGTCGGCTCCGAGACGCTGGTGCCGCTGCTGCGCCAGCACCACGACGAGCTCGCGGCCGACGTCATCGTCATTGCCGACTCCGGCAACTGGGACATCGGTGTCCCGGCTCTCACCACCAGCCTGCGCGGACTCGTGCGCGTGGACATCGAGGTCCGCACGCTCACCCATGCCGTGCACTCCGGCATGTGGGGAGGGCTCGTGCCCGACGCCCTGATCGCCCTGTCCCGGTTGATCGCCAGCCTCCACGACGACCGCGGCAACGTGGCCGTGGCGGGCCTGGGGTCCGGCCCGGCCGCCGACGTGGACTACCCCGAGGAGCGGCTGCGCGCCGAGTCGGGCGCCGTGCCGGGCCTCGAGTGGATCGGCGACGGCAGCGCGGTGGAACGCCTGTGGACCCGGCCGGCGCTGTCGATCACCGGCCTCGACGCGCCCAAGGTCGAGGGTGCCAGCAACACGCTCGTGCCGTCGGCCCGGGCCAGGATCAGCATGCGCGTCGCGCCCGGCGACACCACCGACAATGCCCTCGCCTGCCTGAGGAAGCACCTCGAGAGCCACCTGCCGTGGGGCGCCGAGCTCGCCTTCGCCGTCGTCGACACGGGAGAGGCGACCGCCATCGACGCGGAGGGACCGGCGTACGACGCGGCCCGGGCGGCGTTCACCACGGCCTGGGACGGCACCGAGCCGATCGACATGGGCGTCGGCGGCTCGATCCCGTTCATCGCGGAGTTCCTCCGGGCGTTCCCGAAGGCCAGCGTGCTCGTGACGGGCGTCGAGGACCCCGACACGCGCGCCCACGGCGCCAACGAGGGTCTCCACCTGGCGGAGTTCGAGCGGGTGATCCTCGCCGAGGCCCTGCTCCTGCAGAACCTGGCGAACGGAGCCTGAGCTCAGACCGCGACCGTGGCGGCCGGCAGGGTGACCCGGAACGTCGTGCCCTTGCCCAGGGCGCTCTCCACCGCGATGCGTCCGCCGTGGCGCGTGACGATGCGCCGCACGATGGTCAGTCCGAGCCCGGTGCCGGGCAGGGCCACCGCCTCGGGGTTGGTGGAGCGGAAGAACTCGTCGAAGATCCGCTCCTGGTCGCGAGGTGAGATGCCCAGGCCCTCGTCGGCGACCGTGAGGACGATGTCGCGGCCGCGCCGGTCGAGACAGACGGTGACGGCGCGTCCCTCGGGGGTGTACTTGACGGCATTGCCGATCAAGTTGCTGCACACCTGGTCGAGGTCGCCGGAGTCGCCGAGGGCGACGACGGGCTTGGTGGGCGGGTCGTAGCTGATCATCAGGCGCTTGCGGCTGGCGGTCAGCGAGACCAGGTCCAGGGCGTCGTCGACCAGCCGGCCCATTTCCACGGGCACCGCGATCAGCGGGTTGTTGGGGTCGCCGACCTTGGCCAGCGTGAGCATGTCCTCGATGACGCGCTCCATGCGCATCGCGCCGCGCTCGATCGAGCTGACGGACCGCTGGGCCCTCACGGGCACGTCGGCGGTGGCCTCCAGCATCTCGACGTGACCGAGGATGGCGGTGAGCGGATTCTTCAGCTCGTGGGCGACCGTCGCGATCAGCTGGCTCTTGTAGGTGTCGAGCTCGCGCAGCTCGGAGACGAGCTGCTGCTCGCGCTCGAAGTTTCGCGCGTTGAGCAGGGCCCGGCCCAGGTCGTGGGCGATGTCGAGGGCCGTGGACGTCTCGACCGGGGTCCACTCCACATCGGGGCCGCTGCGGGTGAGCACCAGGTTGCCCAGGCACTCCGGGCCGGCACCGAGCGGCACGAACAGGAGGGAGGAGACGGCGAGCGTGTCGAGGAACTCGAAGATGAGCTTCTCCTGCTCGGTCGTGATGATCGCGGGGGTCGGGCGCTCACGGCCGATGATCGTGACCTCCTGCACCCGCCAGAGCAGCTCCGCGGCCGACCGGCCGATGCGGACCAGCTCGGCGGGGAGCTCCACGTCGGTGCCGGCGTTGGAGTAGGTCGCGGTGCGGCCCTCTCCGTCCTCGTCGAAGGTCTGGATCCACATGCCGATCACGCCCAGCCCCTGGGTGATCGCCGACTGGGAGACCTCCATGATCCGGTCGACCTTCAGCTCGGAGCTGACGTCGCGCACGATATGGCGGGCCGCGGTCGCGAGCCGCACCTGCTCCTCGAGACGACGGCGGGCGACCTCGGTGAGCACGGCGCGGCCGGCCTGGGCGGCGTACTTGTTGAGCACCGCCCGCTTGGCCTCGTCGGGTCGCTTCCCGTCGTCGGGCACGTCCATCGAGAGCGTGCCGAGCATCCGGCCGCTGTCGTCGTAGAGCGGGGCCAGGAGCAGGTCCATCGGATCCCACGAGTCGGGGCCGTCTCCGACCTCCATGTCGGGTACCCAGGAGGAGAGCTCCTCCTCGTCGGAGAGGCGCTCGGCCGGGACGAAGCGCAGCATGCCCCACTCGTCGGCGCGCTCGATCTCCATCAGGATGGACTCGACGCTCTGGCGTGACCCCATGAGCTGCTCGCGAGCCTCGTCGTTGCCGGCGACGGCCACCGTCTCGAGCCGGCCGTCGTCCTCGCGCAGGACGTTGATGACGGCCACGCCGAAGCCGACGAGGTCGACGACCCCCTCGGCGATCAGCTGGAGGGCGTCGTGAACCACCGGCACGCGTCGGCCGTCGCTCATGTGTCCCCCAAAGTGTGCCCAGTGGAATGTGACCCCCATGGCAGGGGCCCCTATCACGCGAACCCATGCCCACCCCAAACTCCGGCGTAGTCTAGGCGCTGCCGGGGGTCGGCCGATGCGTTATCCACAGAACTTTCCTCGTCAGAGGACTTCGGACCAGGACTGGCGGGGTCGCCGCAGGTGTCCGGTCGGCGGGCCCGATGCCGGCGCGGCGCGGGTGCGCCTAGACTCGGAGGGTGCCGCAGTCGAGCAGACGCCAGGGCGGTGACGGCCGCCTCACCGATGCCGTCGATCCACACGACCAGGGACCCCAGGACGCCTGCGGGGTCTTCGGCGTCTGGGCCCCCGGCGAGGACGTCGCCAACCTCACCTACTTCGGCCTCTACGCCCTCCAGCACCGCGGCCAGGAGTCGGCGGGCATCGCGGTGAGCAACGGCCGCCAGATCCTGGTCTACAAGGACATGGGCCTGGTCTCGCAGGTGTTCGACGAGTCGACGCTGGCGTCGCTGAAGGGCCATGTCGCCATCGGCCACGCCAGGTACTCCACGACCGGTGCCTCCACCTGGCACAACGCCCAGCCGACGTTCCACCCGACGCCGGGCGGATCGATCGCGCTCGCCCACAACGGCAACCTGATCAACACTGCCGAGCTGGCCGAGATGGCCGAGATGGCGTCGTACGACGACGAGCTGGACCTGCACGTCAGGATGGGCGCGGCTCCCACCAACGACACCGCGATCGTCACCGCGCTGCTGGCCCGCCACCCCGACACGTCGCTCGAGGAGCGGGCCGTCGAGGTGCTGACCCAGGTCACCGGCGCCTTCTCCTTCGTCTGGATGAACGAGGACACGCTCTTCGCCGCCCGCGACCCGCAGGGCGTGCGTCCCCTCGTCCTGGGTCGGCTCGAGCGCGGCTGGGTGGTCGCCAGCGAGGACGCGGCCCTGGCCACCATCGGCGCCAGCGTCGTGCGGGAGGTCGAGCCCGGCGAGATGCTTGTCATCAACGAGAACGGCCTGGTCTCCCGGCGCTTCGCCGAGGCCGACCCGAAGGGCTGCGTCTTCGAGTACGTCTACCTCGCCCGGCCCGACGCCAAGATCAGTGGGCGCAGCGTCCACGAGGCGCGGGTCGAGATGGGCCGCCAGCTGGCCCGCGAGTTCCCGGTCGACGCCGACATGGTGATGCCGGTGCCGGAGTCGGGCACCCCCGCCGCCACCGGGTACGCCGAGGAGAGCGGCATCCCGTTCGGGCTCGGCTTCGTCAAGAACTCCTACGTCGGCCGAACCTTCATCCAGCCCAGCCAGACGCTGCGCCAGCTCGGCATCCGGCTGAAGCTCAACGCGCTCGAGCACATGATCCGTGGCAAGCGCCTGGTCGTCGTCGACGACTCGATCGTCCGTGGCAACACCCAGCGCGCCCAGGTCAGGATGCTGCGCGAGGCGGGCGCCGCCGAGGTGCACGTGCGCATCTCGTCGCCTCCGGTGAAGTGGCCGTGCTTCTACGGCATCGACTTCGCCACCCGCGCCGAGCTGATCGCCAACGGCCTCGCGATCGAGGAGATCCGGTCCAGCATCGGCGCCGACTCGCTCGGCTACATCTCCCTGGAGGGGATGGTCGAGGCGACCGGCCAGCCCAGCGACCGGCTGTGCAAGGCCTGCTTCACCGGCGACTACCCGATCCCGCTGCCCGACGAGTCCCGCCTCGGCAAGCACCTCCTCGAGACGTCGGTGACCGACTCGCAGCTGTCCGGCAAGGACCTGCCCGTGCTCAACAACCCGTGACTGGAGCATCCGTGAGCGAGTCCGCCTACGCCGCAGCCGGCGTCTCGATCGAGGCCGCCGACACCGCGATCGAGCTGATGAAGGGCTGGGTCGAGAAGGCACGCCGTCCCGAGATGATCGGTGGCCTCGGCGGCTTCGCAGGCCTCTTCGACGCCTCGGCCCTGACCCGCTACACGCACCCGCTGCTCGCCACCTCCACCGACGGCGTCGGCACCAAGGTCGCCATCGCCCAGGCCATGGACCAGCACGACACCATCGGCTTCGACCTGGTGGGCATGGTCGTCGACGACCTCGTGGTCTGTGGCGCCGAGCCGCTCTTCATGACCGACTACATCGCCACCGGCCGAGTGGTCCCCGAGCGCATCGCCGCCATCGTCAAGGGCATCGCCGAGGCGTGCGTCGTCGCCGGCTGCGCCCTGATCGGCGGCGAGACCGCCGAGCACCCGGGCCTGCTCGGGCCCGACGAGTACGACGTCGCCGGCGCGGCCACCGGCGTCGTCGAGGCCGACCGGCTCCTCGGCCCGGCCCGCGTGCGCCCGGGAGACGTCGTGCTCGCCATGGAGTCGAGCGGCCTGCACTCCAACGGCTTCTCCCTCGTCCGGCACGTGCTGCTCGAGAAGGCCGGCTGGGCGCTCGACCGGGAGGTGCCCGAGCTCGGCCGCGCGCTGGGCGACGAGCTGCTCGTGCCCACGCGCATCTACGCCAAGGCCTGCCTCGAGCTGGCCGACAGGACCGCCACGCACGCGATGTCGCACGTCACCGGCGGCGGCCTCGCCGCCAACCTCGAGCGGGTGCTGCCGGTGGAGCTGACGGCCACCGTCGACCGGGGGACCTGGAGGCCGCAGCCGATCTTCGACGTGGTGGCCCGGACGGGCGGGGTCTCGCGCGCCGACCTCGAGGCCACGCTCAACTGCGGCGTCGGCATGGTCGCCCTGCTCGCCCCCGACGACGTCGACACCGCCATCGAGGTGCTGGCCGGCCACGGCATCTCGGCCTGGGCCGCAGGAGAGGTCAGCGGCGCCTCCGACGACACCGCGGGCCGCGTCGTACTCACCGGCGACCACCCCGGCTGAGCGGTCAGCGACGTTCGCTCCTGGCGAAATCCGGCATCCGGACGGCGAAACGACTGCCTGGGTGTGCGGGAACACCCAGGCAACAGGTAGCGTTGCCCCCACGAGAAATCTTTGAGACAGCCCGGGAGCCATCGTTGCCCCGGCCGACTTGCGAGGGGGCTGACCCTATGGGGCGCGGCCGAGCTAAAGCCAAGCAGACGAAGGTCGCACGCGACCTGAAGTACCGCACTCACGAGACGGACTTCGGGGCGCTCGCCAGTGAGCTGCACGGTGGTGACAGTGGCAAGAAGGACGACCCGGTCGATCCTGAGCTCCTCGAGAAGTGGTCCGACGTCATCGAGCCCTCGCGCGACTGATCTCGCACGGCTGGTCTGACGGCTCCACCGGCTCGTCCGGTGCAGCCGTCTGACTCGTCAGCCGAGCCAGATGCCCCGCAGGCGACCGACGTCGCGCATGCGGCGCTCGGCAAGCCGGTCGGCCGCGATGGCCGGCGGCACGCTGTCTGTGCGAGCGAGTTCGAAGACCGCCCGCGTGGTGTCGAAGATGCCCGTGGCGCGCTGTTCGGCGCGCTCAAAGGAGAAGCCCTCGAGCTCGTCGGCGACCTGGATCACGCCGCCGGAGTTCACGCAGTAGTCGGGCGCGTAGAGGATGCCGCGGTCCTCGAGCGCCTTCTCGATGCCGGAGTGCGCCAGCTGGTTGTTGGCGGCGCCGCACACGATCTTCGCGCTCAGCACGTCGACGACCTCGTCGCTCAGCGCCCCACCCATGGCGCACGGCGCGTAGACGTCGAGCTGGCCGGCGACCAGCTCCTCGGTCGAGGAGACGGTCCTGACCTGCGGGAACTCGTCGCGCACCCGCTCGAGCGTGGGCTGGTGCACGTCGGTGGCGACCACCGTGGCGCCGTCCTCGACGAGGTGCCGCACGAGGTGCCGGCCGACCTTGCCGACGCCGGCGACGCCGACGGTGCGCCCGCCGAGGGTGGGCTCGCCCCACACCTCCTGCGCGGCCGCGCGCATGCCCTGGAACACGCCGTACGCCGTGAGCACGGAGCTGTCGCCCGCGCCGCCGTGGGCGACGGTGCGACCGGTGACGAAGGAGCACTCGCGCGCGATGTGGTCCATGTCCTCGCTGTAGGTGCCGACGTCGCAGGCGGTGTAGTAGCGGCCGCCCAGTGACTGGACGAAGCGGCCGTAGGCGCGCAGCAGCGCCTCGGACTTCAGGCGGGCGGGGTCGCCGATGATGACGGCCTTGCCGCCGCCGAGGTCCAGACCGGCCAGCGCGTTCTTGTAGGACATGCTGCGCGAGAGGTTGAGGACGTCGGTGACCGCGTCGGCGGTCGACGAGTAGGGGTAGAAGCGGGTGCCGCCGAGGGCGGGACCGAGCGCGGTGGAGTGGATGGCGACGATCGCCTTGAGCCCGGTGGCCGGGTCATTGGCGAAGACGACCTGCTCGTGCTCGCCGGCCTGCTCGAACACATCTCCGGACGCGGTGCTGGACATGCGGGCCTCTCTCTGGGTGTCGGCCACGGGGATGGTGTGGCGTTCAGGTAGAGCCACGGGGTGGTGTGGCGCTCCTCACGATCGTATCGGCGTCCCGCCGGCGCTCGCGCATCACCACCAGGTCTCCGTGGGTGCCGTACCCCGGGAGCGGGCCGCCGGTGCGCCGCGCGTCGAACGTCGCCATCAGCCAGCCGCCGTCTGTGTGCACGAGGCTCGGCCACGGGATGTTGGTGGGGTACGGCGCCCGCAGCGCGCCGACCTCGGTGAGGTCCAGGTCGAACACCGGGAACCGCTCGCGCTGCCCGCGTCGCCCGTCGCGTCCGTCGCTGGCCAGGACCCGCCACTGCTCGTCGGGCAGCCGCAGGAGCGTCACGCCCTCCGTCGCGCGGCGGTCCGTCGCCGCGGCCCGGAGGGTGAGGTCGTCGAGGGTGGGTCCCACCGCCAGCGCCGGGTGGAAGCGGAAGAACTTGCGCGCCGACGCGAAGCCGACGTGCCACAGGTCGCCGATGCGCACCAGGTGCGGGTCCCACTGGCCGCGCGAGCGCAGCCCGTCGAGGGGCAGCGCCATCGCCGTCGTGTCCAGCACGTGCCGACCGGTGGTGAGATCCGCACCGGTGCGGGCGAGCGTGATCCCGACGGCGGGCCGGCGGCGGTCGAAGTCGCCCCAGGTGCTCGTGGCCACCAGCCACCCGTCGTCGTCGCGCACCAGGTGCGTCGCGTGGTCGCCGTACACCCCGGTGCCGGTGGGGCGGCGGAAGAAGAGGTCCGAGCGGTGCTCGAGGGCCAAGGTGACCGGGTCGAGACGCCAGAGGCCGGTGTGGGCCGTGTCGAAGAAGCCCGGGCCCGCGTGTGTCGCCGTGAGCCACACCCAGCCGTCCGGTGAGTACGGCGACCCGTCGGCGTGCGAGACGAGGCGGGTGTCGCGTAGGCCGAGCTGGCCGAAGTCGCCGTGCTCGCCCCCGCCGCCGTCGTACTCCACGGTCAGCGAGGCCAGCCACTCCTCGTCCCGGGTGTCGACGAGGTCGAGCAGCCCGACCCGGCCGCGCACCACCCAGTCGCGGCCGTCGCGCGCCCACACCGTGAGGTGGACGCCGGTGAGGGTGAGGGCGATCGCCTCGGGAGCCGAGGGGAGCGAGCCCATCCGGCGGCTGCGGTGCGTGCTCCCGGCACCCGCCGCCGTGCGCACGCTCAGCCCGATCGCGCCGTCGGCGTAGCCGCCGGCGAGGCGCACGCCGTCGGCGCCCACGAGCGCGATCTCCCCGAACCCCGCATCCAGGGTCAGCGTGGCGGCGAGGTAGGGCGCGACGGCTCCGAGCCGGTGCGGTCCCGGGCCGGTGGCCGATCGTCGCGAGGCAGGGGAGACCAGGTCGATCGGGCGCAGCCGAGCCACGATCTCCAAGGGGGGCAGCACCCGCGCATCCTCTCAGCCGACTCATGCGCTGGGCGGCCGGCAGGGCCGGGTCGGGCCGCGCCGGAGGAGTTCTCCGAGCGAATGCGAGGTGTTGGCCCGTCGTTCACCTGACGACGACCGGCCGTTCCTGCGGGCTCCAGACACTGTGCTCGCTCCACCCCAGCAGCCACCTCGGGCCGTCCTTCGAAGGCAACACCCTCGTGACCTTGATCCCCGCCGTGCGTCCCGATGTGGACACCCGGCCGCGCAAGATCTCCCGTGCGACCACGGGTGCCGACCGGCTCTTCGAGCACGGAGCCCGCCTCGTCGGGGCGACCGTGCTCCTCGTGACCGGCGGCATCGGCGCCTTCCTTGCGTGGCAGGCGGTGCCGACCCTGAAGCGGTACGGCTGGAGCTTCTTCACCGAGACCGCCTGGCAGCCCGAGGCCGACGTCCTGGGCATCGGCGCCGTACTCGTCGGCACCGCCTCGGTCGCTGCGGTCGCGATGGTCATCGCCTTCCCGCTCGCCCTGCTCACGGCCCTCTACATCAGCGAGTACGCCCCCGCGTCGATCAAGTCGACGCTGGTGTCGATGGTCGACCTGATGGCCGCGGTGCCCTCGATCATCTACGGGATGTGGGGCTACTTCCTGGTGATGCCCCACGCGGCGGCGTTCGCCCTGTGGCTGCACCGGAACCTCGGGTGGATCCCCGTCTTCGACGTGGACGCCGATCCGAACGCCGCCGTGTGGGACCAGTCCCGCTACATCGGCAGCGCCTTCTGCGCCGGGATCGCCGTCGCGATGATGGTGCTCCCGATGTCTTGCGCCGTGATGCGGCAGGTCTTCTCGCAGACCCCGCCCGGCGAGAAGGAGGCGGCGCTCGCCCTGGGCTCCACGCGCTGGGGCATGGTGCGCACCGTCGTGATCCCCTTCGGTCGCGGCGGCATCATCGGCGGCACGATGCTCGGCCTGGGCCGCGCACTCGGCGAGACCATCGCCGTGCTCCTGATCATCTCGCCGGACTTCGTCATCAAGCCCCGCGTCCTCGAGGTCGGCACGTCGACCGTGAGCGCGCTGATCGCGGGCCGGTTCGGCGACGCGAGCGCCGCCCAGCTCTCCGCCCTGCTGGCCGCGGGGTTCGTGCTCTTCGTCATCACCCTGCTCGTCAACACCGTGGCCGCGCTGATCGTCAACCGCAGTCGCTCCGGTGCCGGGACCGACGCATGAACACCCCACGACGTTCTTCGCCTCCCCCGCTCCGCTCCTCCGTCCAACAGCGTCGCGAGGACCCCGCATGAGTACGACGACCGGCACCGAGGCGCCCGCGCGCACGCACGTCCCGGTGCTCGACGACGACGCCGCACCCGCGCTGCCCCGCCCCGGGCTCGGCCGCCCGACGGCCGAGGAGCGCTTCATCGTGCTCGGGTCGTGGGTGGGCGCGTTCGCCCTGGCCTGGCTGGTCACCCAGCGCCTCCTGCCCCTCGGCGGACCGGCCTGGCTGCTGGTGGCGTGGCTCGTGCTCGGCCTGGTGATGACGGCCGTCACCAGCTCCGTCGGCGGCACGCGCGTCGATGTCATCGACCGGGTGGTGACGGGCGTCGTCACGACCGGGGCGATGGTCGTGGGTGCCGCCCTGGTCAGCGCCGTCGTCTTCGTCGTCTACCGCGGCTGGCAGCCACTCCTGCACCTGAACTTCTTCGTCGACGACATGTCCGGGGTCGGCCCGCGGAACGCGTTCGACCAGGGCGGCATCGTGCACGCCGTCGCCGGCTCGATGATCCAGCTCGGCATCGCGGTCGCCGTGACCCTGCCGCTCGGCATCGGCACCGCGGTGTTCATGACCGAGGTGGGCGGCCGCTTCGCCCAGCTCGTGCGCACCATCGTCGAGGCGATGACGGCGCTGCCCTCGATCGTTGCCGGCCTGTTCATCTACACGACCCTCATCGTGGCGGTCGGCTTCCCGCGCTCGGGCTTCGCTGCTGCCATGGCGCTGAGCGTGATGATGCTGCCCATCATCGCGCGCGCCGCCGACGTCGTCCTCCGCGTCGTACCCGGCGGCCTGCGCGAGGCCAGCCTGGCCTTGGGCGCCTCCCGGTGGCGCACGGTCTGGCACGTCGTCCTGCCCACCGCCCGACCGGGGCTCGCCACCGCCGTGATCCTGGGTGTGGCCCGGGGCGTCGGCGAGACGTCACCGGTCCTGCTGACCTCGGGCGCCGCGTCGTTCGTCGTCATCAACCCCACCGACGGGGTGATGAGCTCGCTGCCGCTGTTCATCTTCACCGGGGCCCGCAGCCCCGAGCCGATGATGATCGAGCGCGCCTTCGCCGCCGCCACCGTGCTGCTCGTGCTCGTGCTGGCCCTCTTCGTCATCGCCCGGCTGGTCGCGCGTCAGCGCACCGGCCCCCGTCGCACCCTCCGCCGCAAGCCCGCCCCGTCCAGGGAGACCCGATGATCCGCCCGCTCCGACTGCTGCTCACCCTCGTGCTGGCGGCCATGCTGCCCGCCGCCGTCGGTGGCATGGCGCACGCCGACGAGGGTGCGCCGGCAGGGCGCGCCGCCTACGCCCAGATCGAGGGCTCGGGCAGCACCTGGTCGGAGGTGATCGTCCAGCAGTGGATCTCCGACGTCGACGCGCTGGGCATGAAGGTGACCTACAACGGCGGCGGGTCGTCCCAGGGCCGCAAGAACTTCTCGCAGAACGTCACGGACTTCGGCATCTCCGAGATCCCCTACCCGGGCGTCGACGAGTTCGGCAACGCCGACAACTCCAATGGTCGCGAGTTCGCGTACCTGCCCATCGTGGCCGGCGGGACGGCGTTCACCTACCAGCTCAAGATCGGCAACGAGCTGGTCCGCAACCTCCGGCTCTCGGGCGAGACGCTGGTGAAGATCTTCACCAACCAGATCACCAACTGGAACGACCCCGCCATCGCCAAGGACAACAACGGGCGCGCCTTCCCCTCCCTGCCGATCACCCCCGTCGTGCGCTCCGACGGCTCGGGCACGACGGCCCAGCTCACCACCTGGATGGACAGCGAGTACGGCTCGCTGTGGCAGGGCTACTACGGGCGCGACGGCTACACGTCGTACTACCCGCGCAAGGGCCGGATGATCGCCCAGTCGGGCTCCGACCAGGTGATGAACACGATCTCCGGGTTCGCCGGCAACGGCACCATCGGGTACGTCGAGTACTCCTACCCGCTCAACAAGGACTACCCCGTTGTCAAGGTGCTCAACAAGGGCGGCTTCTACGTCGAGCCGACGCAGTACAACGTGGCCGTCGCGCTGACCAAGGCGAAGATCAACCAGGACAAGTCCTCGCCGCTCTACCTGACGCAGGTCCTGGACGACGTCTACCGGTCGACCGACCCGCGGGCCTACCCGCTGTCGTCGTACAGCTACATGATCGTCCCGACCGGCGCGTCCGACCAGCGCATGTCGACCGCCAAGCGGCAGACGCTCGGCGACTTCATGTACTACTCGCTCTGTGAGGGGCAGTCGAAGGCCGGCCCCTACGGCTACTCGCCGCTTCCCCTGAACCTCGTGCAGGCCGGCTTCCAGCAGCTGGCCCTCCTCAAGCAGGCCGACCCGGCCGTCGACCTGACGAACCGGGACGTCACCAAGTGCAACAACCCGACGTTCGTCAGCGGGGACCTCAAGCGCAACAAGCTCGCCGAGATCGCGCCCCAGCCAGCCGCGTGCGACGAGGTCGGCGAGGGACCCTGCGGCACCGACACCGGCACGGGGGAGCCGTCCACCGACGACGCCGCGGCCACGGACGGCGAAGGCGGCAAGACCAAGGGCGACAAGAACGGCGACAAGTTCGGGGCCGAGGATCCCGGAGAGTCCTCGGCGCCACCGCCGGGAGCCCCGGCGATCGACCCGGTCACCGGCGAGCAGGTGCCGGGAGGGACGACCGTCGACGCCACGGCCGCCACCGGCACGGGAACCACCGAGCAGATCTACGCCACGCCCACCGAGCTCGCCGCCGACCGGCCGACGGACCGCAAGGCCTTCGGCTGGCTGGCCGTGCTCGAGCTGCTCGCCCTCATCCTGGTCCCCGGCGTGGTCGCCGCGGTCCGCTCCCGCCGCAACGGGGCCGCGCAGTGAGCGCCCGCCGGAGGGTCGTCCGGCTCGCGGTCTGCCTCGGCCTCCTCGCGCTGGCCCCGCTCCTGGTCGTCAGCCCCGACGGGCCGTCGGCGGCCGCGGAGCCCGACGGGCCGGCGTACTCGCAGACCAAGCACCTCACCCGCACGTTCCTCACCAGCGGCGAGGAGCTCGTGGTCGACGAGCGGGACGTGACGGTCAGCGCCGACCGCACCACCGACCTGCGCGGCCGGGAGCGGATCAACATCTCGTGGACGGGAGCCCACCCGACCGGGGGCCGGGCCGCGAGCCCGTACGGCGAGCAGGGGCTCCTCCAGGAGTACCCCGTGGTCATCCTGCAGTGCCGCGGCGTCGACGACCCCGCGCTGCCACCCGAGCAGCAGCTCTCGCCGTCGACGTGCTGGACGTCGACGCGCCAGCAGCGCAGCCAGCTGGTCGACGAGAGCTCGGCCGCCTGGCGCCACGACCTCTACGCCACCGAGGCCGACCGCGCGGCCAAGTCGGGACTGGTCCCCGTGCCCGAGGCCTGCAACGACGTCGAGTCGTTCTCCACCCACATCACGCCGTTCGTCGCCGCCGACGGCACTGTCTCCCCGTCGTGCACGGCCGAGACCATGGCCCCCGAGGCCGCGGTGGGGGCGGCGTTCCCGCCGGCGGAGATGGCGGCGTACACCGACGTCGCGGGGAACGGGTCGGTGAAGTTCGAGGTGCGCAGCGCCGTCGAGAACGAGTCCCTCGGCTGCTCCGACCAGGTGAGGTGCTCGGTCGTGGTCATCCCGATCCAGGGCCTCTCCTGCGCCGACGACGACCGCGAGTGCCGCAAGTCCGGTCGCTTCGAGCCGGGCGCGAGCAACTTCGCCAACGATGGCGTCGACGCGAGCGTGTCGCCCTCCCTGTGGTGGGCTGAGTCCAACTGGCGCAACCGCTTCTCGATCCCCGTCACCTTCGGCCTCGCCCCCGACGCGTGCGACGTGCTCGACGACCGCCCGCCGACCGGCTTCTACGGCTCCGAGCTGATGGCCCAGGCCGCCCTCCAGTGGTCGCCGGCCTACTGCCTGCGCAAGGACCGCTTCAAGTTCCAGCACAACAAGATGTCCGACGAGGCCGCGTTCGCCCTGATGGAGAACGGTGGGGGCGCGGCCGCCCTGGTGTCCGGAGTGCACAAGCAGCGGGGCGAGGACCCGGTCGCCTACGCACCGACCGCCGTCACGGGGTTCACCATCGCCTACGTCGTCGACCGCCCCGACAACGCCGGCGAGGTCACCGACCTCAAGCTGACACCACGGCTGCTGGCAAAGCTCCTCACCCAGTCCTACGTCGGCAGCGAGCGCGGCGCCGGCCATCCCGGCATGTCCGCCAATCCCGCCTCGATCAACCTCGACCCGGAGTTCCAGGCGCTCAATCCCGGCCTCGACCTCGTCCCCCGCGAGGCGGCGGCCACACTGCTCTCCCTCTCCGAGTCCAGCGACGTCGTGGAGACCCTCACCGGCTACCTCGCCCAGGACAAGGACGCGGCCGCGTTCGTCGCAGGCAAGGCCGACCCGTGGGGCATGGTGGTGAACCCGTCGTACAAGAAGATCACCCTGCCCAGGGCGGAGTGGCCGCTGCTCGACAGCTACGTGCCGCCGAGCAACCAGGAGTGCTACCAGCAGAACCCGTCGCCGTACTTCACGCAGCTCGCGGCGCCCGTCACGTCGATGCGCAAGGTCGCCGAGGCGGTGCTCGACGCCTGGCCCAACGTGCAGACAAAGTGCGACCGCTCCACGACCTCAGATCCCTGGCGGGTAGGCCGGGCCGACCGTCAGGGAGTCGGGGCCCGCTTCATGCTGGGCGTCGTCAGCCTCGGTGACGCGCGCCGCTTCGGCCTCCGCGAGGCCGCCCTGGCCACCAGCAAGGGCGCCTTCGTGTCACCGACGCAGGCCGCCCTGGCCAAGGCCGTGTCGGTGGCTCGACCCCCGAAGAAGGACGGCCAGCCGTTCACCCTCGACGTCGCCGACGTCGTCAAGTCCCGGTCCGGCTACCCGGGCACGATGGTCGTCTACACCGCTGCCCGCACGTCGGGGCTCGACGAGGCGGACGCCGGTCGGGTCGCCGACTTCATCAAGATCGCCACCTCCGAGGGGCAGCAGCCCGGGTCCGGCAACGGCGAGCTTCCGGAGGGCTACCTGCCGCTGGCGAAGTCCGGCCCGACAGCGCCGCTGCTCGAGCAGGCACGCGCCGTGGCGGCGAGCATTAGGGACCAGAAGGCCGCCCCCACCGCCGACGACGACGCCGACGACCCGGTCAAGGGAGATGACGGGAACTCGCCCGGTGCCAAGGTCCCCGACACCACGCCCGACGCCCCGCCGCCCGCGGCGGACCCCGCGACGGGGAAGCCCGACCCCGCCAAGGCACCCGAGCCCGAGGCGCCGGAGCCGGTGGCGATGCCGGACACCGTGCTGGTGAGCTCGGGCGTCGCCGGGGGCCTGGTGCCGGTGCTGCTCGGAGTGGTCGTCCTGGGGGCAGCGTGCGCCGGCCTCCTCCGGGTCGCGACCGGTCGCCGGAGAGCCCGGTGACCAGCCTCCTCGAGCGCCCGACCGCGGCCGCGCGCCGTCTCACCGGCGCGCCCCGCCGATCCCGCACTGGACGGCCGCCGGCGGCCGAGGGCACGTCCACGCGGCCCGGAGCGGGCCGCCGTCGCCCCACCGGACCACCCGCCCAGCGTGACCAAGCGCTGTCGATGGTGTCCACGACGGCCTCGATGCTGGTCCTGGTGTGCGCCTGGGTGCTCGTCCAGGTGATGTTCCTGGGCGGCCTGGCCCAGCAGCGCGACCAGGACCGCCTCTACGACGAGTTCCGTGAGCAGCTCGCCGCGGCCACCGCGCCGATCGGGCCGGTGACCCCTCTCGGCGACCCGGTCGCGCTGCTCTCCATCCCCTCCCTGGGCCTGGAGCAGGTCGTCGTCGAGGGCACGGCGTCGGGCGACCTGCTGGCCGGCCCCGGCCACCAGCGCAACACCGTGCTGCCCGGGCAGGTCGGCACGTCGGTCGTGATGGGCCGGGCGGCGTCGTACGGCGGCCCGTTCGGCGACATCGCGGACCTGCGTCCCCACGACGTGATCGAGGTGGTCACGGCACAGGGCCGCCAGGAGTTCTCCGTCCTCGGCGTACGCCGGGCGGGGGACCCGCTGCCGCAGCCGCGTCCGGCGACGGCGGCCCGCGTGATCCTGGTCAGCGCCGAGGGCCAGGGCCGGCTCGCGGCCGTCGCGCCCTCCGACGTGGTCTACGTCGATGCCGAGGCGGAGAAGGCCTTCCCCGCGCCGCCCGGCCTGCCCGCGGCGATCCCGGATTCCGAGCAGGCGATGGCCACCGAGCCGGGGGCACTGCCGTTCCTCGCCCTGTGCCTGGCCCTGCTCCTGGCGATGACTTTCGGGGTCATCGCCGCGCGTCAACGCTGGTCGACCGCCCTGGTGTGGGTCGTCGCGACTCCGGTCGTGGTCGCCGTCGCCTGGGTCACCACCGATGCGGTGATGCGGCTCCTGCCCAACCTGCTGTGACCGGGGCCCGCCCGGGCGCCGGAGCTCCACCAGCACGACCTCAACCAACACTCAGAAAAGGAAGCACATGTCTGTTCGCAGGCTCTTCGCGGGCGTGGCCACCACGTCCCTCGTCGCCGCGTCGTGGGCCATCATGGCTCCGGCCCAGGCCGACCCCTCCGCCGTCCCGACCCTCGGCGACGTCGTGGGTGTCGGCTCCGACACCACGATGTACGCCGTGTCCTACCTGGCCGACGGCCGGGACGGGATCGCCGGCTACAACGTCGGCCGGTCCACCGGTCGCATCATGTCCTTCGACGCCGCAGTCAAGGACGCCAGCGGCACGCAGACCAACTCCGCCACGGTGGTCCTGCAGGCGGGCCACCCCGCGGTCACCCGGCCGAACGGCTCCGGCGCCGGCAAGGGCCTCCTGTACGGCCCCGGCAACAACCCCGACGTCGACTTCGCTCGCTCCTCCTCGGCCATCAACGCGGCCGAGAAGACCAACGGGCTCTTCGCCTTCCCGTTCGCCAAGGACAACCTGGCCCTCGCCACGGCCACCGCGTCCAACGCGCCGGCCACGATCAGCCCCACCGACATGGTGCGGATCTACAGCGGCGCCGTCACCAACTGGAGCCAGCTGGGCGGGTCGGCGGGCGCCATCGCTCCCAAGATCCCCCAGACCGGCTCGGGCACCCGGGACTTCTTCGTCGCCCAGCTCAAGGCCGCCAACGGCGGTGCCGACGTCACCTTGGCGCCGAGCGTCACCGAGGTGCAGGAGCACGACGACACGCCGATCAAGTCGAACCCCAATGCTGTCGCGCCGTTCTCGGTGGGCCGTGCGGGCCTCCTCGGCACCCTGCGCATGGAGGGCGGCTTCGCCGCCTCCCGGGCGCTCTACAACGTCGTCCGCCAGGGCGACGTGGCCAAGCCGGAGATCACCGCGATCTTCGGTGAGAGCGGGTTCGTCTGCTCGCCCGCTGCCAAGCCGCTGATCGCGAAGGCCGGCTTCGAGCAGCTCCTGCCCCGCACCCAGGGCGGCGCCTGTGGCGTGCCGACCCAGGACCCGACCACCAACCTGGCCGTCCAGCAGGTGACCACCTCCACCACGGTGTCGGGCACGTCGGCCGCCGCGGGCGCACTCCGGCTCTCCGCCAAGGTCGGCAGCTCCTCGGCGCCGGACGGGATCGTGAGCTTCTTCATCGACGGCGCGGCTGCTGCGTCCGGCTCTGCCGTGCTCACGGGCGGCACCGCCACCAAGGACCTCACCGGTCTGGCAGCGGGCAACCACACGGTCGTCGCGAGGTTCGTCCCGAGCGCCAACTCGGTGTTCACGGCCTCGGAGTCCAGCCCGACGACGGTCGCCGTTCTGGGCAGCGTCGCGGTGGTGCCTCCGCAGGTGGTCAAGGCGACGTCGAAGGTCGCTGAGTCCTTCAAGTCGAAGGTCAAGCACGGCAAGCGGGCGAAGGGCGTGATCACGATCAAGTCCTCGGTCGCCGGCCGCGTGGCCACCGGCAAGGTCGTGATCAAGCTCAAGAAGAAGGTCGTCGGCAAGGGCACGCTCAAGGGCGGCAAGGTCACGATCAAGCTCAAGCCCCTCCCGAAGGGCAAGAACAAGCTGAAGGTCACCTACGTCTCGGGAGCCGCCACCATCGGCGGCAGCACCAAGACGTTCACGATCAAGCAGCTGTGAGACCGGCGGGCCCGGGCGGTTGCTGACGCCGTCCGGGCCCGCTGCCCGCACACCCCGAAGAGAAGTCACGAAGAGAAGGCACCATGACTACCGCCGCATCGTCCTCCTACACCGACGAGACCGTCGCGCTGCCTGCGGTCCGGGCCGACGGCCCGGCCGCTGAAGAGGGGGGCGTCTCCCTCGCTGAGCTCGAGGCTCGCGAGATCACCGCCTGGTTCGGCCAGCACAAGGTGCTCGACCGGGTCTCCCTGACCATGCCTGCCGGCGGGATCACCGCGCTGATCGGGCCGTCGGGATGCGGCAAGTCGACGTTCCTCCGGATCCTCAACCGGATGCACGAGCTGGTGCCGTCGGCGGCGCTGTCCGGTGAGGTGCTCCTGGACGGTGTCGACATCTACGACGCGCAGCGCAAGCTGACCGACGCCCGTCGCAGCATCGGCATGGTCTTCCAGAAGCCCAACCCCTTCCCGGCGATGACCATCCGCGACAACGTCGTCGCCGGGCTCCGGCTGACGGGCACGAGGGCGTCGCGCGCAGCCAAGGACGAGCTCGTGGAGCGGTGCCTGGTGAGGGCCGGCCTGTGGAACGAGGTCAAGGACCGGCTCGACGCCCCTGGCGGCGGGCTCTCCGGCGGCCAGCAGCAGCGGCTGTGCATCGCCCGGTCGCTGGCGATCAGGCCGCGGGTCCTCCTCATGGACGAGCCGTGCTCGGCGCTGGACCCGACCTCCACGCGGGTGATCGAGGAGACGATGAAGGAGATGGCGAAAGAGGTCACCATCGTCATCGTGACCCACAACATGCAGCAGGCCGCCCGCGTCTCCGACACGTGCGCGTTCTTCCTCGCCTCGCAGGGCACCCCGGGTGTGATCGTCGAGCACGGCGACACCGCGGCGATGTTCAGCCACCCCCAGGACCAGCGCACCTCCGACTACGTCAACGGCCGCTTCGGGTGAGACTCGGCCACCTCGTGGCCACGCTCGCGCTCCTGGCCGGCCTCGGCCTCACGGCGTACGTCGCGCAGCACCAGGCCGGCTACCGGGACCCGGTCCTGGCGACCACCGTGCAGGTGCCACCACCGGTGGTTGAGGTGCCTCCGGCGCGAAGCGGTGGCGATTCCCGGACCCGGGCATCCGTCGCTCCGGTCGATGAGCACTGGGTCGAGGACACGGCGGCCCGGGCGGGCATCCCCGTCCCGGCGATGCGCGCCTACGCGCGCGCGACGCGGCAGGTCCCGGAGTCGTGCCACCTCGGCTGGACGACGCTGGCCGGCATCGGCTGGCTGGAGTCCCACCACGGCACGATCGGTGGCCGCTCCGTGTCGGCCGACGGCCACCCGTCGCCGCCGATCCTCGGCCCCGCCCTCGACGGCCACGGCCGGTTCGCCGCGATCCCGGCGTCGGCACAGAGCGCCCGGTGGCACGGCGACGCCACCTGGGACCACGCCGTGGGCCCGATGCAGTTCATCCCCTCCACGTGGTCGGCCTGGGGCGCCGACGGTGACGGCGACGGCGTCGCCGACCCGAACGACCTCGACGACGCGGCCCGTGCGGCCGCGCGCTACCTGTGCGCCTCCGGCAGCCTGGCCAGCGGCGCCGGCTGGGCGGCGGCGGTCTACTCCTACAACCACGAGGACGTCTACGTCGCGGGTGTGTTCCGCGCCGCCGAGACCTACGCCGAGCGCACGGCCTAGCTGTACCCGGCGATCACGTCGGTGATCAGCCGTTCGATCAACCCGATGCCGTGCTTGTCGACGTAGCTTCCGGCCCGGTTGGGGCCACACCGAACCACGAAGCGCCCGGTCGGGACGTGACCGGGCGCTTCGGGTGCTGGTGGCCAGGGGCGGGGTCGAACCGCCGACCTTCCACTTTTCAGGCGGACGCTCGTACCAACTGAGCTACCTGGCCAAGCGGGAGAAACCATACACGGGGCGGACCGTCGCCGAAAAAGGGGAACGACTCACAGCAGGAGCACGACGGCAGCCGTGACGCCGGCCAGCACGATGAGCGCGCGCAGCAGCGTGGGAGGGACCCGCCGGCCGATCCGCGACCCGGCGTACCCGCCCACGACGGAGCCGCTCGCCAGCAGCAGGATCGCCGCCCAGTCGAGGTCGGCCACGAACAGGAAGATCAGCCCGGCCACCACGTTGCCGGCCATCACCGCGAGCGTCTTGAGGGCGTTGAGGATGCGCAGGTCGATGTCGAGGCCCAGGCCCAGCACGGCCATCGCCATGACGCCGGACCCGGCGCCGAAGTAGCCGCCGTAGACCCCGGTCAGGGTGGCGAAGAACGTCGTGGTCGGGGACATCCGGGTACGCGGTTCCGGCGCCGGTCCGTCGTGGCGGGACCGCATCCAGCGCGAGATGCGGGGCTGCGCCCCGACGAGCAGGCAGGTGAAGAGGATCAGCCAGGGCACGACGGCCTCGAAGACCTCCGACGGCAGGGCGAGGAGCAGGAAGGCGCCCGCGACCCCACCGAGCCCGCACGCCGCCAGCACGGCCACCGCGATCCGCGGGTGCTCGCGCAGCTCCTCGCGGTAGCCGAAGGAGCCGCTGATCGCGCCCGGGGTGAGCCCGACGGTGTTCGACGCGTTGGCCACCACCGGTGGCAGTCCCACGGCCAGCAGCACGGGGAAGCTCAGCAGGGAAGCCACGCCCACGGTGGAGGTCAGGACCCCGGCGCCCAGCCCCGCGGCCAGGACGGCCAGCTGCTCCAGGCCGGTCACCGCTCGCCGTCGCGCAGGACGGCGACGTCGCTGACCATCTCGACGTGGGAGTGCATGGCCGCGGCGGCCGCGGCCGGGTCGCCGGCCCCGATCGCGTCCGCGATGGCCCGGTGGCTGGCCAGCGAGTCGCGTGGCCGTCCGGGCTGG
This sequence comes from Nocardioides sp. LHG3406-4, assembly GCF_049897745.1. Lineage (NCBI taxonomy): Bacteria > Bacillati > Actinomycetota > Actinomycetes > Propionibacteriales > Nocardioidaceae > Nocardioides > Nocardioides sp. LHG3406-4. Next base: position 250,943 of record NZ_JAFCWV010000004.1, read on the forward strand.
GAGAGCGACTCGATGCGCGACTCCTTGATCAGGTCGCCGATCTCGTCCATCAGCCGGGCGAGCAGCAGCGAGTGAGCGGCCGCGGTCACGGCGCCGTGGAAGCGCTCGTCGCCCTCGACGCCGCGTCCCCCGGCGTCGATGTCGTGCTCCATCACCTGGAGGGCGTCGTGGATGCGGGCGAGGTCCTCGTCGGTACGACGCGCGGCCGCCAGCGCGGCGATCTTGGTCTCGAGGGCATCGCGGGTCTCGATGATCTCCGGCAGCCGGTCGGCATGCGCGCGGATCGCGTCGACGATCCGCGAGGCCTTGGGAGGCCCGGTCACCACCGTCCCGTCGCCGTGCCGCACCGCGACCACGCCGATGACCTCGAGCGCGACCAGCGCCTGGCTCAAGGTCGCGCGGCTCACGCCCAGCCGGGAGGCGAGCTCGCGCTCGGGAGGCAGCCGGTCGCCCGTGCCCAGCCCGTTCTGGGCGATCCACGTGGTGATCTGCTCGGCCACCTGTTCGTAGAGGCGCGTGCGCATCGGCCGGACCGGGAAGTCCCGGCCCTCGCCTGCACCGGCCTCCGCGCTCGCCTGGGGCCCGGTCTCCGACGCGTGGTGTGCATCCGACATGACCCCAGCCTATTGACGTGCGGTTCATTGACCTATTGGCTAGGCCACTGAGCCAACCGTGGCGTCGCTCGTCGTACCGAGAGCTCGGAGGAGGCATCGATGGGACCGGAATGGGTTGCGATCATCGCGCTCGTCGCGTTGTTCGTGGTCGGCACGCTGCTGCCGATCAACATGGGAGCGCTGGCGTACGTCGCCGCGTGGCTGGTGGGCATGTACGCCCTCGACCTCGACGAGAAGGAGATCCTGGCCGGGGTCAGCGGTGACCTCATCCTGACGCTGATCGGTGTCACCTACCTCTTCGCGATCGCCCGGAACAACGGCACGGTAGACCTCATCGTGCGGACCGCCGTCCGGGCCGTGGGTGGCCGGGTCGCGCTGATCCCCTGGGTCATGTTCGCGGTGACCGGGGTGCTCACGGCGATCGGTGCGGTCAGCCCGGCCGCGTGCGCGATCATCGGCCCGATCGCACTCGGCTTCGCCGGCCGCTACGGCATCAGCCCGCTGATGATGGGCATGATGGTGGTGCACGGCGCCCAGGCCGGCGGCTTCTCGCCGATCAGCATCTACGGCACCATCACCAACTCGGTGATGGAGGACGCCGGCCTGCCGTCCAGTGAGATCACGGTCTTCCTGGCCAGCCTGGTCGTGAACACGATCATGGCGGTGATCCTCTTCCTGGTCCTCGGCGGGCGTGAGCTGATGAGCCGGCGCGTCGACCCGGACGAGCCCGACCGCGTCGATGACGACGCCGGGGCCCCGCGCGGCGGTGCCGGCGCGACGACCATGGCGCCCCAGACCGCCGGGGTCCGTCTCGACCAGATCCTGACGCTCGTGGCCTTCGTGGCCGTCGCGGTCATCGCACTGGCCTTCGACAAGAACATCGGCTTCGTCGCGATCACCGCGGCCGTCATCCTCGCGATGCTCTCGCCCACCGAGCACAAGGACGCCGTGAAGCAGATCGCGTGGCCGACCGTGCTCCTGGTGGCGGGTGTCAGCACCTACGCCACCATCCTCACCCTCGCGGGCTCGCCCGAGTTCGTCGGCAACTGGGCCGCCGGGCTGGGCGCGGTCGCCATCGGCGCCCTGGTCCTCTGCTACGTCGGGGGCGTCGTGTCCGCGTTCGCGTCGTCGACTGCCCTGCTGCCCGTGATCATCCCGATCGCGGTGCCGCTCATCGCCGACGGCGGGATCAGCGCGGCGATGTTCGTGGCGGCGCTGGCCGTGTCCTCGACGATCGTCGACGTGAGCCCCTTCTCCACGAACGGAGCCCTGATGCTGGCCAACAAGCCCGACTCCATCGAGGAGCCGGTCTACTACAAGCAGATCCTGACCTACAGCGTGATCGTCGTCCTGGTCGGCCCGCTACTCGTATGGGCGGCCCTCGTGCTGCCGGGATGGTGACCCGATGACCGGACCCCTCGCCGACCTCCTCGTCGTCGACCTGACCCGGGCCCTGGCCGGGCCGCACGCCACGATGATGCTGGGCGACCTGGGCGCTCGCGTGATCAAGGTCGAGACGCCCGACGGTGGCGACGACACCCGCGGCTGGGGCCCGCCCTTCGTGGGCGAGCCCGACGCGCGCCAGTCGACGTACTTCCTCTCCGCGAACCGCAACAAGGAGTCGATCGCCCTCGACCTCAAGGACGACGGCGACCGCGACGTGCTGCTGCGGCTCGTCGACCGCGCCGACGTGCTGGTCGAGAACTTCCGCACCGGCGTCCTGGAGCGGCTCGGCTTGGGCATCGCGAGCCTCCAGGAGCGCAACCCCCGGCTCGTGGTGCTCTCGATCACCGGCTTCGGGCACGACGGCCCCGAGGGCGGTCGAGCAGGCTACGACCAGATCGCCCAGGGGGAGGCGGGACTGATGTCGCTGACCGGCTCCGGCCCCGACGACCCGCAGCGCGTGGGCACCCCGATCGCCGACCTGCTCTCGGGCATGTACGGCGCGTACGGCGTCCTCGCGGCGCTCAACGAGCGGCACCGCACCGGGCTGGGCACGGTCGTGCGCACCTCACTGCTGGCCTCCGTCGTGGGGGTGCACGCCTTCCAGGGCACCCGGTGGACCGTGGCCGGCGAGGTCGGCCGCGCGCAGGGCAACCACCACCCGTCGATCGCGCCGTACGGCCTCTTCCACTGCCGTGACGGCTCGGTTCAGATCGCGCTCGGCAGCGAGAGCCTGTGGCGCCGGTTCTGTGCCGGCTTCGAGCTGGACCCGGACGCCGAGGGGCTGGCCACCAACGCCGACCGCGTCGCCGCGCGCGAGCGCGTCATCGAGGTCGTGGAGGGAGTCTTCGCCGACTGGGACAGTGAACCGCTCCTCGCGCGCCTGGCGGAGGTGGGGGTGCCCGCGGGCAAGGTGCGCACCCTCGACGAGGTCTACGCCTGGGACCAGACGCGCAGCCAGGGGCTGCTGGTCGAGGTCGACCACAGCACGCTCGGCACGGTCTCGCTGCCGGGCCCGCCGCTGCGGTTCTTCGCCGCCGACGGTCATGAGGTCACCCGCCGCGACCACCAGGCCCCGCCAGTGCTGGACGAGCACGGCGGCTCGGTCCGGGCATGGCTCGACGAGGATCCCGCATGACGGAGCGCTGGGGCGCGCACCAGCTTCTCGGGCTGGTGCTGGACGACGACTCGTTCGAGTCGTGGGACGTGCCGATCGACATCTCCGGTCACTCCGAGGCCTATCGCACGACCCTCGAGCGAGCCGCCCAGAAGGCGGGCACCGACGAGTCGGTGGTCACCGGCCGAGGCCTGATGCGCGGCCGCCCGGTCGCGGTGGTGGCCAACGAGTTCGGCTTCCTCGCGGGCTCGATCGGTCGCGCCGCCGCCGACCGGATCACCGCCGCCGTACGACGGGCCACCGCCGAGGGCCTGCCGGTGCTCGCCACGACGGCCTCGGGCGGCACCCGCATGCAGGAGGGCACCCCGGCGTTCGTGCAGATGATCGAGATCTCGCGCGCGCTGATGGCGCACCGGGCGGCGGGGCTGCCCTACCTCGTCTACCTGCGCAACCCCACCATGGGCGGCGTCTTCGCGTCCTGGGGGTCGCTGGCGCACGTGACGGTGGCCGAACCCGGGGCGCTGGTGGGGTTCCTGGGCCCGAAGGTCTACGAGGCCCTCCACGGTGAGCCGTTCCCGAGCGACGTCCAGACGGCCGAGAACCTGGCCGCGCGCGGGGTCATCGACGCGGTGGTCGCCGCGGAGGACCTGCCGGAGCTCGTCGACCGTGCCCTCGCGGTGCTGGTCGACCCTCCCGACGAGCCGACCCTGCCGCGCCGTACCGGCGAGGTGAGCGACGAGGGCTCGGCGTGGGAGGCGATCCAGCGCACCCGGGCCGAGGGACGGGTGGGCGTGCGGGACCTCCTGAGGCACGCCGGCTCCCGCACCCTGCGCCTGGCCGGCACCGACGAGGGCGAGCGTGACGAGACGCTGATCGTGGCGCTCACGCGCCTCGACGGGCAGCCCTGTGTCGTCGTCGGGCAGGACCGCACCCGACAGACGGTCGAGACCCCGATGGGCCCGGGTGCGCTGCGCGAGGCGCGGCGCGGCATGCGGCTGGCCGAGGAGCTCCGGCTCCCGCTGGTCACCGTCATCGACACCCCGGGTGCCGCGCTGTCGCAGCACGCGGAGGAGCGTGCCATCGCCGGCGAGATCGCTCGCTGCATCGCCGAGCTCGTCACCATGACGGTGCCGACGCTGGCTGTGGTGCTCGGCCAGGGCTGCGGGGGAGGGGCGCTCGCGCTGCTGCCCGGGCGCACTGTCATCGCCGCGGAGAACGCCTGGCTCTCGCCGCTGCCTCCCGAGGGGGCCAGCGCGATCGTGCACCACGGCGACACCAGCCACGCCGCGGAGCTGGCGGAGCAGCAGGAGGTGCGCGCGATCGACCTCCACCGCTCCGGCACCGTGCACCACGTGGTGCCCGAGATGCAGGGCGACACGGCCGAGCAGCTGGCGCTCGCCGTCGCCGCCGAGTGCGCCGTACGCCTGCAGGAGATGACCGCCGGGACGGCGTGACATTTGTTGGCGCGACGCGGCCGCCCCTATGCTGTCGGGGCGCTCGCGAGAGCGCAGGCCCCCATCGTCTAGCGGCCTAGGACGTCGCCCTTTCACGGCGGTAGCACGGGTTCGAATCCCGTTGGGGGTGCGCAGCATCGGCCGGTCATCCCGATTGGGAGACACCGGCGGAGATGGGTTAGAGTTCACCCGCTCCACGCACCAGGAACGTCAGCACCACAGCATCACCATGAGGCCCCGTAGCGCAGTTGGTTAGCGCGCCGCCCTGTCACGGCGGAGGCCGCGGGTTCGAGTCCCGTCGGGGTCGCCACCAGGGCTCTGATCCGGCAGCAGCCGGATCAGAGCCCTACGTGTCTGTCGGTGACTCCTCAGCCCGCAGGCGGGTGGTCGCCGCCGTCGGCCATCCGGCGCAGCGCAGCGGTGAGGGTGGGCAGGTCCACCTCCCCCAGGTGGTCCAGGAAGCTGCGCCGCATGCTGCGCAGGTGGACGGGCCAGGCCTTCTTGAGCCGCCTGAGTCCCGCATCCGTCAGCACCGCCTCCGCGCTGCGGGCGTCGGTCGAGCACTGCTCGCGGCGCACCAGGTCGTCGCGTTCGAGTCGGCCGACCGTCCGGCTGACGGCACTCACGGACTGGTGACACTGCCTCGCCAGCTCGGACATCCCGAGCCGCCGCGAGGGCGCCTCGGACAAGAACATCAGCACGCTGTACTCGGTGATCGAGAGGCTCTGGTCGGTCACGAGGTCGGCGTCCCAGCGGCGCATCAGCTCGCGCATCGCAGGTTGGAGCGCGCGCACCAGGGCCTCCTCGTCGGCGTTCATCGGCTGTTCCCTGCGCGGCGCACCCATGGGGGCAACGCTACTTGCTCGACGCCGCAGCGGAGTCCTGCGGAGATCCGGATATTTGCATGCGCACGCAAGTAGTGATTACCTTGCATACGCAAACAAATTCCACCCAAGGAGCGCAGATGCCGCACATCGCCATCATCCTCGGCAGCACCCGGCCCGGTCGCAACGGCGAGCAGGTCGCGAAGTGGGTGCTCGAGGTCGCCTCGAAGCGCCAAGACGCCACCTACGAGCTGGTCGACCTCGCCGACCACCCCCTGCCGCACCTCGACGAGCCGCTGCCCCCGTCGCTGGGGCAGTACAGCAACGAGCACACCCACCGCTGGGCCGAGAAGATCGCGTCCTTCGACGGCTACGTCATGGTCACCCCGGAGTACAACCACTCCACCTCCGGTGTCCTCAAGAATGCCATCGACTACCTGTTCAAGGAGTGGAACAACAAGGCCGTCGGGTTCGTCGCCTATGGCTCCGTCGGAGGCGCCCGCGCCATCGAGCACCTGCGCCTCGTGGCCGGCGAGCTCAAGATGGCCGACGTCAGGACCGGCGTCGCGCTGAACCTCTTCTACGACTTCGAGAACTTCACGACCCTCCGCCCCGGGGAGCACCAGGAGCTGGCGCTCAACACCCTCTTCGACGAGCTCGTCGCCTGGAGCACGGCCCTCGCCCCGCTGCGGCTCGCCGCCCGGCAGGAGGAGCTGGCCCACTGAGGCTCGCCCTCCGGGTCGTCGGGGGCCTCCGCCTTCTCCACTCTCCTAGGATCGGGTGATGCCGGTCGACGTCGCACCCGAGGAGTTCGAGGCGCTCGTCGACCGGGCGCTCGACGAGATCCCCGACGAGCTGGCGGCGCTCATCCGCAACGTCGTCGTGCTCGTCGAGGACGAGCCGCCCGCCGACGACCCCGAGCTGCTCGGCTACTACGACGGCGTCGCGCTGACCGAGCGGGCGAGCAACCACGCGTTCGAGCTGCCCGACCGGATCCTCGTCTTCCGCGGGCCGCTGTCGCGGATGTGCGAGTCCGAGGACGAGCTCGTGGACGAGGTGCGGATCACGGTGGTGCACGAGATCGCCCACCACTTCGGCATCGACGACCGCCGGCTGCACGACCTCGGCTACGCGTAGCTCCCGACTGCGAAGCCGGCCGAGCAGCCCGCCAGTGCCAGGGCCAGCGTCAGCGCGAGGTAGCGGCCGCCGGTCGACCAGCCCCGCTCGTGGGTCTGCACGGCCAGCGACGACCAGGTGGTGAAGCCGCCGCAGAAGCCGACGCCCAGCAGCGCCAGCACATGCTCACCCGGCGTGGTCGCGCTCAGGAAGCCGAGGAACGTCGAGCCCACCACGTTGACGACCAGGGTGCCCAGCGGCAGCTCGTCGTCGAGGAGGTGTGCGACGGCGTACCGCACCGGTGCTCCGACCGCGGCACCCAGCGCCACCAGGAGCACGATCACTCGTCCACCTCGTCGTCGCTCGCCGGGACCGGCGCCAGGCGACGACCGAGGTGTACGGCGACCAGGCAGGCCGCCACCGTCCCGAGCAGGTAGGCGAGGGCCAGCGCCGGGTGACCGGAACCGAAGAGGCCACGTCCTTGCTCGGCGTACGCCGAGAACGTCGTGAAGCCGCCCAGCAGGCCGGGGCCGAGGGCGAGCACGAGCAGGTGCCGCCGCCGGACGGCGGCGAGGGCCGGGAGCAGGGCGAGGGCGAGGGAGCCGGACACGTTGATCGCGAAGGTGGTCCAGGGAAACCCGGACCCGTCCGGCACGGCGTACGTCGCGGTCCAGCGGAGCACCGCCCCGAGGGCGCCGCCGACCGCCACCGCTGCGAGTGCTGCAGGGCTCGGTGCTGATCGGGTCACGACACGCGATGCCCGGCGCTGCGAGGCCGAGACGACCAGGGCGTGGGCTCCTCGCCGGCGATCTGCCGGATGAACTCGCCGAGGAACCACACCTGGAACTCGCGCTGCGCGGGAGTGCGAGCGGTGGAGAGCAGCCGCTGAGCCCTGCAGAAGGCGTCGGCGAGGTCGAACATCTCCAGCATCGTCGCGAAGATGGTCGCCGCCTCAGGCGGCGACTGGAAGGTCAGGTCGACGCGCGTCTCGCCACGCCGGGCGTGCTGGGCGACCTGGAGCTCCGCGCTCGGCGGGAACTGCCGTTCGTACGTCACGAACATCGACGAGAGGTCGCGAGCGAGTGGGTAGTCGGCCTCGTGCGCCAGCGCGAGGAGCCGCAGCTCGCGACGCAGGTCGCTGTACTGGTTCTGGGTGCCCATGAAGAGCTTGAGGTCCACGCCGAGCAGCTGGATCTCGATGGCGTCGGCGGGCGGGCTCCAGTCGGGCTCGTCGGTGCGGACGTCGATGACGCCCTCCCGGAACGCGTCCTCGTGCATCTCGGCCGCCGGCTCGAACCACACCACCTTGCCGTCGGGCTCCATCGAGGCGCCCCAGGTCACCGACGACATGGCCACGATCGACAGCCCGCGTCCGAACGTCGCGAGGAAGCCCTCCTCGGAGTCCTCCTCGAACAATGCCGGCTGCGGAGGCTCGGGCTGCTGCAGCGAAGCGTCGGCCACCTCGATGCGGGGATGCTCGCGGGTGCCGCGAACCCGCACCCACAGCGGCGGCTCGCCGTGCAGGACGGCGTTGGTGACCAGCTCCGAGACGCCCAGCTCGGCGCACTCGACGAGGTCGTGGCGCTCGAGCTCGCGGCATACGGCGACGACCCAACGGCGCGCGTCGGCGACGGCGCTGGGCTCCGCCTCGAGCGGAAGCGCTTGCTTGGTGAGCGGCACGGACCTTCCTGAGTTTCCGGGAGACGGATCAAGCCAATCACGGCTCGTGTACCCACGCGGCGCGACACGTAAACCTGGGTATTCCGATATTGCGGACAGTGGCGGGGCCCGACCGTCTTGTGACCAAGGGAACCACGTCGCCAGTTGGGGTCTGGTGCCCGGGGCGCGGGACACTGGAGACTAGGAAGAGACGAGCACAGGAGGGCAGCAGATGTCCGACCAGATGGCTTCCACCCGGCACCGAGTGGTGGTGATCGGCTCCGGTTTCGGCGGACTGTTCGGGGCCAAGGCGCTGAGTCGCGCAGACGTCGACGTCACGATGATCGCCAAGACCACCTACCACCTCTTCCAGCCGCTGCTCTACCAGGTGGCGACCGGGATCCTGTCCCCCGGGGAGGTCGCTCCGCCCACCCGCGAGGTGCTCAGCCGGCAGGACAACGCGAACGTGCTGCTCGGCACGGTCACCGGCATCGACCTGGAAGCTCGCACCGTCACCTCGCACGTGCTCGGCCGCGAGACGGTGACGCCGTACGACTCACTGATCGTGGCTGCCGGCTCGGCGCAGTCCTACTTCGGCAACGATCACTTCGCCGAGCACGCCCCCGGCATGAAGAGCATCGATGACGCTCTCGAGCTGCGCGGCCGCATCTTCGGCGCCTTCGAGATGGCCGAGCTCGGCGCCAACCGCGGCGACAACGTCGACCACCTGCTGACCTTCGTCGTCGTGGGCGCGGGTCCCACCGGTGTCGAGATGGCAGGCCAGATCGCCGAGCTGGCCCGCCGCACGCTGCGCAAGGACTTCCGGAGCATCAACACGCGCCAGGCACGGGTCATCCTCGTCGACGCCGCCGGCCAGGTGCTGCCGCCGTTCGGCGCGCGCCTCGGTCAGGAGACCAAGGAGGAGCTGGAGAAGCTCGGGGTCGAGGTGCTGCTCGGGGCGATGGTCACAGATCTCGACGAGCGCGGCATCGAGGTGAAGTACAAGGACGGCCGCACCGAGCGCATCGCCGCGGTCACCAAGATCTGGGCCGCCGGCGTCCAGGCGTCGTCGCTCGGCAAGATGCTGGCCGACCAGACCGGCGCCACCGTCGACCGCGCGGGCCGCATCGGGGTGAATCCCGACCTCACGCTGCCGGGCTATCCCGAGGTGTTCGTGGTGGGCGACATGGCCGGCCTCGACAACCTGCCCGGGGTCGCGCAGGTCGCCATCCAGGGCGCGAAGTACGCCGCGAAGACGATCGACGACCGGCTCAAGGGCAAGCCGCCGCGCAAGCCGTTCAAGTACTTCGACAAGGGCTCCATGGCGGTCATCAGCCGCTTCAACGCGGTGGCGATGATCGGCAAGCTGCGGATCACCGGCGTCGTGGCCTGGCTGATGTGGCTGGTCCTGCACCTCATCTACATCACCGGCTTCAAGAGCCGCGTCACCGCCCTGCTCCACTGGTTCGTGTCGTTCGTCGGCCGCGGCCGGTCCGAGCGCACCACCACCGAGCAGCAGATCTTCGGCCGGGCGGCCCTCGCGCGACTCGAGCGGGGCGCGACCGACCTGGTCTCCGAGCCCGGTGCGTACGACGCCGCGCGCGACCGGCTCGAGACCGCGCGTCGCGCAGAGCTGGAGGCCCAGGCCATCGAAGAGGCGAGGCTCACCGACGCGGGCGAGCGCGGCACGGCCCGCTGAGAGCCTGCCGATGATCGACCTCGCCCTGCCTGCCCTCCGCTACGCCGACTCGTGGATCGCCGCGGTCCGCGAGTTCGGCGCCACCACGATGCACGGCAGCGGGCTGTGGGATCTCACCGTCGACGACGCCACCGAGGCCACGCTCGCGGAGCGGATCCCCGGCCTGCTCGCGATGTCGGACCACTCGATCCAGCCGCCGAACGGCCTGGTACACAGCGACTACTGGTGGCTGGTCGAGGGCGACGACTTCGTCGGCTACCTCGCCATCCGGCACGCGCTCAACGACTTCCTGCTCCAGGAGGGCGGCCACATCGGCTACGCCGTACGTCCCTCGCGGCGCAGGCAGGGGCACGCCAGCCGGGCCCTCGGCCTGGCGCTGGTGCGCTCCCGCGAGATCGGGCTCGACCGGGTGCTGCTGACCTGCGACGAGGACAACGCTGCCTCGCGACGCACCATCGAGCGCAACGGCGGCGTCTACGAGGACAGCCGCCGCGGCAAGCGCCGCTACTGGATCGACACGCGGTAGGCCTCCAGGGGCTCGAACCCTGAACCAACGGATTAAAAGTCCGCTGCTCTACCCATTGAGCTAGAGGCCCGGGACATGAGGAGCTTCACCGAGAGTCGCCTCCGGAGAGCAGATGCATCCACACGGTCCGTGCGCCCATCTTGCAGCATCGCCAGCGGGACCGCATGACGGCCGGGCTCGGGAGACACCGCGGGACAGCAGCCGAGCTCCCAGACTGCGCAGATCGCTGTGCCCGTGCGTTGTTGCGGACCGGCTGCGACAGGCCGCTGAGGTAATTAGATGTCTATGATAATCTATTCCCGCGGGAATGGGTGACCACCCGGGGGCCGGCAGAAACCGAACGCGCCGATCGTGCGCCGCTGAGGCCGTGTGGTGCGCGATCCGCTGTGCGCGGATCAGATCCTTGGAGGAGCTTCGAATGACAACATCGACACAGGTGGCCGGCCCTGCGCGGGCCGCGCTGCCTACTTCGTGGAGCGGCGTCTTCGCCATCGCTCTGGGGGCCTTCGCGCTCGTGGTCGCCGAGTTCGTCCCGGTGGGGGCCCTACCGCAGATCGCGGAGGACCTCGACATCTCGCAAGGCACGGCCGGCCTGTTCGTCACCGCCACTGCCCTCGTCGGCATGATCGCCGCCCCGTCGGCGGCGATCCTCGCCCGTGATCTGGACCGTCGTCTGGTGCTCATCTCGCTCACCGTCCTGCTGCTCGCGTCGAGCGTCCTCTCAGCCTTGGCTGACAGCTTCGTGCTGCTACTCGTGGCACGACTCGTCCTCGGTGCAGGGGTCGGCGGCTTCTGGGCCATCTCGATCTCCGCGGCTGCTCGACTCGTGCCGCCGGACCGCGTGCACACCGCCTCGTCGATGGTGTTCGGCGGCATCGCCATCGGGTCCGTCGTCAGTGTTCCGGCCAGCACGCTCATCGCCAGTCACGCGAGCTGGCATGTGGCGTTCGCAGCCGCTGCAGTCTTGGCCGTCCTGACGCTGGTCGCGCAAGCGCTGATGGTGCCGCGCATCGTGGCTCACGAGGCGGTCGGTCTCAGACACTTCCTCGACGTCTTCGGCTCGAGACGCATCACCCTGCTGCTGGCGGGCGCCGTCCTGATCGTGAGCGGACACTTCGCTGCCTACACCTTCATCGTGCCCTACCTTCGGCAGACAACCCACCTGGGCAGCTCGACCGTGAGCGGTCTCCTTCTCATGTACGGGACGCTCACTGTGGTGGGGAACTTCGTGGGCGGCGCCGCGGCTGGCCGACGCCTGCTGACCACGGTTGCTACGACCGGGATCGGCTACACCGTCTCTCTCGTGCTCGTCTCTGCGCTCGGGTCGAGCGAGGTCGTCATCGTGGGCCTCGTCGGATGGGCCCTGGCGTGGGGTGCCGCGCCAGTAGGCATTCAGCTGTGGTTGCACCGCGAGGCCGAAGGGAGGTTCTCCGGCGAAGCCGTGCAGGCCCTCTACACCTGCCTGTTCCAGCTCTCCATCGCTCTTGGCTCCCTGCTGGGAAGCATCACGGTCAACGTGTCCAGCGAGCGGTTCGGGATGTGGCTCGGCGCCGTGCTCGTTGCTGCGGCGACGGTCGCCGTCCTCTTCCTCGTGCGGGTGGTGAGGTCCGGCGGCCGCCGGGCATCCCTGCGACCTGCCGACGGACTCGGCTAGGCCGGCCGCACCCCTTCAGCGTCGACGCCGCGAATAGGTGCCCTTCCTGCCGGTGGCCCTGCTGTGCTCAGGAGTGGTCCGTGGACAGTGAGAGCGCGCGCCAGGTCGCCTGCTCAGCGGCCACGTGCTCGAGCTTCGTGGCGATGGCGCCGAACGAGTCGCTCCCGAGCTGGATGCGCAGGGGAGGGCTCTCGGAGCGACTCAGCGCCACGATCGCCGTCGCGGCCTTCACGGGGTCACCGGGTTGGGCGTGGTTGACCTGGCCGGCCCGCTCCCGCGTCGCCCCGGCCGTCTCGGCGTAGTCCTGGATGACTGTCTCCTCGGTGTGCAGGCTCGAGCTGTCGAGGAAGTCGGTCCTGAAGTATCCAGGCTCGACGAGGGTGACGTGGATGCCGAGAGGCCGGACCTCTCGTGCGAGTGCCTCGGAGAGGCCCTCCACCGCGAACTTGGTGGAGTTGTAGACCCCCCACCCCGGCGTCCCGACGAAGCCCCCGACGGAGCTGAGGTTGATGATGCGGCCCGAGCGTTGGGCACGCATCGTGGGCAGCGCGGCGCGCAGGACGGTGAGAGTCCCGAAGACGTTGACGTCGAAGACCGCACGAGCGGCACCATCCGTCGTCTCCTCGACCGCGCCGATGAGCCCTCGTCCGGCGTTGTTGACGAGGACGTCGATTCGGCCGAACCGGGCGACGGCGTCGGCCACCGCCTGTCGCGCGTGGATGTCCGACGTCACGTCCAGCGGCAGTACGAGCAGCTTGGCACTTGCTCGGAGCGCCTCGCTCGACAGGTCTTCGGGATCGCGTGCGGTGGCGACCACCGAGTCGCCGGCGTCCAGGGCCGCTTCGACGATGCGGGCGCCGAGTCCTCGCGATGCACCTGTGACGAACCAGGTGGTCATCGGGACCTCCCTCGGCACCGGGTGTCGGTGCTCATGATGCTCCGGTCCCGGCATGTGACTCAGAAGGAGCGTGCCCGCCACGCACTGCCGCCAGGATGCGATCGGACAGAGGGGTGCCCGCACTGGCTCGCGCCAGCACCAGGGCGCCGACCAGGAGGGAGGCCTCGCGGATCGCCTCGTCCGAGGCCGGTGTCTCCTCATCGTGATCGCCCAACCATCGAGCGAAGTCCTCGACGCCTTCGGCGTAGCGCAGTCTCGCGTCGGGTGACGTCTCGGAACGCATGAGATCGGCACTGAGTCCCGTCGAGGGGCATCCCTGAGCCAGGTCGTCGCGGTGCTCGGGCGACAAGTAGTAGTCGATGAGCTCGGACTTCGCGGCAGCGCGGTTGTCGTGCTCTCGATCGTAGGCCCGAAGCGAGACCGTCAGGTCCTCGAAGGCGCGCTGCGTCGCCTCAGCCAGGAGGACGTCCTTGGAGGCGAACTGCTTGTAGAAGCCTCCGTGGGTGAGGTGGACCTCCTTCATGAGGTCAGCGATGCTGACCCGATCGAATCCGCGCTCCCGGAACTGCCGGGCGGCTGCGTCGACGATCTGACTGCGGTGCTCCAGCGCCTTCTCGCGTGATACCCGTCCCATGACGCCTCCAGTCGGTCGGTCCCACAATAGATTACTGCCGTCATCTCCAGACTAGGCCACCGGTGGTGACCGGTCGAGAGGCGTTCGCTGCCGCGAGGGCCTCCCATGTCTGCGGACGTTCGCCCTTTCGTGCCCTGAAAGGGGCGGTTGTGTTCTGCTCATCCACCAGATAGATTACGCTCAACATCTAAACGACTCCAGGAGTGAACATGACCATCCCCTCCACCGGCACCGCACTGATCACCGGTGCGACCGCCGGCCTCGGTGCCGCCTACGCCGACCTGCTGGCCCAGCGCGGCCTCGACCTCGTGCTCGTCGCGCGCGACAAGTCCCGTTTGGACGACGCAGCCTCCGCGCTGGTCGCGAAGACCGGCCGGACCATCGACGTACTGGCGGCCGACCTCACGACCCGCGAGGGCATCCGAGCTGTCGAGGACCGGATTCTCGGCGACGGCAACCTGAACTTCCTCGTCAACAACGCCGGCGACGGCCTCTTCGGGCCGCTCTCCGCTGCGGATCCCGACACGCTCGAGCGGCTCGTGGCTCTGAACGTCAGTGCCTTCACCAGGATCGCCGCGGCCGCGGCGAAGGCATTCGTCGATCGCGGTGAGGCGGCCATCGTGAACATCGGGTCCGCCCTCGCGCTCAACATCATGCCGATCAGCGCCGCCTACAGCGCCACGAAGAGCTACGTCATCACGTTCACCCAAGGGCTCGCCCAGGAGTTCGCGGACAGTCCTGTCCAGGTGCAAGCAGTCCTTCCCGGGGGTTTGGCCACCGGCTTCTGGAACGGCTCTGGGCTCGAGCTCGACCAGCTTCCTTCCGAGATCATCATGGCACCGGCGGACGCGGCGGCTGCCGGTCTTGCGGGCCTGGACGCGGGCGAGCTCATCACGATTCCCTCGCTTCCCGACGCTGGAGACTGGGCGGCGTACGACGCCGCCCGAGAGGCGCTGATTCCTCGTCTGTCGCTTGCGACGCCGGCACCCCGCTACCAGTCCTGACTCAACGTCGCCGCGGGAAGGGGGGCCGCGGCGACGTGAGGACGGCTGGCCCTGGCCGGTGGGCCGGCCGCCGAACGTTCCGACTCGAAGGCGCCTTGGCGCACCTCCCGACACTGCGACTGCGGTGGCCACGCCCGGAATGGAAGTTCCCCAAGTTGAGCGATGCCATTTCGGCTGCCGACGTCTTGGCTGGGAGGGTCGATACCACCCGAAGGCGCGTCCTCGGGATCGCGCCCTCGTCTGCCGAGATGGAGGAGCGATGAGATCGACCCGAAAGCTGACCGTCCTGGTGACGGGAGCCGTACTGGCTCTCGGCGGCGTGTCGACGTCACCCAGCGAAGCCCACCCGGGCCACGGCCACGGGGATGGCGCCACTGGCACTGCCGTCAGGGCGTGGAACGAGATCACGGTTAATACGCTCATCGGACTACCGGGGCCTGCCGGGGGCGCCCCACCCGCGGCGCAGGTCCACGTCGCGATGGTCCAGGGTGCGGTCTTCGACGCTGTCAACGCGATAGGGCGCCAGCACTACCGGCCATACCTGCTGGACGAGCGCTTCCCCGCTGGGGCCTCGATGGACGCGGCGGTGGCAGCCGCGGCCTACGGGGTGCTACGCGACATCGTGTCGACCGTGCCGAACCTCCCGGACACCAGTCGGACCACCGCGCTCACCACCCTCGCCACGCAGTACGCGGCCGCGTTGGCCGACATCCACGACGGCTGGCGCGAGGCGCAGGGGATCGCCGCCGGTGAGGCCGCGGCTCGGGTCATGATCGCGGCCCGCAGGGACGACGGCCGGTTCGGACCCTCGCAGTGGGTGCCCAACACCGATCCCGGACACTGGTGGCCGCTGACGGACCCGGCCACCGGGCAGCTCGTCCTCGACCCCACCCCGTGGGTGGGCGCGGTGGAGCCGTTCACTCTCGAGTCGTCCTCGCAGTTCCGCACGCGCGGACCGCTCAGGCTCTCCAGCGCGAGGTACGCCCGGGAGCTCAACGAGGTGAAGGCCATCGGTGCGGTCAACAGCGCCGTCCGGACGACAACCCAGACCTACATCGCCCGGTGGTGGCAGAGCACGCCGGTCAGGAGCTGGAACGAGGTGAGCCGCGACCTCGCGATGCGCCACGGCCTGGACGTGGTCGACACCGCCCGCCTGCTCGCGCTGCAGAACCTCAGCGGCGCCGACGCGGCGATCAGCTGCTGGAACGACAAGTACTACTGGGACTTCTGGCGCCCCTGGAACGCGATCCAACGCGCAGCAGAGGACGGCAACCCGGCCACCGAGCCTGACGCCACCTGGTTGCCGCTGATCACTGCCCCGTATCCCGACCACCCGTCCGGCCACCTCTGCCTCGACGGCGCCCACACCCGCATCCTGCGAACGTACTTCGGCGACACGGGCGACGGCGGCTTCTCGATCACCAGCATCTCGCCGCTCCTCCAACCGGGAGATCCGACGGTCCGCCAGTTCGACAGCTTCTCGCAGGTGCTCGATGAGATCGTCGAGGCGCGCATCTGGGCCGGTCTGCACTTCCGCACTCCCGACCGCCAGGGCAAGAGGCTCGGCATGAACGTCGCGAGGTACGCGGCCGCGCACTACCTCCAGCCCGTCGGATACCACCACCACCATTGAGCCAGGCAGCAACGTCCCGGTCCGCCGCAGGCCGGTGACGCTGCTCGAGGCCGAGATCCATGCCCTCGCGGACGACCATCTCCACGCCTGCGCGCCGCAGAGGTCTGGGGTCAGTTCCGCTCGCAGGAGCGTTCCACCTCGGCGCGACAGATGTCCCGCCCCAGTAGGCCCTCGACGACATCACGGCCGGCTCCACCGGTCAGCTTGTCCTTGAGGGCGGAGCCGGTGATCCGGTCGTTGCCCGGGCCGCCGAGCAGCTGGCTCGGGGCTCCTCGCTTGCTGCAGGCGGCGTAGTGGACGATCCGATCCGGTCCCCCGCGTCCCTGGCCACGCACCACGCACCCGATGGCGATCAGGCGGTTGGCCTCACCATCGCCGAGCAGCCTGACTCCGGGCGCCTGGAACGCCAGGTCCTCGATCCCGGTCATCTCGGCGCGTACGTCGTTCCAGGTCCCTTCGTCCTCAGCGACGAGCCGTCCCCGCCCCAGGTCACCGGTCGCCGTCAGGCCCTGGGGATCGTTGGTGATGAACTGGAGCTTGTCGCGACCTGATCCACCTGCGAGCCGTGAGCGATGCAGGGGATTGTCGGGGCTCATGATGTGCCGGGCGATGATCGTGTCGTCACCACCCCCCATGGCCAGGTCGATCCACCAGGCCGAGAACGTGACTTCCTCGGCAGAGCGACCGCCCACGAAGGTCAGCTGCTCGCCGTTGGCGAACCCGTCCAACGCGAAGCGCTCGAAGCTGGACCAGACGATCATCGCCGTCCCCGCGCGGGTTGCCGCACCGGTCGCATTGTCGAGGCGCCAGCTTCCGGCCGTTCGGGGGAGGACGGCGCTCAGCTCGTCGCTGCCGCTGCCTCCGACGAACCTCGCTGCGCGATTGTCAGCTGCGAGGAGCTCGAGCTCGTCACGGCCCGGACCGAGGTCCACATCGTCTGCATTCGGCTGGCCCGCTTCACCCGAAGCCACCCGGTCGTTGCCTTCCCCGGTGCGAACACGGTCGATGCCCACGTTCTCGCTGTCGATGCCGTAGACGTTGTCCTTGCCGGCGGATCCCACATAGACATCGTTGCCCTCCCCGAGGTCGACCCGGGCAGTGGTGGTCCGCCCGTTGCGGAGGTTGACCACCCGATCATCACCGGCTCCCGCGAATGCTGTGACCTTGTCGCGAGGTCCCGTACTCGAGGTGAGGCAGATGACGTCGTCACCCCCCAGAGAAGCGACGACCCGGGATCCGTTGGAGACGATCACGTCGGCGCTCTCGGTGCCCAGCAGCTGCGTTGCTCCGGGGCTACCGATGATGGTGGCCGGCACGCCCTGACAGGTCTCCGCCGCTCCTTGAGCGGCGGCCTGACCCACTAAGACCGCTGCGCCCAGCGCGGTGGCAGCGACCACCTGGGCCAAACGACGGCGTGCTGAGGTGCGGGACATGAAGGGCTCCTTGCGTAGAGAACGGCTGGTGCGGTGATGAGATGCGCACGGAGTCGCACAAGTTGCGCTTCGCCTCAGTAGAATCTGGCATCCGTTCCCCAGTTGACAGGGCAGCTGGGCCAGTTGACCGACTCAACCGGACCTGTCGTACCGGCTGCGGGTTAACCTCTCGCGAGACCACTCGCCCGGCTCGGGCGCGACGAGAGGATCGATCCGATGCACGCCCTGACCCGGCTGGCGGCGCTCACCGCAGCCACGTGTCTGACCATCGCCGGGCTGGCCGCGCCGTCCGGCGCGGATCCCTCCGCCCCGCAGCCGGCCCGCGCTGACACGTGGGTGAGGACGCCGGGCCCGTTCACCGGCTACGGCTTCGACGTCTGCGCCGCCCCCGACCAGGCGACCATGGACGCGTGGCGGACGTCGTCGCCGTTCGCGGCGGTCGGCATCTACACCGGCGGCACCAACCGGCTCTGCGAGCAGCCCAACCTCACAGCCGACTGGGTCCGCACCCAGGTCGCGGCCGGCTGGCACCTGATGCCGATCCACGTCGGCCCGCAGGCGGCCTGTACGACGTACGAGAGCGTCATGGCCTCCGACCGGCCGACGGCCGAGGCGCAAGGCCGTCTCGAGGCGGCGGCGGCCGTCTCCTCGGTCCAGGCCCTCGCCATCGGGACCGGCAGCACGATCTACTACGACCTCGAGGACTACGACATCACGGATCAGGCCTGCCGCCAGGCCGCGCTCTCGTTCCTCTCCGGGTGGACCCAGCAGCTGCACGCCCAGGGGTACCGCTCCGGTGTCTACTCGAACATCGCCGCCGCCATCACGTCGCTCGACCTCGCCAACAACGTCTCACGTGGCTCCTACGCGATGCCCGACGACATCTGGTTCGCGTGGGGCAACGGCGTCGCCGACACCGAGGCGAGCACCTGGGTGGCCACCTCCGAGTGGGACGACCACGAACGGGCCCACCAGTACCTCCTCGACGTCGAGCAGACCTACGGGGGCGTGACCCAGACGATCGACCTGAACTGGGTCGACGTGGGCGGCGGCTCCACCGCGCCCAAGGACACGAAGGGGTGCCGGGGCGTCCAGGTCGACCAGAGGAAGTACCCCAGCCTCCGTCCCGGCTCCCGGAGCAAGCACGTCGAGGCCCTGCAGTGCCTGCTGCGCGAGCAGCACTTCGGGAAGCCGGCCACCAGCGGACGCTACGACGACAGGACGGCGCGCGCCGTCAGGAAGGCCCAACGCAAGCTCGGCCTCAGGGTCACCGGCAAGGTCACACGCAAGACCTGGACCGCCCTGCATGCCCGCGGAACTCAACCGCTGCTGAAGGTCGGCTCCACGGGCGAGCCCGTACGCCGCCTGCAGCGCGCCCTGACCGCCACCCTCGGCAAGGCGGTCCGCATCGACGGGGTGATGAGCGTCCGAACCCGGGCAGCGGTGAGCAGATTCCAACAGCGCGAGCACCTGGCCCCGACCGGCAACGTCGACATCGTGACCTGGGAACGGCTGGCCTCCGGCGGCTGAGGCGGCAAGAGTGAGCTCGCGGCGGAGAACGCAGACCGCGCGATGGCGGCACGTCGGGAGAAACATCTACGGTCGATGTCGAAGAGCCGGGCAGCCGTTCGACGTACGAGCGACAAGCAACCTTCGGCAACCAGTAGGAGTGATCACAATGCCGCGTTTCATGGGATTCGTGAGGATGGAAGAGGGCATCGGCACGCCGCCGCAGGCGCTGTTCGACGCGATGGACGCCCACATCGGCGAGCGGGCCGCCTCGGGCGTGTTCCTCGACGGCGGCGGCCTCTACGGCACTGAGGACGCCGTGAACTTCGTGGTCCGCCAGGGCCAGGTCACCCGGGTCGACGGCCCGTACGCCGAGGCCAAGGAGGTCGTCGGCGGCTGGGCCATCATGCAGTACGACACCCTCGAGGAGGCCGTGGCCGATCAGCAGGAGTTCGCCGAGCTGCACGCGAAGCACTGGCCCGAGGTCACCGTGATCGCGACCCTGCGCCAGATCTCCACGGGCCCGGAGGCGCCCGGCGACTGAATCGGCTTCGGGGCCGTCTCTTCCGTGAGGGCAACGTCTCGTGCATGTCGCCCGGATCGCGGCAGATCCGATCGTTCGTTCGGGTCGACCCTTGGGCGATGAGCTCGGGCGCAGCCGCTGATTCGGAGCTAGGGTCCCCGTGTATGGACATGCTGAAAGGCGAACAGATCGCCGAGGCCAACCTGACCGACTGGCGCAAGCTCGCCCAGGGACTGCACGCCCGCTACGTGGTCGACGACTTCGGCGCCGGCGCACGGTTCGTCGTCGCGGTGGGTGAGGCGGCCGACGCGCTCGGGCACCACCCGCGCGTAACGATCGGCCATGGGTACGTCGACCTCAAGCTGGTCACCGATGACGCCATCTACCGCGACGACGAGGGCACCGAGCACGTCGTCGAATGGGTGACCCAGCAGGACGTCGACCTCGCGCGCCGGATCACCGAGATCGCCGCCGACCACCAGCTCGACGCCGACCCGGCCTCGGTCAGCGACATCGAGCTCGGCCTCGACACGGCGCACTCTGGGACCATCGCCCCGGTGTGGGCCGTGCTACTGACCGGGAGCCCTGGGGCCCAGGGCCGCGGAACCCCCAGCGACGAGATCCGCGACGCCACGGGACGGGTTCCGAATCTGTGGTTCGGGGACGCCGACGAGAACGGGCCCCCGGGTCAGCGGTTCCACGTCGAGGTCTATGTGGCGCATGAGGTGGCCGAGCAGCGGATCGCCGCCGCCGTCGCCGCGGGTGGGACCGTCGTCGATGACAGCGACGCGCCCTCGCTCACCGTGATCGCCGACCAGGACGGCAACAGGGGAGTCGTCTGCGTCGACGTGTCCGCTGCGAAGAAGAGTTGAGAGGCGACGCGACAGGTGGGCCGGTGTTCGGCGCCGAATCGCAAAGATGACCGCGCCCGAGCACCGGGCCGGCAACGGCCGATTGCCTAGCTCTGGAGTTTCATGCGGGGCAGCCCATCCCGTCGGGCGTCCGCCGGCCCATCGGCATGAGCGGATGCTCGGGTCGCGGCAGATCCTGGTGTTCCGCCGCTGATGGGTCCGGCGCGCTACGGCAAGACTGGCTCATTTTGACGCGTCGGTAGTCGATGGCGATGCATCGCCGGTCTCCGTGAGGTGGAACCTGTGGCTCGCCCGCCGTCACGCGGTCGCGTCGAGCAGTGAAAGCTCCTCTGACGTGAGGCGGAGACTCCCGGCCGCGACGTTCTCGCGCAGGTGAACGGGATTGCCCGTGCCGGGAATCGCCAGCACGTGGTCTCCCTGGTGCATGCACCAGGCCAGGCGCACCTGAGCGGTGGTGACGGCGCGGGAGTCGGCCACGGCGACCAGGGCGTCGGGTTCGATCGACGCTCGCCCGGACTCCCGCCCGGCGCCGGCGATTGCGAAGTACGGCGTGAAGGCGATGCCGTGCTCGCCGCAGACTCGAAGGAGGTCGTCGTACTCACGGTCCGTGAGCCCGTAGCGGTTCTGGACGCAGACAATGTCGGTCACCAAGCGTGCCTCGTTGAGCTGGGCGAGGCTCACATTGGACACGCCCACGTGCCGCACTAGACCGGCTTCGCTCAGCTCAGCCAGGGCACCGATGTGGTCGGTGACCGGTGCGTCGCGGCGCAGGACCCGGAGGTTGACCACATCCAGGTAATCGCGTCCGAGTTGGCGCAGGTTCTCCTCTACCTGTCCGCGCAGCTGGTCCGGGCGGGCCCACCCGGTCCAGTCGCCCCAGGTGTCGCGACCCGGTCCGACCTTGCTGGCGATGACCACACCATCGGCCCATGGCCGGAGCGCCGCGCCGAGCAGCTCATTCGAGGACCGGGTCGGGGAGAAGTAGAAGGCTGCCGTGTCGAAGTGGTTGACCCCGAGGGCAACGGCCTCCTGCACCACTGCAATGGCCTGGTCCCGTCCACGAAGCGTGCTCTGGCCGAAGGCGCTGCTGCCAGCGAGCCGCATGGTGCCGAATCCGAGACGGTTCACCTCCAGATCACCCATGTGGAACGTTCCGGCCGCTGCGGCTGGGGATTGAAGCGAAGTCATGCGACGCGACCCTAGTGCCTGACGACCACTGGCGTCCGTTGACAAGTACTCGATCGGATTGGAGGACGCCCCAGGTTGCGCATCATGGGGAGCAGCAACCCGCTCTGGCGGCCCTTCGCTCATCGGCAGATGCGGTCGTTCCAGCCCGCCGCCGCGCGGCCACGAAACGCTTCGCCCTGACGCACCAGCCGGTGCGGGCAGTCAAGCGTCAACCCGGTCGTCGCCTACTCGGTCAACGCATCGGCCGGACGTACTCGCGTGCCTGGAACTGCTGCGAGACGTCGTCGACCAACCACGTCCATCTCCGGGAGCTGGATTCCGATGTCGCAGTGGTCGCTGAGTGGGCCCGCATCACAGCTGACGCACCCCGGGTTCGCGGGCTCACGTCCAACTTCGTGCAGCCACAGGCTGGCACGCCGAAGCTTCTCGGGGTCTTTGCTCAGGAACCATGGCGGGTGACGGCGCACCCCGAGGTCCAGCCGGCGTCGTGGCTGCTACCCATGGCCGTGACTGGGCCCACTTCGTTCACCCTGCTGGGATTCTGGGGCGTGGAGCCCAAGCTGTTCGGCTCACACACATCGCAGCTACGGCGTGTCATCGATGACGTCTTGCCGATGCTCGATGGCCCTGTCGTGGTGGCAGGCGACTTCACCGCTCTCATCACGGAGTGGACCAGCCGACTCTCGATCACTGTCGGCCGCTTTGAGGACTGGGTGTTGCCGCATCGACCCGATCACGTTCCGCTCATCGTCGATGTGACGCCCAGCGCGCCACCGATGCCACGTTTGGAGACCCTGGGACGAACGGTGACGACGCGTCCGGTGGCCAAGGGGCTATGCGGCCGGGACCGTCTCCTGCTTGGTAGCGCCGAGCTGGACGCAGCCCCCACGACCCAAGCAACGCCACCGAAAAGCGTGAGGTACAGGCCGATTGCCGCCGCGCCGTTCATGTCCATGAGGCACCCCAGTCGGCGGGCTTGACGCCGTGATCAGCTGGTCGGGGCGCAGATGGCGTACGCCGTGACCGTCTCGGCGGCGGGTCCGGGCCAGTAGGTGAGCGTCCACGACGTCGGAGAGGACGTGCTGGGGGCCCCGATCGCGTTGCTCGGGTAGCTGGAGGCGATCGAGTTCGGGTCGTCGGTGTACAGGCCACCGCCGATAGCCACGGCGCCCGGGTCGCACGAGGTGGTCTGCATTGTCGCGGTGAGGCTGCCGTAGACCGTCGACCCTGCGGAGGACTTCACGTAGATCCCGCTGATGCCACCCGTCGGTCCCGTGGCTCCCGTTGCCCCGTTCGCTCCGGCCGGGCCCGTCGGTCCGGTGGCACCGGTTGGCCCTGTGGATCCGGCCGCGCCCGCGGGTCCGGTCGCGCCCGTCGGGCCGGTCGCCCCATCGGAACCGGCTGCGCCAGTGGGTCCGGTGGCGCCGGTGGCGCCCGCGGATCCCGTCGAGCCCGTGGCGCCCATCGGCCCGGTCGCGCCGGCGGGTCCGATGCCGCCGGTGGCGCCCGCGGATCCCGTCGAGCCCGTGGCGCCCATCGGCCCGGTCGCACCGGCGGGTCCGATGCCGCCGGTGGCGCCCGTCGCTCCCGTCGAGCCAGTGGCGCCCGTGGCCCCGGTCGCGCCGCGCGGCCCGGTGGCCCCGGTCGCACCGGCATCCCCGCGGGCGCCGTCAGCGCCCGGTTCGCCCTGCGGTCCGCGCGGACCGGTCTTGCCCTGATCGGGCCTGGCGCCGCCACGGACCCAGCCGAGGTGGTCCTCCCCGCGCCGGCAGTCGGCGTCGCTGCGGACGATCCGGATCTTCCCGGTCTCGGTGCTGAAGCAGGCATGGATGACACGGCGCTCCTGCGGCGCGGCCTGGGCGGCGTCGGCGGCCCCGAACACTGCGACGAACGAGAGCGACACGAGGCTGGCGGAGAGGACGGCGCGAGGGCGGTCGAAGGAGGTCACAGCGGGGAGGTTAGACGCCCAGTCGCAATTGTGAACCGGTTTTCACGACGTGGCGTCGTGTCTTTACCGCGGCGATGTCTCGGAGTGCTCGCTCAGTCGTACGACGGCGCCTTGACCTCGGCCATCGACGGGTCGAGGGAGACCCCTGTCCCCAGATGCTCCTCGCCCTCGGCCACCTTGCCGAGGTGGACGAGAGCGAACCCGAGTCGCATGTGCGCCGCTGCCATCGCCGGGTCGGCATCGACTGCGCGGCGATAGAGCTCGACCGCGGCGTCCAGGTCGGAGCCCTCGGTGAGGATCGCCTTGTTGTAGAGCGCCGGCGCGAACGCGTCATCGTTGTCCAGAGCCGCGTCGTAGGACTTCATCGCGGCCTTGTCGCGGCCGTCCTGTTGCGCGATCACCCCCAGGTTGTAGTGGGCGTAGGCGTTGTCAGGATCGATCGCCAGAACGTTCTCGAAGGTGACCTTGGCCGTTGACGCGTCGCCTGCGGCCAACTCGGCAAGTCCCTTCTTCACCAGCGCCGCGCTCGCAGGGGCCGGCGCGGCCGACCCGGACGCCTGGACATTCGCGCTCGCTTCGGCGTCGGGCTTCCCGTCCGAGCTGCAACCGGCGGCGAGAGTGCCGGTGAGGGCGAGCACTGCGGAGGCCGCCAGGAGGCGCAAGGACTTCGACACGGCGGTCAGTGTAGGTACGCCGGCCGTTCGAGGTGGGATATGCCCGGAGAAGGCCTGCACACGTCGCTGCAACTCCACGCTGCCATGCGCTCGATGCTCGACATCCAGGCGGCTGGGGCGGAGGCATCCACTACCTCTCACAGAGCCGCGGAAGCCTTGCGGCATCGCCTTTTCCGGTCGCCTTGTCGGTGGCGCCTGGTAGCAACGCGTCATGACGACCTTCCCTAGGACCGACGAGCTCGAGGGCGCCGTGCTCGTCGGAGGGAGCCTGCGTGGCGCCAGGTTCACCGACTGCGACCTGTCCGGTGTGGTGATGCGTGCTGTCGAGCTGCGCGATGTCGACATCGACGCCCCGTGGCTGTTCGAGAAAGACACCTTCGTGCGCATCAACGGCGTCGACGTGGTCCCTCTGGTCCGGGCCGAGCTCGAGCGTCGCTTTCCGGGCCGCGATCTGATGACCGCCGACGATCCCGACGGCCTGCAGGCGGCTTGGGCCTCTCTCGAGAGGGCTTGGGCGGGTGTGCTCGAGCGCGTGGCAGCGATGCCGCCGGGCACCGTGGACGAGTCGGTCGACGGCGAGTGGACCTTCGCCCAGACCCAACGGCACCTCGTGCTCGCCACCGACCTCTGGCTGCGCGGCGCCGTGCTGGGCTACGAGCGGCCTTTCCATCCGCTCGGCCTCGCCGACGCCAGCGCCGAGCAGGCGGGGTTGGACCTGACAGTCTTCGCCACCGGAACCCCCTCCTATGGCGACGTGCTCGAGGCGCGCGCCGACCGGGTCGCGGCGGTGCGGGAGTTCATCGAGGGCGTCACCGCCGACGACCTCGCCCGGCCGCGCCGCAACCCGTGGAGCCCGGAGTCTCCCGAGTCGACGCTGTCCTGCCTGCACACGATCCTGCATGAGGAGTGGGAGCACCTGCGCTTCGCCGTCCGCGATCTCGACGCCATCGAGGCGGGCCCTCGGCCCTAGCCCGGGCCGTGGGGCGGCTCAGCGGACGACGTGGTCGGTGCGGGGCACACTGACCCTGTGACGCGTGCGATCGACGTAGCGCTGGACCTCATGTTCGAGGACCTGACGGCGGGAGGTGTTCCGTTGCCTCATGTCGAGCCGAAGAAGTGGCAGACCTGGGATCCGTCGGAGTCCGTCATGCTGTTCGCGGCTGACGGGAGCGGCATGGGCGTGTGGCTGGACCTGGGCCTCTCCGAGGCTCACCGCCTGGCCCACCTGGCAGACCAGGTCCAGGAGTGGGCGGTCGGGGAGCTGGCCCGGCTCGGCCGACCCACGAACTGGCCGGTGTGTGCTGCCCATCCCGTCAACCACCCTCTGCGGGCCACCGTCGAGGACGGCCGCGCCATCTGGGCTTGTCCCGCGGGGGCTGCCACCGCCCGGCCGCCTGTCGGTGGACTGTCGCGCGACGAGGCATGATCCGGCCGCGACGGCATCCATCGGTGGATGCACCCGCTGTCGGCTGTGATGGTTTCGCGCGCGGCTGCATGACGCACCCTTGAACCGCCCAGATCGCGGCAGATGTAGACCCTGTACGAGCCCTTCGTGAGACGGCGCGGTGCCGGGGAGCCGTCGTCGCGCGTGGGGCGCTGGACCGGTTCAGGCGCGCGCGCTCGGGGCCACGTCGCGCACCATCACGCAGTTGCCCTGGCCCTTGGGCCGGTCGTAGGTGAAGCCCTCGCGCTCGTACATCGTGCGAGTGCCGTTGTAGAGGAACGACGAGTTCTTCTTCCGGACCCCGCCGGTGTCGTGCGGGTAGCCCTCGACCAGGCCGCCGCCGGCCTGCGCGATGAGCCCGACGGCTCCGCGCAGGGCGATCGCCGCCAGGCCCTGACCGCGAAGGCCGCGCTCGACCAGGATGCAGGTGACCCGGTAGTCAGGCAGTCGCTCGGCGGTGGCGACGTACTCCTTGCGGTGATGGATGTTGGGCAGCTCCTCGGGTGATCCGTACTCCGCCCAGGCGACGGCCCGGTCGCCGTCGTAGACCAGCGCCGCATGTGCGATCCCGTCGGTCACCAGACGTTGCTTGAGCGCCCGGTTCCCTTCGGCGCTCTGGCGCTTCTCCGCGCACTCGGGATGGAAGTGCGTGCACCAGCAGCTGGCGAACATGCCCTTGTTCCGCTCGACGAGAGCGGCGAAGTCGGCGAACGTCTCCGGCGTGAGGGCCTTGGTCGTGAAGCCGGACATGCCGGCAACGTACACCTGATAGCGGACGTTCGACGCCCGGTATTTTCACGGTCATTGGGTGCAGGCGCCCTGGTCGGCGTGGGCGATCCGGAGGGCCATGGTCGACCCGGTGGTCCGCAGCTGGAGCTGTCGCCACTTCGTCGATTTCAGGGTTGACGGGGTGCCCGCGCAGGCCTTGCATGACGAGGGTGAGGACTGCCAGACCGGAGTCCGGCGCATCTCGGGCAACTGTGGCTGGTGGCTTTCCGCGCCTCGCAGTCAGACCGTTACCTGAGGAGTCATCGTGAGCGAACCCGCCACCAACCCGAGCGGGACCCCACCGGGCCGGGACGAGCCCGACCCGGGTCGCTGGTGGGCGTTGACCGTCCTGGCGGCCGCACAGCTGATGATCATCTTGGACGCCTCGATCGTGAACATCGCGCTCCCGTCGGCACAGGCGGACCTGGACATCAGCAATGCCGACCGGCAGTGGATGGTCACCGCCTACACCCTGGCCTTCGGTGCGCTGCTGCTGCTGGGTGGCCGGATCGCCGACTACACCGGCCGCAAGCGCACCTTCATCGTCGGCCTGCTCGGCTTCGCCGGTGCGTCTGCGATCGGTGGTCTCGCACCCAACCAGGAGCTGCTGTTCGCCGCCCGCGCTCTTCAGGGGGCCTTCGCAGCCCTGATGGCGCCCGCTTCGCTGTCCATCGTGACGGTCACGTTCACCGAGCCGAAGGAGCGTGCCAAGGCGTTCGGGGTGTTCGGAGCGCTCGCGGGCGGCGGTGCCGCGATCGGCCTGATCGTCGGCGGCGTCCTCACCGAGTATGCCTCCTGGCGTTGGTGCCTCGGGGTCAACGTGCCCGTGGCCCTGATCGTCGCTGCAGCGGCCGTCCCGCTGGTCCACGAGAGCAAGGCGCACGGCGACACGCGCTACGACGTACCAGGACTCCTGCTCGCTACGACCGGCTTGTTCGCACTCGTCTACGGCTTCACCGAGGCCGCCCGGGCCGAGAACCCCGACGACCCGAGCTCGACCGCCGTGCAGGGCTGGACCGACCCGAGCACGTTGACGTTCTTGATCCTCGCCGTGGTCCTGCTGATCGCGTTCGTGCTGTGGGAGCAACGTGCTCGCAACCCGCTGCTGCCGCTGCGCGTCGTCCTGGACCGCAACCGCGGCGGGTCGTTCCTGGTGTTCCTCCTGGTGGGCGCCGGGCTCTTCGCGATGTTCCTGTTCCTGACGTACTACTTCCAGGTCAACCTCGGCTACACCCCGCTCGAGGCCGGCTTCGCGTTCCTGCCGTTCAGCCTCGGCATCATCCTGACCGCCGGGTTCGTGTCCCAGCTGCTCCCGCGGGTCGGCCCGAGGGCGTTGATGGTTCCGGGGCTCGCGATGGCTGTCGTCGGGATGCTGCTGCTGACCCGGATAGATCAAGGATCGTCTTACTGGGCGCTGGTCTTCCCCTCGATGGTGGTCATGTCGGTGGGACTGGCCGGCGTGTTCATCCCAGCGGCCAGCACATCACTGGTCGGGGTCGGCAGCCACGATGCGGGCGTCGCGTCTGCGGTGCTCAACACCTCGCAGCAGATCGGCGGCTCCCTCGGGACCGCCCTCCTCAACACGCTGTTCGCCGGCGCAGTCACGGCGTACTTCACCGACAACCCACCGGCCAGCTCCGAGCAGGCGCAGCAGATCCTCCCGCTCGCATTCATCCACGGGTACCACGTGGCGTTCTTCTGGGGCGCCGCCCTGTTCGCGGTCGCCTTGCTGGTCTCGATCGTCCTCATCAACGCCCACAAGGAGGACGTCCCCGCCGACGCCGCCGTCGCCGCCGACCCTACGGAGTGATGCGCGCCGTCCGTCTCGTCCGGTGCACACACTGATGCCGATGCGGCTCGCGAAGGGGCGGCGTGCCCCGAGGAGCAGTCATCCCTCCGCAACCGTGGCTGAGGTGCCAGCCGCAGGGACTCGCTAGTCCCACTCGCCGGAGCCAGGCTCGGGGAAGCAGTCGGCGGACGCCCCGATGGCGCTCATGCCGGAGAGGTCTCCGGCACCGAACTCCTGGTTGTCGTCTCCGAGGAGCGGGTACATCACCTGGTGCTCGCCCGCGGAGTGTCCGAGGCCCAGGGCATGCAGGAGCTCGTGGTGCATCGCCGTGCCCCAGGACAGCGTCCGGTCGCCGTTCAGGGCGAAGCCGGGGTCCAGCACATCACCCTCCTCGTAGTCGAGGATGACCTCGCCACTGTCGAACTCCAGGTCGCCGTGGTAGGTCCCGAACGGGCCGGCCGGTGCGGCGGCCCCGATGACTCCGCCCTTGAGGAGGGGTTCGTCAGCGGCACGTGACCACCGCACGGTCAGCTGTGCGGCGTCGTAGGGCACCTGCTCGAAGGTGAACCCGGTGTGGGAGGCGAGGTCGGCGAAGGCCTGCTGGAGGTCCGCGGCGGCACCGGAGTACTCGTGGGCGGGGTCGTAGCCCCACCGGATGGGCTGGCAGGAGTCCCAGCGGCCCGGCTCGCCGGCATCCGCGAAGTAGGTCCAGTCGTCCGGGTCGCCCTCGACCTGCGGGACCGGGACGCCCGCTTTCCTCACGGAGGTGCTGAACGAGCGCGTCACCGCGGGCAGCCCGGAGGCCCTCGTCAGCTGCACGCGGAACCGCTTGACCCCTGCGGTGTCCCCGCCGGGGACGGAGCCGGATGCCCTGCCCAGCAGGTCGGACTTCCTGACCAGGACCTGGGCCCAGTGCCCGCGCTCCCTCACCGAGACGACGACGGTGCGACGCCGGGCATCCTTC
Organism: Nocardioides sp. LHG3406-4; assembly: GCF_049897745.1. NCBI lineage: Bacteria > Bacillati > Actinomycetota > Actinomycetes > Propionibacteriales > Nocardioidaceae > Nocardioides > Nocardioides sp. LHG3406-4. The sequence continues at coordinate 280,330 of NZ_JAFCWV010000004.1, forward strand.
GGCCCGGTCTTGCGCACTCGGGCCTGGACGCCGATCTTGATCGGCGCCCCCACCTTGACCGTTGACGGGACCCGAAGCTGCAGCGGGCCCCCTGCCGACAGCGCATCGGCGATGAACGTGGTCTGCCTGGACGGGGCAGTGGGAGGCAGGTCCGTAGCCGCCGGCGACGAGGCGCTGGAGCCGGTCATGGAGATCCCCAGCGTCGCGATCGCCACCGATGCGGCGCGCCAGACTCGCTGTGCAGACACGTTGACTCCACCCCTGCTGGGTCTCATCCCAATTCGTTGGCGTCTGCGACGGTTGCCCCGTCGTACACGGACTCAGCGCCCCCCGGCGGTCAATCGAGGAGAGCGTAAGACGGCGTGCGGACACGTCAGGGCGACTTGGGTGCGGGTTCCTCGATATGAGGTACGGCGACCCCGGACGCCGGCCCGCACCACGTCGTCGCCACGCGTCGACTCCTCAGGCGGCTGCGCCAGCCGGGGCTCAGGGGAGAGGGCTTTTCTACCCAAATTTGAGTAAATGCCCCAGGTTTCGGCACGAGAGCCTACGTTGAGGCAACGGCCCACCCCCCGGGCCCTTAGGAAGAAGTCCCCTGTGTTTCACACCACTGGCTCCACCCCCTCATCCTCCCCCTCCTTGACCACGTCGCCTCCCGCAGGGCCACGGCGTCCGCTGCTGTCGATCTCGGCCGCCGTCCTGACCACCGGCGTAGCCCTCGCGCTCGCGATGAGCACGCAGACTGCCGCCCACGCCGCGCAACCAGGCGTCGGTCTCGGCACGGCGACGCCGTACGCCGTCCTCGCCGGTCAGACCGTGACCAACACCGGCCCCTCGGTGATCTCCGGTGACCTCGGCGTGAGCCCCGGCACCGCGGTGACCGGCTTCCCGCCTGGTCTGGTCCAGGCAGGCACCATCCACGCAGCCGACGCGGTGGCCCTGCAGGCCAAGAACGACCTCACCACCGCCTACAACGACGCCGCCGGCCGCAACCCAGTGGTGGACAAGACCAACGACGACCTCGGTGGGGAGACCCTCGTCGCGGGCGTCTACCGCGCCTCGACCGGCATGTCGCTGACCGGCACCGTCACCCTCGACGCGCAGGGCGACCCCAACGCCGTGTTCATCTTCCAGGCCGGGTCGACCCTGACCACCGCCTCCAGCAGCCGCGTCGCACTGCTCAACAACGCCAACCCGTGCAACGTGTTCTGGCAGGTCGGCAGCTCCGCCACCATCGGCACGACCACCGACTTCGTCGGCACGGTCATGGCGCTCACCAGCATCTCTGCCCAGACGGGTGCAACCTTCCAGGGCCGGCTCCTGGCCCGCAACGGCTCGGTCACCCTGGACACCAACACCATCAACCGGCCCAACTGCGCCGTCGCGCCGGCGACACCGACGGCCACCCCTACAGCGACGACGCCGCCCACGACGGCGCCCACGACCGCGCCGACCACGAAGTCGAATCCCCCCAAGCAAGGCGGCACCAAGAAGGACGGTGGCACCAAGAAGGGCGGGGACAAGAAGGGCGGCGACAAGAAGGGCGGGGACACCAAGAAGGACAGTCCCAACGGACCCGACTCGAGCGAGGGCACGACGAACCCGACAGGATCCAGTCCCAACGGGCCGACCTCCACGACTGGTCGCGCTCCGACGGTCCCCGAGGGACACCCGCCGACCGGGCGTACGCCGATGGCCACTGACTCCGCGAACGGGATCTGGCTGGGTTCCGGCCTGGCCGTGCTCGGAGGAGTCGCCGGCCTGGTGGTGCTGCGAGGTCGCCCCAGGCGTCTGCACCGAGGATGACTCGTCGGGCATGGGGACCCCTGCGGGTCCTCCTGCTCGCCGGCTGCCTGTGCTTCCTCGTAGCCGGCGCGGCCCTGGTCGTCTGGACGGGCAGCAGGGACGACCCGGCGGGGAGCGAGTCCGGTGCGGCACCGGGGCAGAGCTCGGAGCGCGGTGCCCAGGACACGGGGCCGTCTCGCGAGGGGCGTCCCCCGGCCGCGCCGCCGGTCAAGCTCGACATCCCAGCCATCGACCTCTCATCGCGACTAGTGCGTCTCGGACTCGAGCCGGACCGGACGGTCGAGGTGCCGACCGACGCTGACCTTGCCGGCTGGTTCCGGATGGGACCGGTGCCCGGCGAACGGGGCTCGTCGGTGATCCTCGGACACGTGGACTCGGTGGAGGGCCCGGCCGTGTTCGCCAGGCTCGGGGAGCTCCGGCAGGGCGACCTGGTCAAGGTCGGCCGGGCCGACGGCTCGGTCGTCAGCTTCGTGGTGACTCGCCGGGTCCTCTATCCCAACGCGGACTTTCCCGCCCAGCGCGTGTACGCCGCGCAGGACGGCCGCCGCCTGAACCTCGTCACGTGCGCCGGCGCCTACCTCCAGGACGCCGGGGGCTACCAGTCCAACCTCGTCGTCTACACGCGTCGCACACTGTGACGGCGGCGTACTCGCAGCTCCGCTCGGCCGTGGGCATTTCCGACAGCGCTGCCATACCTTCTGTGTAGGGAGGCGAGCATGAGCGAGCAGGGCTGGAGAGAGTTCCTCGCGGCGGAGGGCGTCGACGACTGGGTGGTTCTGCACGGCGGCGCAACGGCTGTGTTCCAGGTTCCGTCACTCGGCGAAGCCGCGCAACTGGCCGAGGCCGTCGCGCAGCTGCCCGGGTTCGAGGGCTCGGGGGCTCTGATCACCATCGCTGACGGTCAGCTCACCGTCCGGTTGGCCCGGGGTGTCTTCCGGCTGGAGGAGAGCCACGCCGCCGTCGCGCGGGCGGTCTCCGCCGTGGCGCGGGAGCTCGGTGCCGTCGCCGAACGGGGAGCTGCGCAAGAGGTCCAGCTGGCGGTTGCTGCCAAGCCCGACGCGGTCGACGTCGGCTTCTGGCGGGCCGTCCTCGGGTACGCCCCACTGGACGTCGACAACGCCGTCGACCCACTCGGCCACGGTTCGACGGTCTGGATTCAGGAGCTCGAGCCCGCCAAGCCGCTCCGGCACGCCATGCACGTCGACGTGTCCGTCGCCCGCGAGCACGTCGAGGCGCGCCTGGCGGCCGCCCTCGAGGCGGGAGGCCGCATCGTCGACGACGCCGACGCCCCGGTGGGCTGGATCCTTGCCGACCGCGCGGGCAACCGCGTATGCATCACGTCCTGGCCCGACGGGCCCGTTCCCCCTTCCTGGGGGATCGGTGAAGCTGCGCTTCCGGAGTAGCGCGGCCGTTCGCGGCTCGCCGCGATCCGGGGCGAGTCGAGGAGGATGAGTGCCGTGGTGAGCTTGCTGTCCAAGGAGTCGATGGCCGACCTGCTGCCCGCGCCGTACACCTATGCGCAGGTGGGCGCGACCGCGAGCGCACTTCCGCGTGGATACACCCACCTCCGCCGGACCCGAGTGCTGCACGACGTCGAGTTCGACGCCGCCGTCGAACGGCTGATGACCTGGCAGGTGCACGAGCGCGCGGGGCTGCGCGTCGCGGTTTCGTCCGCACGCGCGACACCGGGCACTGTTGTCGAGATGCGCCTGGGGCCCTCGCGGCTCGGAGTCACATTTCCGTGCCGGGTCGTCTACGTGGTCAGCGAACCCGCGCGAGCGGGGTTCGCCTACGGCACCCTGCCGGGGCACCCGGAGGCCGGCGAGGAGCTGTTCACCGTGGGCCGGGGCGATGACGGCACGGTCGCCTTCACCATCGCGGCATTCTCGAATCCAGCGACCCCGCTCGCGCGGGCGGCCGGACCCGTCGGGCGGTGGCTGCAAGCCAGGATGACGACCAGGTATCTGTCGGCCATGCAGTGAGGCTGAGCAGCCCGGATCCGTCGCCGTGGCGCGAACCTGGATGTCGTTCAAATCGGCTTGGTGGCTGGCAGCGCACGGCATGATGCGGTCGTGATCGACGCGCCGCCCCGCCGCTCGCGCCTCATGCGAGCACTCCTCGTCTGCGGTCTTGTCGCGGCCCTGCTGGTGCCGGGCGTGGTGTGGTGGGTCGGGCACCAGGCCACTGTCGAGGCGAGTGCCTCCACCGGCGTACCGCACTGCGAGGGCACCGAGCCCAGGACCGTCACGGACTCGCTGACCGAGTTCGAGCGTGCCGCCATACCCCTGCGTGCTGGCTTCTCCTGCACGGTCGCGATCAGGGTCGTCAACCACAGCGACCGAGTGGTGACCCTCGGGGACGTCACGGTCCCGGTCAGCGGCCCTCAAGGTGGCGGGAGCTTTCAGGTCACGCACCTGGGAGGCGTCGTGGTGCCCACGGACGACGCCGTCGACGCGGCCGTCGAGCTCGACTGGTCGCTGGATCCGGGGGCCGAGGAGCTGGTGGAGGTGCGGGTGGTGTTTCGTGGAGGTGGCTGCACCTCGCCGGACACGTCCATCGATGTCGACCCGGACATCGAGGTGAGGAGCCTTCTGGCCTCCCACGACCTCACGGTGGCAGACCTGCCGCTCTTCGTCGGCACCGCCGACAGCTCTTGCGACGTCTGAGCACGGTGCAGGGTCGCCCACCGTTCATCGCTCGGACAGCCGAACGGCCTCGCGTCGTTCCGCGGCCTCCCTAGCGTCACAGCCATGACCCACACCACTCTCCGCCAGGCCCGCACCGCCCTGGTCGCCGCGGGCGCCGCTGTCGCGCTGTTGCCGGTCGCCGCCGCGCCGACCCAGGCTGCTCCGGCAGACGCCTGCGCCACTATGACCACTCCCGTCCACCTTCGCACCGACGCGAGCACGGGCTCCCAGCTGCTCACCACCGACCGCGCCGCGGCGGATGCCGCGCAGCTGCGGGACGACTCGGTCGCCTTCCTGGCGAGCACCAGCGCCCGCGGCCGCCTCGAGCGGGTCTACCACCTGCGCTCCGCCACCGGCCGGGACGCCTACTCGACCGACCGGGCCGAGGTCGCCGGCTGGCGCGACCTGGGCTACCGCCAGCTCGACGACGGGTTCTTCGCGGCGTCTGGACCGGCCGACTGCCTGCTGCCCGTCTACGAGCTGGTCCGCGGGTCCGACCACCAGCAGGCCTTGGCGGTCACCGAGGGGCAGCGCGACGAGTACCTCGCCGACGGGTACTCCTCACGCGGGGTCGCCTTCTACGCCGGTGTCGACCGGCAGTTCTCCTTCGCGGTCATCCCCGACTCCCAGCAGGAGGTCCTCGACGACCGCGGGCTGTGGAACCAGCGGGCCACCTGGCTGGCAGGGCAGGAGGAGGCGCTCGACCTGCGCTACATCACCCACGTCGGCGATGTCGTCAACTGGGACACCGACGACCACATCCAGTACGAGCGCACCAACGCCGGTGTCGCCACCCTGGACGCGACCGGCATCCCGTGGTCGTTCAGCATCGGCAACCACGACACCATGGCCACCACGGTCGGCGGTAGCGCTCGTCCCGGCGAGGACACGCACGCCAATCAGCGGATCACGGAGACGTTCAACCGCCACTACGGCGTCCAGCACGCCAAGAACCTGCAGGGCACCTGGGAGCCGGGCAAGATCGACAACTCCTACTCCACCTTCGCCGCGGGTGGCGTGGACTGGCTGGTGCTCAACCTGGAGCTGTGGCCCCGCGAGGGCGCCATCCAGTGGGCCAAGGGCGTCGTCGCGTCGCACCCGGACCACAACGTCATCGTGGTGACCCACTCGTTCCTCCAAGGGGACGGCTCGATCATGAAGAGCAACGGCGGGTACGGCGACACCAGCCCGCAGCACGTCTTCGACGAGCTGATCAGCCAGTACGACAACATCGCCTTCGTCTTCAGCGGGCACACCGGCTACACCGTGGAGAGCACGCTGACCGGCGTACACGGCAACACCATCCACGCGATCAACACGACCCTCCACGCCAACAACGACAACCCGACCCGGATCGTGAAGGTCGACACCGCGGGGCAGACCTTCAGCAGCGAGGTGTCCGCCGTCGCCTCCGGCCGCACCTACGAGGGCAGCCTCTTCACCGGCTCGCTGGACCTGCAGCCCTGACCGCGCGGCCCGGCTCGCGACGCCGGTGCGTCAGAGGTCGGACTGGATCCCGGCGAGGAGCTGCCGGGCCATCACGATCCGCTGGACCTGGTTGGTGCCCTCGTAGATCTGGGTGATCTTGGCGTCGCGCATCATCCGCTCGACCGGGTAGTCACGGGTGTAGCCGTAGCCGCCGAGGACCTGGACGGCGTCGACGGTGACCTGCATGGCGACGTCGGAGGCGAAGCACTTGGCGGCGGCCCCGAAGAACGTGAGGTCGGGGTCGCCGCGCTCGGAGCGGCCGGCCGCGGCATAGGTCATCTGCCGGGCCGCCTCGACCTTCATGCCCATGTCGGCGAGCATGAACTGCAGGCCCTGGAAGTCGGCGATCGGGTGGCCGAACTGCTTGCGCTCCCTCGCGTAGCCCAACGCGTAGTCCAGCGCGCCCTGGGCGACGCCGACCGCCTGGGCGGCGATGGTGACCCGGGTGTGGTCCAGGGTCTTCATCGCGGTCTCGAAGCCGGTGCCCTCCGCACCGATCATCCGCGACCCCGGGATCCGGACGTGGTCGAGGTAGACCTCGCGCGTGGGTGAACCCTTGATGCCGAGCTTCTTCTCCGGTGCCCCGAACGACACGCCCTCGTCGGACTTCTCCACCACGAACGCCGAGATCCCCCGCGACCGCTTCGAGGCGTCGGTGACCGCCATCACCGTGTAGAACTCGCTCACTCCGGCGTTGGTGATCCAGCGCTTCACCCCGTTGAGCAACCAGTCGTCACCGTCGCGGACCGCGGTGGTCTTCATGCCCACCGCGTCCGAGCCGGCCTCCGGCTCGGAGAGACAGTACGAGAACCCACCCTGCCCGGCCGCCAGCCGGGAGAGGTAGTCCCGCTTGAGCTCCTCGGAGCCGGCCAGCTGCACCGGCAGCGAGCCGAGCTTGTTCACCGCCGGGATCAGGCTGGAGGACACGCACGCACGGGCGACCTCCTCGATCACGATCACCGTCGCCAACGCGTCGGCGCCTGCACCGCCGTACTCCTCCGGCACGTGCGGGGCATGGAAGTCCGCGGCCAGCAGCGCGTCGTGCGCCTCCTGCGGGTATCGGGCGTTCTCGTCCACCTCGGCGGCGTACGGCGCGACCTTCGCATCACAGACCGCGCGCACCGCCTCACGGATCGCCTGATGCTCCTCGGACAGCGCGTAGAGGGGGTAGTCGGAGCTCATCTGTGTGTCCTCAGTAGGTGTAGAAGCCGCGGCCGGACTTCCGGCCGAGCAGGCCGGCGTCGACCATGCGTGCGAGCAGGGGCGGGGGAGCGTAGAGCGGCTCCTTGAACTCCTCGTAGAGAGACTCGGCCACGGCCTTGGTGGTGTCCAGGCCGATCAGGTCGGCCAGCGCGAGCGGGCCCTGGGGGTGGGCCGCGCCTCGGACCAGGCCCTCGTCGATGTCGCTGGCGGAGGCGAAGCCGGACTCGACCATGCGGATGGCCGACAGGATGAAGGGGATGAGCAGGGCGTTCACGACGAAGCCGGCGCGGTCCTGGCAGTCGATGGCCCGCTTGCCGAGCTCGTCCTGCACGAAGGCGCGGGCACGCTCGGTGGTGTCGGGAGCCGTGAGCAGGCTGGGCACCAGCTCGACCAGCGACAGCACCGGGACCGGGTTGAAGAAGTGGATCCCCAGCACGTGGCTGGGCCGGGTGGTGGCGACGGCGATCTTCATGATCGGGATGGAGGAGGTGTTGGACGCCAGGACCGCGTCGGGAGACGTGACGATCTCGTCGAGCCGGCGGAAGAGGTCGACCTTGGCGCGCTCGTCCTCCACGATCGCCTCGACCACCAGGTCGCGGTCGTGCAGGTGGGACAGGTCGTCCACGACCTGGATCCGGGCGAGCACCTCGGCGGCACTCGCGATCTTGCCGCGCTGCTCGGCCCGCTCCAACGACCTGGTCAGGCGCTCGCGTCCGGCCTCGGCGGCTGCTGCCGACATCTCGGCGACCACGACGTCCTTGCCGGCGCGCGCGCTCACCTCGGCGATTCCCGCGCCCATGAGGCCGCACCCCAAAACCCCTACCTTGACGATGCTCATGCCTGCCTCTCGTTTGTCTCGGCTGGTGCCGATGTCTGTGACCCCGCGGCCCGCGGGTCGCGGGCCCAGTCTGGTCTCGGTGGCCGGGTGAAGGTCTCGTGGGCCTCCACGAGGGACGGGCCGTACCACGTGAGGAGCCGGCCGCTGACCAGCTGACTGGGGATGAGTGTGAACGCTTCGGGGCCGTCGTCGGCGGTGAACACGTACGGCTCGTCGGGCAGGAGTACGACGTCGGCTCCGGTCGCCTCGATCTCCGCCACCTCGACGTGGGGGTAGCGCTGCGGATGGTCGGCGAAGGCGTTCTCCAGCCCGAGACGCCGGAGGAGGTCGCCGGTGAAGGTCGAGCTGCCGACGACCATCCACGGGTCGCGCCAGATCGGGACCACCACCCGTGCGGACGTCGCCGATGGCACCGGCTCGCACCACAGCCGCCGGGCCTCATCGAGCCACGCGGGGCGCGGCCACCCCAGCGCCACGTCGAAGAGCCGCTCCAGCGACTCGACGGCCCGGGGCACGGTCTCGATCTCGGTCACCCAGACGGGCACCCCCGCCGAGCGGAGGCGGCGTACGTCCAGGGCGCGGTTCTCCTCCTTGTTGGCGACCACCACGTCAGGAGCCAGCGCCCGGATGGCGGCCAGGTCGGGGTTCTTGGTGCCCCGCACCCGGGTCGTCGACAGGTCGGCGGGACGCACGCACCAGTCGGTGGCCCCGACCACCGCGTCGGGGCACACCGATGCCAGGGCCTCGGTGATCGACGGCACCAGGGAGACCACCCGGGTGGCGGGGAGGCGCGCGGTGTACGGGTGCCCGAGGTCGTCGACGCTCACACGTTGCGGCGGTACTGTCCGCCGACCTCGAAGAAGGCCTCGGTGACCTGGCCCAGGGAGCACACCCGGGCGGCGTCCATCAGCACGGCGAACACGTTCTCACCCGTGATCGCTGCGTCCTTGAGGCGGGCGATGGCCTCGGCGGCCTCGTCGACGTGGCCGTCCTGGAACGCCCGGACCCGGGTCAGCTGGGACTCCTTCTCCGACTCGGTGGCGCGGGCGAGCTCGACGTGGTCCGGGGTGCCGTCGCCGGTGTCGGGCTTGCGGAACGTGTTGACCCCGATGATGGGCAGCGACCCGTCGTGCTTGCGGTGCTCGTAGAGCATCGACTCGTCCTGGATGCGACCGCGCTGGTAGCCGGTCTCCATCGCGCCGAGCACGCCGCCGCGCTCGTTGATGGCGTCGAACTCGTGCAGCACGGCAGCCTCGACCAGGTCGGTCAGCTCGTCGATGATGAACGACCCTTGGAGGGGGTTCTCGTTCATCGCCAGGCCCCACTCGCGGTTGATGATCATCTGGATGGCCAGCGCCCGCCGCACGGACTCCTCGCCCGGCGTGGTGACGGCCTCGTCGTAGGCGTTGGTGTGCAGCGAGTTGGCGTTGTCGTAGATCGCGATCAGCGCCTGCAGCGTGGTGCGGATGTCGTTGAAGTCCATCTCCTGGGCGTGCAGGGAGCGGCCGGAGGTCTGGACGTGGTACTTCAGCTTCTGGGAGCGCTCGTTGGCGCCGTACTTGTCGCGCATCGCGACCGCCCAGATCCGGCGGGCCACCCGGCCGATGACGGAGTACTCCGGGTCCATGCCGTTGGAGAAGAAGAACGACAGGTTCGGGGCGAAGTCGTCGATGTCCATGCCGCGGGCGAGGTAGGCCTCGACGTAGGTGAACCCGTTGGCCAGGGTGAACGCCAGCTGGCTGATGGGGTTCGCCCCGGCCTCGGCGATGTGGTAGCCGGAGATGGAGACGGAGTAGAAGTTCCGCACCTGCTGGGCGATGAACCACTCCTGGATGTCGGCCATCATCCGCAGGGAGAACTCGGTGGAGAACAGGCAGGTGTTCTGGCCCTGATCCTCCTTGAGGATGTCGGCCTGCACGGTGCCGCGCACGTTGGCGAGGGCGTACGCCGTGAGCTCGGCCCGCTCCGCCTCGGACGGCTCGCGCCCCTCCTGGTCGCGGAACTTGTCGACCTGCTGGTCGATGACGGCGTTGAGGAAGAAGGCCAGCACGGTCGGCGCGGGGCCGTTGATCGTCATCGAGACCGACGTGGTGGGCGAGACCAGGTCGAAGCCGTCGTAGAGAGCCCTCATGTCCTCCAACGTCGCGACCGAGACGCCGGACGTGCCGACCTTGCCGTAGACGTCGGGGCGCGGGTCGGGGTCGCGGCCGTAGAGCGTCACCGAGTCGAACGCCGTGGAGAGCCGGGTCGCCTCGCTGTCGGCGGAGAGCAGCTTGAACCGGCGGTTGGTGCGGAACGGGTCGCCCTCGCCGGCGAACATCCGGGCCGGGTCCTCGCCGTCGCGCTTGAAGGGGAAGACACCGGCGGTGAAGGGGAAGTAGCCGGGCAGGTTCTCCCGGCGCCAGAAGCGCACGAGCTCACCGTGGTCGTCGTACCGGGGGAGCGAGACGCGCGGGATCTTGCTGCCCGAGAGGGACTCGCGGGTGAGCTGGGTGGTGATCTCGCGGTCGCGCACCCTGGTGGTCTGCGAGTCCCCGGAGTACGACGCCACCACGGCCGGCCAGCCGGTGATCTGGTCGGCGACCTCGTGGGGAAGCTCGCGGCGGGCGGACTCCAGCAGCTGCTCGACGGCGGGTGTCTCCTGCTCGGCGGAGACCAGCTCACCGTGCACGAGGTCGAGGCGCTGCACCCGCCGGGCAGCCTCGGCCAGCCGCTCGGTCTCCGCGTGGTAGCTGCGGACGGTGTCGGTGATCTCGGCGAGGTAGCGCACCCGGTCGGTGGGCACGACCTGACGGATCCCCGACGAGTGCCGCACGTCGACGTGGCGGAGCGTGCCCGCGGCGACGTCCAGCCCCGCCTCGCCGAGCAGCGTGCGCAGGTGCTGGTAGAGGGCGGTGACGCCGTCGTCGTTGAACGTGGCGGCCGACGTGCCGAAGACCGGCATCTCCTCGGGGCGCTTGCCGAACGCGCCCCGGTTGCGGACCATCTGGCGGCCGACGTCGCGCAGCGCGTCCTTGGCGCCGCGGCGCTCGAACTTGTTGATCGCGACGACGTCGGCGAAGTCGAGCATGTCGATCTTCTCGAGCTGGGAGGCCGCCCCGAACTCCGGTGTCATGACGTAGACCGAGGTGTCGACGAAGGGCACGATCGCCGCGTCGCCCTGGCCGATGCCGGGGGTCTCGATGATCACCAGGTCGAAGCCCGCGGCCTTGACCACGTCGATCACGTCGGAGAGGTGCTCGGGCAGCTCGTGGGCACCCCGGGTCGCCAGCGAGCGGAAGAAGACCCGGTCGCCGTCGAGGGAGTTCATCCGGATCCGGTCACCGAGCAGGGCCCCGCCGCCGCGGCGCCGGGTCGGGTCGACCGCGATCACGGCAACCCGGAGCTTGTCCTGCTGGTCGACCCGGAACCGGCGGACCAGCTCGTCTGTCAGCGACGACTTGCCGGAGCCGCCGGTGCCGGTGATGCCCAGGACCGGGGTGGTGTGGCTCGTGCTGGCGGTCTTCAGCTGCTCGAGCAGCTCCGCGGACAGCTGGCCCTGCTCGGCGCCGGTGATGGCCCGCGCGATCGCGGACCGGTCGCCGCTGAGCACCTGCTCGGCGGCCACCTGACGCTCGGCCCACAGGTCGTAGTCGCACTCGCGGATCACCGAGTTGATCATCCCGACCAGGCCCATCCGCTGACCGTCCTCCGGCGAGAAGATGGTGACCCCGGAGGCGCGCAGCCGCTCGATCTCGTCGTGCACGATCACACCGCCCCCACCACCGACGACGCGGACGTGGCCGGCGCCTCGGGCCCGCAGGGACTCCACCAGATACTCGAAGTACTCCACGTGGCCGCCCTGGTACGACGACACCGCCACGCCCTGCACGTCCTCCTCCAGCGCGGCGTCGACGACCTCCTGCACCGAGCGGTTGTGACCCAGGTGGATCACCTCCGCCCCCTGGGACTGGAGGATCCGCCGCATGATGTTGATCGACGCGTCGTGCCCGTCGAAGAGGCTCGACGCCGTCACCAGACGGATCGGGTTGACGGGTGCGTGGAGGTCAGGCATCGAGAGCCCTCGAATCAAAATTGGTAGGACGTCCTAGTAAATAAAGATTCTAAGGCGTGCACCCAAGCAGGGGAAGACCTAGGTCCCGGTGGCCATGTCCCCGGCTCGTTCGCGGATGCGCTCAAGCAGGCCGGTGAGCTCGTTCGTGTCGGGTCTGCCGAGACCTGGATCCTCGAACACCGTCCGGTTCAGGCCGTCGGTGGCGAGCCGCGAGATGTCGCGCCCGGCGCTCGTGATCGAGGCCAGGACCACCCGCCGGTCCGCGTCGGGACGGGATCGCTGGACGAAGCCTTGACGCTCCAGACGCGAGACCGCACTACTGGCGCTGGTGGGATGGACCTGGAGCAGCGAGCCGAGACGGGTCATGGGCATGGCGCCGGCCGACGAGAACGACAACAGCATCAAGACCTCGTAGCGCGCGAAGGACAGGTCCAACGGCCGCAGCACCACGTCGATCTTCTCCATGAGCAGCTGCTGGACCCGGAAGATCGAGGTCACCATCGCCATGCCGTCGGCCGCGTCGCTCCAGCCGTGCTTGATCCACTGGTGGCGTGCCTCACGGATCGGGTCGCGCTCTCCAGCAGTCATCGGGACAGCGTAAAGCCCGGCCGCTCCGGCGATCGGACCTTGGCCAGGCCCGCCATCTCGCTGTGAGTGATGATTCACTAGAGCTCCCAACCCAGCGTGGACGCGAGCAGAGGAGCACCGCAGTGGAGCAGGAGAAGATCGTCGTGGTCGACGGTGCGCGCACCCCGATCGGCAGCTTCGGCGGGATGTTCAAGGACGTCGCCGGCTACGCGCTCGGCGCTGCGGCGACCCAGGAGGCACTGCGCCGGGCCGGTGTCGCGGCTGACGACGTGGACGAGGTCGTCATGGGCTGCATCGGCCAGGTGGGCGCCGACGCCTACAACGCCCGGCGGGTGGCGATCGCGGCCGGCCTGCCGGCGAGCGTGCCGGCGTACACCGTGAACCGCCTGTGTGGGTCGGGGCTGCAGGCGGTCTGGTCCGCCGCGATGCAGATGCGCTGGGGCGGCGTCGACGTCGCCGTCGCGGGCGGGGACGAGTCGATGACCCGGATGCCCTTCTACGACTTCGCTGCCCGCAGCGGCTACAAGCTGGGCAACCGCGAGCTGGTGGACGGGACGGTCATGATGCTGACCGACCCGTTCAGCGGAGTCCACATGGGTGTCACCGCCGAGAACGTCGCCACGAAGTACGGCGTCTCCCGCGCCGAGCAGGACGAGTTCGCCGCCGAGTCGCAGCGCCGAGCCGCGACGCCCGAGGCGGCAGCGGCGTTCGCCGAGGAGATCGTGCCGGTCGAGGTGGGCGGCCGACGTCCGGTCACCGCGAGCACCGACGAGCACCCCAGGCCCGGCACCACCCGGGAGGCGCTGGCCGAGCTTCGCCCCGCCTTCGCAGCCGGCGGCACGGTCACGGCCGGCAACTCCTCCGGCATCAACGACGGCGCTGCTGCGCTCGTGCTCGCCCGGGAGTCGGTGGCCGCAGACCGAGGGCTCGGTGCGATGGTGGCGATCGAGGCGGTGACCACCGCCGCGATGGAGCCTGAGCTCATGGGGTACGCCCCGGTCCTCGCCTTGAACGCGCTCTTCGAGAAGACCGGAACGTCCCCGTCCGACATCGGCATCATCGAGCTCAACGAGGCCTTCGCGGCTCAGGCTGTGGCGTGCGTCCGGGACGCGAAGCTCGATCCCGCACGGGTCAACCCGTACGGCGGGGCCATCGCCCTGGGCCACCCCGTGGGAGCCACCGGCGCCAACCTCACGTTGCGCGTGGCCAAGGACATGGTGCGCAGGGACCTCGAGCTCGGTGTCGTGACCATGTGCATCGGTGGCGGCCAGGCCCTGGCCGCCCTCTTCCGGCGGGTGTGAGCCCGAGCGGGCGTCGCCCGCGGCCTCGTTGCTCGCTGTTCACCTCCCGGTGTCGAAGGGCGCCAACCTCTTGGCAAGTGAATCCGAATTCGCTACGTTGAAGGCGGGCCAGAGGAGGCAGGGATGACGTCGTCGTCGTGGGAGTCCGTCGAGCTCGATGTCGAGTCGCTGTTCGACCGCCGAGCGGACAAGCGGTGGGAGCGCGTCTGCGTGGCCGACATCATCGAGCGGCTCACCTGGAGCGTTCCGGACCGGGAGGCCATCGTCGCCGCCCCCGGTGCGTGCGCGGGTCCGGCGTACGAGCGACTGACCTTCCGCGAGCTCGACGAGCTGATGAACCGGATCGCCAACGGCCTCGTCGAGTCTGGCCTGGAGCGCGGTGCTCGGGTCCTGATGGTCTGTGAGAACACCGTCGAGGGCTACGCCTTCAAGCTGGCCGCGGCGAAGGTGGGCGTCGTCGTCGTGCCGCTCAACCCCCAGCTGGCGCCCGACGTGGTCGAGCACCTGGTGAGGCGGGTCGAGCCGCGCCTGATCGTGACCGACGCCGAGCTGTGGCCGCGCGTCGCGCAGGCCTTCGAGGCGATGGCCCTGACTCCCGACGTGACCATCGAGATCGGCGGTCCTGCGGTGCCGGGCAGCCGGTCCTTCGACGACTTCGTCGCCGACCGACCCACGACCGAGCCGGAGGCCACCGTCCACGGTGACGACATCTGGGAGATCCTCTTCACCTCCGGCACCACCGCGATGCCCAAGGGCGTGATGGGCTCCCACACCTCCGCCGTCCTGGCCGCGCACGGCTTCGCCCTGACGCTGTCGCGCGGAGTGCGCTTCGAGTCCGACGTCAAGGTGGCGACCTTCCTGCCGATGATGTACCACGTCGGGCACCTGGTCTTCGCTCTGTCCGCCTTCGTCTGCGGCGGCTCGGTGGTCCTGGGGCGTGCGCCCGACCCCGTCGCCATCGCCGCCGCGATCGAGGCCGAGAAGGTCACCGCCCTGTGGGGCGGGTCGCCGGCGATGATGAAGGCACTCGCGCAGGTCCTGGAGGCCGGGGAGTACGACGCCCGCTCCCTGACGGTGGCGGTCTACGGCTGGGCGGCGCTTCCTCCCGGGGTGCTGCAGATCCTGAAGAAGCATGCGCCGGCGCTCGAGGTCGTCGAGATCTTCGGCCAGACCGAGTCGATCACCTGTCACCGCTTCTGGCCCGGCATGTGGCCGGAGGTGTACGAGGCGACGGCCCCGCAGCAGAACTACGTGGGGCTCCCGAGTCCGCTCCTGGCCTCCCGCATCGTCGACCAGGAGGGCGAGCCGGTCGACCTTGCCGGCCTCGCCGGCGAGGCCGTCTACCGCTCGCCGGTGATGACGGCGGGCTACTACCTGGACGAGGCTGCCACGCGGGAGGCGTTCCGGGGCGGATGGTTCCACTCGGGCGACAGCTGTCTCTACGACGACGACGGCCTCCGGGTCATGGTCGACCGCTACAAGGACCTGGTGAAGTCCGGGGGCGAGAACGTCTCCACCATCCGGGTGGAGGCCGTGCTGTCGCTGCATCCCGGGGTGCAGAAGGTCGCTGTCGTGGGAGTTCCTGATGACCGGTGGGGCGAGGCCGTGACCGCGGTCGTCGTACCCGTCGACCCCGACGGCGTGACCGAGGGCGAGCTCGTCGCCTTCGCACGGGAACGCCTGGCCGGCTTCGAGGTGCCCAAGAGAGTCCTGTTCGTGGACGCGTTGCCCGAGACCGTGGGCGGCAAGGTCATGAAGTACCGCATCCGCCAGACCCTCCAGTCCTGACCGCAGCCAGCCGCAGGCCCCCGACGCACAGGGCCCCCTAGGAGAGACCCATGGATTTCGAGGAGAGCTACGAGCACGCCTCGCTCCGCCGGACCGTCGCGCAGCTGTGCGCGGGCTTCGGCGACGACTACCTGCGCAGGGTGCTGGCCGAGGACGGTCGCACCCACGAGCTGTGGCGCGCCCTGGGCGAGGCAGGGCTGCTCGGGGTGAACCTGCCCGAGGAGTACGGCGGCGGAGGGGCCGGCATCCAGGAGCTGGCCATCGTCGTGGAGGAGACGGCCGCGGCCGGCATCCCCCTGCTGCTGCTGCTTGTCTCCGCGGCCATCTCGGGCGAGGTCATCAAGGAGTTCGGCACCGACGAGCAGAAGCAGCGCTGGCTGCCCGCGATGGCCGACGGCACCGACAAGACGGTCTTCGCCATCACCGAGCCGGAGGCCGGCTCCAACAGCCACCAGCTGACGACCAAGGCGGTGCGTGACGGTGACGGGTGGGTGCTGACGGGGACGAAGTACTACATCTCCGGGGTCGACGAGGCGTCGAACCTGCTGGTCGTCGCCCGCACGGGCACCGCGGAGAACGGCCGCGGACAGATGACGCTCTTCGTGGTGCCCACCGATGCCGAGGGACTCGGTCGGTCGCTCATCCCCGTGGAGGTGCGGGCTCCGGAGAAGCAGTACACGCTGACCTTCGACGGGGTGCGGGTCGGCGACGACAGGCGGGTCGGTGACGTCGGCTCGGGCATGGACATCGTGTTCCGCGGGCTCAACCCCGAGCGCATCACCGGCGCGGCCATCGAGACGGGCATCGCCCGCTACGCCCTGGCGAAGGCGTCGGCGTACGCCCGCGACCGCCGGGTGTGGGATGTCGCGATCGGCTCCCACCAGGGTGTGTCCCACCCGCTCGCGGCGGCCGCGGTCGACGTCGAGCTCGCCCGCCTGATGACAGCCAAGGCGGCCTGGCTCCACGACAACGGCCAGCCCGCCGGTGAGGCGTCGAACATGGCGAAGTACGCCGCTGCCGAGGCCGCGCTGAAGGCGTTGGACTCGGCGATCCAGACGCACGGCGGCAACGGGCTCGCCACGGAGTACGGGCTGGCCCACCTGTGGGGCACTGCGCGGCTGCTGAAGGTGGCGCCGGTCAGCAGGGAGATGGTCCTGAACTACGTGGCCACCCACACCCTGGGACTGCCGAGGTCCTACTGATGAGCTCCGAAGCGGCGCCCGTCACCGTGTCGGCCCCGCCGGTGCTGCCGTCCGTGCCGATCATCCTCGGTGCCCCCGAACGGCTCTTCGGCCTCACCGAGCTGGTGGTGAAGGCGGACGGCTCGATCGCGGGCACGATGCCGACCGGTCCCTGGCTCAGCGGTCCGGACGGTCGCGGCGAGGTCGCTGGGCTCGGGCTGCTGATCGACGACGTTCTCGGCTACGCGGCGGTCCAGCTCGCCGACGGGTGGGCGCTCAGCACGGAGGTCTCGGTCGACATGGTCGGCACGGTGCCGGTGGACGGCAGCAGGGTGCACTGTGTCGCGCGCGTCGTGCACGAGGACACGACGGGCCCCCTGGTCAGTGGCGAGGTCCTGCACGACGACGGCCAGGTGCTGGCGCACTGCACCCTGCGCGGCCGCCTCGTGGGCACCTACCCGACGCCGGCGCTGTCACCGGACCGGCTGCTCCTCCCGTCACCGGCCGTCGCCGCCGACCTCGACGCCCTTCTGGGTGACGACTTCGTCCCCGGCCAGGACGGAGCCAGGGTCACGGTCGGGTCAGGGTTCGCCAACCCGTTGGGCAACCTCCACGGGGGGATGGCGTTCTGCTTCCTCGAGCGGGTAGCGGCACGAGCCATGCCGGCTCCGGGCAGGACGGCCTCGGTGCGCATGCAGCTCGTCCGCGCCGCGCCGGTCGGATCGGTGTTACACCTTGAGGCCGTTCGCGTTCATCGAGGACGTACGCTCGGGGTCGTTCAGGTCGTCTCGCGCGACGAGGCGGGCCGGGTCGGCGCGATCGCCACCGTGACTCGACACTAGGACCGGTGCCACCGGAGAGGAGCCGACCCTTGGCGAAACGCACGCGTGATCCCGCGCGCAGTGAGAAGATCCTCGACGCTGCGGCCGGACTCCTGGCCGACAGCGGGTACCACGCCGTGTCGATGGCCGAGATCGGGGAGCGCGCCGGCATCACCGGATCGGCCATCTACCGCCACTTCGAGAGCAAGGCCTCGATCCTGGTGGTGCTGTTCGACCGAGTCATCGACGACCTGCTCGCGCAGGGCAGGTCTGCCGTCGAGGGCAACCCCGACCTTCGCGCCGCGCTCGACGAGCTGATCGCCGGCCAGGTGCGCTTCGTGGTCGGCGAGCGGCATCTGGCGCAGGTCTACCACAACGAGATCTCGAACCTTCCTCGTGAGGACCAGGTCAGGCTGCGCCGCAAGCAGCGGCTCTACCTCGAGGAATGGGTGCACGTCTACGGGGAGCTCGCGGGCCTCGAGGAGCCGATGACGCGCACCCGGGTCCACATCGCGATCGGTGCCATCCAGGCGGTGCTCTTCCACCAGGTGACGCTGGCGCCCGACGTACTGAGCGACACCCTGACCCAGGCGGCCTGCGCCGTACTGGCCCTCGACCGGCGGCACTGACCGGGAGGAAGTCCTGCCGGGCGAAGACCTCGAGCGGTCGACGTGGCTAGCGGCTGGCTCCGCGCCGCCGCTGTCCGCCGTCCCACGTCGTCACGGAGATGCCTCGACGGCGCAGCTCGTGCTTGCGGATCTTCTGGGTCGACGTCTTGGGCAGCTGGTCGACGACGTCCACGTAGCGGGGCACGGCGAAGTACGCCAAGCGGCCGGCGACGAACTCGATCAGCTCTGGGGGATCGAGCTCGTGACCGGGCTCGGTCACGATGCACGCCATGACGCTGTCCTCGCCGAGCTCGCTGGGTACGCCGTACACGGCGACCTCGGCGACCGCGGGATGGGACAGCAGCACCTGCTCCACCTCGAAGCTGCTGACGTTCTCGCCCGAGACCCGCAGCGCGTCCTTGAGCCGGTCCTGGAAGTAGAACCAGCCCTCGTCGTCCTGGACCAGCATGTCGCCGGTGTGGAACCACCCGTTGCGGTGGGCCTCCCAGCTCTTGTCCGGCTGGCCCCAGTAGCCGAGCTGGCCGACGAAGGGTCGCGACGGCCGGGTCACGAGCTCGCCGGGGACGCCTGGCGGCACGGGCTCGTCGTCGGTGTCGACCAGGGCGACCTCCCACCCGGGGGTGGACCGGCCGCAGGACCCGGGTCGTCGCGCGCCGTGCGGCACACCGATCGGGATGGCGGTATCGGTGGAGCCGTAGAGCTCGTTGATCCGCATCCCGAACCGCTCCTCGAACGCGAGGTAGTCAGCCTTCGGGAAGGGCACCACCATGGCCAGGCGAAGCCGGTGCGCCCGCTCCTCGGGCTGGGGCTCCTGCTTCCACAGGACCGCACCCATGGCGCCCAGCATGTTCGTGACGGTGGCCCCCGAGTCCGTGATCTCCCGCCAGAAGCGGCGGGCGCTGAAACGGGGCGACACGACCACCGGTGCACCCTGCTGGAGCCCCGGGAGGATGGCGGTGAAGAGGGCGTTGATGTGGAAGAGAGGCAGGCAGGTGTAGATCGTGTCCTGCGAGGTGTAGCCCATCACCCAGGTGGCGTTCTCGCTGAACGCGACCGCGGTCCGGTGCGACCACATGACCCCCTTGGAGGGTCCCGTGGTGCCGGAGGTGAAGAGGATCGACAGAAGGTCGGAGTGCTTGGGCCGGTGTGACTCGAGCAGTGGCGCCGACTCGCGGAGCCCTTCGAAGGCGAGGGTGCCGGCCGGGGGAGCAGTGCCCTCGACGCTGGGGATCCACCACGTGTGCAGCACGGTCCCGGAGTCGGACAGCGCCTGGGGGACGGCTTCGAGGTACTCGTCCTCGACGACCAGGTGACAGGGCCCGACCTTCTCGAGCATGTAGGTCAGCACGTCTCCGCGCATGGCGGTGTTGATCGGCACCGAGACGGCGCCGAGCGAGGAGATCGCGAAGAACGTCGTGAGGAACTCGATGCGGTTCCCGACCAGGATCGCGACCCGGTCCCCGGGTGCCACACCGGCCGCGGCCAGGCCGCCCGCGACGCGGCGTACCTCGTCCAGGAGCTGGCCGCAGGTGTAGGCGGCGCCGTCCACGAACGCCACGGCGGGAGCATCCGCATGAGTGGCCGCGGCAGCCTCCAGGACTCCGTGTACTGACGAGGCCGCAGGGGGCGAGGAAGTCATGCTGCGACACTGTAGTGAGACGTGGTTCACTAGACAAGCGGTGTCCACAACACTATTTCCCCGGTTACTGGCTCTGTTGAGGCGGATCTAGAAATAAGTGAACTGGCGGTCACTAACTATTGTGAACAACCATTCGCTTGTGTCACGGTATGGCCGTCGTCACATCACCCGGAGGAAATACCATGAAGCGATCACGCCTATCCGGCCACAGCCCCCGGAGGCGCCTGGCCGCCCTCGGAGCCGCAGCGCTGGGCCTGTCCGTCCTCGCCGCTTGCGGCAGCAGCGGTTCCAGTGCCTCGGGACCCGGCGGCGGCGAGGGGATCCCCGACTCGGTGAAGCTCGTGGCCAGCATCCCCCTGACCGGTCCCGCCGCCTTCGCGGGAGCCGAGGCGGAGAAGGGCTACGACCTCGCGATGAACGAGATCAACGAGTCGGGCTTCCTCGGTGAGGGAGTGACGCTCGAGATCGAGAAGAAGGACACCCAGGCTTCGGTGCAGAAGGCAGCGAGTGACTTCACCGCTGCGATCGCCGACAAGGACGTCACCGCGGTGCTGGGCTCGCTGAGCAGTGGCGAGGCGGTGGCGCAGTCCCCGATCGCCGAGCAGAAGAAGATGCCGGTGGTCTACATCCAGGCGGGATCGCCGGGGATCGTGCTCGGCGACTACACCTACCGCTTCCCCACCCCGATGGCGCAGTACTACGACATCCTCTCCCAGCGGGTGAAGGAGGAGGGCTGGTCCTCCATCGGCATCGTCTACGCCCCCTGGATCCCGACGCTCAAGGAGCTGGGCGAGAGCGCCATCCCCACGATGGCCGAGGACCTCGGGATGGAGGTCACCGCCTCGGTGGCCACCCAGCAGACCACCCAGGACTTCAGCGCACCCATCCAGCAGGTCCTCGCCTCGCACCCCGACGTGGTGTCGATCCTGCAGATCGGCCCGGCGAACGCCACCGCGATGAAGCAGCTGCGCGAGGCCGGCTACGAGGGCAAGGTCCTCGGCAACTCGTCCGCGGGCGCGGACACGCTGCTTCCCGCGGGTGAGGCCGGAGCCGGCATGCTGTGGCCGGTCGACTTCGACGCCGCCTCCGAGGACCCCTCGACGCAGGAGTTCGTGGAGAAGTACCACAAGGCGAACGCCGGCAAGGACCCGTTCCCCTACGCCGCGGAGGCGTACGACGCCACGTGGTTCGTGGCGCGTGCCGTCAAGGAGGCAGACAGCGCCGGCCGCGAGGACGTGGTGGCTGCGATGAAGGACCTGACCGGGCAGCCGTTCAGCGGGGCTCTGGGCACCGACCTCTCCTTCGAGGACAACAGCCTGCAGGTCAAGGGCGCCGTCATCGAGTGGGACGGCAAGGAAGAGCAGTTCCTCTACGCCGCGAAGTGACGGGCCGGGTGGCCGTCGCCCTGGTGACGGCCACCCGTCCCGCATCGCACGTCGACCGGAAGTAGACACCGTGCAAGAAATCGTCGGAGCCGTCAGCCTCGGCTCGATCTACCTGATGTTCGCCCTCGGCATGAGCGCGGCCTGGGGGACCATCGGCATCCTCAACTTCGCCCATGGCTCCATCTTCATGTTCTCGGTCTTCGTGTCCCATCAGGCGCTGGCGCAGACCGACATCCCCATCGTCGGGCTCGCACTGATCGCGATCGTCGTGGGTGCCGCGCTGTCGTTCCTCACCCAGGTGCTGGCGTTCGACCAGATCATCAAGCGATCGACCAGCGAGCGGGCGGCGGAGACGCGGATCCTGATCGGCGGCATCGGCGTGGCCATGATCCCGCTCGCCATCGCCGCCCACGTCACCAAGAACTCGCCCTTCGGTCTCCAGTCGGCGGCCACGCACGTGAAGGTCTGGCAGCTCGGTGGAGTGCGGATCAGCAGCGTCCAGATCGTCACCATCGTCTGCGCGCTCACGATCGCAGCAGCACTCGGGCTGTGGCTGCGTCGCTCCCGGCAGGGTCTGGCGCTGAGGTCGCTCGGCGTGGACGCGCAGGTGGCCTCGCTGATGGGGATCGACGGTCGCCGACTGGCCTGGGGCACCATGGCCTTCGCCGGCGGCCTGGCCGGCCTGGCGGGCATCCTGCTGACCCTCAACCTGGGCGCCATCACCGCGCACAGCGGCGACAGCCTGCTCATCAAGGCCTTCGCGTGTGTGGTCCTGGGCGGGGTGGGCAGCACGCTCGGCGTCGTCACGGGCTGCTTCATGCTCGCCTTCGCGGAGACCCTGGTCCTGACCCAGACGAGCGGCCTGTGGGTGGAGGCCGTCTCGTTCGGGCTCATCTTCGCGGTCCTCCTGCTGCGGCCCCAGGGCATCTTCGGCCACAAGGAGGTGCAGCGGGTATGACGGCGTTCTACGACACCAATCTCGTGCTGATCCAGGGCACGCTCGTGGCGGTCCTGCTGGCCCTCAGCGTGCAGATCCCGTTGCGCTTCGGCATCTTCTCGTTGGCCGGCGTCGGGTCGTACGGCATCGGCGCCTATCTGTCGGCCAACCTCGTGCTTCGGTACGAGCTGGCGTCCGTGCCCGCCATCGTGCTCACCGGACTGGTCACCGCGGTGGTCGGCCTGGTGCTCGGCCTGGTCATCTACCGGCTCGCCGGGCTCTACCTGGCCATGGCGACCATCGCCTTCGACCTGATGGTCGCCGTGGTCGCGCTCAACGGTGGGGAGTGGACCGGCGGTCCGGTCGGCCTGTTCGGCATCTTCAGCGACCTGACGACCGGGCTCATGCTCGCTATCGTCGGGATCTGCCTCCTGGCCGTCCACCTGACCGAACGCGGACGGCTGGCCCGCCGGATCACCGTCGTCCGCGAGGACACCGAGCTCGCGTCCTCCGTCGGGGTCAACGTGCGCGCCTACCGCCTGTCGGCGTTCGTGGTCAGCGGCTTCGTCGGAGGCGTCGCCGGATCGCTGAACACCCTCACCCGGTACGCAGTCGGGCTCCAGGACGTGAGCTTCCACCTGGTCATCGTCGCCCTCACGATGATCATCGTGGGGGGCGCGCTGTCGTGGCGCGGAGCGGTCATCGGGGCGATCCTGTTCACCTGGCTGCCCGAGGCGCTGGCCGTGGTCGGCGACTGGCAGGAGCTCGTCTACGGCGTCGTGGTGGCACTGGCCGGGATCTTCCTGCCGACCGGGCTCTACGGCCTGCTGACCCGGGCCCGCCGCGGGTACGCCGCCCGCCGACGCGCGGTGCCGGCGCGGAGCCGCGCCACGGCGACCGACGTGGCCACAGAGGAGGAGCTGCGCCATGCCGCGACCTCGTCGCAGCTCGTCCCCGACAAGAGGGTGGAACCGAGATGAGCACGCACGCGCAGCGCCCGGGCGACGTACCCGTGCTGGAGACGAGGGACGTCGCCGTGCACTACGGCGGGATCAAGGCCGTCGACGGCATCTCGCTGGCGCTCCGGCCGGGGCTGATCACCGGGATCATCGGGCCCAACGGCTCCGGCAAGAGCACGCTGGTGGCCGCGCTGACCCGGCTGACGCACCTGACCCGCGGCGAGCTGTACGCGTCGGGGGAGCGCTACGACCAGGTGGCGCCCGGCAGGATCGCCGGACTCGGCATCGCCCGGACCTTCCAGACCGTCCGGCTCCTGCCCGACCTGACCGTCGCCGAGAACGTCATGCTCGGGAACGACTCGGTCGCCCGGGAGAGCCGACGAGGACTCCTCCGCGGTCGCGGTCGTTCCCGGGATCCGCTGGTCGAGGAGGCGCTCGAGCGCACCGGCCTCGGGGCCGTGCGCGACGCACATCCCACGGACCTCTCCTACGGCACCCAGCGGAGGGTGGAGATCGCCCGGGCCATCGCCATGCGGCCCCGGCTGCTCCTCCTCGACGAACCGACCGCCGGGATGAACCAGGCGGAGCGAGCCGAGATCTCGGAGCTGATGAGCGCGTTGCGCGACGAGGGGCTGTCGCAGCTGCTCATCGAGCACGACGTCCAGATGATGCTCGACACCTGCGACCACCTCGTCGCCATGGCACAGGGACAACTACTGACCGAGGGTCGGCCCAAGGACGTGGTCGGGGACGGCCGCGTCCAGGAGGCCTACCTCGGCAAGAACTGGAGGGGCCATGTTGGAGCTGGCTGAGGTTCACGTGCGGTACGGACACGTCGAGGCCGTGAGAGGCGTCGACCTGCAGGTGCGCCCGGGCACGGTGAGCCTCATGCTCGGCCCCAACGGCGCCGGCAAGAGCACGATGCTGAACGCCGTGGCCGGCCTGGTCCCCCTGGCCTCGGGGTCGATCACGTTCGAGGGGGAGCGGCTCTCGGGTCTGCCACCGCACCGGGTGGTGCGGCGCGGAGTCGTGCTGGTCCCGGAAGGGCGACGGGTCTTCGCGCCGCTCACCATCGAGGAGAACCTCCGCCTGGGTGGGCACACCGCCCCCCGCGCCAAGGTGCGCGAGACGCTGGCGAAGGTCTACGAGATGTTCCCGATCCTCGCCGACAGGCGCTCGTCGTCGGCCGGGCTGCTGAGCGGTGGGGAGCAGCAGATGCTGGCCTTCGGCAGGGCGCTGATGTCCGAGCCCAAGATCGTCCTGCTCGACGAGCCCTCCATGGGCCTCGCTCCCGCGGTCGTGGACACCATCATCGAGAAGGTCTCGCTGATGGCGGAGTCCGGCATCGGGATCCTGATGGTGGAGCAGAACACCGAGGCGGGCCTCGACATCGCGTCCGAGGTCAAGGTGATGAACCGCGGTGGCGTGGTGTTCGCCGGGCCCGCAGGGCAGGTGCGCACCGACGCCTCGGTGCTCCATGCATTCCTGGGCGACGCCGCCCTGACCGAGAGCTGAGCTCGTCCGTCCGCTGGCTTGACAGCGGTCGCACAACTAGTAATAGTGAATTCACTTTCACTAAGGATGGTGGGTATGGCGGGGAAGACGGTCGTGATCGGAAACGGTCAGGGATTCTGGGGTGACTCGGCGCGCGGCCCGGTCCAGCTCGTACGGGGCGGAGGCATCGACTACCTCACCATGGACTTCCTGGCCGAGGTCACCATGAGCATCATGCAGAAGCTCCGGTCCAGGAACCCCGACGCGGGCTACGCCAGCGACTTCGTGGCCCAGCTCGAGCGCATCCTCCCCGAGTGCGTGGAACACGGCATCAAGATCGTCGCGAACGCCGGGGGCGTGAACCCCGAGGCGTGCGCGCGAGCGGTCGACGAGGTGGTCCGCAAGCTCGGTCTCCGGGTCAGCGTCGCCACGGTGGGCGGCGACGACCTGATGGGCCGGCTGCCCCAGCTGCTCGAGGCCGGACACGCGCTCGACAACATGAACACCGGTGCAGCCCTGAGCCCCGAGCTCGGCAGGGTGCAGAGCGCCAACGTCTACCTGGGTGCGTTCCCCATCGCGGAGGCGCTGGCCGCCGGTGCGGACATCGTCATCACCGGCCGGGTCACCGACCCGTCGCTGGTCCTCGCGCCCCTGATCCACGAGTTCGGGTGGTCCGAGACCGACTACGACCTGCTCGCCGCGGGCACCGTCGCAGGCCACGTCCTGGAGTGCGGGACGCAGAGCACCGGCGGCAACTACGACCGCTGGGAGACCGTCCCCGACCTGGCCGGCATCGGCTACCCCATCGCCGAGGTGTCCCAGGACGGGACCTTCGTGGTGACCAAGAAGAAGGGCACCGGGGGCTTGGTCGACGTCGGCACGGTGACCGCCCAGCTGCTCTACGAGCTCGGTGACCCCCAGCGCTACCTCACGCCCGACGTCATCGCCGACTTCACCTCGATCGGGCTCGAGCAGGCCGGAGCCGACCGGGTCCGGGTCAGCGGCGTCGTCGGGTCCGCGCCCACCGACACCTACAAGGTGTCGATCAGCACGCTGGACGGCTGGCGGACCACCGCCCAGCTGACCGTCGGTGGCCCGGATGCCCCCGCCAAGGCCCGGCTGACCGCCGAGATCCTGCTGGCTCGTCTCGCCGAGGACGGCGTGGCCTTCCCGGCCGAGGACTGCCGGGTGGAGGTCATCGGCACGAACGTCCTGTACGACCAGATGCTCCCGGAGCGGACGGAGGCACCCTCGGAGGTCGTCCTGCGGATCTCGGTGCGCTCGACCGACAAGGCCGCGGTCAACAGGCTGGGGGCCGAGATGGCCTCGCTGCTGACCTCGGGACCTCCGGGCCTCACCGGCTTCGCCGGCGGCCGCCCGAAGGCGAGCGAGATCGTGGGCTTCTGGCCCGCCCTGATCGAGAAGTCGGCCGTGAGCGCCGAGGTGCGCGTGAGCGAGGACGTGGCATGAAGCAGATCCAGCTGCGCGAGATCGCGTGCGCGCGGTCGGGTGACAAGGGTGCCGACGCGAACATCGGCGTGTGGACCGACGAGGAGCGCACGTTCGAGTTCCTGCGGGAGCACCTCACCGCGGAACGGGTGGAGCGGCACTTCCGCGCGCTGTGCCGCGGTGGAGTGGAGCGCTACGAGCTGCCGAACCTGAGGGCGCTCAACTTCATCCTGCACGACGCGCTGGACGGTGGCGGCGCTGCGTCGCTGCGCACCGACGCGCAGGGGAAGACGCTGTCGCTCGGCCTGCTCCAGATGACGCTCGAGGTTCCCGACGAGCTGCTGCGATGAGCGTCAGGGTCGCCCTGGCAGACGGACGTGACCCTCGTGTCCTCGAGGCCGCCCGTCGCCTCGCCGAGCTCGGGGATGTGACGCCGGTCCTCGTGGACCACGACCTGCCCGAGCTGCCCGAGGGCGTGGAGCACCTGGTGCCGCCCCCAGGCGAGTCGGGCGTCGACTACCTGGCCCGGGTGCTGGTCGGGTCGGACCTGGCCGCCGGTGTGAGCGGCAGCGTGACGACGAGCGCCGAGGTCGTGCGGGCGGGCATCCGCAACCTGCGAGCCGGTGGCCTGGTCTGCGCTGCGTTCGCGATCGAGCACACCTCCGGCTGGAAGACCTACGCGGACTGCGTCGTGGTGCCCGAGCCCGACGCGGTCCAGCTCGCCGAGATCGCCGCCACGGCAGCCGACCACCACCGCAGCCTCTTCGCCGAGGACCCCCGCGTCGCCATGCTGTCGTTCTCCACCGGCGGCAGCGCGAGCCACCCGAGGGTCTCGCTCGTCCAGGAGGCGACGCGGCTCCTGACCGCGGCGCGCCCCGACCTGGACGTGGCGGGCGAGGTGCAGTACGACGTCGCGATCGACCCCGAGGTCGCCGCCCGCAAGGCCCCCGGCTCGTCGGCGGCCGGGCGAGCCAACGTGCTCGTCTTCCCCTCGCTCGAGTCCGCCAACATCGCCTACAAGGTCGCCGAGCGGGTCGGCGGCGCGCGTGCCCTCGGCTCCTTCGTGCTGGGCCTGTCCCGGCCATGGGTCGACCTGTCCCGCGGCTGCTCCACCGACGACATCGTCGAGACGGTGCTACTGGTGGGGCGCCGGGCCGCGCACGGCCCCCTCGCCACGCACGGCGTGGCTTCATGACTCTGCAGGAAAGGAAGACCGATGAAGGTCCTGACATCCACCTTTGACCTGAGCTCGTCCGTGGCCGCGACCAACCGCGAGGGCAACCTCGAGCGGCTGGCCGAGCTCGGGCGTCAGCTGGAGCTCGCCGCCGCCGGAGGGGGCGAGAAGTACGTTGCCCGCCACCGCGAGCGCGGACGCCTCCTGGCCCGCGAGCGCATCGAGCTGCTGCTCGATCCCGACGCCCCGTTCCTGGAGCTGGGCGGCCTCGCCGCCTGGGGCACCGAGTACACCGTGGGCGCCAGCGTGGTGACCGGCATCGGCGTCGTCTCGGGCGTCGAGTGCATGCTCGTGGCCCACGACCCGACGGTGAGGGGCGGAGCATCGAACCCGTACACCTGGAAGAAGGTGCTCCGGGCCATGGACGTGGCCCGCGAGAACCGGCTGCCGGTGATCAACCTCGTCGAGTCCGGGGGCGGTGACCTGCGTCGTCAGGTGGAGCTCTTCATCCCCGCCGGGCGGCTCTTCCACGACCTCACGGCACTGTCAGCTGCCGGGATCCCGACGGTCGCCCTGGTCTTCGGCAACTCGACCGCGGGGGGCGCCTACGTGCCCGGCATGTGCGACTACACCGTGATGGTGCAGAACCAGGCGAAGGTGTTCCTCGGCGGCCCGCCGCTGGTGAAGATGGCGACCGGTGAGGATGCCGACGACGAGAGCCTCGGCGGTGCCGACATGCACGCACGCACCTCCGGCCTCGCGGACTACCTGGCCCGCGACGAGCACGAGTGCATCGCGATCGGGCGCGAGATCATGGAGCACCTGAACTGGCGCAAGCGCGGCCCCGGGCCCAGCCTGCCCGCCGACGACCCGCTCTACCCGGCCGAGGACCTGCTGTCGATCGCCTCGGTCGAGCTCAAGGTCCCGTTCGACCCGCGTGAGGTGATCGCGAGGGTCGTCGACGGGTCCCGCTTCGAGGAGTACAAGCCCGTCTACGGCACGGCGCTCGTCACCGGCTGGGCGTCGATCCACGGCTTCCCGGTCGGGATCCTGGCCAACGCCCGAGGTGTGCTGTTCAACGAGGAGGCCAAGAAGGGCTCCGAGTTCATCATGCTGTGCAACCAGACCGACACCCCGCTGATCTTCATGCAGAACACCACCGGCTTCATGGTGGGGACGCAGTACGAGCAGAACGGCATGATCAAGGACGGCGCGAAGATGATCAACGCCGTCACCAACAGCAAGGTCCCGCACATCACGCTGAACCTCGCCGCGTCGTACGGAGCCGGGAACTACGGCATGTCGGGCCGGTCCTACGATCCCCGGCTCCTTTTCACCTGGCCCAACGCCAAGTCGGCCGTCATGGGCCCGGAGCAGCTGGCCGGCGTGATGTCGATCGTCGCCCGGCAGGCGGCGGCCAGTGCCGGTCGGCCCTTCGACGAGGAGGCGGACGCGATCCAGCGTGCCGCGCTCGAGGAGCGGATCGAGGCCGAGTCGCTGGCGATGTACATGAGCGGCCAGTGCTACGACGACGGTGTGATCGACCCCCGGGACACCCGCGACGTCCTCGGGATGACCCTGTCGATGTGCCACAACAACGAGATCACCGGAACGCGTGGTTTCGGTGTCTTCCGAATGTGATTGAGGGAAATCGATGATCACCAAGATCCTTGTTGCCAACCGGGGTGAGATCGCGCGTCGCGTCTTCCGCACCTGCCGGGAGATGGGCATCGCGACCGTCGCCGTCTACTCCGATCCCGACGCGGACGCGCCGTTCGTCCTCGAGGCGGACGAGGCCGTGCCGCTGGGCGGCTCCACGCCGGGGGAGACCTACCTGCGAGGGGAGGCCGTCCTGGACGCGGCGCGGCTCGTCGGCGCGGACGCCGTCCACCCGGGCTACGGGTTCCTCTCGGAGAACGCCGACTTCGCGCGCCAGTGCCACAAGCACGGGATCACCTTCATCGGCCCCACGCCGGAGGCCATCGAGGCCATGGGCTCCAAGCTCACGGCTCGCGAGATCATGCAGGCGGCCGGCGTTCCCGTGCTTCCCGGCGTCGACCTGACCGACGTGCCCGACGACGAGGTCCGGGCAGTCGCGGACGAGGTCGGCTGGCCGGTGCTCGTCAAGGCATCCTTCGGCGGCGGCGGCCGGGGCATGCGCGTGGTGCGGGACCCCGACGGGCTCCTGGAGGCCATCGCCTCGGCCCGTCGGGAGGCGGGCGCTGCCTTCGGCAACGACACCGTCTTCCTCGAGCACTACGTCGACGAGCCCCGGCATGTCGAGATCCAGATCTTCGGGGATCAGGCGGGCACGATCGTGCACCTCAACGAGCGTGAGTGCTCGATCCAGAGACGGCACCAAAAGATCATCGAGGAGTCTCCGTCCCCGGTCGTCGACCAGCCGCTGCGGGACCGCATGGGCGAGGCCGCCGTCGAGGCCGGACGCACGCTCGGCTACGTCGGGGCCGGCACCGTGGAGTTCCTCCTGGCCCCCAACGGGGACTTCTACTTCCTGGAGGTCAACACGCGACTGCAGGTCGAGCACCCGGTGACCGAGCTGGTCTCCGGCCTCGACCTGGTGCGCCTGCAGATCGAGGTGGCCGCCGGCGCCCCGCTCCCGCCGGAGGCCCACGCGCCCCAGCTGCACGGCCATGCCGTCGAGGCACGGCTCTACGCCGAGGACCCGGCCAACGACTTCCTCCCTGCCGCGGGTCTCATCCGGCGCTTCGAGGTCCCGGACGTGCCGGGGGTTCGCGTCGACGCCGGGGTGGTCTCGGGCGACCGGGTCTCCACCAACTACGACCCGATGCTCGCGAAGGTGATCGCCCACGGCGCCACCAGGGCGGAGGCGATCTCCCGGCTGGTCCGCGCCCTGAGGCGGGCGCGCGTCGACGGCATCACGACCAACCGCTCACTCCTCGTAGGGATCCTCGAGCACGAGGACTTCGCGGCCGGGCGCATCGACACCCACTTCCTGGACCGCGTCGAGCCTCGTGACCTGATCGAGGTCGAGGGCGCGGACGTCGAGCAGGCCGCGCTGCTGAGCACCGCGCTCGCCGACCAGGCGGACGAGCGTGCCAGCGCCAAGGTGCTGGCTCACGTCACCTCGGGGTTCCGGACGGCCCGTTCCCAGCTGAACGTCCGCGGCTACCGACGCGGTGACCGGGAGGTGCAGGTCGGGTACGTGCTGGGCCGCGGCGCCCGCTTCGAGGTGGACGGCGTCCCCGTCGAAGCCGTGGTGCACTCGTGCACGCCGGACGCGGTGGACCTCGTCGTCGACGGTGTCCGCCGGCGCATCGGGGTGGTCCGCTATGGCGAGGACCGCTACGTCTCTTGGGCCGACGGCACCATCGAGCTGAGGGTCGTGCCCCGGTTCCCCGAGTCCGCAGACCACCTCGATCCGGGTTCGCTGGTGGCCCCGATGCCGGGCACGGTGGTCCGCGTCAACGTCGCCGCCGGGGACCGGGTGACCGCAGGGGAGACCGTGGTCGTCGTCGAGGCGATGAAGATGGAGCACGCGATCACCGCGTCGATGGACGCCACGGTGGCGAGCGTGCCCGTGGCGCCCGGCGCTGCCGTGGACACCGGCACGGTGCTGATCGTGCTGACCGAGGACGAGGAGGCCGACGATGATTGACGAGGTGCTGTACGACGTCCGCAGCGGTGCTGCGTGGATCACCATCAACCGCCCCGAGGCGCGCAACGCCCTCAACGCAGCGGTCCGGACCGGCCTCAAGGAGTGCTTCGAGCGCGCCGAGAGCGACGACGAGGTCGCGGTCGTGGTGCTCACCGGTGCCGGCGAGCTCGCGTTCTGCGCGGGCGGGGACCTGAAGGAGATGGCCAGCACCGGCCTGACCATCCCCCCGCCGGACTTCGTACCGCAGGTGGGTCGGACCCTCGACGTGAGCAAGCCCGTGATCGCCGCGGTCAACGGCGGCGCCTTCGGTGGCGGCTTCCTCCTCGCGCAGTGCGCGGACCTGGTCGTCGCCTCGGAGACGGCGAGGTTCGCGGTGTCGGAGGCCAAGGTCGGCCGCGGGTCACCGTGGGCGGCCCCGCTCCCGTGGCTGGTGCCGCCCCGCATCGCCATGGAGATCCTGGTCACCGGGGATGCGATCACCGCCCAGCGCGCCTACGAGGTGGGACTGGTCAACCGTGTCGTACCTGCGGCGCAGCTGGTCGAGGCGACCGAGGCGCTCGTGGCCACCATCGTGGCGAACGCGCCCCTGTCGGTGCGGGCCGCGAAGCGCATGGTCTACGCGGTCGCGGAGCACGGCAGGTCGGCCGCCTTCGACGCGGCGGAGAGCATCTGGGCGCCGGTCTACCTCAGCGAGGACGCGCAGGAGGGCCCGCGGGCCTTCGCGGAGAAGCGACGACCGCAGTGGCAGGGCCGATGAGCGCGGTGATCGACACCCTCGTCGCCGACCTCGCCGCTGAGCAGGCGGAGCTGGCCGACTTCCTGTCCAGGCAGGACGTCGCTGCATGGGAGGCGCCCACGCCGGCCGTCGGGTGGAGCGTCCGCGACCAGGTCGCGCACCTGGCCCACTTCGACGCCATGACGCGGCTGAGCATCGCCAGCCCGGAGGAGTTCGTCCGCTTCCGGGACGCGCTCCCGGACCTCCAGACGTACGTCGACGGGATCGGGCCCGCCAACGCCCACCGGAGCCCCGCCGAGATGCTCCAGTGGTGGCGTGACGAGGCCGAGACGGTCGTCGCGGCGGCGGTGGCCGCCGACCCGAAGGCACGCGTCCCGTGGTTCGGGCCGTCGATGAGCCTGGCCTCGAAGCTGACCGCCCGGCTGATGGAGACGTGGGCGCACGGACAGGACGTCTACGACGCGCTGGGCGCCACGAGGAGGCCCACCGACAGGCTGCGACACGTAGCCCGCATCGGCGTGCTGGCGTTCCCCAACAGCTTCCGCACCCGGGGTCTGCCGGTCCCCGACGTCCCCGTGCTGGTCGACCTGGCGGCACCCGACGGGTCGACCCGGTGGTCCTGGGGCGACCCGGCCGCCCGCGACGTCGTGCGCGGGCCGGCGCTCGACTTCTGTCTGGTGGTGACCCAGCGCCGGCACCCGGACGACGTCGACCTCGAGGTGCGCGGCGAGGTCGCCGAGCAGTGGATGGCCGTCGCCCAGGCCTTCGCCGGGCCCGCGGGTGCGGGCCGGCTGCCCGGACAGTTCCCTGTGGAAGCGGAGGCGGGGAAGTGAGCGGCGCAGCGCAGACCCATCCGCTGGTGGGGCGGCGCCTTCCTGACGGCGTACTCCGGATCCACCGCTACGAGGACTGGCTGACGCGCGACGCCATCGGCGCGCCGACCAAGGGGGACCGGCCCCACCCGGCGTGGGCGCTGCTGGGGACCTTCCGGGGAATGGGCGCCGACCTCGTCGAGCTCTTCGGCGTCATGGACGCCGCGGAGGATGACGGGGTGCTCTTCGGTGAGGCGGGCATCGAGCAGACGAGCCACCTCGAGTACGAGCGCGACTACGTGGTCACCTCGGTCATCGAGGACGTACGGCGACGCCGGGGCTCGAAGATCCCGGTCTTCGACCTCGTCGACTGCGTCGTGACCCTCCTGGACGACGGTGCGCCGGTCGTGCGCTGCACCAACACCTTCGTGGTGCCGCGAAGGGGGGAGTCATGACGATCGACGCCGGGACCCAGATCCCGGAGCTGCGGGTGACCGTGGATCCGCAGGCGATGAAGCCGTTCGCCCTGCTCCTCCGCGATCCCAACCCCATCCACCTCGACCCCGACGTCGTGGCGGAGCTGGGGCTGGGGGACCGGGTGATCAACCAGGGACCGCTCAACGCGGCGTACGTCTGGGAGGCGATCCGCGTCTGGCTCGGTGACGACGCGCTGGTACGCCGCCTCGACCTGCGCTTCACCTCGAACGCGTTCGCCGGCGAGGCGCTCGTGGCGGGAGGCCGGGTGGAGGAGGTGCACGCCGCGTCCGCGGAGCTCCGATGCACGGTCTGGCTGCGGCGCGAGGACGGGACGGACGTGCTGACCGGGACCGCGTCCGTCGTCGTGGGCGGGGAGTGACCATGGAGGTGGACCTCTACCCCGGCACCGGTCTCAGGCTGGCGGACGCAGCCGGCTACGCCCGGCTGACCGAGTCCGCAGGACTGGGCGGCCTGTGGGCGCTGGAGGCGGCGTACGAGCCCTTCTCGCCCCTGGCGATCGCCGCCCAGGCGAGCACCCGGGTCGAGCTGCGGACGGCCATCGCCGTGGCGTTCGCCCGGAGCCCCATGCTGACCGCGCAGCTTGCGCACGAGCTCGTCCGCGCCAGCGCAGGACGCTTCACCCTCGGGCTCGGCTCCCAGGTGCGCGCGCACATCGTGCGGCGCTTCAGCCAGGAGTGGTCCGAGCCGGTCGAGCGGATGGCGGAGTACGTCGAGGCGCTCCGAGCGATCTGGGCCTGCTGGAACGACGACGAACCGCTCGACTTCCAAGGACGCTTCTACCAGCACACCCTGATGACGCCGATGTTCGACCCCGGGCCGAGCGGGCACCCCATGCCGCCGATCCACCTGGCCGCCGTGGGCCCCGCGATGATCGCCATGGCAGCCGAGCGAGCCGACGGCGTGGTGCTGCACCCCCTCTCGTCCGTGCGCACGATCACCGACCGGGTCCTGCCGCTCGTCGCGGAGCGACGGGCCGCAGCTGACTTCGAGGTCACGTGCCCCGTGCTCGTCGTCACCGGCGGGACGGACGAGGAGCTCGACCGTGCCCGGGCGGCCGTGCGCAAGCAGCTGGCCTTCTACGCCTCCACGCCGGCCTACCGGTGGGTGTTCGAGCTCTACGACGAGGGCGACCGGGCCGACCGGCTGCGTGAGCTCTCCCGCGCCGGGCAGTGGAACGAGATGACCGACCTGATCACCGACGAGCTGCTCTCCGAGTTCGCGGTGGAGGCCCGGTGCGCCGATCTGGTCGGCGACCTGCGGGCCCGTCACTCGGGACACCTCGACCGGGCGGGTCTCTACGCGCCGTACGAGCTGGCACCCGAGAGATGGCTCGAGATCGGGGCCGGGCGCTAGGACCGCCTCGGGTCGCAACGGCCGGTCCCTGCCCGGCAGGACACGCAGCCGCTATAGAGTCCGCGGCTGACAACCGAAGAAGGAACGACGGGGGACCACACTACGATGCTGCATGCCGCAGTCACGCCTGAGAGCTCCCGTCAGCACCTGGCCTTCATCCACGGGCTGCGCGGCGTCGCCGCCCTCCTCGTCGTCTGGGCCCACCTCGGCAGCGTCTGGCTGGCGACCAACCACGAGCCGTCGATCCTCGACGTGGCCTACGCGCGGCTCATCGTGGAGCCGTTCCGTGTCTTCCAGAACGGAGGCCACCTGGGCGTCATCATCTTCTTCCTCGTCAGCGGCTTCATCATCACCTACACCTCGATGCGCGAGGACCGCACCAGCTTCGCCGTCAAGCGCATCCTGCGGCTGGGTCCCCCGCTCGCCGTCGCACTGGTCGTGTGCTGGCTCTACGTCCAGATCGCCCACCACTACGGCAGCGAGCCCATCAGCGTGAACGACGGTGGGCTGCGCCACTGGCTCAGCGCCCTGTTCCTCCTCGACGGGTTCCACGGCGACTACGTGCTGGGGGTCACCTGGACCCTCAGCATCGAAGTGATCTTCTACGCGATGACGTTCGTGCTCCTCGGCCTCACCCGACGGAACCCGGAGCGGTCGACCTGGGTCCTGACCGGGCTCTGGGCTGTCTTCACCGTGCTCCAGGCAGCCGTCCCGCCGTTGCGCGGCAGCGCCTTCGTCTCGCTGCCCCCCTATGTCGGCTTCCTGCTCGTCGGCCGCTGCATCTACCTGTGGCGGGCCGAGCTCATCCGCCCGATCGTCGCGGCACTCAACGCCACGCTGGCCCTGGTGTTCTTCGCGACCTTCACCGAGCGCCTGCTCCCTGGGCAGCTCTTCGGGCCCAGGATCCTGCCCGACGCCGCGCCGTACTACTCCTACATCTATGCCCTGGTCATCTTCCTCGGGCTGATGGCCGCAGCCCCGAAGCGAACCATCCAGCCCTTCACGATGCTCGGAGACGTCAGCTACTCGCTGTATCTCCTCCACATCCCCGTCGGCTTCGCCGTCTTCGAGATCACGGCAGGCTCGGCGATCCCCAACGAGGTGGTGACCCTGATCGCGATCGCGGCCGCGATCGCCGCGGCGTGGGTCAGCTACCGGCTCGTCGAGCGCCCCTCGCAGCGGCTGGCCCGCCGGCTCCTCCGCCACCGGACTCGACGGGTGGTGGACGTCCCCGCTGCGTGACGGCCCGGGGCGGGCGCAGCACCGTCCCCGGACGCATTTCGTCCGGATCCTGGCCTACTCTCGGCCGATGGCCCTGACCTTCACCGGAACCCTCGACCGTGCCGCGGTCGTGCCCGCCGTCGACCAGCTCACCGACCTCGTCGCCTCGCCGGAGGTCGCCGCCGCCTGGCGGCAGGAGTCCACGTTGCCTGGGATGACCGTCGGCGGGCTGGCCCGGCACCTGGTGAGCCAGCCGGAGTGCGCGGTCGAGTTCCTCCGGGCCGAGGGCCCTCCAGGCGCCGAGACGGTCTCGCTGGCCGACTACTTCGACCGGGTCGACTGGCTGACCGCCCCCGTCGACAGCATCGAGAACACCTCGATCAGGGACGACTTCAACCAGATGTCCGCCGGCGGGCCGGCCGAGTCCGTCGCCATCCTGCAGCGGTCCCGCGACGGGCTGGGGGCGGCGATCGAGGCGGCGGGTCCCACGACCTTCGTCCCGTGGCAGGGCTGCTCCCTGCGGCTCGACGACTTCCTGGTCTGCCGGCTCATGGAGGTCGTGGTGCACGCCGACGACCTCGCCGTGAGCATCGGTCACCCGACTCCGACCTTCGCCCCCGAGGTCCTCGACCCGGTCCTCAGCCTGGTCGCTGCCCTGTCCGTACGACGTCACGGCCAGGACGCCGTGCTGCGGGCGCTGGCCCGGTCCGAACGGTCCAGCGGGTCCGTCTCAGCCTTCTGAGCAGCCGGAGGGGCGTCGGCCCGGGCCCGGCAGCCTCGTCGTCACACGAAGTTCACGCGCCGCAGTGAGATGCATGGCCCCAGGGAGTAGCGAATCCGCGAATGGTTGGTAGTGTTGGTGGCGCAACAGGTGCAAGTTCCAAGTGGTATGACGCCCGCGGAGTTTGTGATCCAACGGCGTTTCTTCTCATGGGTACGACTCTTGGGTCGGAGCGACGTGTCACCGCATCTGATGCGGGATCGTCGAAGTGGCGGTCTTTCGCCCGATAACAGGAGTAACCAGCAATGGCTCAAGGCACCGTGAAGTGGTTCAACGCCGAGAAGGGTTTCGGCTTCATCGCCCAGGAGGACGGCGGCGACGACGTCTTCGTGCACTACTCGGCCATCCAGTCGCAGGGCTACAAGTCCCTCGACGAGAACCAGAAGGTCGAGTTCGACGTTACCCAGGGTCCCAAGGGTCCCCAGGCGGAGAACGTCCGCGCGATCTGATCGAGCGGACTGGCTCGGACAGCACCTGTCCGTGACTTTCCAGACAACGAGGCCCCACCCCTCTCGGGTGGGGCCTCGTTGCACTCGTGCCTCGTTCGGTGCTTGGTCCGGTGCCTGGTCCAGTGCCTGGTCCAGTGTGTTGTCCAGACCCCGAGTGGGTGGCATCGCACCGGCACGATCGGGTCAATTTTCTTGTCAGGGATGTTTACGCTCGAGTGAACAGGGCATGGTGGAACCTGTACACGTGACGAACAGGGAGGGCCGCGTGCACGATCAGTTTGACGTCACGCTCGAAGACGGCGACCTCCTCGGCGAGGTCGAGCTCACCACGACGCTGATCATCGCGGCGAGCGAGTGCGAAGGGCGCCTGAGCACCGAGGAGATCGACCGACTCCTCGGCGTCACACCCGTGCCCCGACAGCGCTCCTGATCCGGTCCTCCGGCCCTTGCACCCACGTCCCGGCGCAGGGGCACTGTCATGTCGGGTGTGGCTGGCCTCAGCAGGTCGCGAAGAGCACCGGCCCGGACGAGAGGTCGGACAGCACGTAGGAGCCCTCCACCGGAGCGAGATCGAGTACGACGACCCGGCCGGTGGCCGTCGCGGACACCACCTCGAACCGGTCGGCGAACTCGCCTCCCTGCCCCGGTGCCGGCCCTGACGCGAGCTCGAGACGGCTCTCGGCGTTGGCCCGGGCCTGGTCGTCGGTCTCGAAGGAGAGCGCGACCCGGACCTGGCCGTCGAGCTGCGCCGACATCGCGAAGCCGGTGAGCGGCGACACCTCGCCCGCCGCGTCGATCAGCGCGTCCGCCTGCGCCTGGTCGGTCTCGTCGGCCTGCGACATGCCGAGTCGCGAGCAGGCGTAGTCGGCGGAGTAGACGGACGCGGCGAGCGGGGAGCCGGTCTCAGCGACCACGTCGTCCACGCCCTCGATGCGGTCGGCGTCCAGCGCCTCCTCGAGGTAGGACGCGCTGTCGGATGTGCGGATCAGGCGCTCGCCGCGGTCGACCGCGACGTACTGCAGCTCCGGCGTCAGGGTCGGGTCGATGCGCGCCAGCAGGTCACCGCCGCCCTCCCAGACACCGTCCTCCGACGACGGCTCCGCGAAGCCCAGCTCGGTGAGTCGGTCGCTGAGCCGGTCGAAGTCGAAGGACTCCGGCATCTTCAGCAGCTCCACCGCGCCCTCGGGCGACTGGGCCAGCAGCTCCCACTCCACCGAGGCAGGCGACAGACCGAAGCGCGCCTGCAGCGCCACCGCCGACTCCCCGAGCGCGGACGCCGCACTAAGGTCGCGCTCGAACGCCTCGTCCATGAAGGTGGTCAGCTCGTCGGTCGAGGATCGCGCTGACACGTCGGCGCCGAGCTCCCGGCGTACGCCGCTCCAGTCCGTCCACGAGATGCGCTGGCTGCCGGCGGGCGCCAGCGCCACCGCGCTCTCGAACGTCGTGCCGCGCTCCGTGCGCCACCACACCAGCGCGCCCACGGCCGCCGCCAGCAGCGCCCCCACCAGGAGCACCACGAGCGAACGACGCATGGACGGGTCTCCTGGGCGAGCGGGAAGTGGTGTGAGACTAGCTCCATGCCGTACGACGTGGTCGCCGCCGGTGCGGTGGTGACCCGTCGGGGCGGCGACGTCCTGCTCGTCCACCGGCCGCGGTACGACGACTGGTCGTTCCCCAAGGGCAAGCGCGACCGCGGCGAGCACGTGCTGGCGACGGCGGTGCGGGAGGTCGCCGAGGAGACAGGCCTGGAGATCAGGCTGGGGCCTCCACTGGACGGCCAGCGCTACCCGACGGCCGGTGGCCGGATGAAGGCCGTGCACTACTGGATGGCCCGGGTCGTCGGTTCGGACGACGTGACCGGCTACGCGGTGAACGACGAGATCGACCAGGTCGAGTGGCTTCCCTGGGCGGACGCCGAGGCCAGGCTCACCTATCCGCACGATCGCGAGACGCTGGCGCAGGCGAGGCGCTTGCGCCGGAGCACCCGCGCGCTGGTGGTGCTGCGGCACGGCGACGCCCGATCGCGCGAGGCGTGGCGGCACGACGACCGGCTGCGGCCCCTGGTCCGGTCGGGCCGCCTGCAGGCCGAGCGCCTGGTGCCCCTGCTGGCGGCGTACGACGTGTCGCTCGTCGCGACCAGCAGCAGTCTCCGCTGCGTCGACACCGTGGTGCCCTACTCACGGACCTCGGGATGGCCGCTCTCGCGCCATGACGTGCTCAGCGAGGAGGACGCCACCGCCGAGGGCGTGCACACGCTGGTGGACGAGCTGATGCACGCCGGCGAGGGAGCGCTGCTGTGCACGCATCGCCCGGTCCTGCCGACGGTGTTCGACGCTCTCGGGGTCGACGAGGTGGAGCTGGAGCCGGCGGCGATGCTCGTCGTGCACCACCGCAAGGGACGGGTCGTGGCGACCGAGCAGCACCCGCTCCGCTGAGCGGGCGGGGCCGGGCCTGTTCATGTGATGGTCGTCTCGTCCCCGGCTGGGCGTCGCCGGATGGGCGATTCGAGTTCACCGCTCGTTCACCACCGCCGATCCAGCCGGACACCTCGGCTCCGCACACTCCGTGATGTCAGCCCTTAAATCAGACATCAGGAGTACCGAAGTGACGAGCACCTCCATCCGCCGGGCGATCGTCCCCGGCCTCGCGGTCCTGGCCCTCGCGCTCTCAGCGTGCGGCGCCGGCAACGAGTCCTCTGCCAGCACCGGCTCGGACGGCAGCGGGGACTCCTCCTCTCTCTCCGGCACCATCGCCGGCGGTGGCGCCTCCTCGCAGGAGAAGGTCCAGGCCGCCTGGCGCGCCGGCTTCCAGGGCGAGAACCCCGACGTCACCATCAACTACGACCCGGTCGGCTCGGGCGACGGCCGTGCGAACTTCATCTCCGAGGCCTACGCCTTCGCCGGCACCGACTCGGCGCTGACCGACGAGGAGGGCGAGCTCAGCGACGCCCAGGCGCGCTGCGGTGACGGCAACGTCATCCAGGTGCCCGGCTACGTGTCCCCGATCGCCGTCGTCTTCAACCTCGAGGGCGTCGACACGCTGAACCTCACGGCCGAGACGATCGCCAACATCTTCAACGGCTCCATCACCACCTGGAACGACGACGCCATCGCGGCCGACAACCCGGACGTGGAGCTGCCCGACACCGCCATCACGCCGGTCCACCGCCAGGACGACTCGGGCACCACGGAGAACTTCACGTCGTACCTCTCCGAGGCCTCCGGCGGCGCGTGGAGCGACGAGCCCGACGGCCTCTGGCCCTCCTCCATCAAGGGCGGCGAGGCTG
Organism: Nocardioides sp. LHG3406-4; assembly: GCF_049897745.1. NCBI lineage: Bacteria > Bacillati > Actinomycetota > Actinomycetes > Propionibacteriales > Nocardioidaceae > Nocardioides > Nocardioides sp. LHG3406-4. The sequence continues at coordinate 320,524 of NZ_JAFCWV010000004.1, forward strand.
CTGACGGCACCTCCGGCCTCATCGGCGCCGTCGAGGGCGGCGACGGCACCATCGGCTACGCCGACTTCAGCGCCGTGGGCAAGCTCGGCGTGGTCAGCGTCAAGGTGGGCGACGAGTTCGCCGCTCCCTCCGCCGAAGGCGCTGCCAAGGTCGTCGCGATCTCCCCGCCCGTCGAGGGCGCGGGCGAGACCGACATGGCCGTCCAGATCGACCGCACGACCACGGAGGCCGGCACCTACCCGGTGATCCTGGTCTCCTACCTGGTCGCCTGTGAGACCTACGAGTCCGAGGAGGAGGCCGAGCTGGTGCGCGAGTACCTCGGCTACATCGTCAGCGACGCCGGCCAGCAGGCAGCGGCCGACGAGGTCGGCTCCGCCCCGCTCGACGCGGCCCTCTCCGAGAAGGCCACCAGCCTCATCGAGAACATCTCGGCTGGGTGACCACCCGATTCGTGAACCTCGCGGCGGCCCGGAGCACCCGGGCCGCCGCGTGGCGCGCGTGACGACAGGGATTCCATGAGCGTTCTCTCCCCTCCCAAGACGGAGGCCCCCCAGCAGGCCCGCGCCGCCCGGGGCGTCGGCGACCGCGTCTTCCGGGGGCTGGCGGTGGCCGCCGGCGTCACGATCATGGTGGCGCTCGCCGGGGTGTTCGTGTTCCTCGGCATCGAGGGCTACCCCGGCCTGGACGTCGACGCTCGGCTCTACCAGCCGGCGACGACCTTCCTCGGGTACGTCGGCCCGCTGGTCTTCGGCACGACCTTCGCCGCCATCATCGCCCTGGTCATCGCGGTGCCGTTCGCGATCGCCATCGCGCTGTTCACCTCGCACTACGCGCCGCGCCGCCTGGCCACCCCCATCGCCTACGTGATGGACCTTCTCGCGGCTGTCCCCAGCGTGGTCTTCGGCCTGTGGGGAGGCCGCGCGCTGGCGTCGCAGATCCGCCCCTTCCAGGAGTGGCTTCACGAGTACTTCAGCTGGATCCCGCTCTTCGCCGGGCCGCCCTCCGCGACCGGGCGGACGCTCCTCACCGCCGGCCTCGTGCTCGCGATCATGATCCTGCCGATCATCACCGCGATCTCCCGCGAGGTGTTCCTGCAGACCCCGCGCCTGCACGAGGAGGCCGCGCTGGCGCTCGGTGCGACCCGCTGGGAGATGATCCGGATGGCGGTCTTCCCCTACGCCCGCTCGGGCATGGTCTCGGCGACCATGCTCGGCCTCGGCCGGGCGCTCGGCGAGACCATGGCGGTCGCGATGGTGCTGTCGGCGTCCCCGATCGTCACGCTCAACATCATCTCGAGCGACAACCCGGCGACCATCGCCTCGAACATCGCCTTCAACTACAAGGAGGCCAGCCCCGACAAGCAGGCGGTGCTGATCGCGACGGGTCTGGTCCTGTTCGCCTTCACCTTCGGCGTGAACTTCCTGGCCCGCTGGGTCGCCGGACGCAACGAGCGAAGGATGGCCCGATGAGCACGACCGCCAGCTCCCTCAGCGGGGCCGGGCACCAGGGCAGGCTCCCCGCTTGGGCCCCCGGCCTGGTCGCCGTCGTGGCCGTTGCCTGCGGCGGACTGGCTCTGACGGTCGGCCTCGGGCCGACGCTCGCCGTGCTGGTGGCCATCGCGGTCTTCGTGGTCGCGCTGCCCCTGTGGTCCCTCACCACCGAGAACTCCCGCGCGGCCAAGGACCGGCTCGCCACCTCCCTGATCTGGGTCGCCTTCCTCGTGGCGATGGTGCCCCTGGTCTGGCTGCTGCTGCTCGTGCTCTCGAAGGGGTTCTCGACGCTGAGCGTCGACTTCTTGACCTTCTCCATGCGCAACGTCATCGGCGACGCCCAGGGCGGGCTCTACCACGCCGCCATCGGCACCCTGCTAGTCACGCTCACGGCCGCGGTCATCAGCATCCCGATCGGCGTCTTCACCGCGATCTACGTCATCGAGTACGGCAAGAAGAACCGGCTGGCGAAGGTGATCACGTTCCTCGTGGACGTCATGACCGGCATCCCCTCGATCGTCGCCGGCCTCTTCGCGCTCTCGCTGTTCGTCCTCCTCGTGGACCCGGCCATCCGCTGGGGCTTCGGTGGGTCGGTCGCGCTGTCGCTGCTGATGATCCCGACGGTCGTCCGCTCCACCGAGGAGATGCTGCGGCTCGTGCCCGACGACCTGCGCGAGGCGTCGTACGCGCTGGGGGTGCCCCAGTGGCGCACCATCGCCAAGGTGGTGCTGCCCACCGCGATGGGCGGCATCGTGACCGGCGTCGTGCTGGCGATCTCGCGCGTGATCGGCGAGACGGCACCGCTGCTGGTCGTCGCGGGGTTCACCGACTCGGTGAACTTCAACCCGTTCGAGGGCCGCATGATGACGCTGCCCGTCTTCATCTTCACCCAGTACGCCACCTCCACCGAGAAGGGCTACGCGTACGCGTGGGGTGGCGCCCTGGTCCTGATCCTGATCGTGATGGTGCTCAACCTCGCGGCCCGGATCATCGGAAAGATCTTCGCGCCGCCCAGCGGCCGCTGAGCCCCAGAAGGAAGAACACCATGGCCAAGAGCATCGACATCAGCGACCTCGACATCTACTACGGGGACTTCCTCGCGGTGCAGGGCGTCAACATGACCATCCGGGCCCGGTCGGTGACCGCGTTCATCGGGCCGTCCGGCTGCGGCAAGTCGACCTTCCTGCGCTCCCTCAACCGCATGCACGAGGTGATCCCCGGTGCGCGCGTCGAGGGCAAGGTGATGGTCGACGGCCAATCACTCTACGAGCCCGGGGTCGACCCGGTCGCCGTACGCCGCCAGATCGGCATGGTCTTCCAGCGGCCCAACCCCTTCCCGACGATGTCGATCTACGACAACGTGCTGGCCGGCAACAAGCTCAACGCCAAGCGCATGTCGAGGTCCGACCAGGACGAGATCGTGGAGAGGTCGCTGCGGGGCGCGAACCTGTGGACCGAGGTGAAGGACCGCCTCGGCAAGCCGGGCATGGGCCTCTCCGGCGGCCAGCAGCAACGGCTGTGCATCGCCCGCGCGATCGCCGTGGAGCCGCAGGTGCTGCTGATGGACGAGCCGTGCTCGGCGCTGGACCCCATCTCCACGTCGGCGATCGAGGACCTCATCCACGAGCTCAAGGAGGACTACACGATCGTCATCGTCACCCACAACATGCAGCAGGCGGCCCGTGTCTCGGACGACACCGGCTTCTTCAACCTCAAGGCCACGGGCGAGCCGGGCCACCTGGTGGAGTTCAACTCCACGCAGAAGATGTTCGCCAACCCCGACAACGAGTCGACCGAGGCCTACATCTCGGGCCGCTTCGGCTGAGGCTCGTCCGTCGACGCCCGAGGCTCAGGGCAGGAAGAGATGCACCACGAAGTAGCAGATGGCGGCCATCGTGCCGGCCATGGGGAAGGTCAGCACCCACGCGGTGAGGATCGACCGGGCCACGCCCCACCGCACGGCCGACACCCGCTTGGTGGCACCGACGCCCATCACCGCTGAGGTGATCGTGTGGGTCGTCGAGATCGGCGCCTCCCAGACGTACGCCGTGGTGTAGAGCACCGAGGCCGCGACCGACTCGGCGGCGAAGCCGCGGGGCGGGTCGAGGTGGATGATCCGCCGGCCGAGGGTGCGCATGATGCGCCACCCGCCCGACCACGTGCCGAGCGAGATGGCGGTGGCCGCCGCGATGATCACCCAGAGGGGAAGACCGTCGGACTCAGCGACGTACCCACCGGTGAGCAGCGCGAGGAAGATGACCCCCATCGTCTTCTGGGCGTCCTGGAGGCCGTGGCCGAGCGCCATCGCCGCGGCCGAGACCGTCTGTGCGATCCGGAAGCCGCGGTTGGCCCTGCCCGGGTTCATGCTCTTGAAGATCCACATGATCGCCAGCATCACCACGAAGCCGAGGCTGAACGCGACGAGCGGGGAGACGACCATCGGGATGACGACCTTGTCGATCACGGTGGTCCAGTGGACCGTCGTGCCGGACGCGATCGCGGAGCCGACCAGGCCGCCGATCAGGGCGTGCGAGGACGACGACGGCAGGCCGTAGTACCAGGTGATGAGGTTCCACGCGATGGCCCCGAGGAGGCCGGCCATCACGATGGTCATGCCGTGCGTGCCCGACGGGGGCTCGATCGTGTCGGAGACCGTGTGCGCGATCTTCTGGCCGAGGAAGGCGCCGACGAAGTTCATGACGGCGGCCATGGCCAGGGCGACCCTGGGGGTCAGCGCCCGCGTCGACACCGAGGTGGCGATCGCGTTGGCCGCGTCGTGGAAGCCGTTGGTGTAGTCGAAGACGAGGGCGACGACGACTACCGCGATGATGATCGCGAGTTCCACCGGTCAGGACTCCTTGACCGCGATCTGCTCCACCGTGTTGGCGACCTTCTCGAAGGCGTCGATGGCGCCCTCGAGGGAGGTGACGATGTCCTTGAGCTTCAACACCTCGATGGCCTTGAAGTCACCGCTGAAGAGGCTGGCCAGGATACGGCGGTAGCTCTTGTCGCCGGCGTTCTCCAGGCGGTTGATCTCGATCCAGTACTCCTCGAGGTCCTGCATCGACTTCAGCTTCGGCATCGCCTCGGCGGTCAGGTCGGCGCAGCGCTGGAGGACCTCCACCTGGTTGGACAGCTCCGCCGGCAGCGACTTCACCTCGTAGAGCAGGATCAGGTCGACGGCCTCGTCCATCATGTCCATGATGTCGTCGAGGCCGGAGGCCAGCGCGTAGATGTCCTCCCGGTCGAACGGCGTCACGAACGTCGTGTTGACCCGCCTGACGATGGCGTGGGTGGTCTCGTCCGCGTCGTGCTCGGCGTTGCGCATCTTGCGGGCGATCTCCTCCCGTTCGTCGCCGTCGGCGAGCATCTGGGCCAGGAGATCGGCGCCGGTCACGAGGTGGGTGCCGAATTCAGCGAACAGGTCGTAGAACGACCCGTCGACAGGACGAAACTTCAAACGCACGGAGAACTCCTGGTCAGGAGGATCTGAACGCGTCACATGCTAGGGCCTCGCACTCGCGGGAGCACAAGCGAGGACCCCTACCGCCTCCGGCGCTGCCTCTCGATGAGGGCCTCGTGGAGATGCACGTCACCGTCGTTGCGCTGCCACCCGCCGTCCGGGTCCAGCTCCCAGGCCACCGTGGTGGGGTCGAACGCGAGGTCGAGCAGCGCGGCCACCCGGCGTACGTCGTCGCCCTCCGGCAGGCGCACCAGCACCTCGACGCGGCGGTCGAGGTTGCGGTGCATCATGTCGGCCGAGCCGATCCAGGCGACGGGCTCACCGGCGTTCTCGAACCAGAAGACCCGGCTGTGCTCGAGGAAGCGCCCCAGCACGGAGCGCACCTCGATCGTCTCCGACAGCCCGGGCACGCCGGGGCGCAGCGCGCAGATCCCGCGCACCAGGAGCTGCACGGGGACACCCGCCTGGGACGCGAGGTAGAGCGCGTCGATGACGGCCTCGTCGACCACGGAGTTGGCCTTCAGCCGGATCCGGGCCGGGTGACCGGCCTGGTGGTGGGCGATCTCCTGGTGGATCTGGTCGACCAGCCCGGCGCGCACGGAGTCCGGCGCGACGAGGAGACGGTCGTAGGTCGCGTTGCGGCTGATGCCGGAGAGGTTGTTGAAGAGGTGGGCGACGTCCAGGCCGATGACGTCGTCGGCGGTGAGCAGCCCGAGGTCCTCGTAGAGGCGTGCCGTCTTGGGGTTGTAGTTGCCGGTGCCGATGTGGGTGTAGCGGCGGATGCCGTCGGGCTCGTCGCGCACCACCATGGAGAGCTTGCAGTGCGTCTTCAGCCCGACCAGGCCGTAGACGACGTGGCAGCCGGCGTGCTCGAGCTTGCGGGCCCAGCGGATGTTGTTGGTCTCGTCGAAGCGCGCCTTGATCTCCACGATGACCAGCACCTGCTTGCCGGCCTCGGCGGCGTCGACGAGGGCGTCGATGATGGGGGAGTCGCCGGACGTGCGGTAGAGCGTCTGCTTGATCGCCAGGACGTGCGGGTCGGCGGCCGCCTGCTCCAGGAACCTCTGCACGGACGTGGCGAACGAGTCGTAGGGGTGGTGCAGCAGCACGTCGCGCTTGCGGGTGGCCTCGAACACGTCGACTGGTGAGGAGCTCTCCACCTCGGCGAGGAACGGATGGGTGGTCGGCACGTAGGCCGGGTACTGCAGATCCTCGCGGGGCAGGTCGGCGATGCCGTGGAGCCCGCGCAGGTCGAGCGGGCCGGTGAGCTTGAAGACCTCGTCGGCCGACACCCCGAGCTCCGAGACCAGCAGGTCGAGCACCCTGGGGTCGATGGACTCCTCGACCTCCAGGCGGACCGGCGGCCCGAACTTGCGGCGGAGCAGCTCCTTCTCCAGGGCCTTGAGGAGGTTCTCGGCATCGTCCTCCTCGACCTCGAGGTCCTCGTTGCGGGTGACCCGGAAGGTGTGCGCGGCCACCACGTCCATCCCCGGGAAGAGCCGCTTGAGGTGCTCGCCGATGACATCCTCGAGCGGCACGAACCGCTGGTTCCCGAGAGGGACGAAGCGCTTGAAGATGGGCGGCACCTTGACCCGGGCGAAGTGCTCGGTGCCCAGCTTGGGGTGCCGGACCAGCACGGCGAGGTTGAGCGAGAGCCCCGAGATGTAGGGGAACGGGTGGGCGGGGTCGACCGCCAGCGGGGTCAGCACCGGGAAGATCCGGTCCTTGAACAGCCGCTTGCAGTGCTTCTGCTCCTCCCGGTCCAGCTCGTCCCAGCGGAGCAGCTCGATGCCCTCCGTGCGCAGCTCGGGCAGCAGCGTGTCCCGGAAGACCCGGGACTGCCGCTCCATCAGCTCGCGGGTGGTGGTCCAGATGCTCTCGAGCACCTCGCGCGGCAGCATCCCCGAGACGGCGCGTACGGCGACGCCCGCGGCGATCCGGCGCTTGAGCCCGGCCACCCTGACCATGAAGAACTCGTCGAGGTTGCTGCTGAAGATCGCCAGGAACCGCGCCCGCTCGAGCAGCGGCAGCCTCTCGTCCTCCGCCAGCTCGAGCACCCGCTGGTTGAAGCGCAGCCACGACACCTCCCGGTCGAGGAACCGGTCGTCGTACTTCTCCACCGCGGCGAGCTGCGCCGCGTCGGGGACGTAGGGCGGCTCGACGTCGAAGGTGTCGTGTGGCTGCCCGACGTGGTCGGCGTGGGCCGGGCCCTCCTCGCTGGCCACGCCCACGGTCGCCGGGAAGGAGGTCTCGTCTGTGGCTGGCGACGTGGGCATCTCACGAGTGTGACAAACCCGGGTGAACAACGGGTATCGGCGCGATCCCCCGGTGGTTCCCTCGGTGGCTCCGTCAGTAGACGAGCGCCTGCACGTCCGGTTGGAGGATCTCCTCGGCGAAGGACGCTGCGCCTGCGATGACCGCACCCTCGACGAGGTCGGCCTCGACGATGCCGCGCCGGGCGGCGCACTGGGAGCAGACGGTCACTCGCCCTCCGGCCAGCACCGCGTCGCGAAGCTGGGCCAGCGGCGTGGCGAGGTCGAGCGCGAACTCCTCGGCGCGTCCGGGCACACCGAACCACGCCGCCTCGCCGGTGAGCCACAGCGAGACATCCGCCCCGGAGGCGAGGGCGGAGGCGGCGACGGTGAAGCCCTGGTTGCACCGTTCGGGAGCTTCGGTGCCGCAGGTGACCTTGACGACGAGGGAGCGGGACATGCGCCCCACACTAAACTCACCCCATGCCCTTCGAGCTCCCCGACAACCTGCACCCCAACTGCGGCCCGGTCGCCTGGCTGCTGGGGACCTGGCGCGGCAACGGGCGCGGCGACTACCCGACCATCGACCCGTTCGAGTACCGCCAGGAGCTGATCTTCACCCACGACGGCCGCCCGTTCTTCCACTACATGGCGCGCGCCGAGATCATCGACGAGTCGGGCGAGAAGGTCCGCGACGGCGCCATCGAGACCGGCTTCCTCCGCTGCCCCGAGCCGGGCAAGGTCGAGTTCCTGCTCAGCCACAACACCGGCTTCGTCGAGATCTGGTACGGCACGGCCGAGGGCGGCAAGCTCCAGCTGACGACCGACGCCGTGGTCCGCACCGCCACGGCCAAGGAGTACGTCGGCGGCACCCGGCTCTACGGCAACGTCGAGGGCGACCTGCTCTACGCCCACGACATGGCCGCGATGGGGCAGGAGCTCCAGTCACACCTGTGGGCCAGGCTGCAGCGCGCGTGATGAACGACGACCTGGCAGACCGGCTCCGGGGCAGTGGCTACCGGCTCACCGCCCAGCGCCAGCTGATCCTGCGGGCCGTCGAGGAGCTGGGTCACGCGACGCCCGACGAGGTGCTGGCGCACGTGCGCGACAGGTCGGCGGCGGTGAATGCCTCGACGATCTACCGGACGCTGGAGGTGCTCGAGGAGCTGGGCCTGGTGCGGCACACGCACCTGAGCGACCGCGCTCCGACGTACCACTCGACGACGGAGCCGTCGCACTTCCACCTGGTCTGCCGGAATTGCCACCGGGTCCGGTCGGTTGCACCAGATGTGGCCGCACCTCTGGTGGAGACCCTGCGCTCGGAGCACGGGTTCGCCATCGACCTCGGACACCTCGCGGTGTTCGGGCACTGTGAGACCTGCGAGACCCCGACCGACCCCCACCCCGAGGACCACTCCCATGGCTAGCCCGCTGCTCGACCTGCCCGGTGCCGTCGCCGGAGACGGCGTGGATGCGCCGGTAGCCGCCCACTACGGCTCCTTCAACGGCGAGCAGCGCACCCTCGTGGCCGGAGACGGCTTCGTCGACCTCTCGCACCGCGACGTCATCCGCGTCTCCGGGCCCGACCGGCTGACCTGGCTGCACTCGCTGACCACCCAGCACCTCACCGACCTGGCGCCCGGCACCTGGACCCAGGCGCTCATCCTCAGCCCCCAGGGGCACGTCGAGCACGCGTTCACCGGTGTCGACGACGGGGAGTCCTTCACGGCCCACACCGAGCCGGGTGCCGGAGCGGCGGTCGTCGAGTTCCTGAACAGGATGCGCTTCATGATGCGCGTGGAGGTCGTCGAGGTGACCGACGACGTCGCGGTCACGTGGCGCGCCGGCCACTACGACCTCGTGCCGCGCGAGCGGCTGACCGAGTACGCCGCGGCTGCTGGACCGCCGTGCGGGTCGTGGGCCTTCGAGGCGCTGCGGATCGAGCGCGGCGAGGTGCGGTACGGCATCGACACCGACCACCGGACCATCCCCAACGAGGTCGGCGCCATCCCGGCCGCCGTACACCTCGACAAGGGGTGCTACCGCGGTCAGGAGACGGTCGCGCGCGTGCACACCCTGGGGCGTCCGCCGCGTCGGCTGACGCTGCTGCACCTCGACGGGTCAGAGAACCGGCTGCCGGCCGCCGGGGGCGACGTACGCCTCGGGGACAAGGTGGTCGGGTTCGTCGGCTCCAGCGCGCGGCACCACGAGCTCGGCCCGATCGCGCTGGCCCTGCTCAAGCGGAACGTCCCGATCGACGCGGCCCTCGACGTCGAGGGCATGCCGGCGGCGCAGGAGCCGGTCGTCGACCCCGAGATCGGCCTGCACGTCCGCCCCAAACTCCGTTGAGTTGCGCCTCAGTGCCTGTTGAGTTGCGCGTCTGCACCCGTTGACTCGCGCCTTAGCGCATGTTGAGTTGCGCGTCTGTACCTGTTGACTTGCGCCTCGCGATCCACCGGGTACGCGGGCGCGACTCACCGGGTACGCGGGCGCGACTCAACGGGTACGCGGGCGCGACTCAACGGGTACGCGGGCGCGACTCGACGGGTACGGCGGCGCGACTCAACGACGGGCATACATGACGTGGGTGTCGGAGTCGGCGTGGGTGAAGCCGAGCCCGGAGTAGACGGCGAGGGCGGGTGCGTTGTCGGACTCGACGTAGAGCAGCACCGACTCGACGCCGGCGGCCGCCAGGTGCTCGAGGCCGGCCAGGGTGAGGGCCTTGCCGAGCCCGCGGCCCTGGGCCGAGGGGTCGATGCCGACCACGTAGACCTCTCCCAACGTGGGCGAGTGCCGCTTCGTCCAGTGGAACCCCAGCACCTGGTCACCGTCGGTCGCGACCAGCAGACCGGCGGCGTCGAACCACGGCTCGGCCATCCGGGTCGCGAGGTTGGCGGCGTCCATCGAGCCCTGCTCCGGGTGATGGGCGAAGGCGGCAGCGTTGACGCGCACGATGTCGCCGGCGTCCTCGTCGCGGTAGGTGCGGATCGTGACGCCGGGAAGGTCGCGGCGGGTGGGCAGCGGCAGGTCCGTCGGGCGACGCATCACCCACAGGTCGCGCACCCGCGCGAACCCGTGCCGTGCGGCCAGCGCGGCGGCGGCGGGGTGGCCGCCGTGCGACCACGCGCGCACCGGGCCCTCGAGCCCGGACAGGGTCTCGGCGACCAGACGGCCGCCCACCCCGGTACCGCGGCGGTCGGGGGCGACGGCGACCGCCAGCTCGCCGTCGTGCAGGAGGGCGAACCCACCCTCCGCCTCGTGTACGACGACCCCGGGCGCGTCGTGGCGCAGCGCGAGCCACATCGCCTCGTCCAGGGGCTCGGCCCCGTCGGCGGCCGTGGCCGCGGCGGAGACGTCGCGGATCCGGTCGAGGTCCACGTCAGGCATCGGAGCGCTCGCGGTCGGTGACCGACGCGCCTGCCGGCCCGCCCGACCCGGCCACCGAGCCGGGCGCGTCCTTGCTGGCCGCATCCTTCTTGGGCAGGACGAACCGGTAGCCGACGTTGCGCACGGTGCCGATGAGGGTCTCGTTCTCGGGCCCGAGCTTCGCCCGGAGTCGTCGTACGTGCACGTCGACGGTGCGGGTGCCGCCGAAGTAGTCGTAGCCCCAGACCTCCTGGAGCAGCTGCTGGCGCGAGAAGACGCGGCCGGGGTGCTGGGCGAGGTACTTCAACAGCTCGAACTCCTTGAAGGTCAGGTCGAGCGTACGGCCGCTCACCTTCGCGGTGTACGTCGCGTCGTCGACGACCACCTCCCCGGTCCGGATGACGTGCGACTCGGGGTCGTCGGCGTCGCGCTGGGCCCGCAGCCGGCCGATGGCCAGCTTGATGCGTGCCTCGAGCTCTGCCGGTCCGCAGGTGTGGAGCACGACGTCGTCCATGCCCCAGTCGTGCTGCACGACGGCGAGCCCGCCCTCGGTGACCACGAGGAGCACGGGGACGTCCGTGCCGGTCGTGCGGATCAACCGGCACAGGTCGCGCGAGTGGGCGAGGTCCTGGCGGCCGTCGACCAGGAGGAGGTCGGCGTCCGGCGCGTCGAGCAGTGCGCTGCCCTCGGCGGGCAGGATCCGGACCTGGTGCCCGAGAAGGCCGAGGCCGGGCAGCACCTCGGCCGACGGCTGGAGCGCGCTCGTGAGGAGGAGCAGGATGCTCATGCCAGCCTCCTCGCAGGATGGACGATAAGGAAGGATATCGAGCCATGGGCCCCACACCCGGACAACCGACGGCAGTTGAGACCGCGGCATCCGTCACCGTTCACTACTGGGCGGCGGCGCGGTCGGCGGCCGGCACGGACTCAGACACCTTCCCGGTCGACGGGCGCGTCAGCCTGGCCGACGTGCTCGGACTGGTCAGGGCGGCCCGTCCGTCGCCCGAGCTCGCGCGCGTGCTCGGTGTCTGCGCGGTCCTGATCGGCGACCGGCCGACGGGTTCGCGCGCCGCCGAGGACGTGGTCGTCGAGCCCGGGGAGACGGTGGAGTTGCTGCCTCCGTTCGCAGGCGGCTGAGGCAGCCGCCGCGGGGCTGGCAACCCGGCCCAGGGCGCGGCCGGTCCGATCCGGACGTAGCATCCATCAGGCAACCACAAATGGCCATACGGAGTTCACTCCGCTGTTGCCGTGGTTAGGTTCAAGCGCGGGGGCGATGAGCGTCTCCGCATGTGTGCGCATATCCATGCGAAAGGTGGAGCGTGTGAAGAGAGAACAAACGCGACGGGGGACTCGTCGCCTGACGTCACTGGGGGCGCTCACTGCGCTCGTCGGTGGTGCACTCACGATGGGCCTGGTCACCCCGGCCCACGCGGCAGGGGTGAACGTCACCACGACGATCACCGATCCCGCCGGAAACCCGATCGAGGGCAGCATCTCTGCCTACGCTCTCGGCGGCGATGGCAGCTACAACTACGTCGACTCGCAGTTCGCCACCGGTGGCGTGGTCAACCTGCCCGTCGAGCCGGGCACCTACAAGTTCAGCTTCGACGACTTCTCGGGTCGTCACGTGTCCGAGTGGTACACCGACAAGGCCGATATGGCCACGGCCGACGCCGTCGCCGTGACCGGCCCGACCGCTCTGGCGCCGGTGCAGCTGGCCGTCAACCCGATCGTCACGGGCACCGTCGTCGACGACACCGGCCGCCCGCTCTCGGGCGCCCGCGTCACGGCGTACGACGCCGCCACGGGCGACCCCACGTCGGTCGACGAGACCGACCGGACCGGTGTCTTCACGCTGGGTGCGGCCGTGGGCAACTACAAGCTCGAGGTCGACGGGGTCAACGACTACGCCGGCGAGTGGTACAACAACAAGGTCGACGAGGCTTCTGCCGACCCGATCGCCGTACCCGCCGCCGGTGTCAACGTCGGTGCCATCACCCTGACCGAGGGCACGACCGTCAGCGGCACCGTGACCGGCAACGCCGGCGTCCCGCTGGAGCGGGCCCGCGTCGAGATCTACCGGCCGGCGGACAGCTTCGCGTTCGAGTCCGACCTGACTGACGCGGCCGGCAACTTCACCCTCGAGGGCGTCGAGCCGGGCAGCTACAAGCTCCGCTTCAGCGACCCGGTGGGCGAGTACCTCACCGAGTGGTACGCCGACAAGGGCGACCAGGCGACGGCCGACGCCGTCGTCGTCGCCAAGGACACCCCGCTCGCGGGCATCGCGGTCAACCTCGCTCCCGACCCGGCTGCTGCGATCGACCCGGCCACCGTCGACCTGACCGGTGCCGTCGTCGACTCGTCGGGCAAGCCGGTCGTCGGCGCCCAGGTGGAGGCGGAGTCCACTCCTCTCAACGAGGAGAACCGCAGCACCGACCAGGTGCGCACGAACCGTGCCGGCATCTACGCCTTCACCGACCTCGACCCGGCCGCCAGCGGCCAGTCCGAGGACACCTTCAAGGTGTCGGCGTACGACCCTCTGGAGCGCGAGGAAGGGCAGTTCTACCGCCTGAGCTCCTACTTCGGTGGCGCCAAGCTCTACGACAACGCCGACTCCGTGGTCCTCACGCCCGGTGCTGCCAAGGGTGGCGTGAACATCACCCTGCCGCTGACCGGCGGCGTGTCCGGCACGATCACCAGCGAGTCCGGCCTGCCGGTCTCGGCGACGTACGCCTCGTTCATCAACTCGGACAGCTTCGGCGGCGACCAGGCGGGTGCCAAGTCCAACGGCACCTACCAGACCACCGCCCTGACGCCGGGCACCTACAAGGTGCTCTTCGGTGACTCCGGTGTGGGTCTCGAGCGGCACGCTCCCGAGTGGTACAACAACGCCCGCTTCGAGGACGCCAAGACCATCACGGTCAAGAGCGGCCAGATGGTCACCGGCATCAACGCGGCTCTGAACGAGGACCTGCGTGCGGTCAAGAAGCCGGAGATCAAGGGCAAGCCGTACGTCAACGGCACCGTCCGGGCGACCCCCGGCGAGTGGACCCTCTCCGAGGGCACGACCTACCGCTACGAGTGGCTGATCGGCTCGGCCGTGGTCGGCTCCGGCTCGACCTACAAGCTCTCCAAGAGCAACATGGGCGACCGGATCACGCTGCGGGTGACCGCCGAGAACGCCCCGTACGACGGCCAGGCGCTGGTGACCTCGCAGGTCATCAAGAAGCAGCCGAAGGTCAAGATCAAGGCCCACGGCAAGTCCGCCTCCATCGCGGTCAAGGTCAAGGGCCTCAAGGCCAAGAAGATCAAGGGCTCCGTCACGGCGCGCGAGATCGTCAAGGTCAAGGCCAACGGCGAGCCGAAGTACAAGAAGCTCGGCAAGGCCAAGATCACGAACGGCAAGGGCCACGTGTCGCTCGCCAAGCTCAAGGGCAAGGGCAAGCACAAGGTCGTCTTCACGTTCAAGTTCAAGGGCAAGGTCGGCAACATCGAGATCACCAAGAAGATCAAGTGACCTCGGTGCGCTGATGCACTGACGCAAGGAAGGGCCCCGGCGACATCGTCGCCGGGGCCCTTCGTCGTTCAGGCCGTCAGCAGGTCTCGACCGGCGTGGCCTCGGCGATCCGGTACTCGGAGCGCGCGTCGAGGAGCAGCGGGATGAGGGGCTGGTCCTCCTGGGCCATCGTCACGAACGCACCCTGCGGGTTGTTCTGCCAGGTGATGCCGTGCAGGCGCAGCACCGTGGCCAGGCTGGTGCGCTGCTCGGCGGTGAGCTGGTAGCCGCACATCGGCTCCGGCTCGACCTCGGAGGACGAGGTGGGCACCATGTTGTCCTGGCCGGCGAAGTAGACCACGCCGCTGCGCTCGGCACCCTCGGTGGTCACGCGCTCCGCCGCCGCCGCGGTCTCCGCGACCAGCGTGTCCCGGTTCTCCAGCGTGAACTCGGCGCTGCCGACGGCGCTGAGGTAGTTGACCTCGACGCGACGCCGGTTGAGCAGCGACTCGTCGGCCTCCTCCTCGGCGTTCAGCGGCTCGTTGGCGGTCTCGCTGAGCATGCCCACGACGTTCTGCAGGCCGGCGTAGTTGCGCAGGATGCGTCCCTGCTCGTCGCCTGCCACCTGGCGGAAGGGCTCGCCGTCCTTGACGTAGATGCCGTACTCGCCGGACGTGTAGCCGGCGCTGGTCACCTGGGCGCCGCTGTACTCCTCGCTCATGCTCTTGGCGAGGTCGTGGATCGTCGGGTCGGACTGCCGGTTGCGCGGCCAGAGCTGGAGGAGATCGGTGTGGTAGTAGGGATTCGGGCCGAACTCGTGCAGGTCGTTGAGCACGTCGGGCTTCCAGTCCCGGATCGTCTTCACGATGGCCCGTGCCTCGGGCGACTCCAGGGCCATGTAGTCGCGGTTGACGTCGAGGCCCTGGGCGTTCTCCCGGGTGTCGGCCACCCAGCCGTCGGGGTTGACGTTGACGAACAGGACCGTGGTGTTGCGCAGGAGGCGCAACCACGACGGGTCGGTCGTGGTGGACATGTCGCGAGCCAGCTGCATGCACGACTCCCGCCCGGACGGCTCGTCGCCGTGGACCGAGCAGGTGTACATCAGCACCGACCCGCTGCGCGCCGCGCCGGGCTCGGCGGGGGCCGGGTCACCGACGGAGACCAGCTGGAGGGGCCGGCCCTCGTTGCTTCGCCCGATGGTCTGGACCCTCACCCGGTCGCTGCTCTCGTCGAGCGCTCGCCAGAAGCGCTGCGCCTCCGGAACGGTCGTCCAGGCGGCGCCGTTCGACTCCTCGAAGGGAGTGCGCAACGTGTCGTCGGCGGCCTGCAAGGTCGCCGGCATCTCGGAGCCCTCGTCGGGCGCCGCGTTGAGGGTGCCGGTCGCCGGGGTGGCGACCCAGATGCCGACCGCGACCGCGACCCCGGTCAGGATCGCGACTGGACGGCGCAACGGTGTGGTGCGGTGGGGAATTCTCATGGCGCTCCTCGAGAACGCGCCGCGCCGGGCCCCATGCTGCATGCCCGAGTCGCAGCGAACAATGGTTGGCCTCTGCACCCTTTCGCGTCGCTCGGGTGCAGGGCAAGGGTCCCGGCTGGAATGTCCACGCTCTGGGCGTGGTTGCTGCTGTCATGTCGACTGGTCAGTGGGTGCTCGTGGTCGCCGTCCTGCTCGCCGTGGCCCTCGGCTGCTGGCGCATGGTCGTCGACGGGCGGTTCCGCGGCACCCACCGCGTCCGTGGGGCCGAGAGCCCGGTCGTAGGCGAGGCCACCGACGCGACGAACCTGCTCGCTGCGACGGCGTACGCCGAGAGGCTGGGGGAGCGCGCCACGCTGCTGCAGTTCTCCAGCGCCTTCTGCGCCCCCTGCCGGGCGACCCGCGTCGTGCTCGCCGGCGTCGCGGACGCGGTGCCGGGCGTGACGCACCTGGAGGTCGACGCCGAGCAGCACCTGGAGCTGGTACGCCGGGTGGGCGTGCTGCGCACCCCGACCACGCTGGTGCTCGACGCCGCGGGCGCCGAGGTGGCCCGGGCGGCCGGGGCCCCGACGAGCAGCCAGGTGCTGGCCGCCCTGAGCAAGGCCGTGTGACCACGATATGGACGTCCCATCCACATGTTGAGATGGGCGCTGGGTGGGACGTGCGGCCTCCCCTACTGTTCTGGCCATGCCCTCGACCATGCTGACCCGGCGCCGCGCAGTGGACCACTGCCGCGTGCGCTCGTCGCTGTGTCGAATGTCCTGACGGGCGCACATCCCGCCGGCCATTGTCTAGTCTTCTAGTGGACCATGGCGGCCCCGTGCGCCCGTGCCGCCATCCATCCGCGCAGGACAGCAGGAGACATCCATGACGCACGACACCCTGGCCGCCGGCTGGGTCGAGACCCCGGTGCGACCGGCCGGCATCGACCCGCGGGGCCCGCGGCTCTCGGCAGCGCTGACCACCCTGGTGCTGGCTGTGGTGCTGCTCCTGGCGCCGGGCCCGGTCGCCGCGGTGCTGCTCGCCGCGCAGGCGGGAGTCTTCGCCACCGGTGCATTGCTCGGGGTCCAGCGCACGCCGTACGCGCTGGTCTTCCGCAGCCTCGTGCGACCCCGGCTCTCGCCGCCTGCGCACCTCGAGGACGCCGGGCCGCCCCGGTTCGCCCAGGGCGTCGGCCTGGGCTTCACCGTGATCGCGCTGGTGGCGTTCGTCGCCGGCGCGACGACCGTCGGCCTCGTGGCGACCGGCCTCGCGCTGGCTGCCGCCCTGCTCAACGCCGCCTTCGGCTTCTGCCTGGGCTGCGAGCTCTACCTCACCGGCGCGCGGGTGCTCTCCCGCGGCGTCACCGCCCGCTGACCGCAACAAGGCTGTCCGCACCGTGAAAGGGATCACCACCATGAGCCGCGAAACCGCACTCGTCTCCACCCAGTGGGTGGAGGACCACCTCGAGAGCGACGGTGTCGTCGTCATCGAGGTCGACGAGGACACCAGCGCCTACGACAAGGGCCACATCCGTGGCGCCATCAAGCTCGACTGGACCACCGACCTGCAGGACCAGGTGCGTCGCGACTTCGTCGGCAAGACGCAGTTCGAGGAGCTCCTCTCCAGCCGCGGCGTCGCCAACGACGACACCGTCGTGCTCTACGGCGGCAACAACAACTGGTTCGCCGCGTACGCCTACTGGTACTTCAAGCTCTACGGTCACCAGGACGTCAAGCTGATGGACGGCGGTCGGAAGAAGTGGGAGCTCGACTCCCGCGAGCTGACCGACGAGGTGCCGACGCGGACGAAGACGTCGTACACCGCCCAGGAGCAGGACCAGTCGATCCGCGCCTTCCGCGACGAGACAGTGGCCGCGATCGGCGTCAAGAACCTCATCGACGTGCGGAGCCCCGACGAGTACGCCGGCCGGCTGCTCGCCCCGGCCCACCTCCCGCAGGAGCAGGCCCAGCGCGCCGGCCACGTGCCGACCTCCCTCAACGTGCCGTGGAGCAAGAACGCCAACGACGACGGCACCTTCAAGTCCGACGAGGAGCTCAAGGCCCTCTACGACCAGGTCGGGATCGACGACTCCAAGGACACCATCGCCCTGTGCCGCATCGGTGAGCGTTCGTCGCTGACCTGGTTCGTGCTCCGTGAGCTCCTCGGCCACCAGAACGTCAAGAACTACGACGGCTCCTGGACCGAGTACGGCTCCCTGGTCGGCGTGCCCGTCGCCCTCGGCGACGAGCCGGGCTCCGCCGACGAGGTGCGGGCCTGATGTGCGGCGCGACTGCGGGCGGTCTGTCCCTCGACGGCGTCAACGTGGCCAAGGAGGCGGTGATCCAGGGCCAGGTGACGCGGGCCGGCGAGCCGGTCTCGTCGGCGTACGTCCGGCTCCTGGACCGCACCGGGGAGTTCACCGCCGAGGTGCCCACCTCCGCGACCGGTCACTTCCGCTTCTTCGCGGGCGAGGGTGAGTGGACCCTGCGCACGCTGGCACCGAAGGCAGACCCGGTCGACACAAAGGTGAGCGCGGCCATCGGCACGGTGGCAGAGGTCGCTGTCGCGATCTGACTCACCGCCGACCCACGCGAGGCCCCGTCCCTGTCCCAGGGGGCGGGGCCTCTGCCTAGGCTGGGCCGATGACCCGACGCCGCGTGATCGTGCGTGGACACGTGCAGGGCGTCTTCTTCCGGGCCTCGTGTGCGCAGGAGGCCGCCCGCCACGACGTCGCGGGCTGGGTGTCGAACCGCCCGGACGGCACCGTGGAGGCCCTCTTCGAAGGTGAGCGCGACAGCGTCGAGGCGATGGTCGCCTGGTGCCGGGTGGGGCCACCGGCCGCGGTGGTCGACGGCGTGGACGTCACCGAGGAGCGGCCGCAGGGGGAGCAGGGCTTCGAGGCCCGCTGAGTGGCCGGCGCGGCGCGGCTAGCGCTCGAGGAGGACCGTGAACGGTCCGTCGTTGACGGACTCCACGAGCATGCCCGCCCCGAAGCGCCCCTCCTCGACCCGGGCCCCCAACGCCCGCAGGGCGGCGCAGCAGGACGCGTACACCGGCTCGCTCACCTCGCCCGGTGCGGCGGCCTGCCAGGTGGGACGGCGGCCCTTGCGAGCGTCGCCGTACAGCGTGAACTGGCTGACGACCAGGATCGGCGCGCCGAGGTCGGAGGCCGACTGCTCGTCGCGCAGGATGCGCAGGTCCCAGACCTTGCGGGCGAGCCAGCCGACCTCCGCGGGGCCGTCGCCGTGGGTGATGCCGAGGTAGACGAGCAGTCCGGTGCCGATCCCGCCCACGAGCTCGTCGTCGACGGTGACCCGGGCAGAGGTGACTCTCTGGACGACGGCGCGCATGGCGACATTCTGGGGGAGGCGGTCCTCTGACACGATGACGCCCATGCCTGACGACGTTCCCGCCGACCGCCTGCTCGTGACCGTCGCGCCCACCGGCGCCGAGACGACCAAGGCCGACTGTCCGCAGCTGCCCACCACCATCGACGAGCTGGTGCGCACCGCGGTCGAGTGCGAGGCGGCGGGTGCGGCGATGATCCACGTGCACATCCGCGACGACCAGCACGCGCCCACGCTCGACCTGGGCCGGCTCAAGGAGACCGTCGCTGCGCTCAAGGAGAGCACCGGACTGGTCGTGCAGCTGTCCACGGGCGGCTCCGTCCACGACCCGCTCGACCGGCGCCTGAAGGTGCTGGACGCCGAGCCCGACTCGTGCAGCCTGACGATGGGCACCACCAACTTCGGCGACGACGTGTTCTCCAACCCGTGGCCCTTCGTGTGCGAGCTCTACCAGCTCAGCCAGGAGCGCGGGGTCGTGCCGGAGTTCGAGCTCTTCGACCTCGGGCAGGTGCACGCGCTGACCCGGCTGCTCGCGAAGTACGGCCTGCCGGCGGGCGGCAAAGTGCACTGCGACCTTGTGATGGGCGTGCCCGGCGGCATGAACGGTACGACGGACGCGTTGGTCGCCTCCGTGCGCGACCTGCCTCCCGAGGTGACGTCGTGGTCGGCCACCGGCATCGGCCGGTCGACGCTGCCGGTCGCGCTGGCGGCCCTCTCCAAGGGCGGCCACCTGCGCGTCGGCATGGAGGACGTGCTGACCCTGAGCCGCGGCGTACCCGTGGAGAGCAACCGGCAGCTGGTGGAGCGGGCGGTCGAGCTGGGCCGCGCCGCCCAGCGGACGCCGATGACGCCCGGCGAGGCACGCACCCTGCTCGGCGTCGCCTGAGGTCTACCATCGTCGGGTGGCTGCGGCGCCCCAGCAGGAGATCAGGTTCGCCCGCGCGCCCGACGGCGTGCGGATCGCCTACGCCGTCCACGGCTCGGGCCCGCCGCTGGTCGTCGACTCCTGCTGGCTGAGCCACCTCCAGCACGACTGGGTCTCCCCGGTCTGGCGGCACCACCTCGCGGAGTGGAGCAGCTACCGCACGGTCATCCGGTACGACGAGCGCGGTCACGGGCTCTCGGACCGGGACGTCGCCGACTTCTCGCTGGAGGCCAGGCTCGGAGACCTTGAGGCCGTCGTGGACGACGCCGGCCTGGAGGAGTTCGCGCTGCTCGCGATGGCGCAGGGCGGGCCGGTGGCCACGGCGTACGTCGACCGGCACCCCGGCCGCGTTTCCCGCATCGTGTTCTACGGCAGCTATGCGGCGGCCCACCGGAACCCGACGCCCGACGACCTGGCGCTCGACGAGGCGTTCGAGACGCTGATCCGCGTCGGCTGGGGACGGCCCGAGTCGGAGTTCCGCCGCGTGTTCACCTCGATGATGATCCCGGGCGCCACCGAGGAGCAGCGGGTCTGGCTCGACGAGCTGCAGCGGATGGCGGTCGACGCGGACACAGCGGTGCGGGCCCGGCGACAACGAGCGCAGGCCGATGCGTGCCACCTCCTCGGGAACATCGGCGTGCCCACCATGGTCATCCACTCCCTGGGCGACCGGATGAACGACTTCGACCAGGCGCGGCACCTCGCCTCCGAGATCCCTGGTGCCCGGCTCGTCGCCCTCGACAGCGACAACCACATCCTGCTGGAGGACGAGCCGGCCTGGCCGGTGTACGCCGCCGAGATGCGCGCGTTCCTCACCGACGGGACGCGGTCCGCGCAGGTGCCAGACGCGGCCGTCGGGCAGCTCACGGCCCGCGAGCGTGAGGTGCTGGCGCTGGCCGCCCAGGGACTCGGCAACCTGGCCATCGCCGAACGGCTGACGCTCAGCGACCGCACCGTCGAGCGACACCTGCACAACATCTACGCGAAGCTCGGCATCGAGGGCCGGACGGCCCGCACCGCCGCCGTCGCGCGGTACCTCGCCGCCACCTGAGCCCTACGCGTCAGCCGCCACCGGGCCAGCGTCGACAGGTGAGGAGTTGCGTGCCTGCACCGATGCCGGAGCCGGGCGTCGGCGGGCACCGTTGCACCCATGACAACCAACACTGCGACAGACGAAGACCGATCCCTCAAGCAGCGCCACGCCACCATGTGGGCGCTCGGCGACTACACCGACGTCGCCACCGAGGTCATCCCGACCCTGGGCCCCGTGCTCGTGCGGGCCTGCGGGGTGTCCGAGGGGCAGCGGGTGCTCGACGTGGCGGCCGGCGCCGGCAACGCGGCCCTGCCGGCGGCCCGCACCGGAGCGGCCGTGTGGGCGACCGACCTCACCCCCGAGCTGCTCGACCGCGGTCGAGCAGCCGCCGAGGCCGAGGGCCTCGACCTCTCCTGGCAGGTGGCCGACGCCGAGGCGCTGCCGTGCCGCGACGGCGAGTACGACGTGGTCATGTCGTGCGTCGGCGTCATGTTCGCGCCGCACCACGAGGCGTCGGCGGCCGAGCTGCTGCGGGTGTGCCGCCCGGGCGGCACCATCGGGCTGCTCAGCTGGACGCCGGCCGGCTTCATCGGCCAGATGTTCGCGACCATGAAGCCGTACGCCGCCGCTCCTCCTCCGCCGGGCAGCCAGCCGCCGCCCCTGTGGGGCGACGTCGACCACGTGCGCGGCCTCTTGGGCGACGGCGTGTCCGACCTGACGGCCAGCACCGCCTCGCTGGAGGTCGACCGGTTCGACGACCCGGCGGGCTTCCTCGACTTCTTCAAGGCGAAGTACGGCCCCACCATCGCGGCGTACAAGGGCCTGGCGGGGGACGAGCAGCGCATCGCCGCCCTGGACCGGGAGCTGATCGAGCTGGCCGGACGGTTCGGGCGGGAGAGCGACGCCGGGTTCGTCATGGACTGGGAGTACCTCCTCGTGACCGCCACCCGCGCCTGACCGGAGCGGCTCGGGAGCCGGGGCTAGATTCGGGTCGTTCGCCCCGACCCGTGAGGAGAGACGGCATGGACCAGCAGGACGCACGTGTGGAGGCACTGCGCAACGTGGTGCAGCGGGTGACGTCGTGGCAGGAGTCGGCCACCGACGGCACCGTGCACGAGGAGCTCGAGAGAGGCTTGGCCGAGGCGGGGGTGACGCTCACGCCGGAGCAGCGAGACCAGGTCGCGACGCAGATCTCAGACGGCCAGGACGTCGACGTGGAGGCGCTGGCGGCCGACTCCGAGGGGGGCGGCCCGGCCTAGCGGCCACCGGTCGCGTCCCAGGGTGCGAAACGGCCCGGCAGACCAGGTGGTCTGCCGGGCCGTGCTGCGCGACTCCGGGTCAGGAGGCGCTGTTGATCATGCCGGCGCCGACGGTGACGCCGGTCGCCTCGTCGATCAGGATGAAGGAGCCGGTGGTGCGGTTCTTCGAGTAGGGGTCGCAGAGCAGCGGCACGGTGGTGCGCAGCTGGACGCGACCGATCTCGTTGAGACCGATCTCCTTGGTGTCCTGGTCGCGGTGCAGGGTGTTGACGTCGAGGCGGTACTGGACGTCCTTCACCATCGCGCGGGCGGTGCGGGTGGTGTGCTTGATGGCGAGCTTCTGGCGCGGGCGCAGCGGCTCGTTGGTCATCCAGCAGATCATCGCGTCGATGTCCTGGCTCGGCTTCGGCGCGTTGTTGAGCCGGGCGATCATGTCGCCACGCGACACGTCGACGTCGTCCTCGAGGCGCACCGTCACCGACATCGGCGGGAACGCCTCGTCGACCTCCTTGTCGAAGAGGTCGATCGCCTCGATCCTCGACGTCATGCCCGAGGGGAGTACGACGACCTCGTCGCCCCGCTTGAGGACGCCGCCGGCCACCTGGCCGGCGTAGCCGCGGTAGTCGTGGTAGGCGTCGGACTTCGGCCGGACGACGTACTGGACCGGGAAGCGGACGTCGACCAGGTCGCGGTCAGACGCCACGTGGACGTGCTCGAGGTGGTGCATCAGCGTCGGCCCGGAGTACCACGGCATGTTCTCGGAGCGGTTGACCACGTTGTCACCCTGCAGCGCCGAGATCGGGATGACCTCGAGGTCGGGGATGTTGAGCTTGGTCGCGAACTGGGTGAACTCCTTGTGGATCCGCTCGTAGGTCTCCTGGGAGAACTCGACGAGGTCCATCTTGTTGACCGCCAGCACCAGGTGCGGGACCCGGAGCAGCGAGAGGATCACCGCGTGCCGGCGGGACTGCTCGGTCAGGCCCTGACGGGCGTCGACGAGCACGAGGCCGAGGTCCGCGGTGGAGGCACCGGTGACCATGTTGCGGGTGTACTGAACGTGCCCGGGCGTGTCGGCGATGATGAACTTGCGGCTCGGCGTCGCGAAGTAGCGGTAGGCCACGTCGATGGTGATGCCCTGCTCGCGCTCGGAGCGCAGGCCGTCGGTGAGCAGCGCGAGGTCGGTGTAATCGTAGCCCTTGGACTTGCTGGTCGACTCGACCGACTCCAGCTGGTCCTCGAAGATCGACTTGGAGTCGAGCAGCAGCCGCCCGATGAGGGTGGACTTGCCGTCGTCGACCGACCCGGCGGTGGCGAAGCGGAGGAGATCCATCTGGTCGTTGCCGTCAGCCATCAGAAGTAGCCTTCCTTCTTGCGGTCTTCCATGGCCGCCTCGGAGAAACGGTCGTCACCACGGGTGGCGCCACGCTCGGTCACCCGGGCGACGGCCACCTCCTCGATGATCTCGGCAGTGGTGGACGCCTCGCTCTCGACACAGCCGGTGAGCGTCATGTCGCCGACGGTGCGGAAGCGGACGGTGCGAGTCTCGATCTTCTCGTTCCCCTTGGGCTGCACGGCGTCGGAGGCCGACAGCAGCATGCCGTCGCGGGCGATGACCTCGCGCTGGTGGGAGAAGTAGATCGTCGGGATCTCGATCTGCTCGCGGTCGATGTAGTACCAGATGTCGAGCTCGGTCCAGTTGGACAGCGGGAAGATCCGCATGTGCTCGCCCTCGTGGATGCGGCCGTTGTAGAGGCTCCACAGCTCGGGGCGCTGCATCTTCGGGTCCCACTGACCGAACTCGTCGCGGTGGGAGTAGACGCGCTCCTTGGCGCGGGCCTTCTCCTCGTCGCGGCGGCCGCCGCCGAAGGCGGCGGTGAAGCCCTCCACCTCGATGGCGTTCAGCAGGCTGCCGATCTGCATCCGGTTGCGGCTGGTCTTGCCGTCGTCGACGATGACGCCGCTCTTGATGTCGTCGTCGACCGAGGCGACGACGAGGCGCACGCCGAGGCGGTTGACCCACGAGTCGCGGCACGACAGCACCTCGGGGAAGTCGAAGCCGTTGTCGACCTGGAGCACCGGGAAGGGGATCTTGGCGGGGTAGAACGCCTTCTCCGCCAGGCGGAGCATGACGATGGAGTCCTTGCCTCCGGAGAACATCAGGACCGGCTTCTCGAACTCTGCGGCGACCTCACGGAAGATGTGGATCGACTCCGCCTCGAGCTGGTCGAGCTGACTCAGCTGGTAGTCGGCATGGGTTTGTGTCATGACTGACGGGGGACCTCTCGTCGGAATGGCAACCGACATGGTATCCGTGCGGGCAGTCCTGCGAAGAACCGACGCTTTCGGGTGGTCAGGAGTCGTCGACCCGCTTCATGCCGACCAGGCCGGGCCGGTAGGACGGGTCCTCCAGCTCGGCCACGGTGGGCGAGCCGAACATCGGCAGTCCCGTCGTACGACGGATCAGCCCCCACACCAACGGGACCAGCACCAGCATCGCCAGGCCGATCCCGGCCACGAGCAGCGGCGACGTGTCGTCCTCGCCACTGCCGAGCGGCGCCCAGCCGGCCTTGTCGAGCAGCGCCACGCCGCTCATGGTGAGCACGACCACGATGCCGCGGCGGATGACCGACTGCGGCACCCGCGGGGCGATCTTGCTGCCGAGGATGGTGCCCGGCACCGAGCCGAGGATCAGCGGGATCGTCACGCCCCAGTCGAGGCCGTGCAGAGCGATGTTGGAGATGGCGGCCGCGAGCACCAGGGGCACTGCCTGCACCAGGTCGGTGCCGACCAGCTTCACGGCCGAGAGCCCGGGATAGAGCATCAGCAGCGCGATCATGATGACCGAGCCCGAGCCGACACTCGTCACGCCCACCAGCAGCCCGCCGAGCGCGCCGACCAGCAGCGTGGCGAGGGGCCGGATCGCGGGGTTGTCGTCGGGCGTGTGGCGGCCGCTGCGCACGCGCCGCAGGTTGATGTAGAGGCGCAGAGCGTAGGTGAGCGCCGCGAAGAGCAGGGCGAACCCGATGCACAGCTTGAGGACCCGGTCGAGCTCCCCGGGCGAGTCGGTGAACCACGAGACCAGGTAGGGCCCCAGCAGTGCCATCGGCACCGACCCGAGGACGAGCCACTTGGCCAGCTGGAGGTTCGGCGAGCCCTCGCGCTTGTGCACGATGGCGCCGCCGGTCTTGTAGACCGCCGCCGCCGTGAGGTCGGCCGTGACGACCGTGGCGGTGTCGCCGACTCCGAGGAAGATCAGCGCCGGCGTCATCAGCGCCCCACCGCCCATGCCGGTGAGGCCGACGACCACGCCGACGAGGAAGCCGGCGGCCAGGATGGCCAGGAAGGTGGTGGTGAGCCAGTCCATCAGGCGTCCTCGGTCGGGTCCGGTGAGAGGTCCACGTGACCGCTCTCGCCGAGCGCGACGAGCACGTCGTCGAGGGCGTCCTCGACGGTGCGGCCGGTGGTGTCGACGCGAACCGCGGCGTCGTCCGGCTCCTCGTAGGGCGAGGAGATGCCCGTGAACTCGGGGATCTCGCCGCGGCGCGCCTTGGCGTAGAGGCCCTTGCGGTCGCGGCGCTCGCACTCCTCCAAGGGGGTGGCGACGTGCACGAGGAAGAACGCCCCGCCGGCGGTCTCGACCATGTCGCGGACCTGCTGCCGGGTCTCGTCGAAGGGCGCGATCGGGCTGCACACCGCGATCCCGCCGTGCCGCGAGATCTCGGCGGCCACCCAGCCGATGCGGCGGATGTTGGTCTCGCGGTCGGCCTTCGAGAACGTCAGGCCGGCCGACAGGTTGCGGCGGACGACGTCGCCGTCGAGGCTCGTGACGGTGCGGCCGCCGTGCTCGAGGATGCGGTCCGTCAGGGCCTGGGCCAGGGTGGACTTGCCGCTTCCCGAGAGCCCGGTGAAGAAGACGACGAGCCCCTGCTCGCCCGGCTCGGGCCGGTCCTCGGCCACGATCGCGGCGATGTCGTCGGGCCAGGGGTCGTCGGCGTGCGGCTCGTGCAGGGCGTGCACAGGGTCGCCCGCCGCGTAGTTCTCGGCCACCCGCACGCCCAGGGCGTGGTCGGTCTCGGCGTCGCCGCGCGCGGCCAGGGGTACGACGACCACGTGCGCGTCCGGCAGGTCGCGGGCCGCTGCGAGGGTGGCTCGCACGAGGCCGATCGGCGAGAGCGCGGACGTGCCGTGGCCGGCGTACGTCAGCAGGACGACCCGGCCGACCTCGGCGAGGTCGTCGAGCTGGCCCGTGGTGAGAGCGTCGTCGACCGGCACGAACGTGGCACCGGCGTACTGCTCCCGCACCTGGGCGGGAGTGAGGCGAAGGCGGCGGAAGGGCCCGTGCTGGGCATGCGTGAGGGGCTCAACTTCGCCGGTCGCCGGGGTCACGCGCGCCAGCGGGAGGCCCTCCGGATCGACCACCTCGACCGCGTCGGCCGAGGCGAGGTCGGCGGGCAGGGTGAGGGTGACCGGGCTGCCCGGCTCGTTGAAGCGGGAGGTCGGGGCGACCGCGCCCGAGGTGAGCAGCTCGAGGTCGTCGAGCTCGGTCGGACTGGGGCAGTGCTGGGCGGGGGAGGTGGGTGACACGGGCGTCATCCTGCCACTCGTCGGTCGGTAGCCTGCGCTCATGCCTGCCGCCGCACCCGCCTCGGGACCCGCTTCCCTGCCCGCCGTCGCCGAGATCGTCCGATCGGGGTTCGTCGAGGGGCACCACTACGGCTCCCTCGCGGCCCTCGACGCCGACGGCCAGATCGCCTGGTCGGTCGGGGAGGTGCACGCGCCGGTGCTCCCGCGCTCGTGCAACAAGCCCGTGCAGGCACTCGCCATGGTCCGCCTCGGGCTCGACCTGCCGCCCGACCTGATGGCCCTGTCGTGCGCATCGCACTCGGGAGAGCCGTTCCACATCGACGGTGTGCGCCGCATCCTGGCCACCGCCGGTCTCGACGAGTCGGCGCTGCAGACCCCGCCCGACTTCCCGCTCGACGACGAGGCCCGCCAGGCCGTGATCCGCGCCGGCGGGTCGAAGTCGTCGATCCTGATGAACTGCTCGGGCAAGCACGCGGCGATGCTGGCCACCTGTGTGGTCAACGGGTGGGACACCGCCGGCTACCTCGAGCCCGAGCACCCGCTCCAGCTGGCGATCAAGCGCACGTTCGCCGAGCTGACCGGCGAGCCGGTGACGGCCGTGGCCGTCGACGGCTGCGGCGCACCGCTGCTCTCGACCTCGCTGACCGGGCTGGCGCGGGCGTTCCGGACGCTCGCGGTGGCGATGTCGGGCGACGAGCGCCGGGTGGCGGACGCGATCCGCGAGAACCCGGCGTACGTCTCGGGGAGCACGCGTGACGAGCTCGCCCTGCTGACCGCGATCCCCGGCGCCATCGGCAAGGCGGGCGCCGAGTCGTGCTACGCCGTGGCGCTGCCCGACGGGCGGGCGTTCGCCCTGAAGACCGACGACGGCGCCGCCCGGGTCCGGCCGGTGCTGATGGCCGCGGCGCTGGCCCGCAGCGGCGTCCTCGAGACAGCAGGCGTGGACGCCGACGCCGTACGCCGGACCGGTCACGTGCCGCTGCTGGGCGGAGGCGCCCCGGTCGGCGAGATCCGCGCCTGCTTCTGACGCCGGACCACCGGTGTGACTCGGTTCACGCTTGCTTTGTTTGCATTCTGCTAGCTGTAGCTAGCACGGTGGAGGCATGGCGAAGGGCAAGGTGAGCAAGTCGGTCGAGGGCCTCGGCGACTACCTCAAGGAGCAGCGCGTCAAGGCGCGGCTCTCCCTGCGGCAGCTGGCCGACCTTGCCGGGGTCTCCAACCCCTACCTGAGCCAGATCGAGCGCGGCCTGCGCAGGCCCTCCGCCGAGGTGCTCCAACAGATCGCCAAGGCGCTGCGCATCTCCGCCGAACAGCTCTACGTCCGGGCCGGCATCGTCAGCCCCGAGGAGGGCTCCCACCGGGTCGTCGCCGGATCGGTGGAGCTCGCGATCCTGGGCGACTCCGGCCTGACCGAGCGCCAGAAGCAGTCCCTGCTCGACGTCCACGCCTCGTTCCTCGCCCTCAACCGGGCGGCCGAGAACAGTGCGGCCGACGAGAGTCGACCAACCCAACCCTGAGGAGATTCCCATGGCCAAGGCCAAGTTCGACGTCAAGACCGAGGCAGCCCGCGCCTTCTACGCCGGTGTCGGGGTCAACGACCTCGCCGTCGGGGTGGTCCGCGACCTGGTCGGCACCACCCAGCGGACAGTCCACAGGACGGTCACCGAGATCGACCTCGACCCCAAGAGCCTCCGTGAGCACGCCGTCGCCGTCGTGAGCGCCCGCGTCGACGCCGTGGCCAAGGACGCCACGGCTCGCCGCAAGGCGGTGGAGGCCCGGGTCGCCGAGCTGCAGCACGACGCGAGGAAGGTCCCGGCGAAGGTCCAGGCGCGTGTCGACGAGATCGTCAAGGACAACACCGCGGCGTACGCCGAGCTCGTCACGCGTGGCGCGAGCCTGGTCGGCCGGATCCGCGGCCAGGAGTCGATGGTCCGTGCCACCAGCTCCGCGCGGACCACCGTCGCCAAGGCCCGGACCACGAAGACCCAGGGCGCCGCCGCCGCCTCCGCCCGCAAGGCGGCCGCGAAGCGCACCACGCCGGCCACGAGGAAGAAGGCCACCGCGACGAGGTCGTCTGCCAAGGCCACCGTGACTGCTGCGAAGAAGACCGCCGGCAGCGCGACCCAGGCCGTCACCGACGCCGCCCGGGAGGTCGGCGACTGACGCCTGCCCGCGGTGGGCAGGCCCGACCGGTCTGCTCGCCCGGCTCCAGCGAAGCGCCTCCGGCCCTGGCCGGGGGCGCTTCGTCGTGCTGGACAACCACAACTTCTGCGCACCTCGACTCGTCATAGTCGTGACGACAGGAGGTCCCATGTCCCGCGCCCTTCGCATGGTCGCTGCGCTGGCAGGCGTGCTCGTCCTGGTGTCCGGAGCCGTGCTGATGTCAGGGCTCGGTGGCGGACCACCACAGGAGCCTGGGCCGCTACGCACGTCCCCGCCCGTCGACGCCGAGCCGCAGCTCGACGACCTGCCCGCTGGTCCTCCGACCCCGGTCCCGTGGTGAGGACGGTGTCCTCCAGGTGGGGACGAGCACGATCGGGGCGCCCTCGAGTCAGCTGCGCTTCGCGGCCGGCACCACGGTGGTCGGCGACTCCCACCACCGCCGCGGCTCGTCGTGGTCGCTGGCCCGCGGATCGGTGCTGGTCCCGCTCGTCAGGTCGGCCGGGCTGGTCTCCCTCCGCGTCGCGGACGACGGCCGCACCGTCGTCTGGGCCGAGCGCGTGGCCGACGACCCGCGCAGGGTGACCGCGTACGACGTCGCCGCCGGGACCCCCTCGGGCTCGATCGACGTCCCGGTGGAGGTGTCGTGCTGCACCGGTGAGGGCGAGCTCACGCTGTACGGCGTCCTGCCGGCCCGCCGGGTCGTCTGGTCGGCGGGAGGCTCGACGGTCGCGTGGCGCCCCGGAGAGCCCGCCGCGGTGCCGGTGCGGCTGGCCGGCCGGCAGCTGTCGCTCGTGGGCTGGCCGGGCGGGGTGATGTGGCGGGGGCGGGGCGTCGGGACCAGGACGATGCCCGGGGCCTTCGCGACGGTGGCCGACGACGGCACCGTGACGCGTGCCGGGCAGGTTCCCACCGACCGGCTGGGCGCGTGGTCGCCGGACGGGGCGTCGTACGCCTATCCCGGACGTCGCGACGGCCGGGTGTCGGCGAAGGGGACCGGCGACGTCGTGTGGGTGCAGGACGCCCGGACCGGCAGGCGGCGTGCACTGGCGGTGCCCACGGACCGGAGGATGGAGCTGGTGGCGTGGGAGTCGGCCACCGAGCTGCTGCTGGCCGCCTGGGTGCCCTACTCCGTCGCCTTCCCGGACTCGACCGGGTTGCGGGCCCTGGTGCGCTGCCTCACGGACACCGGCGGCTGCGAGCGCGTGGCCGGGGCGCCGGTGGGGATGGTGACCCTTCCTGCGCCCGGCCCGTCGTGAACGGGCTCCAAGGCCCGACCGGCCCGTAGGCTGTGCCCGTGACCGTCTTTGCTCTCGAGGGGTGGGTGTCCCTCGTCGTCCTGCTGGCCATGCTGGGCGTGAAGGGATTCGCGCTGGTCTCGGCCCTCACCTTCAGCGGCCCGGCCTACGAGGCGGCGAGCAAGGGCAACAAGGTCGGCTGGTCGATCGGGCTCGGCGTCGGCTTCGTGGCCCAGCTGATCATGCTCAGCTGGTCGCCGATCAGCCTCATCTCGCTGGCCTTCATCATCGTGGCCTTCGTCTACCTCGCCGACGTGCGCCCGGCGCTGGCCGAGGTGACCCGGCGCTGAGCCGTCCGCCCGTGGGTGGATACGGTTCGACACCGTCGGTCCGGAAGGAGGAGTCATGAGCGGTCAGTCCGAAGAGCGCCCGTGGGGCTCGTGGCACGTCATCGACGAGGGCAACGGCTACAAGGTCAAGCGCATCCACGTCGAGCCCGGGCAGCGCCTCTCCTACCAGACCCACGAGCACCGCTCCGAGCACTGGGTCGTCATCTTCGGGATGGCCACCTGCGTGATCGACGGCGAGACCGTCGTGGCCGGGCCGGGTCACTCGGTCGACGTGGCCCAGGGCGCGGCGCACCGCATCACCAACCTGGGCGCCGAGGAGCTCGTCATCATCGAGGTCCAGCGCGGCGGCTACACCGGTGAGGACGACATCTGCCGCCTCGAGGACGACTACGGCCGCGAGGACGAGTCCGCCGAGGCGACCGCGCAGTAGCGCTCCAGCGCGACCAGCGCGTCCTCGGGCTCGAACCCGGTGGCCCGGATCTTGGCGAGATCCATCGTGCTCGTCAGCGGGCGCGGAGCGAGCGCCTTGCCGGCGGCGTACTCCTCCGACGTGATCGGCGTGACGTCGCTGCCGTCGCGCCCGGACAGCTCGAACACCCGGGTCGCGATGTCGGCCCACGACGTCGCGGGGCCGCCGTTGCTCACGTGATAGGTGCCGTACGCCGCGCGGGACTCGAGCAGGTGGCGCGTCGCGCGCGCCAGCTCGTCGGTGAACGTCAGCCGGCCGATCTGGTCGCTGACGACCGACGGAGACACGCCATCGGCGGCGAGGCGCTGCATCGTGCGCACGAAGTTGCCGCCGTCGCCGATGACCCACGAGGTCCGGACGACGTAGTGCCGTGGGGCTGCTGCGACGGCGAGCTCGCCGGCGGCCTTGCTCTGCGCGTAGACACCGAGGGGCGAGAGCGGCTCGTCCTCGGCGTGCCCCGGGTCGACCGGGGCGGTGCCGTCGAAGACGTACTCCGAGGAGTAGTGCACGAGCGTGAAGCCGTGCTCACGGGCCAGCGCCGCGAGGGTGGCCGGCGCGGTCGCGTTGGCCGCCCACGCGGCGACCCGTCCGTCGGGGGTCTCGGCGGCGTCGACGGCGGTGTAGGCGGCGGCGTTGAGCACGACGTCGTAGTCGTCCCAGGGCCAGGCGGCGACCGCGTCGGGGTCGGTCAGGTCGAGCCGGTCGCGGCCGACGCCCTCGGCGTCGGGGAACGCCTGCTGGAGCGCCTGGCCGAGCTGTCCGTTGCCGCCGACGACCAGCGTGCGCTGCCGGGCGATCGCGGTCGACGGGTCGAGCCGCGGGTTGTGGCGGTCCTTCTCGGAGATCTCGGCCTCGGCCAGCGGGATCGGCCACGGGATGGCCACGGTGGGGTCGTCGAGCGCCAGAGCGGGATAGGCGATGCCGGGCCGCCAGTGCTGGTTGACGAGGTAGGTGTAGGCGGTGGCGTCCTCGAGCGTCTGGTAGGAGTTGCCGACGCCGCGCGGCACGAACACCGCCACCGATGCGTCCATCTCCACGGTGAACGTGGCGCCGAACGTGTCGCCCTCGCGCATGTCGACCCAGGCGCCGAAGATCCGCCCGGTGGCGAGCGAGACGAACTTGTCCCACGGCTCCGTGTGGATGCCGCGCGTCACGCCGCGGTCGGCGTTGAAGGACACGTTGTTCTGCACTGGGCCGAAGTCGGGCAGCCCGATGGCCAGCATCTTCTGCCGCTGCCAGTTCTCCTTGAAGAAGCCGCGCGGGTCCTCGCGCAGGTCCAGGCGCACGACGACGAGCCCGGGGATCGGCGTCGTCTCCAGCGACGGAAGCGGCACCGTCACATCCCCTTCGCGGCGTACGACGCCTCGGTGGCTTCCTTGGCGGGGCGCCACCAGTCCTGGTGGTCGGTGTACCACGCGATGGTGTCGGCCAACCCGGACTCGAAGTTCTCGAAGCGCGGTCGCCAGCCGAGCTCGCTGCGCAGCTTCCCGGATTCGATGGCGTAGCGCATGTCGTGGCCCGCGCGGTCGTTGACGTGCTCGAAGTCGTCGGCCGGGCGCCCCATCAGGGTCAGGATCAGGCGCACCACCTCGAGGTTGTTCTTCTCGCCGTCGGCGCCGATGAGGTAGGTCTCGCCGATCCGGCCTTCGCGGAGGATGGTCCACACGGCACTGGAGTGGTCCTCGGCGTGGATCCAGTCGCGGACGTTCTCCCCGGTGCCGTAGAGCTTGGGCCGGCGGCCCTCGAGGACCTCGGTGATCTGGCGCGGGATGAACTTCTCGACGTGCTGCCAGGGACCGTAGTTGTTGGAGCAGTTGGACAGCGTCGCCTGCACGCCGAACGACCGCACCCAGGCCCGCACCAGGTGGTCGGACCCGGCCTTCGACGCGGAGTAGGGGCTGCTCGGGTTGTAGGGAGTGTCCTCGGTGAAGCGCTTCGGGTCGTCGAGCTCGAGGTCGCCGTAGACCTCGTCGGTGGAGATGTGGTGGAGGCGCACGCCGTGCTTGCGGACCGCCTCGAGGATCGTGAACGTGCCGATCAGGTTGGTGCGGATGAAGGGGCTGGGGTCGTCGAGGGAGTTGTCGTTGTGCGACTCGGCGGCGTAGTGCACCACCGCGTCGTGCCGGGCCACCAGCGGCTCGACCACGGTCTCGTCGGCCACGTCGCCGACGACGAGCTCGACCCGGTCGGCGGGCAGCCCCTTGAGGGCCTCCCGGTTGGCGGCGTAGGTCAGCTTGTCGAGCACCGTCACGCTGACGTCGGTCTCCCGCAGCAGGTAGTGCACGAAGTTGGAGCCGATGAAGCCGGCGCCGCCGGTCACGAGAAGTCGCTTCATGCCGCGGAGTCTATGGGCCGGCCGCCCGTGCGGTCAGCCGCCACCGCTGGCTCCCGTCGAGCGCGGGCACCGCGAAGCGCGAGGCGCCGCTGCCGGTGGAGACCCAGCCCTCAGGCAGCTCCGCGGCAGCGTAGCCCGCGGGCCAGTGCACGGTCACCGACAGCTCCTCCGGTCGCAC
The DNA here is from genome assembly GCF_049897745.1 of Nocardioides sp. LHG3406-4. Classification (NCBI taxonomy): domain Bacteria; kingdom Bacillati; phylum Actinomycetota; class Actinomycetes; order Propionibacteriales; family Nocardioidaceae; genus Nocardioides; species Nocardioides sp. LHG3406-4. The sequence goes on from NZ_JAFCWV010000004.1 coordinate 353,925, forward strand.
GGTCGGGTGGTTGTCGACGTCGAGGCGGTAGACCAGCTCGCCGTCGCCGACCGTGGCGGCGGCCGGGACGTCGTACTCGAGGTGCAGGGTGAGTGACCGGCCGGGAGCTATCTGGCCGGGCAGGGAGAGGTAGGGCCGGCCGAAGTAGTCGCCCGGCCGCGGGGCGACGGCCTCGTCGCGCCACCGGAGCCGGCGTACCTCCGCGCCACGCGGCAGGAAGGCGCCGACGGCGAGGTCGAGGCTGCGCCGGGTGTAGTTGTCGATGTCGGACGCGTGCCCGGGCGGGGCCTCGTTGCGGATCTCCACGTCGAGCCTCACCCGGGCGCTGCCGTCGGTGGCGAGGCGTACGTCGGACGCGATGACCTTGCGCTGCCAGTAGTCCGACTTGGTGCCGCCGAGGTTCTGGGTGAAGAGCCCCAGGTAGTCGCCGTCGCTGCTCGAGAGGTCGCCGTCGGCGTGGAGGTCGGCCAGGGCGCGCTGCGCCGCCGGGTCCCGCAGGTAGACCGCGAGGTGCCGGGCGCGCGCCGAGTCGGCGAGCGCGCGGAACGTGCCGAGCGCGTCGACACCGCCGAAGAGCTTCTCGGCGAAGGCGGGAACCAGCCGTCGGTTGACGGCCTTGCGGCGCTCGGTCTCGCCGGCGCCGAACTTGTCGTAGCTGCCGACCGTCAGCTCGACCAGCCTGTCGGCGCCCACCTCGCCCGACCCGGGTACGACGAGCGGTCCCGTCACCTCGAGCAGGCGGGCGAGGGCGACCACGTCGACGGCGACGAGACCGTCGACGTCGTCGTGCTTCACGCGCGTCCACGCCCGGAGCAGCTCCTCCCCGCTCACCGGCCACGACGGCGCGAGGTTGGCGTTGGTGATCCGCTGCCGGTAGGGCCCGTGGAACGGGTTGCCGTCGACCGGCTTCCAGATGACCGGCCGGAACGCGCGGTTGTCGTTGGCGGTGTCGTTGGTCTCGCCGAGCACGAGCCGGCCCTCGTCGAGCGTCACGGTCGCGAAGGCCAGCGTCGCCCCGCCGGAGAAGCGCATCTCGGCCGGGTTGAGCATCGCCACGAGGTAGGTGTGCACGCCGTCGGCGCCGAGCATCGAGGGCAGCACGTCGAGCAGCGGCCGCAGCTCCTCCACCGCACCCTGGACCGGCCGGAGGGCCGTGAGCGCGCGGTCGCGGGCGTCTGCGGTCCTGCCTCCGACGACGGGAGCGTCGCCGTCGACGGAGTCCAGCGAGTCGCGGGCCACGCGCAGGTGGTCGTCCACGTCGTGCGCCGCGCCGGTGAGGCGGCCCAGCGCTGCGAGGTCGACGCCGCCGTCACGGAACAGCGTGGCTCCAGCCCCCGCCAGCTCGGGGTAGACGCGGGTCGCGACCTCCGCGGCGGCGGTGACCTCGTGCAGGGCCGTTCCGAGCCGGCGTACGTCGCGGATCCCCGGCCCGGCGACGGGGACGAGGCTCCAGACCCGGCCACCGATGCCCTCGGTCACGTCGCGCAGGTCGTCCACGGCCACTCGTGCCTGCGCGACGTGCGCGGTCGCCGCGTCGACGTCGCCGGCCTCCAGCGCCTGGCTGGCGAGGGTGAGTTCCGACTCGGCGGCGTCAGCGTCGGCCGGCAGCCCGCGGAAGGGAAGGGCGAGCAGGCCCAGCGCGACCAGCGCGAGGAAGACGACGACCGCCGCGATGGCGATGCCCCGACGGAGTGGGAACGCGGCCGCGGGCATGCCACATGGTCTCAGAACGCGTGGCCGAGCGGCTCGACCCATAGGCTGCTGCCATGCGCGGCATCATTCTCGCCGGTGGCACCGGCTCTCGTCTGCACCCCATCACCCAGGGCATCAGCAAGCAGCTCGTGCCGGTCTACGACAAGCCGATGATCTACTACCCGCTCTCGACGCTGATGCTGGCCGGCATCCGCGAGGTGCTGATCATCACCACACCGCACGAGGCCGAGGCCTTCCGCCGCTTGCTGGGCGACGGGTCGCAGTTCGGCATCGACCTCACCTTCGCCGTGCAGCCGAGTCCCGACGGGCTCGCGCAGGCCTTCCTCATCGGGGCCGACCACATCGGCGGCGAGAAGGCCGGCCTGGTGCTGGGCGACAACATCTTCTACGGCACCGGCCTCGGCACCCAGCTGCGCAGCTTCGCCGACATCGACGGGGCGGCCGTCTTCGGCTACCACGTGTCGGACCCCACGGCGTACGGCGTGGTGGAGTTCGACGGCGAGGGTCGCGCCATCTCGCTGGAGGAGAAGCCGGAGAAGCCGAAGAGCCAGTACGCCGTGCCGGGCCTCTACTTCTACGACAACGACGTCGTCGGCTTCGCCCAGGAGCTCACGCCGTCGCCGCGGGGGGAGCTCGAGATCACCGACCTCAACCGCCGCTACCTCGAGGCGGGGCGCCTCCAGGTCGAGGTGCTGCCGCGAGGCACGGCGTGGCTCGACACCGGCACCTTCGACTCGCTCAACGACGCCTCCAACTTCGTGCGCACCATCGAGGGCCGGCAGGGCACCAAGATCGGCGCGCCCGAGGAGGTCGCCTGGCGGATGGGGTTCCTGTCGGACGCCGAGCTCGGCGAGCGGGCGGAGCCGCTGCGCAAGAGCGGGTACGGCGAGTACCTGCTGAGCCTGCTCGACGACCGCTGATCAGCGGGCCAGGTCGGCGTCGACCATCGCGGCGACGACCTCGGTGAACGACCGCGTGGGCTGCCAGCCCAGGTCCCGCCGGGCGCGCGTGCTGTCGCCGCACAGCTCGGCCGCGTCGCTGGGCCGGACGAGCGCCTCGTCGGTGCGCAGGTGCCGCTCCCAGTCGTCGATGCCGGCGTGCGCGAGGGCGGCGACCGCGAAGTCGCGCACCGAGTGGGTCTCGCCGGTGGCGACGACGTAGTCCTGGGCGACCGGGTGCCGCGCGGCGCGCACCAGGGCGTCGACGTGGTCGGGAGCCCAGCCCCAGTCGCGGCGGGCATCCAGGTTGCCGAGCACGAGGGTGTCGGCTCGGCCGTGCGCGATCTCGGCTACCCCACGCGTGATCCGGCGGGTCACGAAGCGCTCGGGCCGGCGCGGCGACTCGTGGTTGTAGAGGATCGCGCTGACGGCGGGCAGCCCGCGTGCTCGCCACGTGCCGACGGCCCGGTGCGCGACGGCCTTCGACTCGCCGTACGGGTTGGTGGGCGCGAGCGGGGTCGCCTCGTCCTGCGGGGTCGCGGCCGGCTGACCGAAGATCTCCGCCGACGACGCCTGCACGAAGCGCACCGGGCGACCCTGGGCCAGCATCACGGCGTACGACGACGCCATCAGCTCGACGGCGGCGTCGCCGTTGACCCGGCGTACTGCATCGGGGTGCTGCCAGCTCTGCGCCACCGAGCTGATCGCGGCCAGGTTGTAGACCTCGTCGGGGGCCAGGTCGAGCAGCAGGCCGCGCACAGCGTCGGCGTCGGTGAGGTCGCCGGCGTGCAGCGTGACGTCCGGATGGACGAAGGCAGGCCCGGCGCCGCGCACCAGCCCGTGCACCTCGACCCCGCGAGCGAGCAGCGCGTCGGCGAGGTAGCCGCCGTCCTGGCCGCCGATGCCGGTGACGAAGGCGACCGTCACCAGCCGGCCCGCAGCGCGGCGATGTCGGCGTCGACCATCATGGCGACGAGCTCCTCGAAGCCGACCGCCGGCTTCCAGCCGAGCACCTCGCGGGCCTTGCTCGCGTCACCCACGAGGCGGTCGACCTCGGCGGGCCGTCGGAAGCGGTCGTCCTGGCGGACGTAGCCGCTCCAGTCGGCGATGCCGACGTGGCGGAAGGCGACGGTGACCAGGTCGCGGATGGAGTGGGTGACGCCGGTGGCGATGACGTAGTCGTCGGGCCGCTCCTGCTGGAGCATCAGCCACATCGCCTCGACGTAGTCGCCGGCGAAGCCCCAGTCGCGCTGGGCGTCGAGGTTGCCGAGCACCAGCTCGTCGGCCAGGCCGAGGCTGATCGCCGCCACCGCCTTGCTGACCTTGCGGGTCACGAACTCCTCACCGCGACGCGGCGACTCGTGGTTGAAGAGGATCCCCGACGAGGCGTGCATGCCGTAGGACTCGCGGTAGTTGATCGTCATGTAGTGGCCGAAGACCTTGCTCACGCCGTACGGCGAGCGCGGCCAGAGCAGGGTGCGCTCGTGCTGCGGCCACTCCGGCACCGAGCCGAACATCTCCGAGCTCGACGCCTGGTAGAACCGGACCGCTGACGGGTCGTCCTCGCAGTGCAGCCGCACGGCCTCCAGCATGGTGAGCACGCCCTTGGCCGTGACGTCGGCCGTGAGCGCGGCGTTCTCCCACGAGTAGGCCACGAAGGAGATCGCGCCGAGGTTGTAGACCTCGTCGGGCTGCGCCGCGCTCAGCGCGCGCAGCAGGCTCGACATGTCGGTGAGGTCGCCGTTGTGCAGGTGCACGTCGGGCACCAGCCGCTCGACCAGCTCGCGGCGCGGGTTGTTCTGGCCGCGGATCACGCCGTGGACGTCGTACCCCTTGGAGAGCAGCAGCTCGGCGAGGTAGAGCCCGTCCTGTCCGGTGATCCCGGTGATGAGCGCGCTGGGGGGACGACCGTCGGGCATGGGCGCGATTGTGTCAGGTGGTCAGCATCGCCTCGACGCGCTTCAGCGCCAGGTCGGCGTAGCCCTGCCACAGGCGGCCGATCACGGTCATCGTCAGCCGGGCCGGTGGCGCGGCGGGATGCATGGTCCAGGCCCAGCTGATGCGGGAGCCGCCATCCTCCTGGGCGACCGACCAGACCCCGTCGATGCTGGTCACGAACGGCCGCAGCCTGCCGTGGATGTCGTCGAGGACGTAGCCGAAGCTGTGCGGCCGGTCTACAGAGGTCAGCGTCTCCTGCACCGAGCCCCCGTCCCCGAGTAGGAGGGTGCGTGACTGGCCGACGGTGTCCCAGTCGCCCTGCTGGTCGCGCACGTCGTCGACCGGCGGGAAGGCCGCGAAGCCGCGCGCGAAGATCGACTGCCGAGGCGTCGCGAGGAGCGCGTCGAAGGCCCGGGCGGCATCGACCGCCACCACTCGTGAAGCCTCGACGCGATGGCTGCTCACCCGGGCAGGCTAGCCGAGTGGGAGGGCGATCATGCCGTACGCCGTGACGCGACGTCGGTTGGCTAGGCTGCCAAGCATGAAGGTTCTGGTCACCGGCGGCGCCGGCTACATCGGCTCGATCACGGCGAAGGCACTCGAGGAGGCCGGTCACACGCCGGTCATCTTGGACTCGCTGCTCGTCGGGCCGCTGGCCTTCGTGAAGGACCGGATCTTCTACCAGGGCGACATCGCCGACCGCGAGCTGCTGCGGCGCGTGGTCGCCGAGCACCCCGACATCGACGCCACGATCCACATGGCCGCGCGGATCGTCGTGCCCGAGTCGGTGGAGCTGCCCTACGAGTACTACCGCGACAACGTCGCCAAGTCGCTCGAGCTGTTCGACGAGCTGATCGCCCTGGGCAAGCCGCGCGTGCTCTTCTCCAGTTCGGGCTCGCTCTACGCCATGCGCGACGACTTCGAGGTCCGCGAGTCCGACCCCCTCGACCCGACGTCGCCGTACGCGCGCACCAAGCTCGTCATGGAGATGGCCCTGCAGGACATCGCCGCCGCGACCGGCCTGCGCGCCATCATCCTGCGCTACTTCAACCCCATCGGGTCCGACCCCGACCTCGAGTCCGGCATCTACGCCAAGGAGCCGTCGCACGTCATCGGCCAGCTCGTGATGGCGGCCCGCGGCATCAAGGACGCCTTCACGATCACCGGCACCGAGCACCCGACCCGCGACGGCACCGGGCTGCGCGACTACATCCACGTCTGGGACCTCGCCCGCGCGCACGTGCGGGCGATCGAGCGCTTCGACGAGGTGCTCGCCGCCGTCGACGCGCCCTCGACGATCATCAACGTCGGGCGCGGTGACGGGGTGACGGTGCGCGAGCTGATCGCGTCGTTCGAGCGCGTCTCCGGCCAGACCGTGCCGCTGCGGGAGGCGCCACCGCGTCCCGGTGACGCCGTGGGCGCCTTCGCCAACGTCGACCGGTCGGCCGAGCTGCTCCAGTGGCGGACCGAGCTGAGCCTCGACGACGCCATCGCCTCCGCGCTGGCCTGGGGCGAGAAGCGCCAGGAGATCCTGGGCTACGAATGATCGCGGCCCTGGCGCTCCTCCTCTCCCTCCTGGCCGGTCCGGCAGGCGCCACGGCGGTCGCCACCGGCGCCGAGCCGGCCGACCCGCCTCCGATGGCCGGCCGGGTCGTCGTACTCGATGCCGGACACCAGCTGGGCAACCACAACTTCCCGGCGCAGATCAACGCGCCCGTGCCGGCGGGCGGGTTCACCAAGCCGTGCAACACCACGGGTACGGCGACCGACGGCGGCTACCCCGAGGCGACCTTCACCTGGCAGGTCACCCGGCAGGTGCGCGCGCGGCTCCGAGACCTCGGCGCGCGCGTCGTGATGGTGCGCACCAGCAACAGGCAGGACCGTTGGGGTCCGTGCGTCGACGAGCGCGGTCGCGCGGGCAACGACATCGACGCCGACCTGAAGCTCAGCATCCACGCCGACGGGTCGTACGCCCCGGGCGCGCGCGGCTTCCACGTCATCGCGCCCACCGCCCGCCCGGGCTGGACCGCCGACATCGCGGGCGAGTCGGCCTCGCTGGCTCGCGACGTACGGCGCGGCCTGGTGCGGGTCGGGCTGCCGGTGGCCGACTACATCGCCGGGGGTGACGGTCTCGACGTGCGCGGCGACCTCGGGACGCTCAACCTCTCGGACGTACCGGTCGTGATGGTCGAGCTCGGCAACATGCGCGACCCGGGCGAGGCCCGCCGGATGACCAGCGCGCGCGGCCGCGCGACGTACGCGCGGGGGCTCGTGGCCGGGGTGCGCTCCTACCTGTGGTAGTCGCACGAATCTCGCACCGGAGAATTGGCAACTCGCGACCATAGGAATTCGGGTACCGGTCACCGAGACTTTGCCGAGCCCTCGCCCACTGTCCCCGCCCGGGGTTAGCGTGACGGTCGTCGGTCATCTCCACCTCCGCGTGTGTCTCGTGTGTTCGAAAGGCCCCTCGTGTCTCCCTCCTTCTCGGTTCGTCGCCCCTCGCTCGTCCGCCGCGGTGGCATCGGCGCCGCACTCCTCGGTCTCGTCGCGGCACCCCTCGCGCTCGGCCTCGCCGGGCCGGCCCAGGCGGCCCCGAGCGCGGGCCTGGTGATCTCCGAGGTCTTCGGCGCCAACAGCCCGACGAACCTCTACAACCAGGACTTCGTGGAGATCCACAACGTGTCCGGACAGTCCATCGACCTGACCGGCACGTCGGTCCAGTACCGCTCGGCCACCGGCACGGCGAACCCGTCGTCGGTCGTCCCGCTCAGCGGGAAGGTGCCGGCCGGCGGCTACTACCTCGTCGGTGGGGCCAGCAGCAGTGGGGGCACCTCCATCCCGGCTCCCGACGTCACCGCAGGCGGGATGAACCTAAGCGGCACCACCGGCACCATCTTCCTGGCCGACCAGGCGACCGTGCTGACGAACCCCGCTCCGGCCACGGGCAGCGTGACTGCCGACGAGCGCATCATCGACCTGGTCGGCTACGGCGCCTCCAACACCTTCGAGACCGCCGTCCGCAGCGGCGCGCCGACCACGACGACCACCGCCACTCGCACGGGAGCCGACACCGACGACAACTCCAAGGACTTCGCCGGCACCGCCACGGGCACGCCCACCAACTGCGACTGCGTGGCCCCGCGGCTCAAGATCGCCGAGGTCTACACCGACGGCGGCGCCTCCGGCGCGACCTACGACCACGACTTCGTGGAGCTCCTCAACACCTCCGGTGGCTCCGTCGACCTGGCCGGCCTCACCCTGCAGTATCGCGCCCCCGCCGCGACCGGCACGGCGCAGGTCGCGGTCCCGCTGACCGGCACCGTCGCCAACAACGGACGGGTGATCGTGCAGCTCGGCGCCGGCGGTCCCGGCGGCGTGCCCGTCCCGGGCGTCGACGCCACCGGTGACACCGAGCTGTCCGCCGCGGGCGGGACCCTGCTCCTCGCCAAGGACCCGGCGGGGATCGACCCGGGCACCGGCGACGTCGCCCCCGACCAGTACGTCGCCGACCTGGTCGGGTGGGGCACGAGCAACGTCTTCGAGGGCGCACCCGCCGACACCACCGCCCTGGGCGCCACCACGTCCCTGCAGCGAGCCTCGGGCGGGGTGGACACCGACGACAACTCCGCCGACTTCACGCTCGAGACGCCCACGGCGGACGCCGGCACCGTCGTCCCGACCCGGACCATCCCCGAGATCCAGGGCACCGGCGCGACGACCCCCCTGCCCAACGCCAACGTGACGACGACCGGCGTGGTCACGGCGTCGTACCCCAACGCGGACGGCGGGTTCTTCCGCGGGTTCTACATGCAGACCCCGGGCTACGACCCCTCGAGCGATGCGACTCCCGACGCCTCCGACGGCATCTTCGTCTTCACGGGCAGCTCGGCGATCAGCGCCACGGTCGGCAGCAAGGTCACCGTGATGGGCAAGGTCACCGAGTTCGGCGGCATGACCGAGCTGACGGTGACCGATCCCGCCAACTTCACCCAGGTCGCCGCCACGCCTGCCGAGGCCGTCACGCCCGGCACGGTGCTGCCCGGCACGGAGTGCGAGCTTCCCGGCGCCGGCTGCCTCAGTGGCGACGCCCTCGCCGCCGCGCGGGAGAAGCACGAGGGCGAGCTGTTCCAGCCCACCGACCCCTACACCGTGACCGACTCCTACGACGGCAGTCCCTTCACCCAGGCCAGCCCCAACGGCTTCGCCATGGCCGGGGAGATCGGCCTGGCCGCCAACTCCACGCTGCCGCTGATCGCGCCGACCCAGGTGGCCAACCCGACCGCCGACCCGGTGGGCCTGGCGAACCGCAACCGGTTCAACGAGGCCCACATGGTCACCCTCGACGACGGCGCCGACCTCGACTACGTCAGCTCGAGCGTCGAGGACGTGCAGGCGTTCCCGTGGCTCACGCCCACCCACACGGTGCGCATGGGTGCCGCGGTGACCTTCAACGAGCCGGTGGTCTTCGACTTCCGCGACGCGATGTGGCGGCTGCAGCCGCAGGCCCGCATCCCGGCCGGCGACGACGGCGAGTCCCAGGTCAGCATCGAGCAGGACCGTCCCACGACCCCCGAGGACGTCGGCGGCGACGTCAAGATCGCGACGTTCAACGTCCTCAACTACTTCAACACCACGGGCGAGGCCTACGTCGCCGCCGGCGAGGGCCGCCGGTGCTCCTACTACACCGACCGGGTGGGCAACCGGATCTCCAACGACACCTGTGAGCAGCCCGACCCCGCCGACCCCGGCGGCGCACCGCTGCCAGGCCCCCGAGGCGCGGCCGACGACGTGAACCTGCAGCGTCAGCAGGCCAAGATCGTGCGTGCCATCAACACGATGGACGCCGACATCATGGGCCTGGAGGAGATCGAGAACTCCACCAAGCTCGGTGAGGCCGACCGCGACGACGCGCTCGGGGCGCTGGTCGTGGCGCTCAACGCCGACTGGGCCGCGGTCCACCCGGGCGACCCCGCCCGATGGGCGTTCGTGCCCTCACCCCCGGCGAGCGAGCAGCCCACGCTCGCCGAGCAGGACGCCATCCGGGCCGCGTTCATCTACAACCCGACCGTCGTCGAGCCCGAGGGTGCCTCGCGCATCCTGGTGGGCTCGCCGGCCTTCGCCAACGCCCGCGAGCCGCTGGCCCAGGCGTTCAAGGCGGTCGGCGCGCCCGCCGACCTCGCGTTCGGCGTGACCGTCAACCACTTCAAGTCCAAGGGCGGCTCCGGCACCGGCGACAACGCCGACACCGGTGACGGAGCCGGGGGCTTCAACGGCGACCGCACCCGTCAGGCCGCGGCCCTGCTCGCCTTCACCGACGAGTTCCTCGCCGACCGCGGGATCGACGCGATGTTCCTGGCCGGCGACTTCAACGCCTACAGCCAGGAGGACCCGGTCCACGTGATCGAGGACGGCGGCTACCAGGAGATCACCTCCGACTTCGCGACCGCCACCGACGACGAGCTGACCTACGCCTTCGGCGGCTTCGCCGGGTCGCTCGACCACGTGTTCGCCAACGAGGCGGCCGCGGATCTCGTCACCGGCGCAGACGTCTACCAGATCAACGCCAACGAGCCGGTCTACTACGAGTACAGCCGCTACAACGCGAACCTGGCCGACCTGTACTCGCCCAACCAGTACCGCGCGTCCGACCACAACCCCGAGATCATCGGGCTCCGGTTCCCGGCGGCGCCCACGGCGACGCAGGTCACCGGCACCGCCTCGCCGTTCGAGTTCGGTCGCGCCGGCTCGGTGCACGTCACGGTCGCCCCGGCATCGGCCACCGGCGACGTGGAGGTCAGGGACGGCGACACCGTGCTCGGCACCGGCACCCTCTCCGGAGGGCAGACGACCGTTCAGCTTCCTGCCGGATCCCTGCCGGTCGGTGCGCACGAGCTGACCCTGGTCTACTCCGGCGACAGCACCCACGCGGCCGCAACCGGCTCCGTGACGGTCACGGTCGTCAAGCAGCGGCCGACGATCTCGGCCGAGCTCGACGCGGCGGCCCAGGCGGGCAAGAAGGGCGGGCACCTCGTCGTCACGGTCGACGCCGAGGGGTTCACCCCCACCGGCACGGTCGTGGTCGTGGGGGAGGACACCTTCGGGGTGGCCAGCCTGCGTGACGGCGTGGCGCGGGTCGCGCTGCCCAAGCTGAAGAAGGGCGACCATTACTTCGCGGTGGGCTACCTCGGCGACGGCCGGACACGCGAGGCGGCCACGGTGGTGCGGGTGCGCGTGCGGGGCTGAATGCCACGTCCCGGCTAGGGTCGGCGCGATGATCGCGACCTACCACTGGGACGACTGGGCGCTGGCCGACCTCGTCGCGACCAAGGGACCGACGAGGGTGAGCCTCGTCGTACCCGCCCGCAACGAGGCGGCCACGGTCGGCGACGTCGTCACGCGCGTGCGAGACGCGCTGATGGACACCGTGTCGCTCCTCGACGAGATCGTGGTGATCGACTCCGACTCCACGGACCGGACCTACGCCGTCGCCGAGGACGCCGGGGCGGTGGCGCACCGCTCGGCGGACATCCGTCCCGAGCTGGGCTCACACCCCGGCAAGGGCGAGGCGATGTGGAAGTCGCAGTTCGTCACCACCGGCGACGTCGTCGTCTTCATGGACGCCGACCTGCTCGACTGGGACACCCACTTCGTGCCCGGCCTGCTGGGTCCGCTGCTCACCGACCCCGGGGTGCAGCTGGTCAAGGGGTTCTACGAGCGCCCCTTCGGCGACGACCCGGCTGCGGCGTTCGAGGGCGGCCGGGTCACCGAGCTCGTCGCGCGGCCGCTGGTAGCGGTGCTCTTCCCCCAGCTGGCCGGGCTCATCCAGCCGCTGGCCGGGGAGTGGGCGATCCGGCGCGAGCTCTTCGGGTCGCTCACGGTCCCGACCGGGTACGCCGTCGAGCTCGCTGCGCTGGTCGACACCGTGCGCGGCCACGGCGAGCGGTCGCTGGCCCAGGTCGACCTCGGCCGGCGGGCCCACCGGCACCAGGCGCTGCGCGACCTGGGCGCGATGTCGACCCAGATCCTGGCGGCTGCCCTCGCGCGGTCGGGCAGGGAGCAGGACGACCTGGTGATGCTGCGCCAGTTCCACCCCGACGGTGCCCGCGTCGAGGCGGTCGAGATGATGGTGTCCACGCTCGAACGACCACCCGCGGAGGAGCTCAGGTGACACTCGTGCTGGGTCGGCACACGTTCCCCGACGAGGCCAGGCTGATGATGGCGATCGTCAACCGCACCCCGGACTCCTTCTACGACAAGGGTGCGACCTGGGCCGAGGACAAGGCCCTCGACCGGGTCGCGCAGGTCGTCGCCGAGGGCGCGGAGATCGTCGACATCGGGGGCATCAAGGCCGCCCCCGGCGCCGAGATCGACGCCCGCGAGGAGATCCGCCGGGTCGCCTCCTTCGTCGGCCGGGTCCGGTCGGCCTACCCCGACCTGGTCATCTCCGTCGACACCTGGCGGGCCGAGGTGGGCCGGGTGGTGTGCGCTGAGGGCGCTGACGTGCTCAACGACGCGTGGGGCGGCGCCGACCCCGGTCTGGTCGACGCGGCGGCGGAGCACGGCGCGGCGATCATCTGCACGCACACCGGTGGTGCGACGCCGCGGACGCGGCCCTACCGCGTGGAGTACGACGACGTGATGGTCTCCGCGATCAACGACACGGTCGGCTATGCGGAGCGGGCGATGGCCGCGGGGGTCCGGCGTGAGTCGATCGTGATCGACCCGGCCCACGACTTCGGCAAGAACACCTTCCACTCCCTCGAGATCACCCGGCGGCTGGACGAGATGGTCGCCACCGGCTGGCCGGTGCTGGTGTCCCTGTCCAACAAGGACTTCGTCGGCGAGAGCCTCGACGTGCCGGTGGGCGAGCGTCTCATCGGCACGCTGGCCGCGACCGCGGTGTGCGCCCTCGCCGGCGCCCGCATCTACCGCGTGCACGAGGTCACCGAGACGCGCCAGGTCGTCGACATGGTCGACACCATCGCCGGCCGGCGGCTGCCGCAGCGAGCCATCCGGGGCCTGCAGTGAGGGTCGCGATCGTGCCGCCGGTGCTGGCGTTGCTGCCCGAGTACGCCGGGCGCGAGGACCCCGTCGCCGACCTGCGTGCCGCGGCCCAGGCGGCGGTGGCGTGGCTGCTGGACGACCCGGCCGGCGGCCCGGTGCGGGTGCTGGCCGCCGATGCCCAGGCCGAGCGCATCGGCGCCCACCTCCTCGGAGCGTCCGCGCCCGACCCGGCGAGGGGCGGCCCCCGGGCCGGCGACCCGGCGCTGGTGCTGGTCAACGGGTCGTCGAAGCGCAGCGAGAGGGCCCCGGGGCACCTCGACGAGCGTGCCCACGCCTTCGACGAGGTCCTGGGTGCGGCCCTGGCCGCCGGGGACACCGCGGCGCTGGCCGGACTCGACCGGGCACTGGCCACGCAGCTCGGGACCAGCGGCCTCGACGTGCTGGCGTCGTTGCGCGAGCTGAGCGTCGACGAGGTCGTGGTGGACTATGCAGACGACCCGTACGGGGTCTCCTACTGGGTGGTGAGGTGGACATGCGCGTCTTGATCGGTGGCGAGCCCGGAGCCGTGGTCACGGAGGACGACTTCGAGGCGCTCTACGCACGTCCTGCCCATCACGTGGGTCCGTGGCTGCGCGTCAACATGGTGAGCACCCTCGACGGCGCAGCGCAGGGTGACGACGGCAAGAGCGGCGGGATCAACAACGCCGTCGACAAGAGCGTCTTCCATGCGCTGAGGCGGCTGGCCGACTGCCTGGTCGTGGGTGCCGGGACCGTGCGCATCGAGGGCTACCGACCTCCTGACCTGCCGCTGGTCGTCGTGAGCAGGTCGGGCCAGGTGCCGCCGACGGTGTGCGGGGCCGAGCCCGGACGCGTGCTGATGGCCACCACGGAGCACGCGCCCGCACTCGCGGAGGCGCGGGCCCTGCTGGGCGACGAGAACGTCCTGGTCCTGGGGTCCTACTCGGTCGACCTGGTCACCCTCAAGGCCGCCCTGGGCGATCGCGGACACACCGAGCTGCTGTCGGAGGGCGGACCCCACCTCCTGCACCAGCTCCTCGCCGAGGGCGTCGCCGACGAGCTGTGCGTCACCGTGGTGCCGCGCGCGATCGGCGGCACCCGGCTGCGGATCGTCGCGGGCTCCGAGATCGACGTACCCCTCACGCCGACGCTACTGCTCGAGGAGGGCGGGACTCTGCTCGGGCGGTGGCACGTCAGTCGCTGAGGGCGTCGAGCAGGGCCTTGTTGAACGCCGGGAGGTCGTCGGGCTTGCGACTGGTGATGAGGTTGCCGTCGGTCACGAGCTCGTCGTCGACCCACGTGCCACCGGCGTTGCGGATGTCGGTCTGCAGGCTCGGCCACGAGGTCAGCCGCCTGCCGTCGACGACGCCGGCCTCGACCAGGGTCCACGGGGCGTGGCAGATGGCCGCGACCGGCTTGCCGGAGGCCACGAAATCCTTGACGAAGGCCACGGCGTCGGCGTCGGTGCGCAGCGCGTCGGGGTTGGCGACCCCGCCGGGCAGCACCAGCGCGTCGTAGTCGTCGACCGAGGCGTCGGACACCTTCTGATCCACCGTCCGGGTCTCGGCCCGGTCGAGGTGGTCGAAGAGCTGCACCTGGCCCGACTCGGGCGAGATGAGCACGGCGGTGTGACCCGCCTCCGTGAGGGCTTCCCAGGGCTCCGTGAGCTCGACGCTCTCGATGCCTTCGGACGCGGTCAGGAACGCGATCTTCTTGGTCATGCCCTCCACCGTGGCACGCCGGTCGTGAACGGACAACCGCGTGGTCAGCCCTGCAGGATGCCGCCGGCGCTGTCCTTGTCGAGGGAGCGGCCGATGACCATCCGCTGGATCTGGTTGGTGCCCTCGAAGATCTGCATGACCTTGGCCTCGCGCATGTAGCGCTCCACCGGGAAGTCCTTGGTGTAGCCGTAGCCGCCGAGCACCTGCACGGCGTCGGTGGTGACCTTCATGGCGTTGTCCGTCGCGACCAGCTTGGCGATGCTGGCCTCGCGGGAGAACGGCAGGCCGCGGTCCTTGAGGCGCGCCGCGTGCAGCGTGACGGCCCGCGCGGTCTGGACGGCGGCCTCCATGTCGGCGAGCACGAAGGCAAGCCCCTGGTGGTCGATGATGCGCTGGCCGAAGGTCTTGCGCTCCCGCGCGTACTCGACGGCCTTGTCCAGCGCGCCCTGCGCGAGACCGGTCGCGACGGCGGCGATGCCGAGGCGACCGGAGTCGAGTCCGGCGAGCGCGATCCGGAGGCCGTCGCCCTCGGCGCCGAGGCGCCGCTCGACCGGGACCCGTACGTCGTCGAAGAGCATCGTGGCCGTCGTCGAGCCGGTGAGCCCCATCTTCCTCTCGGCGTTGTCGGCGCTGAGGCCCTCGGTGCCTGCCGGGACCAGGAAGCAGGAGATGCCGTTGCGGTCGCCGGGATCCCCTGCGGTGCGCGCCATCACCTTGTAGAAGTCGGCCTCGCCGCCGTGGGTGGTCCAGGCCTTGGCGCCGTTGAGGACGTAGTGATCGCCGTCGAGCCGGGCACTCGTGCGCATCGCCGCGGGGTCGGAGCCTGCCTGCGGCTCCGAGAGGCAGTAGGCGCCCAGCAGCTGCCCGCCCAGCATGTCCGGCAGCCACTGCTTCCTCTGCTCGTCGGTGCCGAAGTTGACCAGGCCGAAGCAGGACAGCGCGTGCACGCTCACCCCCACGCCGATGCTGGACCACACCGAGCCGAGCTCCTCGAGGACCTGCAGGTAGACCTCGTAGGGCTGCCCGCCGCCGCCGTACTCCTCGTCGTACGGCAGACCGAGCAGGCCCACCTCGCCGAGCATCCGGAACAGCTCGCGCGGGAAGGTCTCGGTCGCCTCGGCCTCCGCGGAGCGCGGCGCGAGCTCGTTGGTGGCGAGCTCGCGCACGAGCTTGAGCAGCTCGGTGGCTTCGTCGGTGGGCAGGACGCGGCGTGCGCTCATGGTGCTCCTCGCGGCTGTGACAGTCGACTCCACCCTAGGACGCGGAGTCGTCATACCGAACTCCGCGGCCCTCCCCGGCTCGTACCCGCGGAATGCCCCGGGCGCGCTCCGGGTTGTGAGAGGAATGCTCGCCGAATCCCGCCGTCTCTCCGTGCTGCTCGGACTCCTGTTCGGGCTGGCCGGCATGGGCTCGTCGTCCGCGGCGATCGCACTGCCCCTCATTGGCGACGAGTTCGGCATCGGCGTCGGGGGAGCGACCTGGACGATCAGCCTCTACACGCTGATGCTCGCGGTGACGACGGCCGTCTACGGACGCGTCTCCGACCTGGTGGGCGTGCGCATCCCGCTGCTCGTCGGCATCGGCCTGATGACCGGTGGCGCCTTGGTCGCTGCCCTGGCGCCGACGTACTCCGTGCTGCTGGTCGCCAGGCTGCTGCAGGGCGCCGGCGCGGCTGCGGTCCCGACCCTCGGGGTGGCTGTGCTGAGCGCGAGGTACGCCGGGCCGATGCGCGGCCTGGCGCTGGGCAGGCTCGCCGCCACCGCTGCGGCCATCAGCTGCCTGGGCCCCCTCGTGGGCGGTGTCGTCGAGCACGCCTTCGGCTGGCGCGCGGTGATGGCCCTGCCGATCCTGGGTGCCCTGGTGCTGCCGCTGATCTGGCGAGCCCTCACCGGCGAGGGCACCGGCGCGAGCCTCGACGTCATCGGCGCCGTGATGGTGGCCGCCACCGCTGCCGGGCTGGTGCTGCTGGTGCAGTCACCTTCGACCGGGGGTCTGGTGGCGCTCCTCGGCACGCTCCTGATCGTCTTCGGTGCGCCGGCGGTCGTCTGGTGGGTACGCCGCCGACCCCATGGGTTCCTGCCCATGAGCGTGGTGCGCAACCCGGTGGTGGTGAGCAGCGCCGTGGCGGCGTCGGCCATCCCGGCGGCGTGGTTCGCGCTGCTCATCGGCGTGCCCGCGGTGCTGGTCGCCGAGGGCTGGGAGACCTGGCAGGTCGGCCTCCTGCTCGTCCCGAGCGCCGTGGTCGCCCTCTTCGTGCCGCGCTTCGCCGGGCCGCTGATCGACCGGGTGGGTCCCGCTGCCTCGATCGCGGCCGCCGCCGTGGGCGCCAGCCTCGCGCTCCTGCTGGCTGCTCTGGGCACCCGGCTCGTGTCCCCGCCGCTGCTCGGTCTCGTGGTCGTGGTGGTGACCGTGATCTTCGGCATGGCCCAGCCGGCACTCAGCGTCGCGGTCGGAGACGCTGTCCGCGGCGAGGAGCGGGGCGTGGCCCTCGGGGTGGCCACGCTGTTCTTCATGGTCGGCGGGAGCGTGGGCTCGGCCTTCGTGGGAGGCCTCGGCGACGTGGTGGGCATCCCGCTCAGCCTGGTGGCGCTGGCGGTGCTTCCGCTCCTCGGCGCGGGCGTGATGGTGCCGCAGGTGCGCCGGTCCCGCGTGCTCGCCTGAGGGCGAGGGCCCAGGGTCAGCCGGGCGGGCCGACGAGCAGGGCTGCCCCGGTGAGTACGACGACCGCGACCAGGCCGGCGATGGCCCCCCGCGCGGGGTTGCGGAGCAGCCAGGACGCTGCACGCTCGCCGAGGGAGGCGGGCTCGTGCGAGCGGAGCCGCCAGGTCGGGGACAGCAGGCCGCGCCTCTCGGCGTACACGTCGAAGGCGATGGTGGCGAAGGGCGGCACCGCCGCCACGAGACCGAGCAGGCCGCGCCCGAGCGACCAGCGCTGGTCGACCCACACCAGGACCGTGACCAGGCAGTAGGCGACGAACACGACCCCGTGCACCATGCCGAAGACCCGGACGCCGAGCTCGGTCGTCTCGGTGACGTACTTGAGGAACATGCCGAACAGCAGCAGCGCCCAGGTGACTGCCTCGGCGATCGCGACCCGGCGGAACAGCGCCTGTGGGGTCACGGTCAGCGCGCCGCCTTGCGTGCCCGGGACGCGGTCTTGGCACGCTCGTTGGCGTCGAGCACGACCTTGCGGATGCGCACCGAGTCGGGGGTCACCTCGACGCACTCGTCGTCGCGGCAGAACTCGAGGCACTGCTCGAGCGAGAGGCGCTTCGGCGGGATCAGCTTCTCGAAGTTGTCGGAGGTGGCGGACCGGATGTTGGTCTGCTGCTTCTCCTTGGTGATGTTGACGTCCATGTCGTCGGCGCGGGAGTTCTCGCCGACGATCATGCCTTCGTAGACCTCGGTCGTGGGCTCCACGAACATGATCCCGCGCTCCTGCAGGTTGGTCATGGCGTACGCCGTGGCCGCGCCCTTGCGGTCGGCCACCAGCGACCCGTTGGTGCGGGAGCGGATCTCGCCGGCCCACGGCTCGTAGCCCTCGGAGATGCCGTGGGCGATGCCGGTGCCCCGGGTGTCGGTGAGGAACTCGGTGCGGAAGCCGATCAGGCCGCGCGCCGGGACCAGGAACTCCATGCGGACCCAGCCGGTGCCGTGGTTGGTCATCTGCTCCATGCGGCCCTTGCGGGAGGCGAGCAGCTCGGTGATCGTGCCGAGGTACTCCTCGGGCGCGTCTATCGTCAGGCGCTCGAACGGCTCGTGGACCTTGCCGTCGATCTCCTTGGTGACGACCTGCGGCTTGCCGACGGTGAGCTCGAACCCTTCACGGCGCATCTGCTCGACGAGGATGGCCAGTGCCAGCTCGCCGCGGCCCTGCACCTCCCAGGCGTCGGGGCGCTCGGTGGGGAGGATGCGCAGCGACACGTTGCCGACGAGCTCGGCGTCGAGGCGGTCCTTGACGAGGCGTGCGGTGACCTTGCCGCCCTTCGTGCGACCAACCAGCGGCGAGGTGTTGGTGCCGATGGTCATCGAGATGGCCGGCTCGTCGACGTGGATGAGCGGCAGCGCGACGGGGTTGTCGGGGTCGGCCAGGGTCTCGCCGATGGTGATCTCGGGGATGCCTGCGATGGCGACGATGTCGCCGGGGCCGGCGGACTCGCCGGGCTTGCGCTCCAGGCCCTCGGTGACGAGCAGCTCGGTGACGCGGACGTTCTTGACCTCGCCGTCGCGGCGCATCCACGCCACCGTCTGGCCCTTGCGCAGGGTGCCCTCGTGCACCCGCACCAGGGCGAGCCGGCCGAGGAACGGCGACGCGTCGAGGTTGGTGACGTGGGCCTGCAGCGGGGCGCCCTCGGTGTAGACCGGGGCCGGGATGGTCTCGAGGATCGTCTTGAACAGCGGCTCGAGGTCGCTGCCCTCCGGCATCGTGCCGTTCTCGGGCTTGGTGAGGCTCGCGATGCCGGCCCGGCCGGAGGCGTAGACGACGGGGAAGTCGAGGGCGTCCTGGCTGTGGCTCTCGTCGAGGAGGTCCATGAACAGCTCGTAGGTCTCGTCCACGACCTCGGCGATCCGGGCGTCGCTGCGGTCGGTCTTGTTGACGACCAGGATCACCGGCATGTCGGCGTTGAGGGCCTTGCGCAGCACGAAGCGGGTCTGGGGGAGCGGGCCCTCCGACGCGTCGACGAGCAGCACGATGCCGTCGACCATCGAGAGACCGCGCTCGACCTCGCCGCCGAAGTCGGCGTGGCCCGGGGTGTCGATGATGTTGATGACCATCGGCTGGCCGCCACCGGCCGGTCCCTCGTAGTGCACCGCGGTGTTCTTCGCGAGGATCGTGATGCCCTTCTCGCGCTCGAGGTCACCGGAGTCCATGACCCGCTCGGCGACGCTCTCGGCCTGGTGGGCGGTGAAGGCACCCGCCTGGCGGAGCATCGCGTCGACCAGGGTGGTCTTGCCGTGGTCGACGTGCGCGACGATCGCGACGTTGCGCAGGTCGCTGCGGGTGGTGGTTCCAGACATGGGAGTGCGCCGTCGCTTTCGCTGGGTTGGGTTGCCTGAATCGTACGGCGACGCGCGGCTTTCCCAGAATCGCGCCGTAGCCCGCGAACGCCTCCTGGCGGTTCAGTTTGTCGGCGTCCTCGGGTAGGACTGAGGGCATGACCTGCCTGTTCGTGCCGCCGTACCTCCTACGCCGTATCGCCGAGTCCGGGCACCCGGGTGCGGGTTGCTCGACCCACACGCTGCGCGTCGACGCCGGCGTGCGTGGGCGCCGCGTCGCCCGGCTCGGTGCGCCTCCCGAGCTCGACTCGGCCTGGGTGGTGCACCCCGCCGACAACGGCACCGTGCTGCCCGGGCGGCCGGTGCGCTCCGCGGGGCAGCCGCCCTCCGGTGACGCCGCGGTCGACGAGGCGGCCGACGGCATCGTGGCCACGCTTGCGCTGTTCGCCGAGGAGTTCGGCCGGTCGTCCTACGACGGGGAGGGTGGGGGCGTCTCCCTGACGGTCCACTACGAGAAGGACTACGACAACGCGTTCTGGGACGGCGCCCACCTGGTCTTCGGCGACGGTGACGGCAGGGTCTTCGGCCGGTTCACCCGGGCGATCGACGTGCTGGCCCACGAGTTCGCGCACGCGGTGACCGAGCGCACCGCCGCGCTGGCCTACCAGGGCCAGGCGGGCGCCCTCAACGAGTCGGTCTCCGACGTGTTCGCCTCCTGCCTCAAGCAGCGGGTGTGCGGCCAGACCGTCGACGAGGCCGACTGGCTGATCGGGGAGGAGCTCTTCCTCCCGGGCGTGCAGGCCCGAGCCCTGCGCGACATGGCCGCGCCCGGCACGGCCTACGACGACCCGGTGCTCGGGCACGACCCGCAGGTCGCGCACATGGACGACTTCATCGACACCACCGACGACAACGGTGGCGTGCACCTCAACTCCGGCATCCCCAACCGCGCCTTCCACCTCGCCGCGACGGCCATCGGCGGCCAGGCGTGGAAGGGCGCCGGGCAGGTCTGGTACGCCGCACTGACGTTCGGCACCGTCGCGACGGGCGCCGGCTTCGTCTCCTTCGCCGGCGCCACCGTCGAGGCGGCCGGCGACCACGCCGAGGTCGTGCGTCAGGCCTGGCGGCAGGTCGGGGTCGATCCCGACGGTCCGCCCCTGACCGCCGGCGCCACCGCACGGGCCGCGGTGCCGGCCGGGGTGGTCGCCGTACGCCGCTCGGGCGGCTTCGCCGGGCGCACCACATCCGGGACGGTCGACCTCGATGGTCCCGACCCCCGGGCCCCGCGGGTGCGCGAGCTGGTCACCGGTCTGGACCTGCGCTCCGTCGCGCCCGCGCTGCCCAAGCCGGACATGTTCACCTACACCTTCGAGATCTGCGGCGCCGATCCGGTCGCCGTACCCGAGCAGCACCTGACCGACCGGCTGCACCGCCTGGCGGAGCTGGTGCTGTCCGAGGGCGGGGAGTCGCCCGCGCGCTGACGCGTTTCGCTCAGGTCGAGCCCTCGCGTGTCGATAGTCCGGCTGTCGACGCACAAAGGAGAAGGCCGCGCATGGACGAGATGGACGAGATCGTCTCGGAGTTCCTCGTGGAGAGCCACGAGAACCTCGACCAGCTGGACCGCGATCTCGTGGAGCTGGAGAAGAACCCGGGATCCCGCGATCTGCTCGCGAGCATCTTCCGCACGATCCACACGATCAAGGGCACCAGCGGCTTCCTCGCCTTCGGGCAGCTGGAGGCGGTGACCCACGTCGGCGAGAACCTCCTCGCCCGGCTGCGTGACGGCAAGATGACCATGACGCCCGGCACCACCGACGTCCTGCTCGCCATGGTCGACCGCGTACGGGACCTGCTGACTGCCATCGAGCACGACGGCACAGAGGGCGACGTCGACGTGAGCGAGGCAGTGGCCCGGATCACCGACGTCCTCGAGGGCCGGGACTCCGTGCCCGCCCCGGTGCTGGTGCCCGAGCCGGTCGCCACCGCCGACCCCGTCGTGGAGCTGGTGCCCGAGCCGGTCGCCGAGGCGCCTGCCGAGCCGGCCCCGGACGAGGAGGTCACCCGGCGCAACGTCGCGGAGTCCTCCATCCGCGTCGACGTGGAGCTGCTCGACAGCCTGATGCGCCAGGTCGGCGAGCTGGTCCTCACCCGCAACCAGATCATCCGGCAGGCGACCGGAGAGGCCGACCCCACCCTGATCCAGGCCGCCCAGCGCCTCAACCTGATCGCCACCGAGCTGCAGGAAGGCGTCATGAAGACGCGCATGCAGCCCATCGACCACCTCTGGGCGAAGCTGCCGCGCGTCGTGCGCGACCTGGGCGCCGCCTGCGGCAAGCAGGTGGAGCTGGCCATGGTCGGCCGCGAGACCGAGCTCGACCGCTCGCTTCTGGAGTCCGTCAAGGACCCGCTGACGCACCTGGTGCGCAACGCGGTCGACCACGGCCTCGAGTCTCCCGACGAGCGCGTGGCCGCGGGCAAGAGCGCTGACGGGCTGCTGACGCTGCGCGCCTACCACGAGGGTGGCCAGGTCGTCGTCGAGGTGTGCGACGACGGGGCCGGGATCGACCCGGCGCGGATCGCGGCGAAGGCCGTCGACAAGGGCCTGCGCACGCAGGCCCAGGTGGCGCAGATGTCGAGCGCCGACATCCTCCAGCTCATCTTCACCCCAGGGTTCTCCACGGCCGCCGCGGTCACCAACGTGTCGGGGCGCGGTGTCGGCATGGACGTCGTCAAGACCAACATCGAGTCCATCGGCGGCACCATCGAGATCGAGTCGGTGCTGGGCCGCGGCACCACGTGCCGCCTGCGCATCCCGCTGACGCTCGCCATCGTGCCGGCGCTCACCGTGCAGTGCGCCGGCGACACCTACGCCATCGGGCAGGTGAACCTGCTCGAGCTCGTGGCGCTCGACGCCGACCGTGCGGCCACCGCCATCGAGGACGTCAACGGCGCCCCGGTGCACCGGCTGCGTGGCAGCCTGCTGCCGCTGGTCCATCTCGCGCAGGTGCTGGGGGTCGAGTCCGAGCGCAGCGACGGCCACGTGCTGATCGCGGTCCTCCAGGCCGAGGGCAAGCGGTTCGGCCTGGTCATCGACCGCGTGCTCTCGACCGAGGACATCGTCGTCAAGCCCCTGGGAGCCCGGCTCAAGTCGCTGGGCACCTACTCCGGTGCCACGATCCTGGGTGACGGCAGGGTGGCGCTCATCCTCGACGTGCAGGCCCTGGCCCGCCGGGCCCTCAACGCCGAGAGCCTCGAGCGCACCAACGAGCGCTCGGACGACGCCAAGGGTGCCATCGAGCACGTACGCATGCTCGTGGCCGGCATCGGTGGCGGCCGTCGCATCGCGATCGCCCTCTCGTCGGTCACCCGGCTCGAGAACATCCCTCAGGCCTCCGTCGAGGTCGTCGGCAGCCGGGAGGTCGTGCAGTACCGCGGCGACATCCTGCCGCTGCTGCGTCTGGGCCGTCACCTCGGCGTCGACTCCTGGGGCACCGAGGAGCAGGACAAGGACAAGGACCTCGTCGTCATCATCTACACCGCGGGCTCCCGGAGCCTGGCGATCGTGGTCGAGGAGATCGTCGACATCGTCGACGAGGAGACCGAGGTCCACGACGACATCGCCGACCGCGGCCTGCTGGGCTCGGTCCTGATCCGCGACCGCGTCGTCGAGGTCCTCGACGTGCGCGACGCCGTACTGGCCGCGGACCCCAACTTCTACGCCGGCGTCGACCCTGTCGACGAGCTCACCTGGTCGGGCTCCGGCTCGGCCTTCGGGGCCACCGGCATCGGTTCAGTCCAGGAGGCAGTGTGAGCACCCGGTTCGTCACCTTCACCCTCGACGCGCGGCTCTACGGCGTCCGCGTCGAGTCCGTGCAGGAGGTGCTGCGCGGCCTGCCGCGCACGCGCATCCCGCTGGCGCCGCCGACCATGGCCGGACTCATCAACCTGCGTGGCCAGGTGCTCAGCGCGGTCGACCTGCGCGAGCAGCTCGGGTTGCCCGGTCATGACGCCGCGAACTCGCAGATGCTGGTCGTGATCCGGGTCGCCGGGGAATCGGTCGCTCTCGTGGTCGACAGCATCGGCGCGGTCGTCGACGTGGAGGACGACCAGTTCGAGCCGCCGCCCGACACCCTCACCGACTCCTCACGCGAGCTTCTTCTCGGGGCCTACAAGCTCGACGACACCCTCCTGCTCGCCCTCGACGTCGACCGAGCCGTCGCCGCCTAATACCTAGGAAATGGACACCGCCATGAAGTCACCCATCACCTGGACCGTGGGCCGTCGGCTCGCAGCCATCGCCGTCGTCGGCGGCATCACGGCAGCCGCGATCACGGCCACGTCCGTCTACACCGGGTCGGGCCTCCGCGAGAACACCGAGCTGGTCGTCGAGGCCAGCCGGGTGGAGGCCGCCATCCTCGGCCTGGACACCCGTGGGAGCGAGATCAAGGTGTCCGCCCTCAAGTCGCTCCTGGGTGAGAACCTCGACGACATCAAGGCCAGCATGCGTGAGGATGAGGCCACGGTGAAGGAGCTGCTGGCCGTCGTCGACGCCAACTCCGGGGGGCTCGACCCCGACGACCTGGAGAACGTCGCGCCGCTTACCGAGGCGTTCGCCACGTACATCGAGCGGATCAACACCTTCCTGGCCCTCGTGGAGTCCGACCCGGCCGCCGCCAAGGCGCACGTGGGAGACATCCAGGACGCCAACGACGCCACCGACGCGGCGGTCACGTCCGCGAAGGCCACGGTCCTGGACCACTTCGGCGAGCTGGAGGCCAAGGCGGCCTCACTCAGCTCGCAGGCACGCACGCTCACCCTGCTGATCGCCCTGCTCGGCATCGCGGTCCTCGGCATCTCGGCACTCGTCATCGCGCGACGCATCGTCCGGCCGCTGCGCCGGTCCGTCACGGCCTTGGAGGCCTTCGCCGCCGGCGACCTCACGCAGCGGGTGCCGGAGGAGTCCAGCGCCGAGCTCGGCCAGCTGGAGCGGGCGCTCAACCACTCCGTGGACTCGGTCGGCGAGATCGTCACCGCGGTTTCCGCCTCGGCCGATGCGGTGGCTGCGGCTTCGGAGCAGCTGTCGGCGTCGTCGCAGCAGATCGCGGCTGGTGCGGAGGAGACCTCGGTGCAGGCCGGGGTGGTGGCTGGTGCGTCGGGTGAGATCTCCCGGAACGTGCAGACGGTTGCTGCGGGTGCGGAGGAGATGGGTGCCTCGATCCGCGAGATCGCGCACTCGGCCAACGAGGCCGCGCGGGTGGCCTCGCAGGCTGTCTCGGCGGTGGACAGCACGAACGAGACGGTCGCGAAGCTCGGTGTCTCGAGCCAGGAGATCGGCAACGTCGTGAAGGTGATCACCTCGATCGCGGAGCAGACGAACCTGCTGGCGCTGAATGCGACCATCGAGGCCGCTCGTGCCGGGGAGGCCGGCAAGGGCTTCGCGGTGGTGGCCAACGAGGTCAAGGAGCTGGCGCAGGAGACCGCTCGGGCCACCGAGGACATCGCGCGTCGGGTCGAGGCGATTCAGGGCGACACCGGTGGTGCGGTGTCTGCGATCGGTGAGATCGCCAAGATCATCACCTCGATCAACGACTACCAGCTCACCATCGCCTCGGCGGTGGAGGAGCAGACGGCTACCACCAACGAGATGAGCCGCAACGTCGCCGAGGCCTCGACCGGCTCGAGCGAGATCGCCGACAACATCTCCGGCGTCGCGGCCGCCGCCGACGTCACCACGCAGGCCGTCAGCCAGACCCTGGCTGCCGCCGGCGAGCTCGCCTCGATGGCGGCCGACCTGCGCGTTCAGCTCTCCCGCTTCACCACCGTCTGATCCCGCACCATCCCACCAGCCACGTCCGCCGCTTCGACGAAGCGGCCCACCATCCCACCAGAGGGGCAAGCATGAGCACCACCGCCACCCGGCGCAGTATCGCGTCGACCATCCAGGACCTCGGTGTCCGCGTCAAGGTCCTGACCGCCGTCGCCGTCACGGCGATCGTGGCGTCCGTCGTCGGCGTCATCGGCCTGCATGCCCTGGGCGGCGCGGCCGAGCAGGCCCGCACTCTCTACAGCTGGAGCGTCCTGGGCGTGTCCGGCGTGGCCGACATGGACCGTTCCATCTCCGCCATGCGCAGGGACGCTCGCGACGCGATCATCTTCCCGGAGCAGGAGAAGGCGCAGGCGGCCCTCGACAGCCTCGACGCGGGCTTCGTCACCTACAACGACGCCGCCGAGAAGTACTCCGCCACCGGTCTGGACGCCCAGAACAAGAAGCTCTTCGACAAGGTCAACGCCGACGCCAAGGACTACTACGACAAGCTGGCCAACGACCTGGGCCCGCTGGCCAAGACCCACGAGGTCGAGGCCTGGGTGAAGGTGAACGAAGGGACCGTGGGCCCGATCGTCGACCAGCTCACCGAGGACCTCGACGCCCTGCGCGCCTACGAGCAGGCAAACGCGGAGAGGCTGGTGGCCGAGGTCGACTCGTCGTACTCCTCCAGCCGCAACCTGATCATCGGCCTGCTGGTCGCCGGCGTCGCCCTGGCCCTGGCCCTCGGCTGGGTCGTCTCGACGGCGCTGGCCCGCAACGTCGCCAAGGTCAAGGGCGTCGCCGACGCACTGGCCGAGGGAGACCTCACCCAGACCGCCGGCCTCACCTCGAAGGACGAGGTGGGCAGGATGGGCGCGAGCCTCGACGTGGCGATGGGCAGGCTGCGCGAGCTGATGGTCAGCGTCATGTCCTCCTCCGATGCGGTGGCTGCGGCTTCGGAGCAGCTGTCGGCGTCGTCGCAGCAGATCGCGGCTGGTGCGGAGGAGACCTCGGTGCAGGCCGGGGTGGTGGCTGGTGCGTCGGGTGAGATCTCCCGGAACGTGCAGACGGTTGCTGCGGGTGCGGAGGAGATGGGTGCCTCGATCCGCGAGATCGCGCACTCGGCCAACGAGGCCGCGCGGGTGGCCTCGCAGGCTGTCTCGGCGGTGGACAGCACGAACGAGACGGTCGCGAAGCTCGGTGTCTCGAGCCAGGAGATCGGCAACGTCGTGAAGGTGATCACCTCGATCGCGGAGCAGACGAACCTGCTGGCGCTGAACGCGACCATCGAGGCCGCTCGTGCCGGGGAGGCCGGCAAGGGCTTCGCGGTGGTGGCCAACGAGGTCAAGGAGCTGGCGCAGGAGACCGCTCGGGCCACCGAGGACATCGCGCGTCGGGTCGAGGCGATTCAGGGCGACACCGGTGGTGCGGTGTCTGCGATCGGTGAGATCGCCAAGATCATCACCTCGATCAACGACTACCAGCTCACCATCGCCTCGGCGGTGGAGGAGCAGACGGCTACCACCAACGAGATGAGCCGCAACGTCGCCGAGGCCTCGACCGGCTCGAGCGAGATCGCCGACAACATCTCCGGCGTCTCGGCCGCCGCCGAGTCCACCACCCAGGCCCTGGCCCAGAGCCGGACCGCGGTGGACGAGCTCGCCCGCCTGGCCGGCGACCTGCGCTCGAACGTGGGACAGTTCCAGATCGTCTGATTGAGTCATGACGCGTCACCGGGCCGGTGGCATCCTGGGGATGCCGCCGGCCTCGTCATGTCCGCCCGAGGTTTGACCGCGGCCCGGTGCGGAGAGGAGAGCCACATGCGCTACTCCGTGGTCGGCGCGGCCACCCTCGGGTTCGATCTCACGCGCCTCGAGCACGGAACCCGGGTGGCCGGCGTGCTGCGTGCGGCGCTGGCCTGTGGCCCGGAAGAGCTGGAGCAGCTGGCTGCCGCGCACCCGGGCCCGCAGGCCCGCCGCGCCCGCCAGGCCGAGCTCCAGACCGCGCTCTTCGAACGCGAGGCGCTGGCCGACCTGCTGCCGCAGGCCGGCCGGGCCTTCGAGGAGTCACTCGGTGGCAGCTCCCCGACCCTGCGCCGGCTCGAGGCGGGGCTCCTCGGCGATCCCGCCGGCATCGACCACCTCGTCCGCCACGACATCCTGGACTGGACCTGGCTGCGCAGCGGCTCGACGTCGGTGCAGGACCCGGTCGCCGCCGACGCCGCCGACGTCCTCTCCGACGCGGCGGTCGCCGCCTACCTGCGTTCCTCGACCCGTCCGGACCTGTGGTCGGAGATGTCGGCACCCCTGGAGTCCTCGGGCATCGAGCCGGTCGAGTCCCTGCTGATCGCCGGAGTGCCCACGGTGAGCGCCATGCTCCAGGAGCTCGCGCTGGCTGACGACGAGCTCCTGGCCCGGTGGCGCAGGGTCGTCGCGGACGTCCGCGGCCGCACCGCCCAGTGGGCACCGGCGATGCATCGCACCAGCTGGGCGCTCTCGCTGGCCGAGCGGCTGCGCCTCGCGGCCGACGTCCAGCTGGCAGGCGTGATCGCCTTCTCGCGGTCCGGGCTGACCGCGAGCGACGCGGCGTACGGCGCTTGGAACGCGCTGACGGGCGTGCTGCAGGCCCAGCTGGTGAGCGACCTGCTGCCCGACGTCGACGCCGACGTCCTGATGCGGCCGTGGCGCCAGGTCAGGGCTGAATAGCTCAGGTCCGGCCGATCCCTGCCGATGAGGGGGGCGGCCACTCGTTCGGGGGGGCCGAGCCCCCCAGAGTGAGGACACCGATGACGCCGATCCGCGTCCTGGTCGTCGACGACTCCGTCGTCATCCGGAGGCTGGTCACAGACCTCCTCCAGGACGACCCCGACATCGAGGTCGTCGGCACCGCCGTCAACGGTCGCGCCGCCCTCGGGAAGGTGGACCTGCTCGAGCCCGATCTCGTGACGATGGACATCGAGATGCCGGAGATGAACGGCATCGAGGCCGTGCGTGCCCTGCGCGCCTCCGGCAGCAAGGTCCCGATCATCATGTTCAGCACCCTCACCGAGCAGGGTGCTGTCGCCACGCTCGACGCATTGGCCGCCGGCGCCTCCGACTACGTCGCCAAGCCGGCCAACGTCGGCAGCGTCAGCCGCTCGATGGACCAGGTGCGCGAGGCGCTCATCCCTCGCATCAAGTCGCTGGTGGCCCGCGCGTCCGTCCCGATCGCCCGCTCCGCCTCCGCCCCGGCAGCCGCACGCGTCGCGGCGCCCGTCGCCCGACCGACCCTCGCCACCCGCTCCCACGCTGAGGACTACCGGCTCCTCGTGGTCGGCGCGTCGACCGGCGGCCCCGAGGCGCTCAACACGCTCTTCACGGCGCTGCCGCTGCTGCCGGTGCCGGTCGCGGTCGTGCAGCACATGCCCCCGGTCTTCACCCGCCAGTTCGCCGCCCGGCTCGACCGGCACTCGGCCTGGACGGTGACCGAGGCCGAGCACGGCCAGCTCCTGACCCCGGGCACCGTGGCGATCGCTCCCGGCGACCACCACCTCGAGATCGTCGCGAGCTCTCGCGGCTTCGTGGCCAAGCTGCACCAGGGACCGCAGGAGAACTACTGCCGTCCGGCCGTCGACGTCCTCTTCCGCAGCGCCGTCGCAGCGGTCGGTCCGGCCGTGCTCGCGGTCGTCCTGACCGGGATGGGGTCCGACGGCGAGCGGGGCGCGGACCTGATCCGGCAGCGCGGCGGCAGCGTCATCGCGCAGGACCAGGCGACGTCCGTCGTCTGGGGGATGCCCGGCGCGGTCGCCAACGCCGGGCTCGCGGAGCTGGTGCTGCCGCTCACCGGGGTGGCTCCCGAGCTGGTGCGCCGGCTCTCGACCCTGGGCCGCGCTGTGCCCTCCGCACACATGGCAAGGGAAGGAGCTCGATGAGCATCGGTGCCCGGGAGTTCGACTTCGTGCGAGAGCTCGTCCGCAGGGAGAGCGCGATCGTGCTGGAGGCCGGCAAGGAGTACCTCGTGGAGTCGCGGCTGCTGCCGCTGGCCCGCGCGACCGGCCAGACCGACGTGACGGCGTACGTCGCGGAGGTGGCGAGGGCCCGCAACCCCCGGACGCTGACGGCGATCGTGGAGGCACTGACCACCAACGAGACGTCGTGGTTCCGCGACAACGACCCCTTCGTCGCGTTGCGTACGGCGGTCCTGCCGGCGCTCGCCAAGACTCGGACCCGCAAGTCCCTGCGGATCTGGTGCGCGGCATGCTCCACCGGCCAGGAGCCCTACTCCGTCGCCATGACGGTGCTCGACTCGCCTCTGCTGGCCGACTTCGACGTCACCATCGTCGCGACCGACCTGTCCGAGGAGGTGCTCGCGAAGGGACGCGCCGGCGAGTACTCCCAGCTCGAGGTCAACCGCGGCCTGCCCGCCTCCCTGCTGGTGCGCCACTTCACCCGCGAGGGGCTCAACTGGCGGATCAGCCCGCAGCTCCGCTCACGCGTGGAGTTCAAGCAGCTCAACCTGCTGCGTCCCTACACCCTGATGGGCAAGTTCGACATCGTCTTCATGCGCAACGTGCTCATCTACTTCGACCAGGCGACCAAGCAGGACATCCTGCGCCGGGTCAGGCAGGTGACCGCTCCGGACGGCTACCTGTTCCTCGGCGCGGCCGAGATGACGCGCGGCCTCGACGACAGCTGGGAACGAGAGCCGGCCGGACGCTCAGCCCTGTATCGGATCAGAGAGGAAGATCGCTCATGCGTGCCTTGGTAGTCGACGACTCCCGGGCGATGCGCCGCATCGTCGGGAACATCCTGTCCCATGCCGGGTTCGAGGTGCTCCAGGCCGGCGACGGCCAACAGGCCCTCGACGTGCTGGAGACGCAGACCGAGCTGCCCGAGCTCGCCTGCGTCGACTGGAACATGCCGGTCATGGACGGCCTGACCTTCGTGAGCGAGGTGCGCAAGCGGCCCGAGTGGCGAGGCATCACCTTGATGATGGTGACCACCGAGAGCGAGCAGGACCGCATCGTGCGGGCGCTCGCGGCCGGTGCCCACGAGTACCTCACCAAGCCGTTCGAGGCCGACGACATGCGCCAGAAGCTCGAGTTCCTCGGCCTTCTTCCCGACGTACCCGTGGAGGTGTGAGATGACGACGATCGTCGTACCCGACGAGGCCCTGCTGGGCGCTGTCGTTGAGCAGGTGTGGACCTCAATGCTCCACCAGCCGGTGCTGCCGTGGCTGGAGCCGTGGTCGACCGGCCGCGCCGGCGTCTCGGCGCAGATCGCCGTCGCCGGCGACTGGACCGGCGTCCTGCGGCTGTGGTGCACCGACTCGGCCGCTGTGTCGATGACCCGCGCGCTGCTCCCCCTGACCGCCGGAGCCGATCCCGAGCTCGACGACATCGAGGACGCGCTCGGCGAGGTCGTCAACGTGGTCGCCGGCAGCCTCAAGGGCGCCCTGGGCGGCACCTCCACGCTGGGTCTGCCGCGCGTGAGCGCGGGCAGCTCGCCCGACCTGACCGGTGGCGCCGCCCACCTGACCGTGTCCTGGCACGGCGACCCGGTCGTGATCTCGATCGTCCCCGTGGACTGACCCGCCCGTCAGTCCACACAAGTAGAACGGAAGACATCCCCCATGAAGGTCATCATCGCCGACGACAGCCGCGTCATGCGTCAGATCGTGCTGCGCACGCTGCGCCAGGCCGGCCTCGGTCACCACGACTTCGTCGAGGCCGAGGACGGCGTCGACGCGCTGGCGAAGATCGCCAGCGAGAGCCCCGATCTGGTGCTCTCCGACTGGAACATGCCCAACATGACGGGCATCGAGCTGCTGCGCGAGCTGCGCGCCGGTGGCAACCAGGTGCCCTTCGCCTTCGTCACCTCCGAGGGCTCCGACGACATGCGCCAGCTCGCTGAGGCGGCCGGGGCGATGTTCGTCATCGCCAAGCCGTTCACCGCCGACACCTTCCAGGACGCGCTCGGCCGCGTGCTGGTCTGACCGTCCCCTGATCAGCCTCCGAGGAGAACAGACGATGCAGCTGCCGGACCGCAAGTCCATCAAGGACCTCTTCGAGGGCCTGCTCGGCCGTGACGTCACGATCGGCGACGCCACGGAGCCACTAGCCCCCGACGTGGTCCCCGCGCCCGGCTTCGCGGTGTACGTCGACGACGGTGGCCGCCTCTCGGCCGTCGCCCTGATGGACTTCGCCCTCGTCGCGTACACCGGCGCCGCGCTCGCGCTCATCCCCGCAGGTGGGGCGGAGGCGGCTATCGAGGACAACGAGATGCCCACGAACCTGA
The DNA here is from genome assembly GCF_049897745.1 of Nocardioides sp. LHG3406-4. Lineage (NCBI taxonomy): Bacteria > Bacillati > Actinomycetota > Actinomycetes > Propionibacteriales > Nocardioidaceae > Nocardioides > Nocardioides sp. LHG3406-4. The sequence goes on from NZ_JAFCWV010000004.1 coordinate 385,336, forward strand.
TGGAGAACACCGCCGAGGTCCTCAACGTGCTCGCGGCCCCGATCGGCGACTTCAGCGGCATCCACCAGCGCCTCGAGCGCACCTACAGCCCGAACGACACCCTGCCGCCGGAGCTGGCCGCGCTCGCGGCCACCGTCGGCGCGCGCGAGGACGTCACGGTCAGCATCGCGGGCTACGGCTCCGGCCGGCTGGCCATGGTCTGCGCCCCGGGGTACTGACCCCGGGCGCACCTCGGTGAGGGGCGATCAGGCGAGCGCGCGGTCGAGCGCGGCGCGCACGTGCAGCGTCGTACACGGGAAGAGCGGGACCTCGCAGTCGACCTGCTTGACCAGCAGCTCGAGCTCGGTGCAGCCCAGGAGCACCCCGCCGGCCCCGGCGTCCCACATCTCGTCGATGAGCGCGACGACCCGACGGCGGGTCGCGTCGACCACGCGGCCGTGCACGAGCTCGTCGTAGATCGCGGAGTTGAGCCAGCCGTGGTGCTCGGGCGCGGGTACGACGACCTCGGGTCCGCCCTCGGCAATGCGGCTGATGAAGAAGGGGTCGTTCATGGCGACCGTGGTGCCGAGGAACGCGACCTTCTGCACCCCCGCGGCGCGGCACTCGTCGGCGACCACGTCGGCCAGGTGCAGCAGCGGGATGTCGACAGCTGCGGCGACCTGGTCGGCGACCTTGTGGAACGTCGTGGTGCACAGGATCAGGAAGTCGGCGCCGGCGCGTTCGACGCCCCGGGCCGCGTCGGCCAGCAGGGTGCCGATCTGGTCCCAGCGCTCGTTGTCCTCGAGGTCGGTGACCTCGGCGAAGTCGACCGTGCTCAGCACCACCTTCGGTGACGACAGCCCGCCGAGCCGCTCCTGGACACCGACGTTGAGGTCGCGGTAGTAGACGAGGCTGGATTCCCAGCTCATGCCGCCGATGAGTCCGATGGTCTGCACGTCCGAAGTCTGCCACCTCGCGCGTGCGAGGCATCGCGGCTACCCGCGGTAGAGCTTGTGCTGGGCGGCCTGGGCGCGCGGCCGGATCACCAGCTCGTCGATGTTGACGTGGGACGGGCGGGTGGCGATCCAGGCGACCGCGTCGGCGACGTCGGCGGCCAGGAGCGGGCCGGGAACGCCGTCGTACACCGCGTCGGCCCTGGCCCGGTCTCCGCCGAAGCGCACCAGCGCGAACTCGTCGGTCTTGACCAGGCCCGGGGCGACCTCGCTGATGCGGATGGGCTCTCCGAGGAGCTCCAGCCGGAGAGTCTCGGTGACGACCTGGGTGCCGTGCTTGGCGGCGGTGTAGCCGCCGCCGTTCTCGTAGGCGACGCGTCCGGCGGTCGAGCCCATGTTGACGATCACGGCGTCCCCGGACTCGCGCAGCGCGGGCAGCAGCGCCTGGGTCACCCGCAGCAGGCCGATCACGTTGACGTCGTACATAGCCCGCCACAGCTCGGGGTCGGCCTCCTCGACCGAGGCGGCGTCGAAGGCCCCGCCCGCGTTGTTGACCAGCACGTGCACCGGACCGTCGACGGCGGCGGCGAGCCCGGCCACCGACTCCGCCGAGGTCACGTCGCACGCCACCGCCAGACCGTCGATCTCGGCGGCCAGTGCCTCGATCCGGTCGGTGCGGCGCGCGGCGCACACGACCCGGAACCCCTCGCCGGCCAGGGCCCGGGCGGTGGCCGCGCCGATGCCGCTGCTCGCGCCGGTGACAACGGCGACCCGGCGGGAGGCCGGGTCGGAGGTCGGAGGAGATGTCAGGGCAGAGGTCATGGCGACATGATGGCAGGATCGCCCGGGTGACGATCACTGCGGCCGCTGACGGCTCCGCCCTGGGAAACCCCGGTCCTGCAGGCTGGGGGTGGTACGCCGACGACGAGCACTGGGCGTGCGGCGGATGGCCGAACGGCACCAACAACATGGGCGAGCTGATGGCCGTGCTCGACCTGCTCCAGCAGACCGCGCACCTGGACGACGAGCTGCACATCATCTGCGACAGCACCTACGTCATCAACTCCGTCACCAAGTGGCTGCCGGGGTGGAAGCGCCGGGGCTGGAAGAAGGGCGACGGCAAGCCGGTGCTCAACGTCGAGCTGATGAAGTCGCTCGACGAGGCGATGCAGGGTCGCCGGGTCACGTTCGAGTGGGTCAAGGGCCACGCGGGTCACGTGCTCAACGAGCAGGCAGACCGGCTCGCCAACGCGGCGGCGACCGCGTGGAAGGCCGGCGCTGCGCCCGACCCGGGACCGGGCTTCTCCGGCGCGAGGGTCGCCCACCCGGCTGCGACCCCGGGCCAGATCGAGGAGGAGCCCGACCTCTTCGCCGACCTCGAGAGCGCCGACCGGGCCGAGTCCCCGGAGCTGACCGTGATCGCGCTCGAGCGCTCGCTGCTCACCGACGAGGTCCGCGCCGACGCGGCCTCGGTGGCCGCGCTCCTCCACCCGCAGTGGCAGGAGATCGGCAGGTCCGGGCGGCTCTGGAGCCGCGAGGAGATGCTCGCCGAGATCGGGCCGATCGGCGAGGTCAGCCTCGACGTGGTGGACGTGCAGGTCGTCTCCGACGACGTGATCCTGCTGGTCTGGCGCAGCCACTCCGACGAGGCCAGCGCGCTGCGGTCGTCGTTGTGGGTCCGCGTGTCCGGACGGTGGGTGCAGCGCTTCCACCAGGGCACCACGGCCGCCGGCTGAGGGCCCCGCACCGCTTCGCGATGCTGGCACACTGGCCCCGCACGCCGGCCCTGCCTGACTCGGAGAAGGAGAGTCATGACCCCACGTCGTACCGCCGGCCTCTGCTGCCTGCTCGGCGGAGCTTTGTGGGTGGTCCGCCGGCTCGTCGCTCCCTCCGCGTCCGACCTTCTGCAGTACGCCGGCCTGGCGCTGCTCGCGGCGGGCCTCGCTGTCGGCGGCGCCGGCCTGGTTAAGCGGGGCACCTGGTGGCTGAGGCTGGTCGCGGGGCTCGGCACGGCTGCCCTCGCGTGGTCGGTCGTCGAGGTGGTCCGGCCGGCCGGGGGCGCGTCGACGGTCGACGCCGTGGCGGGTGCGCTCGCGCTCGTCGCCGGTCTGGTCGCCGTCCTCACCGGTGGGGCGCGCACGGACCGGCGGCCCGTCGGTGCCCACTTGCGCTGACACCCTCCCGGCGGGCCCGGGAATCCCCGGGCGACGTCCGTGGTTAGCCCCTGTTGGAAGTTTCGACGAAGGGGCACTCGTGACACGACAGTCGACCCGCTGGCGCCGCCGGGTAGCCATGATCAGTCTGCACACCTCCCCGCTCGACCAGCCGGGCACGGGTGACGCGGGTGGCATGAACGTCTACGTGATCGAGCTGTCGAAGCGGCTGGCGGCCCGCGGCATCGCGGTCGACATCTTCACGCGTGCGACGTCCTCGACGCTGGCTCCGGTCGTCGAGGCCTCCGACGGCGTGCTGGTGCGGCACCTCAACGCCGGCCCGCTGGAGGGGCTCACCAAGGCCGAGCTCCCCGCCCAGCTGTGCGCCTTCGCCCGCGAGGTGCTGCGCACCGAGGCGGCCCAGCCGATCGGCTTCTACGACGCCGTGCACTCCCACTACTGGCTCTCCGGCCAGGTCGGGGCGCTGGCCCGCGACCGCTGGGGCGTGCCCCTGGTCCACTCGATGCACACGATGGCGAAGGTCAAGAACGCCGCCCTCGCAGAGGGAGACACCCCCGAGCCGCTGGCCCGGCTCATCGGCGAGGAGCAGGTCGTCGAGGCGGCGGACATGCTCATCGCGAGCACCGACCTCGAGGCCCGCCAGCTCGTCGACCTGTACGACGCGGTGCCCGACCGCGTCGAGGTCGTGCACCCGGGCGTCGACCTGAGCGTCTTCCGCCAGCGCGACCAGGGTGCCGCCCGGCGCGCGGTCGGGCTGCCCGAGGACGCGATCGTGCTGCTCTTCGCCGGCCGCATCCAGCCGCTGAAGGCCCCGGACGTGCTCCTGCGTGCCGTGGCGGTCCTCCTCGAGGAGGACCCCGGGCTCCGCTCCCGCGTCGTGGTGCCGGTGGTCGGGGGCCCGTCCGGCAGCGGGCTCGAGCATCCCGAGTCGCTGGCCAAGCTGTCGGCCGAGCTCGGCCTCGACGACGTGGTCCGTTTCGTGCCTCCGGTGGCGCAGGCCGAGCTCGCCACCTGGTGCGCTGCTGCGACACTCGTCGCCGTGCCGTCGTACAACGAGTCGTTCGGGCTGGTCGCCGCCGAGGCCCAGGCCACCGGCACGCCCGTGGTCGCCGCAGCTGTCGGCGGGCTGACCACGGTGGTCGCCGACGGTCGCAGCGGGCTGCTCGTGGACACCCACGACCCGCGCGACTGGGCGGGCGCACTCGGCTCGGTCATCCGCGACCACGCGCTGCGCACGCGGCTGTCTGCCGGTGCCCGCGAGCAGGCCCGGCTCTTCGCCTGGGAGCACACGGCGGACCGGACCCTGGAGGTCTACCGCAAGGCCGCCGGACTGATGCGCGTCCAGGCCAGCGCATGAGCGACGTGGGCGGCTGCTCGCCCGACCGGTGGGCCCGTCCCTCATGACCGCCGACGTGGTGCGCGACTTCCTGACCGCGGAGGAGATCGAGTTCACCGAGACCGCCCCCGGCGTGTTCTCGCTGACCCTGCCCGGCGAGCGCAAGCTCCAGACGGCCGTGCGCCTCGACGTCGGCGCTCACGCCCTCGGCGTACACGCCTTCGTCTGCCGCAACCCCGACGAGAACCATGCTCGGGTCTACCGCTGGCTCCTCGAGCGCAACCTGAGGATGTACGCCGTCGCGTTCGCCGTGGACCACCTCGGTGACATCTACCTCGACGCCCGGCTGCCGCTCTCGATGGTGACGCCGGACGAGCTCGACCGGCTCCTGGGCTCGGTGCTGGCGCACGCCGACGAGTCGTTCAACGCCATCCTCGAGCTCGGCTTCGCCTCCTCCATCCGCAAGGAGTGGGAGTGGCGGCTGTCGCGGGGCGAGTCGACCAGGAACCTCGAGGCGTTCACCGCGCTGCGCCCCTCGGACGAGCCGGGCCACACCGTCAGCGACTGACCGCCGGCGCCGGCAGCGCCGAGGTCCTCACGACCGCGTCTGCACCGGCCCGGGGGACTCGGGCGCCTGCGCCACCGGCCGGGTGGTGCGACGGGTCAGCAGCACGCCGACGATGCAGAGCGCCCCGCCGACGAAGGCCAGGGCCGCGGGCACCTCGCCGAGCGCCAGCCAGGCGATCAGGGTGGTGATGAACGGGACGAGGAACGTGGTCATCGCGAACTTGCCGGCATCGGAGTGGGAGAGCGCGTAGGCCCACGTGGTGAACGCGATCGCCGAGGGGAAGACGCCCAGGAAGACGATCCAGCCGAGGTTGGCCGCGCTCGAGTCTCCGACGACCTCGACCAGCTCGCCGGCCCACGGCAGGCAGACGACGGCACCGACGACGTAGTACCAGAACGTCATCTCGAGGGCGCTCATCGCTCCGAGCAGCTTCTTCTGGGTGATCACGCCGACGGCGAAGGTGAGGGCCGCGACCACCGCCAGCACCACCCCGAGCAGGTCGCCGTTGTCACCGGTCGACGAGGCACGGCCGATCACCACGACGCCGGCGAAGCCGACCGCCAGGCCGGCCAGCAGCCAGCGGGTCAGCCGCTCGCCCAGGAAGAACGTGGCCAGGAGCGCCACCAGGATCGGGCCGATCTGGACGAGCAGCGCGGCGGTGCCGGCGTCGATGCGCCGCTCGGCCTCGTTGAGGGTGAGGTTGTAGATGCCGATCCAGGTGACCCCGCCGAGCACGATCAGCGGCCACTCGCGCAGCGTCGGCCAGCGCCGGTTGCGCTGGAACTGCAGCATCACGCCCAGGGCGACGACCGCCACGAGCAACCGGCCGAGGGACAGCGCACCAGGCGGCACGTCGTGCCCGAGGTGACGGATCGCGACGAACGCGGAGGCCCACATCAGCAGCGTGAACGCCACCGCCGCCAGCGGCTTCCACGGCACCACCGGTGCGGCTTCGGAAGCGGCGGAGGGCGGTGTCCGGGTGGTCGGGGAGGTCACCCGTCGAACGTAGACGCTCCCGCCGACATCGACCGCCCGATTTACGGTCGTGGACCGGCGACTTTCGGACGTCGCGTCCGGCACCGGCTCAGAGGTCGAGCTTGTAGCCGAGTCCGCGCACCGTGACGAGGTACTTCGGCTCCGACGGCTCCGGCTCGAGCTTGGCGCGCAGCCGCTTGACGTGCACGTCGAGCGTCTTGGTGTCGCCGACGTAGTCGGACCCCCAGACCCGGTCGATGAGCTGGCCGCGCGTCAGCACCCGCCCGGGGTTGCGCAGGAACATCTCGAGCAGCTCGAACTCCTTGAGCGGCAGCCGCTGCTCGCTCCCGTCGACGGTCACCACGTGCCGCTCGACGTCCATGCGCACCGGTCCGGCCTCGAGGGTGTCGGGCAGGAGGTCGGTCTCCTGGCCCCGCCGGAGCACGGCGCGGATCCGGGCCACGAGCTCGCGCGGGGAGTAGGGCTTGGTGACGTAGTCGTCGGCGCCCAGCTCGAGCCCGACGACCTTGTCGACCTCGTCGTCCTTGGCGGACACCATGATCACCGGGACGCTCGACGTCGCGCGGATCTGGCGGCACACCTCGGTGCCGGGGATGCCGGGCAGCATCAGGTCCAGGAGCACGATGTCGGCTCCGTTGCGATCGAACTCGGCGAGCGCGGCGTGGCCGTCCGCGGCGATCGCGACCTCGAAGCCCTCCTTGCGCAGCATGTAGGCGAGAGCGTCGCTGTAGCTCTCTTCGTCCTCGACTACGAGTACCCGGGTCACCGGCGTACCTCCTGGTTGGTGCTCTGGTTGGGATGGTCGGTGGTGGGTGCGGCGCGGGGCAGGCTGAGGGTGAACGTAGACCCTTGGCCCTCGACCGACCACACGCTGACGTCCCCGCCGTGCGTGGCGGCGACGTGCTTGACGATCGAGAGGCCGAGGCCGGTCCCGCCGGTGGATCGGTGTCGCGCCGGGTCGACGCGGTAGAACCGCTCGAAGATCCGGTCGATCTCCTGCGACGGGATGCCGATGCCCTGATCGATCACGGAGACCTCGACCGTCGACTCGGTGCCGCGGGTGGTGACCACGACGCTCGAGCCCTCGGCGGAGTAGGCCACGGCGTTGGCGACCAGGTTGCTGACGGCTGCGGTGATCTGGTCGTGGCTGCCGTAGACCACCAGGTCCCGGTCGCCGCCGGTGACCAGGTTGATGTGCTTGGCCCGGGCCTCGATGGCACTGGTGTCGGTGGCGATCGCGATGACGTCGTCGACAGCCACCCGCACGGGCGTCTCGAGGGGGTCATCGCCCTGGAGGCGCGACAGCTCGATGATCTGCTGCACGAGCCGGGTGAGCCGGTCGCTCTCGGTGAGCATCCGGCCGGCGAAGCGCTTGACCGCCTCCGGGTCGCCCGACGCGTCGGCGACGGCCTCCGACAGCAGCCGGATCGCCCCGACGGGGGTCTTCAGCTCGTGGCTGACGTTGGCGACGAAGTCGCGGCGTACTGCCTCGACCCTGCGCTCGCGGGTGCGGTCGTCGAGCAGTGCCAGCACCAGCCGGGACCCGAGCGGCGCCACCCTCGCGGTGAGCATGCGCGGTGCGGCGGCGTCGCGCGAGAGGGTCAGCTCGGTCTCGCGGATCTGCCCGTCGCGACGGACCTGACGGACCACCTCGGCGAGCTCCTCGATGACCAGCTCGTTGCCGCGGACCAGCCCGAAGGCGTACGCCGGCGCGGAGGCCTTGAGCACGACGTCGCTCTCGTCGACGACGACGGCGCTGCTGCGCAGCACCGAGAGGACGGTGGCGACACCCACCGGCACGGCCGGCTCCTCCGGCGTCGCCAGCTGGTGCTGCTGGCGGTCGCTGATGTGCCAGGCGAGCACGGAGACCGCACCGACGACCACGCCGATGACGGCGGCCAGCGAGGCCTGGGTCGTCGGGTCCACGGTCTCAGCGTACGGCGGGATTCACGCAGCGTTCGCCCAAGGCGGTGGGGGGCGGCAACTGTTCACCCCTCGTTCACGCGACGTCGCCGTCCGGACACCCGGCCTCCGTACTGTCCGCGGCATGCGAGACGTATTCCAAGACCAGCTCGACGGAGTCTTCGGCGACCTGGCCGCCATCGGCCGACTGGTCGAGACCGCCGTGGAACGGGCGACGCGAGCCCTGCTGACCGCCGACGCGGGGCTGGCCGAGCAGGTCATCTCGGCGGACGCCGAGATCGACCGCGCCCGCGAGCGGGTGGAGGACGACGCGTTCCAGCTGCTCTCGCTCCAGGCGCCGGTCGCCGGCGACCTGCGCACGGTCGTCGCCGCCCTGCGCATGGTCAGCGAGCTGGAGCGGATGGGCGACCTCTCGGTGCACGTCGCGAAGATCGCCCGGCTCCGGGTGCCGAACGTCGCAGTGCCGGACCAGATCCGGCCCAGCTTCGAGCGGATGGCGCAGGTCGCCGAGGACATGGTCCGCCGGGCCACCGTGATCATCGCCGAGCGCGACGCCGAGGCCGCCCTGGACCTCCAGCGGGACGACGAGGAGATCGACAAGCTGCGCCGCGACAGCTTCGTGACGCTGCTGGCCGACGACTGGTCGCACGGTGTGGAGGCGGCGGTCGACGCCGCCCTGCTCGGCCGCTACTACGAGCGGATCGCCGACCACGCGGTCTCGATCGCCAACCGGGTGGTCTTCGTCGTCACCGGCCAGGCGCCGTACGAGATCGACGCCTGAGTCGGCACCTGCCGGCATCTTGGTTTCGAGGCTCGCTGCGCTCGCACCTCAACCGGCGATGCGGCGAGGCCGCTGGTTGAGGTGCGAGGAGCTTCGGCGACGAGCCTCGAAACCGAGGCCCCCAGCGAGGGCCTCGCTCGCTCCTGCTCAGCGACCCTGGTTGGCCACGGCTGCGGCAGCCACGGCGGCGGCCTCGGGATCGAGGTACCGGCCGCCGGCCGAGACGGGCTCGAAGGTGTCGTCGAGCTCGTAGACCAAGGGCATGCCGGTGGGGATGTTGAGGCCCGCGATGTCCTGGTCGCTGATCTTGTCCAGGTGCTTGACCAGCGCACGGAGGCTGTTGCCGTGCGCGGCGACGAGCACCAGGTTGCCGTCTTGGAGGTCGGGCACGATGTCGGACTGCCAGTAGGGCAGGAAGCGCTCGACGACGTCCTTGAGGCACTCCGTGCGCGGCAGGTCGGCGCCGAGGTCGGCGTACCTCGGGTCCCCGGTCTGGGAGAACTCGTCGTCGTCGGCCAGCGGCGGAGGGGGTACGTCGAAGCTGCGGCGCCAGGTCATGAACTGCTCCTCGCCGTACTGCTCCAGCGTCTGCTTCTTGTCCTTGCCCTGGAGCGCGCCGTAGTGGCGCTCGTTGAGGCGCCAGCTGCGCCGGACCGGGATCCAGTGCCGGTCGGCGGCGTCGAGCGCCAGGTTGGCTGTCGTGATCGCCCGCCGCTGCAGGGACGTGTGCACGACGTCGGGCAGGAGGCCGGCCTCCACGAGCTGCTGCCCGCCGCGGACCGCCTCGGCGCGGCCCTTCTCGGTCAGGTCGACGTCGACCCAGCCGGTGAAGAGGTTCTTGGCGTTCCACTCGCTCTCGCCGTGGCGGAGCAGCACGAGGGTGTAGGTCATGTCAGTGCTCGCCTTCCGGGACCTCGGCGACGGGGCAGTCCTCGGGACCGGCCGGCACGCCGCTGATGTCGCTGTAGATGCCGCAGTTGACGACCACGGGCACCTTCATGCTCGCCGTCTCGCCGTTGCTGAAGGAGACCTCGACGGGCACGAAGTACCCGGCCTCGAAGTCGCCGGTGACGCTGATCGGGGTCTCGGACTCGGCGAGGTTGACCAGCGCGCCCGGAGCGATCTCGACCGGCGTCACCTCGGGCGCAGACAGGGTCTCCTGCTTGGTGCTCGCGATGCCGTCGAGCTCGACCGCCTTGGTGGTGGAGTTGTTGGAGAGCGACGCGATGAAGACACCCTCGCCAGACTCACCCGAGACGACCATGGCCGACAGCACGTCGACGACGCCACTGCGGTCGTTGGCGCCGTTGGTCGGGGTGTAGTAGCGGTCGGTCGCCATGTTGAAGCCACAGGAGGTCGACAGGGCGGCGCTGAGCAGGATCGCGCCGACGAGCGTGCGGGAAGTGGCTGGCTTTCGAAGCGGCATGCGGGAGCCTTCGCGGGTCGGGTCAGCGTGGGTCGGAAGCAGCCACAGCCTAGCGGCGCGGCCGGGCATCAGCCCCGCTGGGCCAGCCCTACCTGCTGGGCCACCACGAGCAGGGCGACCAGCACGAGAGCGACGTAGGCGCAGGCGAGGACGAGGAGCCGGGTGGCACCCGTCCTCATCGCGATCCGCAGCGGCAGGGACCGGTAGCCGTCCTGGTTGTCCTGCACCAGGCCGGGCAGGGCGCGCAGCACGTGGACCCCGACGCCGAGCAGCGCCGCGCAGACGGTGACGGCGATCCCGGGCGGAGTCTCCGACCCGGTGCCGTCCCAGCCGCCGTACGCGAGGTAGGCGGGGTAGAGGGCGTAGCTCACCGCCCACGGCAGCCACGAGAGCCAGCCCTTGCGCAGCACCACGTTGCCGAGCAGCCCGACGAGCACCGACAGCAGGTACGCCGTGGCGGCGCTCACTCCGGCGGCGACCGAGAGGGGTACGAGGAGCATCACCGCGCACGCGATCGCGAACCACACGGTGCCGGCGTCGAGCAGGCCCTCGCCCACGGGCTTGCGCGGGGTCGCGTGCCGGGCGTCGCGGGCGCGGTCGACGAGGTCGTTGTGCCAGCCGAGGACCGCCTGGCCGACCAGCACGGTGCCGAGCACGAGGAGCACCTCGCGGCCCGGGCGCCCCGCGAGAGCAGCGGCCCCCGCGACGCCGACGGCGGTCAGCACGGCCTGGCGGGGGTGGGCAGCGCGCAGCAGCAGCACGGGCAGGGTGCGACCAAGCATGTGCCGCAGTATCCGGGCTCGCGGGAGCCCCGCCGGTCTCCCACGCGGCCGGACAGGGGGCCCAGATCCGGCGGCCACCACACCGACTCGTGTTCTGTCAAGCCCGGAATAGGCCCCTGACCTGCGGAAACGCAGATGGTGACCATTCGAAGACGTGTTAGAATGGAGACCTAGGAAGGGGTACCGAACATATGACTTTCACCGTCGGCGAAACGGTTGTTTACCCAAATCACGGGGCTGCCATCATCGAGGACATCGAGATGCGCACGATCAAGGGGGAGGACCGGGAGTACCTCGTTCTTCGGATTGTCGCCCAGCAGGACCTGGTCGTGCGAGTGCCGGCCTGCAACCTCGACCTGGTCGGCGTCCGCGACGTCGTCGACAAGGAGGGCCTCGACCGTGTGTTCGACGTCCTCCGGGCCGCCCACGTGGAGGAGCCGACCAACTGGTCGCGCCGCTACAAGGCCAACCTCGAGAAGCTGCACAGCGGAGACGTCATGAAGGTCTCCGAGGTCGTCCGCGACCTGTGGCGCCGTGAGCGCGACCGCGGGCTCTCCGCGGGTGAGAAGCGGATGCTGGCCAAGGCGCGCCAGATCCTCGTCTCCGAGCTCGCGCTGGCCGAGCACACGAACGAGGACAAGGCCGAGGCGATCCTCGACGAGGTCCTCGCCTCCTGAGTCACACCACCGGCTCGACCCCCGACACACGTCCCGTGTCGGGGGTCGTTCCGTCTCCGGATAGCGTGGCCGGGCGATGAACGAGTACGACGAGCTCCCGGACGTCTTCGGTGTGGTCCTGGCCGACGGCCGCGGCAGCCTGCCGTTCGCGCTCATCCACGGTGAGTCCCTCGTGGCCTGCGCAGCCTGGGCGCTGGGGCAGTCGGGCGTGACTCCGCTCGACGCCTCCGTCGGGTGGGACTCGGTGCAGGAGGCGGCCGTGCCGTTCGTGCTGCACGACAGCCTGTGCCCGATGACGCCGGCGGCGTTCATCGCCTCCTGCGTACGCCGCGCGGTCGACGACGACGTGGTCGTGGTGGGCGTCCGGCCGGTCACCGACACGGTCAAGGTCGTGCGCGACGGGCTGGTGGGCGAGACGGTCGACCGGGCCGGCCTGCTGGCCGTCGCGTCCCCGATCGTCCTGCCGGTGCAGGTGGTGGCTGCTCTCGAGGCCGCCCCGGGCGAGGACCTCGCCGCCCTGGTGTCGCGGCTCGCGGCCGAGCACCCGGTCGAGCTCGTCGAGGCACCGCCGGAGGCCCGGCGGGTGGCCTCGGCCGACGACGTACGGCTGCTCGAGGTGCTGACCGCTCCGTCAGCGTGAGGCGAGCAGCGCGGCGGCGATGACGACGTCCTCGGCGAAGGTCACCTTGAGGTTGTGGCTCGTCGAGTCGACCGCGGCGGTCTCGACGTCGGTGTAGCGCTCCAGCACGGCCGCGGTGTCGGTGGCGTCGTACCCCTCGACCGCGGCGGCGGTGTGGGCCGCCAGCAGCTCGGGTCCTCGGAACGCCTGCGGCGTCTGCACGACGCCGAGACCGGATGGCGCCGCCGATCCGTCGAGCGCGACCAGCCCGGTCACGGGTACGACCGGGATCGCCCCGCCGTGCTCGCGGGCGGCGGAGAGCGTCGCCTCGAACAGCGCGACGCCCGCGAGCGGGCGGGCGCCGTCGTGGATGGCGACGGCGTCGATCTCCCCTGACTCGATCTCGTCGTGCAGGGCGCGGACGGCCGCCCACTCCGAGGCGTGCCGGGTGGCGCCACCCTCGACCAGCCGCACCTCATCGTCGCCGAGATGCGGGCTGAGCGCGGCAGCCACGGCGTCAGCCTCGCCGGGCGCGACGACGACGAGCACGCGGCGTACGTCCGGGACGGCCAGGGCGGTGGTCACCGAGTGTGCGAGCACGGGACGGTCGCCGAGGGGGAGGAGCACCTTGTTGACCTCGGCGCCCACGCGCGACCCGGACCCGGCTCCGAGGACGACGACGGCGGCGGCGGCGGACATGCAGGTGAGGGTACGGCGCCGCCGCGCGGCCTCAGACGACGAGCGCGGTGGCGATGGCGGCGATGCCCTCGCCGCGACCGGTGAGGCCGAGGCCGTCGGTCGTCGTCGCGGAGACCGACACCGGCGCGCCGACAGCGGCCGAGAGAGCGGCCTCGGCCTCGGCGCGACGCGGCCCCAGGCGGGGGCGGTTGCCGATGACCTGGATCGCGACGTTGCCGATCTCGAAGCCGGCGGCGCGCACCCGGCGCGCGGTCTCGGCGAGCAGCGCTGCGCCCGCGGCGCCCGCCCACTCGGGCTCGGACGTGCCGAAGTTGCTGCCGAGGTCGCCGAGCCCGGCAGCGGAGAGGAGCGCGTCGCAGGCGGCGTGCGCGGCCACGTCGGCGTCCGAGTGACCCTCCAGGCCGAGGGGCTCGTCAGGCCAGGCGAGACCCGCGAGATGCAGGGGTGCGCCCTCGACGAGACGGTGCACGTCGGCACCGACGCCGGTGCGGGGCAGGGCCGGTGGGGGCAGGGCGCTCACGCGACGATCATGCCCTGAGCGACACTGGGAGCATGAGTTCGTCTCGCAGGTGGGCGCTGGCCGGTCTCGTGGCCGGCCTGTCCGGCCTCGCGACGAGCTACGCCGCAGCGCTGATGCTGACGATCCGCGAGTCGCCGGTCGTGGCGGTGGCGGAGCTGGTGGTGCGGGTGACGCCCGGCTTCGTCGCCGAGCGGGCCATCGCGCTGCTGGGAACCGCGGACAAGCCGGTGCTGGTCTCGACGGTGATCCTGGTGACCAGCGTGGTCTTCGTGGTCATCGGGTGGCTGGGCTCCCGGTCCTGGCGCTGGTCGCTGGTCGCGTGGCTGGCGCTGGCGGCCTTCGGGCTGTTCGCGGTGCTGAGCCAGGACGGGGCTCGGGCGACCGACGCGATCCCGGTCGTGATCGGCTTCCTGACGTGGGTGGTGTGTCTCGACCTGCTCGGTCGGCGCGCCACCTCCCGGCCCGGGTCGGACGACGACGGGCGGCGCCGGTTCCTCGCGCTGGCCGCCGGGATCGGGGCGGGGGCCGCGGCGGTCGCCCTCCTGGGCCGCTTCATCGGCGTCGGCCGCCGCAGGGTCGAGGAGAGCCGCCGCCTGCTCCGTCTGCCCGGCGTGACCCGGCGCGAGCCGGCGCCGCGCACCCGGATCGGTCTCGACGGCGTGACGCCGTGGCGCACCCGCCCCGAGGACTTCTACCTGATCGACACCACCATCGCCGTGCCCACGATCGACCCCGGGGAGTGGCGGCTGCGCATCCACGGCCTGGTCGACCGCGAGCTGACGCTGACCTTCGCCGACCTGCTGGACCGCGAGCTGACCGAGGCCTGGGTGACGCTCAACTGCGTCTCCAACCCCGTCGGCGGCCCGCTCATCGGCAACGCCTGGTGGAGCGGGGTGCGGGTCGCCTCGCTGCTGGAGGAGGTGGGCGTGCAGGACGGAGCCGACGCCGTGCTCCAGACCAGTGACGACGGCTGGACGTGCGGCACCCCGCTCACCGCGCTCACCGACGACCGTGACGCGATGCTCGCCGTCGCGATGAACGGCCGCCCGCTGCCGCTCGAGCACGGGTTCCCGGTGCGCACGATCGTGCCCGGCCTCTACGGCTACGTGTCGGCGTGCAAGTGGGTCGTCGACCTCGAGGTCACCCGGTTCAGCGACTTCAAGGCGTTCTGGACCGAGCGCGGCTGGTCGGAGCAGGGGCCGGTCAAGCTGTCCTCCCGCATCGACGTACCCACCTCGGGCGCGGAGGTCCCGGCCGGTGAGCTGCGCGTCGGCGGCATCGCGTGGGCCCAGCACACCGGCGTCGAGTCGGTCGAGGTCGCCCTCGACGGAGGGGCGTGGCAGGCCGCCGAGATCGCCAACCCCGGCACCGACGACACCTGGGTGCAGTGGGCGGCCACCCTGAGCGTCACCCCCGGCGACCGGATCCTGCGGGTGCGGGCCACCGACAAGGACGGCGGCGTGCAGAGCGGCGCCGAGGTCGACGTCGTACCCAACGGGTCGGAGGGGTGGCACGCCATCGACTTCAGCGTCGCGGACGCGTGAGGCCGGTCAGCGGATGACGTACGCCGTCCCGCCGGACGTCGGGATCCAGGCGTCCTCGAACTCCGCGCGCCGGTAGGTGCGCCGGACGGTCGCGTCGGTGGGCGCGGCGGGGTCGTTGACGACCACGTCTCCCGTGGAGGTGAAGCCGACGATGACCATCAGGTGGCCCGGCGTCGACGAGATGGGCGCGCCGGTCAGCTCGCCACGGCCGAACGCGACCGACACGACCAGCGGAGTGCCGGCGGCGATGTAGTCCTCGGCCTCGCGCAGGCTGCGCAGCCGGGTCACGAACGACTCCGGCACGAAGCGGCCGGCGTAGGCGGTGTTGAACGCCCAGTTGCCGGTGCCGTCGTAGCCGTGGTCGTAGGTCATCCGGGCTGCGTAGTCGACCATCGGGTCGGGATGGCCGGGGCCGGCGGAGCCGATGGCCGCAGCCGGTGTCGCACCGCGGTAGCCGAGCACCATCGCGACCGAGGTGGGCGAGCACCAGGCCTCACCGCCGCCACCCCACTGCGGATAGTGACCCGCGTGCACCATCTGGGAGTACGCCGGCACGTCGAGGGTGGTGCCCGCGCCCGGTCCGGGCGCGGAGGTGGCCACGTCGTCGGTGGCGGGCAGCCGCGAGGCGACCGCGCCGACCCGGTCGAGGGAGACTGCGGCACCCGAGCCGGGTGCTCGCAGCAGCGTCACCTTGAGCTGCCAGCCGGTGGCGCCCGTCGTACCCGCTGTCTGGAGGGTGTCGACGAGGACGCTGGCGAGGTCGTCGGTCTGCGTGCCGGCCGACGTGCGCCGGATCGCCGAGCCGGAGGTCCAGCGGCCCATCACGTCCCACGACGAGGTCGCGGTCGCCGTACGGACGCGGGCCTTGACCTCCACCCAGCTCTGGCCTGGGGTGGTGGCCTGCCAGGAGGGGATCAGCTCGGTCAGCGCGAAGCCGGGCTCGGCCCAGGCCGAGGTCCAGCTGCCGGACTCGTACTTCTTGCCCAGGTAGGTCCGCTGAGCGGCCGGCTTCCTCAGCTTCAGCGACCCCTTCGCGATCTTCACGCCGACCCGGTCGCCCGAGCGCAGCTGGCCGCCCGTGGTCCAGGACGTGTGGGCGATCTGCCGTTCCTCGCCGCGAGACGCCGCGGCCACCGTGGGCGACGGCTGGGTCAGCGCGGGCACGACGAGGGCGGCGAGGACGAGGGCACGGGGAAGGTGGCGCACCAGACGACGGTAGGTCACACCAGCCCCATCCGTCACGGCTTTCAAGGATGCCCGGTGCCGTCGCGCTCGCACCTAGGATGGGCCGGTGACTTTCAGGCTCCATGACACCGCGACCCGCGAGGTCCGTGACTTCGTCCCCCTCGAGGAGGGGAAGGCGGGTCTCTACGTGTGTGGGCTGACCGTGCAGAGCGAGCCGCACGTCGGCCACGTGCGCTCGGGGGTCAACTTCGACGTGCTGCAGCGGTGGCTGCGGGTGCTGGGCTACGACGTGACCTTCATCCGCAACATCACCGACATCGACGACAAGATCCTCGCGAAGGCCGCCGAGCAGGGCCGACCCTGGTACAACCTCGCCTACGCGATGCACCGCGAGCTCGACCGGGCCTACGCCGCGCTCAACGTCGCGCCGCCGACCTACGAGCCGGCCGCGACCGGGCACGTGCCCGAGATGATCGAGCTGATCGGCAAGCTCATCACCCGGGGTCACGCGTACGCCGCGGAGGACGGCTCCGGCGACGTCTACTTCGACGTGCGCTCCTGGCCGGCGTACGGCGAGCTCACGCGGCAGGGCATCGACGACATGGAGTCGGCCGCGGACGCGGACCCGCGCGGCAAGCGCGACCCGCGTGACTTCGCGCTCTGGAAGTCGTGGAAGAAGGAGATCGAGCCGGAGACCGCCGCGTGGCCCTCCCCGTGGGGCCCCGGCCGGCCGGGCTGGCACATCGAGTGCTCGGCGATGGCCGAGAAGTACCTGGGCTCGGCCTTCGACATCCACGGCGGCGGCGTCGACCTGCGGTTCCCGCACCACGAGAACGAGCAGGCGCAGTCGCGGGCCGCGGGCCACGGCTTCGCGTCGTACTGGATGCACAACGCGTGGATCACCACCGCCGGCGAGAAGATGAGCAAGAGCCTGGGCAACTCGCTGACGATCCCGGCGGTGCTGTCCAGCTACCGCGGCATCGAGCTGCGCTACTACCTCGTCGCCGCGCACTACCGCAGCCACGTGGAGTTCAGCTTCGAAGCCCTGGACGAGGCCGCCGTCGGGTTCCGGCGGATCGAGAGCTTCCTCGAGCGGGCCGGCCTCGGCTCCGCTCGACCGGCGGCGGGCCTCGACGACCTTCCCCAAGCGTTCGTGGCCGCCATGAACGACGACCTGGGCACCCCCGCCGCCATGGCGGTGCTGCACGAGACCGTGCGCGAGGGCAACAAGGCCGTCGCCGCCGGCCAGGACGCCGCTGCCCACGTGGCGCAGGTCGAGGCGATGCTCGACGTGCTCGGGCTGCACCCGCACGACCCCGCCTGGGCGACCACGTCCTCCGCCCAGACCGACAAGCTCACCAAGGCCGTCGACGTCCTCGTCGACGTCCTCCTCGACCAGCGCGCGGAGGCGCGCGCGGCGAAGGACTTCGCCGCAGCCGACGCCATCCGGGACCGCATCAAGGCGGCCGGCGTCGAGATCGAGGACACCCCCAACGGCCCCGAGTGGAGCATCTGATGCCAGGTAATTCGTCCCGCAAGGGCGCGATCCGCAAGTCCGGCAAGGGCCCGACCATCGGCTCCGGCGGTCGGGTGAAGCGCGGTCTCGAGGGCCGGGGCCCGACGCCCAAGGCCAAGGACCGTCCCAACCACAAGGTCTACAAGGCCAAGGCCAAGACCGAGCGCGAGGAGGCAGCCCGTCCCAGGCGCCGCACCGCGAAGAGCACCGAGGCCGAGTGGGTCGCCGGGCGCAACTCCGTGGTCGAGGTGCTGCGTGCCGGCATCCCGGTCACCGGCATCTACGTCGCCGAGGGCGCCGACCGCGACGCCCGGCTGCGCGAGGCCTTCAAGCTGGCCGCTGAGCGCGGTCTCTCGCTGCTCGAGGTGGCCAAGCCCGAGCTCGACAAGATGACCAGCGGCGCGGTGCACCAGGGCCTGGCGGCCCGCATCCCGTCCTACGAGTACGCCCATGCCGACGACCTGCTCGACCGTGCCGGCAGCGGCGAGCAGCCGCTCATCGTGGCCCTCGACTCCGTCACCGACCCGCGCAACCTGGGCGCGGTCGTGCGCTCGGCGTCGGGGTTCGGGGCGCACGGCGTGGTCATCCCCGAGCGCCGTGCGGCCGGCATGACCGCGTCGGCCTGGAAGACCTCGGCAGGCGCCGCGGCCCGCACCCCGGTCGCCCAGACGGTCAACCTGGTGCGCCAGCTCAAGGCCTACCAGTCGGCGGGATGCATGGTCGTCGGGCTCGCGGCCGACGGCGACGTCACCCTGCCCGAGCTCGTCTCCGCGGACGGGCTGGCCACCGGGCCGCTGGTCATCGTCGTCGGCTCGGAGGGCAAGGGCCTGTCGCGGCTCGTCGCCGAGACCTGCGACCAGCTCGTCAGCATCCCGATGGCCAACCAGCTGGAGTCGCTCAACGCCGGTGTGGCCGCCTCGGTCACGCTGTACGCCGTGGCGCAGGCCCGCGCCTCCCGCTGAACCCATCATGCGCCGACCACGGCACGCCACCACGCTGCGCTGGGTCGTTCTTGCGGCGGTGTGGCTGGTGCTGTCGACCGCGACGGCGACGACGCTGTTCCTCACCAGCAGCCGCGAGACGGTCCTGGCCAGCCATGACGCCGTGCTACGGCCCAGCTTCGACGGCCACGCGGTCCTGCGGACCGGCCCGGTGCTGCCGAACTTCCGGATGGCCACGGCCGGCCCGGTCGGCGTCACCATCGACCTCGGCAAGACCGAGGCGGCATCGACAGGGGAGCTGTTCCAGCGCTACGCGCTGATCGCCGCCGAGCCGGACGCGCAGATCGAGAAGGCGCGGCGCCTGGTCGTCGACATGGCCGTGGCCGCGGTGCTGCGGGGTGCCGCGGTCGGCTGCCTGCCGGTGGTGGTCTACCTCCTGCTGGGCCCGGTCCGCCGACGCGAGCTCTGGCAGTCGGTGCGGCAGCGCCACCCCCGGGCCCTGGTCGGCACCCTGGCGCTGGTGCTCCTCACGGTGGCGTTCTGGCAGCCCTGGCAGTCCCGCGACGAGTCCCTGGACGAGTCCCGTCGGTGGGTGCCGCTGGCCGACTACCTCGGCGACGAGGTCAGCCTGCCTGCCGGTGCCGACGGGGTCGAGATCCGGGTCGACGCCGCCACCGACTCCTCGAAGCGGCTCTTCGAGAGTGCGCTGTCGACGTACGACAAGAGCAAGGAGTTCTACGCCCAGGCCGTCGAGGACGCAGCCGAGCTGGACCTGCGCGAGCCTGAGGACGGTGAGACGGTCGTGACGCTGGTCTCCGACCGGCACGACAACATCGGGATGGACAAGGTCGCCCGCGCGATCGGCGACGCCGGCGGCGCGACCGCGGTGTTCGACGCCGGCGACGACACGTCGTCGGGCAAGGCGTGGGAGGCCTTCTCCCTCGACTCCCTCGACAACGCCTTCGACGACCTCGACCGCTGGGCGGTGGCGGGCAACCACGACAACGGACCGTTCGTCGGCGACTACCTCAGCGACCTGGGGTGGACGACGTTCGACGGTGAGGTCATCGACGGTCCGGGGGACACCACCCTCCTCGGGGTCGACGACCCGCGGTCGAGCGGCCTCGGCAGCTGGCGCGACGAGACCGGGCTGTCGTTCGAGGAGGTCGGCGACCGGCTGGCCGACGCCGCCTGTGCTGCCGAAGAGCGGGTCTCGACGATCCTCGTGCACGACGCCAACCTCGGCCGCGAGGCACTGGCGCGCGGCTGCGCCGACCTCGTCGTGGGCGGGCACCTGCACGTGGAGGTCGGCCCGACCGCGGTGACCGGCGAGGACGGCAGCACCGGCTGGACCTACACGACGGGCACGACGGGCGGTGCGGCGTACGCCATCGCGGTGGGCAGCAAGCCGCGGCGCGACGCGCAGGTCGCGCTCATCACCTACGCCGAGGGCCGGCCGGCAGGCATCCAGAGCGTGCTGCTGCGCACCGACGGCCGGTTCAAGGTCGGCCCCTGGGTCCCCGTCCCGACCGACTGACGGTCGCTTCTGTCAGAAGTAGTTGCGGATGTGCACCTCGCGGGCGCCGAAGAGGGCGTCGATCGTCGCGTCGTACGCCGTGGTGCCGGTGAGCAGGCCGGCGGTGCGGATGGTCGCGCAGGACGTCACGCCCGCGTAGGCGAGGGCGAGTCCCCGGGGGGTGAAGACCGGCCCGTCGGCGTCGTCGACGCGCGTGCAGACCGACGTGGGGCCGGTGAGCTCGTAGGAGCCGTTCATCGTGCCCAGCACGTCGTCCACGACGGAGAACCGCACCGGCCCGCGGCCGGGCAGTGACAGCCCCGTGCACGCACCCATCACGTCGTGCACGCGCAGCATGTAGGGGTACCTCGTGGACACCGGCCATGCCATCGACGGCACGAGCAGCCGGATCGGGTCGAGGCCGGAGGTCGGGATCCGGACGTGACCGGTCACCGTCGCGAACGATCCGAGTGACCGGAGCAGCGCGCGCAGCGCGTCGGACGTCGTCGCCAGCAGGTCGGTGACGTTGATGGTGGCCTTCTCGTCGTAGCCGGAGCCACGCTCCCACGAGCAGTAGCCCAGCACCGAGCCGTCCGCGTCGCACGCCAGCGTCACGCCGGTGAACGCGTCCACGAACTCCTGCGGAGTCGTCGTGAACGACGGTCCGCGCCTCGTGAGCGGCCCGTTGTGGGCCCGGGCCCACGCGTCGTACACCGCGCTCACGGCGCCCAGGTCCTCCGGGTCCGCGCGACGCAGCGTGATGCCGTCGCCCGGCCGGACCGCCGCCAGCGCCGCCGTGGGCACCTCGACGACGTCGAAGGAGGAGATCAGCTCGTAGCCGAACCGGCGGTAGATCCCGGGTGCGGTCGGGAAGAGCGTCGACACCACCTCGCCGCGCTCCCGCAGCCCCTCGTCGAGGACGACGCGGAAGAGGTCGTCCAGCAGCCCCTGGCCACGCGCCTCGGCTCGAACGGCGACCGCGGCGATGCCGTTGGTCGCCACCTCGACGCCGTGGAACCAGGAGTGGTACGCCAACCCCATGACCCGGGCGACGAGGACGTCGTCGTCGAGGGTGCCCCAGTCGTGCCGGCCGGGCCGCGGGTAGGTGGCCGGGTCGGGTGCCGGTGTCCCGGCCGGCCAGTCACCGAACGCCTCCTTGGCGAGGCTGGTCATCTGCGGCAGGTCGGCTGCGGTGAGGCTGCGGGTCTCCACGGACGCCAATGTAGGGCCAGCAGGGTGTCGCGGTCGTGGGGATTGTCGCCGGTCCCGGAGAGGGCCCCGCCGTTGTTGGAACGTTCGCGCATAGCCCGTTGCGCGAACGTTCCAACAACGCCTGCATCTCTGGTGCGAACGTTCCAGCAACGCCCGTTGCGCGAACGTTCCAACAACGGCCGCATCTCTGGTGCGAACGTTCCAGCAACGCCCGTTGCGCGAACGTTCCAACAACGGCACGAGCTTCTCCTCGGACCGCCCCAGGGCTTCTACAGGGCTAACCTGCCGACATGGCGCTGCGCATCGTGGCCAGCCGTCCGGACCCGGCGATCCTCACCCTGCCGTGGTCGACGCCGCTGGAGGAGTGGACCGACGAGTACGTCGTACCGCTCCCGCGCGGCCTCTCCCGCCACGTCGTGCGCATCATCCGCCTCGGTTCGCACACCTACGCGGTGAAGGAGACCAACGAGCCGATCGCCTTTCGGGAGTACTCCACGCTGCGTGACATGCAGCGCCTCGGCCTGCCGGCCGTGGTGCCTCACGGTGTCGTCTCCGGCCGCGTCGACCCCGACGGCGAGGAGCTTCCGGCCGCGCTGATCACCCACCACCTGCAGTTCTCCCTGCCCTATCGCAGCCTCTTCTCGCACGGCCTCACCGCCGACAACCTGCCGAGCCTGATCGATGCCATCGTGGTGCTGCTCGTGCGGCTGCACCTGGCCGGCTTCTACTGGGGTGACGTCTCCCTCTCCAACGTGCTCTTCCGCCGCAACGCTGGGGAGTTCGCGGCGTACCTCGTCGACGCCGAGACCGGCGAGCTGCGCCAGGAGATCAGCGACCGGATGCGGGAGTACGACGTCACGGTGGGCTGCGAGAACGTCTTCGCCGAGCTCCTCGACCTGCAGGCCAGCGGTGCCGTCGACACCGGCACCCAGGGGCACGACGTCGTCGAGCACCTCCGCGCCCGCTACGAGGTGCTGTGGGCCGAGCTCACCCAGGAGGAGGAGTTCTCGGCCCAGGACCTGTGGCGCATCGAGCAGCGGGTCGAGCGCCTCAACGACCTCGGGTTCGACGTCGAGGAGATCGACATCGTCACCGACTTCGACGGCGACACCGTGCGCATCCAGCCCAAGGTCGTCGAGCTCGGACACCACCGGCGGGAGCTGCAGGCGCTGACCGGGATGAACGTCGAGGACAACCAGGCCCGGCGGATCCTCAACGACCTGGCGTCGTTCACGGCGCACTTCGACCTCGGTCGCGAGGACCGGCACCTGGTCGCCAACCGCTGGATGACCCAGATCTACGAGCCGATCATCGCGATGATCCCGCCCGAGGCACGGGGGAAGCTGGAGCCGGCGGAGGTCTACCACGAGCTTCTCGTGCACCGGTGGTACCTCTCGGAGCGCGCCGGCCACGAGGTCGACATCTTCGAGGCCGCCCGCGACTACATGGAGCACGAGCTGAGCCGGCGGCCCGACGAGGCCATCACCACCGCGGAGTGAGGACCGCCGGACCGCGGCCGCGTCGCGTGGTCAACTAGCATGTGCGCGCGCCGCTTCGGCGCACGCCGGTGTAGCTCAGTTGGTAGAGCATCCGCCTTGTAAGCGGACGGTCGCAGGTTCGAGTCCCGTCACCGGCTCCTCAGTGTCCCCACCGCTGGATACCGTCACCTCATGTTCGAGTGTGTGGGGTGCGGGAAGGTCTGTGCAGGGCGCGTCGGTCGCAAGTTCTGCAGCAACGCATGCCAACGCCGTAAGCAACAGCGCGATCTCGTGGAGGCTTGGCTGGCTACCGGTCAGGGCTATCCCGCATCCAAGCGTGGTCACTACGTGCGGTCGTTCCTCATGCTCGAACAACGTGGCCGCTGCGCAGTTTGCGACGGTCCTGACACCTGGTGCGACCGCGAACTGGTGTTCGTGCTCGACCACATCGACGGCGACGCCGACAACAACGTGCGGGCGAACCTCCGACTGGTGTGCCCGAACTGCGACTCTCAGCTGACGACGTACAAGAATCGCAACAGCGGACGCGGCCGATACGCCCGACGCCAGCGGTATGCAAGCGGGCAGTCGTACTAGTCGGCTCACGCGACCTGTGAGGGAGTCGTCACCGGCTCCGAATCTCTCGGTCGCCGCGATGTCGAGGTGGCACTCCCAGCGACCCTGATCACCGCACCTGGGTGACCTCGAACTGCATCCGCGGCTCGGCGAACGTGTCCTGCGAGGCGATCAGCCGCAGCTCTCGCTCGCCCGAGTCGAGGGTGTTCTTCAGCAGGTCGAAGACGCTGGAGGTCGTGCGCCCCAGCGCCTCGGCCGGCGAGCCGGTCTCGTGCAGGTGCGCGGTGAAGAGCGCCGCCGTGACGTCGCCGGACCCGTTGGCCTTGAGGGGCAGGTACGGCGTCTGCGCCAGCCAGGCCCCCTCGCCGGTCACCACCATCATCTCGAGGGTGTCGGCTGGGCGGTCGGGCCGCTGCACGGACGTGATGAGCACCGTCGACGGCCCCATGGCCATCGCCGCGTCGGCGGAGGCGAGGGTCGACTCGAGGGTGTCCGGGCGGGTGTCGGTGAGGAAGCCCAGCTCGAACTGGTTGGGGGTGATCAGGTCGGCACGCGGCACCACCCGCTCGCGGATGACGGGCGGGATCGCCGGGTCGACGAAGCAGCCCGACTTGGCGTTGCCCATCACGGGGTCGCAGGTGTACGTCGCCTTCGGGTTGGCCGCCTTCACCCGGGCCACGGCGTCCAGGATCACGTCGGCGATGCCGGCACCACCCTGGTAGCCAGAGAGCACCGCGTCGACCTCGCCGAGCACGCCTCGCTCCTCGATGCCGACGATGACCTCGCGGACGTCGTCGGGGGAGAGCAGCGGCCCCCGCCACGCGCCGTACCCGGTGTGGTTGGAGAAGTGCACCGTGAAGACCGGCCAGACCTCGTGACCGAGTCGCTGGAGCGGGAAGACGGCGGCGGAGTTGCCGACGTGGCCGTAGGCGACCGAGGACTGGATCGACAGGATCTTCACGGTGGGCATTCTCCCACGCACGGTTCGGGGCCTACTCTCGACGGGATGCGTGCACTCCTCGCCCTCGCCACCGCCCTCGGCCTAGCCGTCCCCTTCGCGCCGGCAGTCGGTGCGGGCACGCCGCCGGCGCAGGCCCAGCTCGCCAAGCGCGTGATCGGGAACGGCACGCCGTCGAGCTGCACGTCGGCCGCGGTCGTCAAGGCGGTCGCGCAGGGTGGGTCCATCACGTTCGACTGCGGTCCGAAGCAGAAGACGATCAAGATGAGGGCCACCGCGAAGGTGGTCAACACCAGCAGGGTCGTGCGCATCGACGGGGGCGGCCGGGTGACCCTCGACGGCCTCGGCAAGCGGCGGATCCTCTACCAGAACACCTGCGACCAGCGGCAGACGTGGACCACCGACCACTGCGACGACCAGCAGTACCCCAAGCTGGTCGTGAAGGGACTGACCCTCAGGCGCGGTCACGCGACCGGGTCGGACGACGAGAGCGGCAGCGGTGGCGCGATCTACGCCCGCGGCGGCCAGCTGGTCATCGCCGACTCGACGTTCGCCCGCAACCGCTGCAAGTCGTCGGGCCCCGACGTCGGCGGCGGTGCCGTGCGCGCCCTGGACCAATGGGGAGACCGGCCGGTCCGGATCGACGGCAGCACCTTCCGCCGCGGCCGGTGCAGCAACGGCTCCGGGCTGAGCAGCATCGGCGTCTCGTGGCAGATCACCGACAGCGTCTTCACCGACAACGAGGCGACCGGTCGGGGTGCCAACCCGGCCCGCCCCGGCACCACGGGCGGGGGCAGCGGAGCGGCGGTCTACGCCGATGGCAACGACTTCGAGATCGTCGTACGCAACACCCGGATGGAGGGCAACCACGCCCGCGAGGGGGGTGGTGCGATCTTCTTCGTCTCCAACGACCGCAGCGGCCACCTGACGATCGTCGACTCCACGTTGCGCGACAACCCGAGCGACGGCTTCGAGACCATCCCGGGCATCTTCTACCTGGGTCGCCAGTCGCGGCCGACGGTCACCGGCTCAGTGGTGGAGTGACTCGGTGATGGCCTGGATCACGCGACCTGCAACGACCGCTTCGACAGTCCCATCCAGAACCCGTCGATGACCTGGGTGCCGGGCGCCTCAGCATCGGTGGCCGCACCGAGGGTGACGAACAGCGGCGTGTAGTGCTCGACCGTCGGGTGCGCATAGGGCATGCCCGGCGCCTTCGACGTGTACGACGCCAACGCATCGACGTCGCCGCGCGCGAGCGCCTCGCCGGCCCACGAGTCGAACTCACGGGACCAGCCCGGCGCCGGGGCGTCGATGCGGAACTCGGTGAGGTACGGCAGCCCGTGGGTGAGGAACCCCGAGCCGATGATCAGCACACCCTCGTCGCGCAGCGGGCGCAGCCGCTCGCCGAGCCTCATCAGCTGGACCGGGTCCTGGGTCGGCAGTGACATCTGCAGCACGGGGATGTCCGCGTCGGGGTACATGATCCGCAGCGGCACCCACGCGCCGTGGTCGAGTCCGCGCGACGCGTGCTGGTGCACGGGCTCGGTGTCGGGCATCATCGCGGCGACCCGGCCCGCGAGCGCGGTGGCATCAGGGGTCTCGTAAGTCATCCGGTAGTACTTCGCGTCGAAGCCGCCGAAGTCGTAGACCAGCGGCGCACTGCTGGCGGAGAGGCTGACCGGCGCCGACTCCCAATGGGCGCTGACGATGAGGATCGCCTTCGGGCGCGGGAGGTCCGCCGCCCAGGCGGCCAGCTGCCCCGACCAGGTCGGGTCGTCGAGGAGGGGCGGAGCGCCGTGGCCGAGGTACAGCGCGGGCATACGGGAGGTCATGTAGCCATAATGATCCAGAATTCAACTTTATTCCCGGGTCAATCGCCAGTCCACCTGCGTTCCGCCCTGCTCGACCAGCAGCCGGTTGACCCGGCTGAACGGCTTCGACCCTAAGAACCCGCGGCTCGCGGAGAGCGGCGAGGGGTGCGCCGACTCGACCCACGGGATCGGCCCGAGCATCGGCTTGAGCGACTGGGCGTCGCGGCCCCACAGGATCGCCACGCACGGACCGCCGCGACGGGCCAGTGCGGTGATCGCGCACTCGGTGACCTGCTCCCAGCCGCGGCCGCGGTGTGAGGCAGCCTCGCCGGGACGCACCGTCAGCACCCGGTTGAGCAGCATCACCCCCTGATCGGACCAGCCCGTGAGGTCGCCGTGGGCCGGCGGGTCGATGCCGAGGTCCGTGCGCAGCTCCGCGTAGATGTTGGCCAGCGACCGCGGAACCGGCCGCACGTCGGGAGCCACCGCGAAGCTCAGCCCGATCGGGTGGCCGGGCGTCGGGTACGGGTCCTGGCCCACCACCAGCACGCGTACGTCGGCCAGCGGCCGCGCGAACGCCTTGAGGATGTCGTCCCCGGCCGGCAGGTAGGGCCGCCCCGCGGCGAGCTCCTCACGCAGGAAGCGTCCCATCGCCGTGATGCGGTCCTCGACCGGCGCCAGGGCCTCCGCCCAGTCGGGGGCCACCAGCCCGCGTTCCACCAGTCCCGCCAGCGCTCCCATGGCCGGAAGTCTGCCGTACGCCGAGCCCAGCTCGCCGCTGGTTGAGGTGTGACGAGCGCAGCGAGGAGCCTCGAAACCAAGGCGTCGATACAGTCCCACCATGGCCCGGCGCGCACAGGTCGACGACGTACACACGGTGGCGAAGGCCATGCCTGGGGTGAAGCTGGTCGAGGGCGGGCGCGCGGTCTATCAGGTGTCGGGGCGCAGCTTCGTCTTCTTCCGCAACCCGCGGCCCGACGCGTTCGACCCCGAGACCGGTGAGCGGTACGACGACGTGATCGTGTTCTGGGTGGAGTCGGAGGAGGCCAAGCACGCGCTCGTCGACGACGAGTCCTCGCCGTACTTCACGACGCCGCACTTCGACGGGCACCCGTCGGTGCTGCTGCGCGGCGCCCACATCGATCGGCTCGACGTGGACGAGATCACCGAGGTCGTCCAGGACGCCTGGCTGGCGCGCGCGTCCAAGACGGCGGCGAGGAAGTGGCTGGCCGAGCGCGGCCTCGCCTGAGCAGCCGCTCCTCGTTCGAGCCTCTCGGTACGGCGACCGTCAGTCTTGCCCGGAGGGTCCTCACGGGTTGATCAAGCGTTCGACCAACGCCCGCCTTGGTCGAACGGTTGATCAACCCGCGTCGACCGGTCCACAGACAGGCAGGCGCCGTCACCGCTCCGGGCGCGACAGCCGGTCGAGGAAGGCGACGAGCAGGGCCTCCCGCATGGCGGGGGCGGCGACGTCGAGCATCGCGTTGACCGGGGCCATCCGTTCGGGCAGCGCCAGGCCGCCGTCGGCGGACTCGCCGACCAGGCCGGAGGTCGCGAGGAGGCCGTCGAAGTCGTCGTCGCCCAGCGTCGTCGGGTCGAGGGCATCGATGAAGGAGACCACCGCGGGGTCGACGGCCACGGGACCCACAGCCTGTGCGGCGGCGACGGACTCCCGGAAGGCGGCCAGCAGCTCGTCGACACGGGCGAGAGTTGCCGCGCTGACGGACAGGTGGATCGTCGGCGGGCCGCCGTCGTAGGACAGCTGGGGCTGGACGTACCACCCGCGCGCCAGCATCTCGTCGGTGACCGTGAACGGGTCGCACGTGTCGTCGGTGGCGACGGCGAGCAGCGTCGAGTCCGGGGGTACGACGGCGCGCAGGGCAGGGATGGCTTCGACTCCGGCGGCCAGCTGGTCCACGGCCGAGAACACCTCGCGAGCGAGCCGGAGGTAGCCGTCGTCGCCGATCGTCCGCAGCACAGCCCACGCCCCGGCGAGAGGGCCGCCGGACTTCGTCGACTGCATCGTGGAGTTCAGCATCGTGTAGCCGGGCCACGCCGCCGACGCGAAGAACTGCGCGCGGCGCAGCGACGACGTGCGGTGCAGCAGCAGCGAGGTGCCCTTGGGCGCGTAGGCGTACTTGTGGGTGTCGACCGAGATGGAGGTGACGCCCTCCACCGCGAAGGTCCACGGCGGCACCGGGCGACCCAGCCGCGCGGCGTACGGCAGCACCCAGCCGCCGATGCACGCGTCGACGTGACAGCGCACCCCGGCCGCCGCGGCCGCTGCGGCGATCTCGGTCACGGGATCGACGACGCCGTGGGCGTACGACGGCGCCGAGGCCACCACGAGCACGGTGGACTCGTCGATCGCGGCCGCCATCGCGGCCGCGTCGGCGCGGAAGTCGGCACCCACCGGCACCACCGCGGCACGGACCCCGAAGTAGTGCGCTGCCTTGTGGAACGCCGCGTGCGCGGTCGACGGGATCACCATGCTCGGCGCCGTCACCGACGGACGGCTGTCGCGAGCCGCCTGCACGGCCAGGAGCACCGACTCGGTGCCTCCCGACGTCACGCTGCCGACCGCCGAGGGCGGGGCGTCGAGCAGGTCGCAGGCGAAGCCGACCAGCTCGTTCTCCATCTGCAGCAGGCTCGGGAACGCGGTCGGGTCGAGAGCGTTGGAGGCGGCGTACGCCGCCACCGCCTCGCTTCCCACCCGCGCGACCTCGCTGTCGCCGGAGTCGTAGACGTAGGCCAGGGTCCGGCCGCCGTGCACGGGCAGGTCGCCCTGCTGCATCTCACGGAGCCGCTGCAGTGCATGGGTCTGTGGATCGCTCACCCGGAGACCCTCTCATCGACCTGGGCGGCATCGAGGGAGTAGCGCGTGAGCCACCACAGGCTCACCACGGTGAGCACCGCCGGCAGCACCGAGAAGCCCAGTGTGATCGCGGTCAGTGCCGAGTCGGGCTGTGCCACGTTCCCCGACGTCGAGGAGCGGTAGCCGCCGATCGCGAGCACGACCGCGAAGACGCCCGGCCCGAGCGCGAGCCCCAGGGTCTCGCCGGCGGTCCAGACGCCGGTGTAGACGCCGGTGCGGTTGCTGCCGGTACGGCGCGCGTCGACCGCCGCGGCGTCGGGCAGCATCGCCATCGGGAAGACCTGGCAGCCGGCGTAGCCGACGCCCACCAGGGCGGTCGCGGCGAACACCACGGCCGGCGGCGCCGACCGCGCGAGCACCGCCAGCAGCGCCCCGGAGGCCAGCACGACCGATGCGATGAGATAGCCCTGCCTCTTGCCCCACCGGGTGCCGACGCGCGCCCACACCGGGGTCAGCACGAGAGCCGGGCCGACGAAGCAGACGAAGAGGATCGTGCCCGCGCCGGGACGGTCGAGCACGTCGGAGGCGAGGTAGTCGACGCCGGCGAGCATGCAGCCCGTGGCCAGCGCCTGCAGCACGAACGTCGTCAGCAGCAGCCGGAAGTCGCGCGCCCCGGCGACGACCCTCAGCTGCTCCCGCAGCGACCCGGCCCCCGCCGACACGCTGCCGACCGGCGCGCGGCGCGTGCCGGCGTACGCACCGACGACACCGACCACGATGATCGCCGCCATCACGACGCCCATCACGCGGTAGCCGCCGCGCCCGCCGATGCCGTCGCGGATCAGCGGCGCCGTGGCGCCGGCCAGCATGATCGTGAACGCCAAGATGGCGACGCGCCAGGTCATCAGCCGGGTGCGCTCGTCGTACGACGTGGTCATCTCGGCCGGCATCGCGACGTACGGCACCTGGAAGAACGCGTACGCCGTGGCGCAGGCGAGGAAGAACACCAGCACCCACAGGGCTCCGAGCCAGGCGGAGCCCAGGTCGGGCGCGGCGAAGATCAGCGCGAAGCTCACGGCGAGCAGCAGCCCGGCCCGCAGCAGCCACGGCCGCCGGGGGCCGCGGGGGTCGTCGGTGCGGTCGCTGATGCGGCCCGCCACGGGGTTGAGCACGACGTCCCACGCCTTCGGCGCGAAGACGATCAGGCCGGCCCAGAGCGCCGCGATGCCGAGGGTGTCGGTGAGGTAGGGCAGCAGCATCAGGCCGGGCACCGTGCCGAACGCGCCGGTCGCCACGGAGCCGGAGCCGTAGCCGAAGCGCACGCTGCGGGGGAGTGCGCCGGCAACGGTCATCGGACGCCCGAGTCGACGTCGCGCAGGTGCGTCCGCAACAGCTGCTGCATGCCCTTGACGGTCTTGGGCTTGCGGCGGGCCAGGTCGGTGCGCTCCCCGGGGTCGGAGCCGAGGTCGTAGAGCTCGGCGCGGCCGGCCTGCCGGACCAGCTTGAGGTCGCCCACGCGGACGGCGGCGCGGGTGTCGGCCCGCCGGAACCGGGGCCGGTGCACCCAGTAGAGCGTCTCCCGGTCGAGCCGCCCGGTCCCGGTGAGCACCGGCGCGATGCTGAGGCCGTCGACCGCGCGCGGCGGCGTGCGCCCGGCCAGCTCGACCGCCGTCGGCAGCAGGTCGATGGTGCTCGTCATGGTGTCGTCGACGCGCCCGGCGGCCACCGTGCCCGGCCAGTGGGCCACCAGCGGCACCCGGATGCCGCCCTCGTAGAGCTGGCCCTTGCCGCCGCGCAGCGGACGGTTGGCGTCGTGGCGCGGCGCCCCGTTGTCGGAGGTGACCATCAGCAGCGTGTCCTGGGTGAGCCCGAGCCGGTCGAGGGTGCGCACGATCTGGCCGACCTGCTGGTCGACGCTCTCGAGCATCGCCGCCAGCACCGGCGAGCTGCCGGGCCGCGTCGCGCCCGGCTTGGCGCGGTACTTCGCCAGCAGCTCGGGCTTGCCCTGCAGACGGGTGTGCACGGCGTAGTTGGAGACGTGCAGGAAGAACGGCCGGTCGCGGTGCCGGGTGATGTAGGCGGAGGCCTCCCGAGCGAGCCGGTCGGTGAGGTACTCGCCGCGAGGGCCCGGAAGTCCTGGCATGAACGCGTACGGCGCGACGTAGTCGCCGTCCCCGATGTAGCGCGTCTCGGAGGCCCGCACCTCGTCGAAGCCCAGCCGGTAGGGGTTGGCCAGCCGGGACCGGTAGCGGCCGCTGTAGTCCTCGGTCAGGTGCCACTTCCCGATCAGGCCGCTGGTGTAGCCCGACCGGGCCAGGGCCTCGGGGAGGCTGTGGGTGCGGGGCGGCAGGAAGTGCATGCCCGGCGCCTGCTCGGGGCGCAGGAAGTCGGTGATGCCGGTTCGGGCGGGGTAGAGCCCGCTGACCAGTGCGGCGCGCGTGGGGGAGCACAGCGGCGCCGCGGCGTACGCCTTGGTGAAACGCATGCCCTCCTTCGCCAGCCGGTCGATCTCGGGGGTCTCGTTGAACTCGTGGCCGTAGCAGCCCAGCTCGCGCCAGCCCAGGTCGTCGATGGACACGACGAGGATGTTCGGGCGGCGTACGGCGGGTCGCCCCGCGCTCGGCCCGGCCGCGGCGGGCAGCAGGCCGGCCACGGTGCCGCCCAGGACGCCGCCCAGCAGGGCCCGACGGCTCGGGTGGGCGAGCGGCTTCATGGACGTCTCCTGGCGTGGGTCGAGAGGGTGCGGTGTGGCGGGGCGAGCGTAACGACCCCTACGGCCGCTTCGGCCCGATACGCCGAGACCAGGCGCGCCACGCCCACCTCGGTCAGCGGGCCTTCCTGCCACCCGGTCCCGGGCCGGTCGCGGGAGGCGTGGACCACTGCTCCACCCACTCGTCGAGCACGCGCCAGGTCGTGTCCCGCGCCGCGCGACCGGTCAGCATGCCCAGGTGACCTCCGGGGACCACCTCGAACCGCACCTCGCGCGAGCCCGTGAGGAGCGGAAGCACCGGGCGCACGGCGGCGATCGGCGTGATGACGTCGTCGGCGCCGCCGAACACCAGCACCGGAGCGGAGACGGCCGAGAGTGAGATGGTGCGCCCGTCGAGCATGAAGTCGCCGTCGGCGAGTCGGCTGCCCTTGATGAACCGGTGGTACAGCTGCCCGAAGGTGCGCCCCGGATAGGCGGTCATCCGCGACGTGAAGTGGTCGACCGCCTCCACCTGGGCGAGGAAGTCACGGTCGTCGAGCCGGACGGCCAGGGCGAGCGGCGTGGCCACCAGCCTCTGGAACGACGACAGCTGGCCGGCCCACCTGACCAGGGGCTGGGCGGCGCTGAGGGCCTGGTAGGCACGGCTGAGTGCGCTGCGGCCCTCCGCGCCACCGAGGTCCAGCAGCGGTCGGACGGGGGCGACGATGGGCACGTCAGCGGTGTCGAGCGGTGCGCCCAGCAGGGTCAGGGACGCGATCGGCAGCTCCGGCTGGTCGGCTGCGGCCAGCAGCGCGAAGATCCCGCCCAGGCTCCAGCCCACGACGTGCACCGGACGTCCGCCCGCGTGCGCCGACACCGCCCGGACGGCGGCCGGCACGACCTCGTCGACCCACGGCTCGATGCCCAGGCAGCGGTCCTTGACCGACACCTGGCCGTACTCCACGAGGTACGTCGGCCGGCCGCCGCCGACCAGGTGCTCGACGAGCGAGCAGCCCCGGCGCAGGTCGAAGCACAGGGAGGGCGCGGCCAGTGGCGTCACCAGGAGCACCGGGTCGCCGGTCTCGACCACCTGCGCGGCCGGCCGGTAGTGGTAGACCTCGCGCCGGTCGCCCTCGTCGATCAGGGTCCGCGGCATCGGCCGCAGGTCGGCCAGCCCGCCGTTGACGAGCGCGTGGGCGACGTTGCCCGCCGCCGCGACGACCTGATCGGGCTTCGGGATCAGATCCATGGGGGCAAGATACGCGCATCACCCACTGGGGTGGTCGACAAGCGTGCCGCTCGCGACTAGACCTGACGCATGAAGTGGACGCTCGCGGCACTCGGCGCCGCCGCCCTCGGTGGAGTGGCGGCGCACGACCTGACCCAGAAGCGGCACGCGATCCTGCGCAACTTCCCGGTGGTCGGGCACGCGCGGTTCTTCATCGAGCGGTTCGGCCCTGAGCTGCGGCAGTACGTCGTGGCGTCCAACGACGAGGAGCGCCCGTTCACCCGTGACCAGCGCAGCTGGATCTATGCCAGCGCAAAGCTGGAGAACAACTACTTCGGGTTCGGCACCGACAACGACATCGAGCACGTCGAGGGCTACCCGATCATCAAGCACCGCACCTTCATGGGGCCGGGCGCCCAGACCGCGCCGCACGGCGACGAGAAGGTGCCGCTGCCGGCGGCCAAGATCCTCGGCGGCCCCCGCGGCCGCACCCACGCCTTCCGCCCCCAGTCGGTGGTGAACATCTCGGGGATGAGCTTCGGGTCGCTGTCGGGCGCAGCCATCGAGGCGCTCAACAAGGGCGCCGCCATGGTCGGCTCGCTGCACAACACCGGCGAGGGCGCGCTCTCGCCGTACCACCGCAACGGCGGCGACGTCGTCTTCCAGATCGGTACGTCGTACTTCGGCTGTCGCGACGAGCGCGGCCGCTTCGACATCGACCGGCTCAAGGAGCTGGTCGCCTCCGCGCCGGTGCGCGCGATCGAGATCAAGCTCAGCCAGGGCGCCAAGCCCGGCCTGGGCGGGATGCTGCCCGGGGAGAAGGTATCGGCGGAGATCGCGGCGATCCGCGGCATCCCGCGGGGAGTCGACTGCGCGTCGCCGAGCCGGCACGAGGTCTTCCACGACGTCGACTCGATGCTCGACTTCGTCGAGATGGTCGCCGACGAGACCGGCCTCCCCGTCGGGATCAAGTCGGCGGTCGGCAACCTGGAGTTCTGGGACCACCTGATCGAGGCGATGCTGCCTCGCGAGCGCGGCGTCGACTTCGTCAACATCGACGGCGGCGAGGGCGGCACCGGGGCGGCGCCGATGATCTTCGCCGACTCGGTGGCCTACCCCTTCCGGGTCGCCTTCACCCAGGTGTACCGCCGCTTCGCGGCCGCCGGGCTCGCCGACGACGTCACGTTCATCGGAGCCGGGAAGCTGGGCATCCCGGAGAACGCCGTCGTGGCCTTCGCCCTCGGCGCCGACATGATCAACGTCGGTCGCGAGGCGATGATGGCGATCGGCTGCATCCAGGCGCAGAAGTGCCACACCGACCACTGCCCGGTGGGGGTGGCGACCCAGAACCCGCGGTTCACCCGCGGGCTCGACGTGGGCCTCAAGAGCGTGCGGGTGGCCAACTACCTCGTCTCGATGCGCCGCGACCTGCTCAAGGTCTCCGAGGCGGTCGGGGTGGTGCACCCGTCGCTGATCACCCCCGACGACGTCGACATCCTCGACGGCCAGTCCAAGACCATCACCCTCGGTGAGCTCTACGGCTACGAGCCCGGGTGGGGCACGCTCTCCGGCGCCATCGCCAAGGACATCACCGACGTCATGTGCGGCGACCTCGAGCCGCCTGAGCCGGCACCGGGTGAGGGAGCCGCCGCGGTGCCACCGCGGAGCCCTGCTCAGGAGTAGCGGTGGCTCTTGGCCGTGTGCCCGTGCTCCCGCGTGCACGTGCGGCCACTGATCGCCCGGTGGCCACACAGCTGCGGGTCAGGGGAGGCGGGCGCGCCTGCCGGGGCGCGGACCTCGGCCGGCCGGGCAGCCGGCCGGCTCGCCGCCTTGGGCGGCGCCGGGGACTTGGCCGCGCGTGCCGCCGCCTGCTCGGCGCGCGCCTCGCGCATCGCTCGCAGGCCATCCATCTTGCTCATCGTCGCTTCACAGCCCCGACACTAGGGCCAGGCGCCGACAGTTCCCGACAGGCGCCTCGTGGGGGAGTCACTCAGGAGCCCGCGCGCCGGCGACCGCGGACCGGTCGGCCGTCGTGCCCTGCGGGCGGACCGACGGTGAGCGTGGCGAGCAGCGTGCTGATCGGCACGGCGAGCACGAGCCCGATGGCCGACGCGAGGGTGCGCACGATCTCCTCGGAGTACTCCTCCCGGGAGAGCAGCACGGTGGCGGGCAGGTCGTAGAAGGACAGCAGGATCAGCACGGAGAGCGCGGCGCCGGCGTAGGCGAAGACGATGGTGTAGATCGTGGAGGCGATGTGGTCGCGCCCGATCCGCATCCCGCGGGTGAACAGCTGACGCCGGCCCAGCCCGGGTGCGGCGCCGCGCAGCTCCCAGACGGCCGACGTCTGGGTGATGGTCACGTCGTTGAGCACGCCGAGCCCGGCCACGATCACCGCGCAGGTGAGCAGGCCCTGGAAGTCCATGTCCGGCGCGAACGACGTGAGCGCCGACCCGCTGTCGTCGGAGACGCCGGTGAGCCGGGTCGCTCCGATGGCCACCGCGCTGATGGCTGCGGTGATGCCGATCGCGACGAGTGTGGAGGCCAGCGCGGCGCTGGTGCGGACGGAGACGCCGTGCGCGAGGTACAGGACGACGTAGAGGATGGCCGACGAGCCGACCAGCGCCACGCCCAGGCCGGTGCTGCCCGCGGTGAGGGCGGGCAGCATGAAGGTCACGATCAGCCACGCCCCGAACCCGAGCCCCAGCAGCGCGAGGAGGCCGCGCAGCCGCGCGACCGCGGCGACCACCAGCACGAAGACCACGGCCAGGACGCCGAGGGGCAGATTGCGCTGCACGCTGAAGAAGGCGTACGACGGCGCGGCGCCGGTGTTGGGCGTGCGCAGCACCGTGATCTCGTCGCCGCCCCGCAGGCCGGACCCCTGGACCTCGAGGGGCACCTGCACCATCGCGGGGTCACCCCGGTCGGGGCCACTGAGCACGGAGACCCGGACCTGTCCGCACTCGTCGGCGTTCTCCATGTCCCGGAGATCGACGGGACACGCCGGCAGCACGTCCACCACCTCCGCGTCCTCGAAGGTGACGCCCGGCGCGGTGAAGTCCTGGCTCGGGCGCCCGGCGTCGCCGGGCCACATCACCAGGAGGCCGACGACCGTGGCGACGCCGACGACCGCCAGGAAGGCCAGGAGGATGGCGCGTGCCGCTGCGCGGGTCCGGACGTCGTCGAGGTCTGCGCCGTGCTGGTGTCCGCTGCCCACCGGGCGATCGTAGGGGTGCGGGTGCTCGGCCCGGGCGCCGGTGACCGGGACGCCTGCGGAGCCGGCCGGCGGCCATGGACTACTGGGGGGTCTCCCGGGTGCGGATCAGCCGCTCCGCGACGGCACTGAGCTTCTCGTTGCGGTCCTGGGAGATCCGGCAGAGTGTGTAGAACGCCTTGTCTGCGGAGAGGCCGAAGCGCTCCATCAAGATGCCCTCCGCCTGACCGATCACGGTGCGGGCGACGATCGCGCGTTCGAGGTGCTCGGCGTTCTGCGCCCCGGCCACCGCGACGGCGACGTGCGCGGCGAGTGCGAGCCCGTGGATCACGTCGTCGTCGTCGAAGCCGTCGGTGCGCAGGGAGTAGAGGTTCATGGCCCCGAGGCTGTCGTCGGTGACGAACAACCGGTAGCTCAGGCTGCTGAGCACCCCGAGCTCACGCGCGATGGTGGGCCCCCATTCCGGCCACCGCTCGTCGGTCCTGAGGTCGCTGCTCTGCACCGTCTCCCGGTGACGCAGCGCGTCGTAGCAGGGCCCCTGCTGGAGTGCGTACTGCAGCTCGTCGATGCGGCGGGTGGCCTCGTCGGTGCCCGACGGCGTGTCGATGCCGTTCTTGTGCACGATCGAGATGCCCGCCAGGTCGCAGCCGCGGATGATGGTGGTGGCGCTGGTGACGGCCTGGTCCAGCGTCTCCTGGGTGCCTGTCTCGCCCTGCATCGACCGGACGGCGGCCGAGAGCTGGGTGTTGAACTGTCCGGCCCTGTCGCTCATCGCTTCGTCCCTCCCATCTGCATGTCACTCTGAGTCGCTCAGGAGCCCCGCGCAGGACGCAGCGGCTTCCCGTGCGACTCGCGCACCTGCGAGAGCTCCTCGAGGAACGAGGCCGCCCACGCGTTGACGTCGTTCTCGACGACGGTCTTGCGCATCGCCCGCATCCGCCTGGTGCGCTCCTTCGCGGTCGACCGGCTCGCGTCCAGGAGCGTCTGCTTCAGGCCGTTGATGTCGTAGGGGTTGACGAGCCACGCCTGCCGCAGCTCGTTCGCCGCCCCGGCGAACTCCGAGAGCACCAGCGCCCCGTCGTCGTCGTAGCGGCAGGCGACGTACTCCTTCGCGACCAGGTTCATCCCGTCGCGATAGGGCGTGACGACCATGACGTCGGCGGCGCGGTAGAGCGCGGCCATCTCCTCGCGGGGGTACGACGTGTGGAGGTAGGAGATCGCCGGCCGCCCGATGCGCCCCAGGTCGCCGTTGACCCGGCCCACCAGCTGCTCGATCTCCTCGCGGATCAGGATGTACTGCTCCACCCGCTCGCGCGAGGGCGTCGCCACCTGCACGAAGATGGCGTCCTCGACGTCCAGCTCGCCGTCGGCGACCAGCTCGCCGAAGGCGCGCAGCCGGGCGATGATGCCCTTGGTGTAGTCGAGCCGGTCGACTCCCAAGAAGAGCTTGCTGGGGTTGCCGAGAGCCTCGCGGATCTCGGCCGCCCGCTCGTCGACGGCGTCGGACCGGGCGAGCTTCTCGTAGCCCGCGGCGTCGATGGAGATGGGGTACGCCGCGGCGCGCACCGTGCGGTCGTCGGGCAGGTAGACCAGGTCGCGGTGCGTCTTGTGGCCGACCCGCTGGCGCACCAGCCGGATGAAGTTCTGGGCGCCGCCGGGGAGCTGGAACCCGACCACGTCGGCACCGAGCAGCCCCTCGAGGATCTGCCGCCGCCACGGCAGCTGCTGGAAGAGCTCACCGGGCGGGAAGGGGATGTGCAGGTAGAACCCGATGCGCAGGTCGGGCCGGAGCTCCCTGAGCATCTGGGGCACCAGCTGGAGCTGGTAGTCGTGCACCCAGACCGTGGCGTCCTTGGCGGCCACGTCGGCGGCCTTCGCCGCGAACCGCCGGTTGACCGTGACGTAGGAGTCCCACCACTCGCGGTGGAACCTCGGCTTGGCCACGACGTCGTGGTAGAGCGGCCACAGGGTGCCGTTGGAGAAGCCCTCGTAGAACTCCTCGACCTCCTGGGCCGTGAGGTGCACCGGCACCAGCGACATGTCGTTCTCGACGAAGGGCTCCAGCTCCTCCTCGGTGTCTCCCGGCCAGCCGATCCAGGCGCCGTCGTTGGCTCGGAGCACGGGCTCGAGCGCACTGACGAGGCCGCCGGGGGAGGGGCGCCAGCCCCCGCCCTCGGCCTCGGGCACCCGGTCCACGGGCAGCCGGTTGGCGACGATGACGAGGTCTGCCTGCCCGGATGCGCTCACGCGACCACCCTAATGCGGCTCGAGGGCCCCAGCCTCACCCGAAGCGCGGAGCGAGCAGGTCGGGCTCGGTGGCCCAGGTCGTCCCCGCGACTCGCCGGAGCCGAATGACATCCGTGTGGTTCGTCGCCTACGATGGGTCCCATCACACGCCGCGCACACGGGGAGACGGACATGGACGCCGCCAACGCCATCCAGGGCCACCCGGCCGAGGAGTCGGCCGGCCTCAGCGACCGCGACCGCGAGATCCTCGAGTTCGAGCGGCACTGGTGGAAGTACGCCGGCGCCAAGGAGCAGGCGGTGCGCGACAACTTCGACATGTCGTCCACCCGCTACTACCAGGTGCTCAACGCCCTCATCGACCGCGAGGAGGCTCTCGAGGCCGACCCGCTGCTGGTCCGCCGGCTCCGCCGCCTCCGTTCGCAGCGCCAGCGCCAGCGCTCGGCTCGTCGTCTCGGCTTCGAGCTCTGATGATGCGCACCCGCGACGAGCGCGGCGTCGCCGTGCCCTCCCCGCTGGTGATGCTCAGCATCATCGCGGTGGCGATGGCGGCCATCGCCTTCGTCGCCACGCGCGACGAGGCTCCCGACGAGCGCCGTATCGAGACCGTGTCGGGGCCCAGCGTCCCGCCCGTGCCGGTTCCCACGCCCACGCCCCCGCCCACCAAGAAGCCGGAGCCGCAGATCAAGCGCGGCAAGGTGATGGTCGAGGTCTTCAACAACTCCGGCATCCAGGGGCTGGCGGGCAGCACGGCTGACAAGGCCCTCGCCGCCGGTTGGCAGGTCGTCGGCACCGACAACTGGATCGGCACAGTGCCCAGCTCGACCGTCTACTACCCCCAGCGACTCAAGGCCGCGGCGCGGCTGCTGGCCCTCGACCTCGGCATCGACCGGGTGATGCCCTCGGTCGACCCCATGCGGCTCGACGCACTGACCGTCGTCCTGACCGGCTGACCACCGGCGACCTCCGCGCGGCTGGCCCCATGGCAGGGTGAGCTCATGGAGTTCACCTCCGCAGCCGCGCGTCGGCGCTACGACGACATCGTCGCGGTCGCCAAGGACACGGTCGTCGCCCTCGACTTCGACGGCACCCTGTCGCCGATCGTCGAGGACCCCGACAGCGCCCGCATCCACCACGACGCCCCCGACCTGCTCGTCGACCTGGCCGAGGTGGTCCGCGCCGTCGCCGTGATCACCGGACGCCCCGCACGCCAGGCCCTCGCGCTGGGCGGGCTCGACGAGGTGGGCGACCGGATGGGTGGCTCGGGACGCGAGCTGTTCCTCTTCGGCCAGTACGGCAACGAACGCTGGTCCTCGACCAACCGCCGGGTCGTCTCGCCGCGTCCGCCGCCCGGCCTGAGCTCGTTCCTGCGTGAGCTGCCCGGGATCCTGCGTCGCGCCGACGCCGCAGAGGCGTACGTCGAGGAGAAGGGCCTGGCGGTCGCCGTGCACACCCGTCGGCTGCCCGAGCCGGAGGTCGCGTCCGCGCGGCTGCTGCCGGGGCTCCGCGATGCCGCCGAGCGCCACGACCTGATGATCGAGCCGGGGCGGCTGGTGGCCGAGGTGCGCGCTCCGGGAATGCACAAGGGCATCGCGGTGCGCACGCTCGCAGACGAGGTGGGCGCGGCCGGCTTCGTGTTCGCCGGCGACGACCTCGGTGACCTGGAGGCGTTCGCCGCCGTGGGGGAGCTCCGGGACGCCGGGCTCGCGACCCTGCTCGTGTGCTCGTCGAGCCCCGATGCGGAGGGCCCCGAGGAGCTGGTCGAGCTCGCCGACGTCGTGGTCCCCGGCCCCGACGGGGTGCTCGCCCTCCTCCGTCAGCTGGTGGACGACGCTCGGCGTTCCTGAGTCGCCCAGCATGCGGACACGATGTGCACATCGTGAGACGCCCGCCTAGGCTTGCGCAAGCTCATCGAGAGGGACTGAGGGAACGGCCCGTCGAAGTCCCGGCAACCGCCGCGAAGCCTCCCATTTCGCGGAAGTGGTGCTAATTCCGGCCCGTGGCGAAGTCCGCCACGGGGCAGATGAGAAGGAGGAATCCTTGAGCGCCCCCACCGTAGAGAAGACGTCCGGCGGCACCCGAGCCGGCGCGTTCGGCAACGCCACCGGCCTGTCCTGCCGGGAGTGCGGCCACCTGGTCGAGCTCGGCCCGCACTATGCGTGTCCGGAGTGCTTCGGCCCCCTCGAGATCGCCTACGACTTCCCCGAGGTGACCCGCGAGCAGATCGAGGCGGGCCCGGCCAACATCTGGCGCTACAAGGCGCTGCTGCCGGTGCCCGACGACATCGAGCAGAGCCCCAACATGGAGCCCGGCTTCACCCGGCTGCTCCGGGCGAAGAACCTCGGCCGCGAGCTCGGCATCGACAACCTGTGGGTCAAGGACGACAGCACCAACCCCACCAACTCCTTCAAGGACCGGGTCGTGGCCTGCGCGCTGAGCGCGGCCGTCGAGTTCAAGGCGAAGGTCTTCGCCTGTCCGAGCACCGGCAACCTCGCCAACGCGGTCGCCGCCGCGGGTGCGCGCGCCGGCATCAAGACGGTGGTGTTCATCCCGAGCAACCTCGAGAAGCCCAAGCAGATCAACAGCGCGGTCTACACCGACTCCCTGGTCGCTGTGAAGGGCAACTACGACGACGT
This sequence comes from Nocardioides sp. LHG3406-4, assembly GCF_049897745.1. Lineage (NCBI taxonomy): Bacteria > Bacillati > Actinomycetota > Actinomycetes > Propionibacteriales > Nocardioidaceae > Nocardioides > Nocardioides sp. LHG3406-4. The sequence goes on from NZ_JAFCWV010000004.1 coordinate 426,332, forward strand.
CAACAAGCTCGCCTCCGAGATCGCCGGCGAGGAGGAGGGCTGGGCGTTCGTCAACGTCAACGTGCGGCCCTACTACGCCGAGGGCTCCAAGACCCTGGGCTACGAGATCGCCGAGCAGCTCGGCTGGCGGCTGCCCGACCAGCTCGTCATCCCGGTCGCGTCCGGCTCGCAGCTGACCAAGGTGCACAAGGCGTTCCGGGAGCTCATCAAGCTCGGGCTCGTCGAGGACAAGCCCTACAAGGTGTACGGCGCCCAGGCCGAGGGCTGCTCCCCGGTCTCCGCGGCCTACAAGGCCGGCGTAGACGCGATCCGCCCGGTGAAGCCGGACACGATCGCCAAGAGCCTGGCGATCGGCAACCCCGCCGACGGCATCTACGTGCTCGACATCTGCCGTGAGACCGGTGGCGGGGTCGAGGACGTCACCGACGACCAGGTGCGCGACGCGATCGTGCTGCTGGCCCGCACCGAGGGCATCTTCACCGAGACCGCCGGCGGCACGACGGTCGGCGTGCTGAAGAAGCTCGTCGAGAGCGGCCAGCTCGACACCAGCCTCGAGACCGTCGTCATCAACACCGGCCACGGGCTCAAGACCCTCGACGCGATCGCCGACCGGGTGGGCCCCACCGCGACCATCGACCCGTCGTACGCCGCGTTCGCAGCGACCGGCATAGCCTGAGTGAAGTCCACCGCACCGAAAGAGAGAGGGACCCCCATGAGTGTGAGCGTCCGCATCCCCACCATCCTGCGCACCTACACCGGCGGGGAGTCCGAGGTGACCGCCGAGGGCACGACGCTCGCCGAGGTGCTCGACCATCTCGACGCGTCCTACCACGGCATCAAGGGGCGCATCCTCGACGAGGCGGGCCAGCTGCGCCGCTTCGTCAACGTGTACGTCGGCAACGACGACGTCCGCTTCCTCGAGAACCTCGAGACGGCGACCCCCGAGGGCACCCAGATCTCGGTGATCCCGGCCGTCGCCGGAGGCTGAGGCGCGACCGCCGCTAGGCCAGCGAGGTGACGAGGAGCCGGTAGGTCTCGTCCACCGCACCCTCGGCGCTCCTGATGACCACGGCATCGCGTCGGGTCGCCGTCATCTCGTCGAGCGCCGCGTGGCACCGCAACAGCTCCGCGTCACCGCCGTTCGCCGCGACGATGGCACGCACGGTGTCGTGCCAGGTATCCTCGGGCTCCGACTCCCCCCGGCGCGCGAACCGCGCGACGGTGGCGGCGGGGGTGTCCATCAGGATGCGCTCGACGAAGAGCGCGCCGGCTGAGGCGGCACAGGCCTCGAACCTGGCCAGCTCCACAGGGTTGATGAGCATCTGCGGCAGGACGACCTCGAGGCCCTCCGCGAGGTACGCCTCCATCATCGCCAGCGCGGCGGGCCTGATGAGCGCGCCGGCCCGGCCGAAGTCCTGCGCCCATCCGCCGATGAGCGTCCGGAGGATGTCGATGTCGCAGTTCAGCACGCCCGGATGGGCATCGGCGTAGCGTCGCGCCAGCGTCGACTTCCCGATCCCGGGTGGGCCGTTCAGCAGGATGAGTCGGCTCATGACCGGCTCAATCTAGCCGCGGCCCTCGGCCTCGGTGCGCCGCCGCACGAGGTGGGCGCGCTCCGGCTCGTTGTCGCAGCGCGCGATCGCCTCGTCGTACGACGCGAGCGCGGCGGCGACGTCTCCCGACCTGGCCAGCAGCTCGGCCCGGGCGCCGGGGAGGCGGTGACCGGGCAGCTCGAGCCCGTCGAGCAGCCGGAGCCCGGCCAGCGGACCGTCGGCCTCCGCGACCGCCACGGCGCGGTTGAGCCGCACGACCGGCGACGGCACGAGGTCCTCGAGCTCGGCGTACCACCGCGCGATGCGGCTCCAGTCGGTCTGCTCCGCGGAGCCGGGGACGGCGTGCTCGGCCGCGATCAGCGCCTGCAGCAGGTACGGCGTCGACGGGCGTCCCAGCTGGGGTCGGAGCAGCTCGAGGGCCTCGTCGATCTCGCCGGCGTGCCACAGCGCCCGGTCCTGGTGGGGCAGCAGCACCAGGGCCCCCTCGGCGACCCGGGCATCGCGGCGGGCGTGCTGGAGGAGCATGAGTGCGAGTAGCGCGTCGATGTCGTCGGCGGCGTCGAAGCCGGCCGGCAGCAGCCCGCGCACCACCCTGACCAGCCGGATCGCCTCACCTGCCTCTGCCGCACGCAGCACGTCGGCGCCCGAGCCGGGCGCGTAGCCCGCCGTGAACGCCAGGTAGGCGATGTCGGCGACGGCCGACACCCGCTCGACCAGGTCGGCTCCGGTCGGCATCGCGAACGACTCGCTCGCCAGCCGCTTGCGAGCCCGGGTCAGTCTCGCCGCCATCGTCGGCGTGCTGACCAGGAACAGGCGAGCGATGTCGGGGGTCGAGACACCGAGCACCAGCCGGAGCGTCAGTGCGGCGGCCGCCTCAGCGGGGAGCGACGGGTGCGCGCACAGCAGCAGCAGGCGCAGCCGCTCGTCGGCCAGGCCGTCCCCGGTGTCTGCCATCACGCGCTGCGCCTCCTCGGTCAGCTCGGACTCGACGGCGAGCCGCGGCATCGTGCGTACGGCGACCGCCTCCGACCGCAGCCGGTCGAGGATGCGGCGCCGGGCGGTCGTCATCAGCCAGCCGGCTGGGTTGGTGGGCGTCCCGTCGCGCGGCCACGTGCGGGCGGCCGCCTCGAACGCGTCGGCGAGGCCGTCCTCGGCCAGGTCGAGGCGCCGGAAGCCCGCCACCAGCAGCGCCAGCAGCCGTCCCCACTCGTCGCGCCATGCGCGATCCAGCTCCTCCATCCCGTCAGCCATCCGGTCAGCCGTCGTAGCCCTCGACCGAGGTGACGGGCCGCACCTCGATCGTGTAGCCCGGCGACAGCAGCGTGGCCAGGTCCACGGCGGCCTCCATCGACTCGAGGTCGACCAGGTAGAAGCCGACCAGCTGCTCGGCGGACTCCGCGAAGGGACCCTCGGTGACGACGCCGTCGCGCACCCCGCGCGCCTCGGCCGCCCCGGCCAGCGCCTCGGCGACGACGAGTGCGCCACGCTCCTCGAGGGCTGCGTCGAAGGTGGCGTGGCCGTCGAAGACGGCCTGTCGCTGCTCCTCGCTCGCGCGTTCCCAGGCAGTGGGGTCGTCCTCGTTGAGGAGGACGAGGAACCTCACGACCCGCACCGCCGCAGCTCGAGCCCCTTCTCGCTCTCGGCGAGGATGCCGACGCACTGCACGAGGTCGTCGAGGTCGGTGGTGTCGATCAGGTAGAAGCCGGAGAGCTGCTCCGCGCTCTCGGCGTACGGACCCTCGGTGACCACCACCCGGTCGCGGCTGCCGCTGATCACCTTGGCCTCGCGGCTGTTCGAGAGCTCCGCGCTGGCCCTGACCTGGTGGCCGCGCGTGGCCAGGGCATCGCTGAACTCGCGGTGCCTGGCGAACACCGCGTCCTTGTCGCCCTGGGGCAGGGCGTCCCAGGCGGCCTCGTCGGTGGGGATGAGCAGGATGTAGTCGGTCATGGCCGTCCTCTCTCAAGGGGGTCGAGTCTTCCACCGAGATGACGCATGAGGGGTGCCCGGATCGACACGGTCGGCCGGGACGCTCGGCCGGTGCGGCACAGTTGAGCCATGGCACGCACCATCGCAACCAACGACCGAGTCGACCGCGACGCACTGCTGGACTTCATCCGCCCCAGGCACCGGGCCACCCTGGTGACGATCCGTCGCGGCGGGCGTCCCCAGCTGTCCCCCGTGTCGTGCGGCGTCGACGAGCAGGGCCGCCTCGTGGTGGCGACGTACCCCTCGCGGGCGAAGGTGCGGAACCTGCGCCGAGACCCCACCGCCAGCGCGCTGGTCCACAGCGACGACTGGAACGGGCCGTGGGTCCAGGTGGACGGCACGGCAGAGGTGATCGACATGCCCGACGCGGTCGAGCCGCTCGTGGACTACTACCGCAGCATCGCGGGAGAGCACCCCGACTGGGACGAGTACCGCCAGGCCATGCACGACCAGGACAAGTCGCTCATCCGGCTCACCATCGAGCGGTGGGGCCCGGTCGCGACCGGCGGCTTCCCGCCCGAGCTGGCCGACTGAGGCGCCGCGTTGGGCCGCCCGTCATGCCGGGTTGCCCGCCCGTTCAGGCCGGTGTGGTTCTACTCGGCGCATGCGCAGACTCGATCGCCGGGCCCTCGCGGTGCTGGCGTCGGCCGGCCTCGTGGCCACTAGCAGCGTCGGCGCCCGGCAGTTCCTCCAGCGCCAGGCGGCCATCGCCCGCGGCATCATCGGCGACCCGCTCGGGCATGCCGCCCCGGAGGCCGACAAGGTCTACCGCAAGAGCCGGGACGGACGCCTCGAGCTGCTGATGCTCGGGGACTCCATCGCCGCGGGGCTCGGCGCCGAGCGGCCCAAGGACACCCTGGGGGCGAGGCTCGCGCGGGGGCTGGGCAAGGCAGCGAACACGTCCGTGCGCCTGTGTACGGCGGCCCGCGTGGGCTCGGAGTCGAGCCTGCTCGCGGCGCAGCTCGATGCGCTGCCCGGCGGCTATCGGCCCGACGTCGCGGTCATCGTGGTGGGCGGCAACGACGTGACGCATCGGGTGCCGGTGGGCGAGTCGGTGCGCCACCTCACCGACGCCGTCGACCGGCTTCACGAGCTCGGCGCCCGCGTGGTCGTCGGCACCTGCCCCGACCTGGGCGCCCTCCGGCCGGTGCCGCAGCCGCTGCGCTCCCTCGGCTCGCGGGCCAGCCGCCAGCTCGCCGCCGCCCAGCGCCGGGCGGCGCTCGACCGTGGCGCGTACGTCGTCTCGCTGGCGCACGTGGTCGGCCCGTTCTTCATCACCAACCCCGACGAGATGTTCAGCCTCGACCGGTTCCACCCCAGCGCCGCCGGCTACCGGCGCACGGCGAAGGCGATGCTGCCGTCGGTGCTGCGAGCGCTCGGGCATGCCGATGAGCTGCCCTTCGGCCATCACGCGCCGCCTGCGGGACCGTAGCCGTCGACCTCAGCCCGCCTCCGGGTCGCTGCTCTCGACGGCCTCGCGCACCTCGATCCCGCCATCGGGTCCGGCCAGGATCCCGACGCACTCGAGCAGCCCGTCGAGGTCGTCGGTGTCGACGCAGTAGAAGCCGGTGAGCTGCTCCACGCTCTCGGCGTACGGCCCCTCGGTCACCTCCAGCCTGTCGCCGACCCGGCGCACGACGCGGGCTCCGCTCGAGTGGGTCAGCTCCGCGCCGCCGGTGATCTTGTCGCCGCGGGCGGCCAGCATCTCGGCGAACCGAGTGTGCTTGGCGTACGTCGCCTTGCGCTCCTCCATGGTGGCGCTCGACCAGTGGCTCTCGTCTCCGGGCAGCAGCACGACGTAGGACGTCATCGGTCTCTCCTCTCGCTGAGGGTGGGTGAGTCTGTCACCGAGATGACGGGCGGGGGAGGGCGAGATCGACACCACCCGCTCTCGTTCTAGGGTGACCGGGTGCCCGAGGACCCGAAGGAACGACGTCGCCGCCTGCTCGCGATGGACCTCACCGAGCTGGCCGTCGAGTTCGGCACCGACAAGTGGGGAGTGCACCGCTACACGCCGCACTACCAGCGTCATCTCGAGCACCTGCGCGGCGAGGAGTTCACGCTGCTCGAGCTCGGTGTCGGCGGCTACACGCGCAGCATCGGCGGCGCCTCGCTGAAGATGTGGAAGTGGTTCTTCCCCCGGGCGCACATCGTCGGGCTCGACATCGAGGACAAGACCGCGCTGAGCGCCGGCCGGATCACCGTCGTCCAGGGCGACCAGACCGACGAGGCGCTGCTCACCGCCCTGATGGCCGAGCACCGGCCGTTGGTCGTGATCGACGACGGCTCGCACGTGCCCGACCACGTCCGGGCGAGCTTCGGGGTGCTGTTCCCGCTGCTGCCCGACGACGGCATCTACGCGATCGAGGACACCCAGACGTCCTACTGGCCGGAGTGGGGCGGCCAGGCCGACCCGCGGGCGCGCGGCACCTCGATGGACCTCGTGAAGGACCTCGTCGACGGGCTCAACTTCGAGGAGTACGTCGACCCGCACGAGCCGTCGTACACCGACCGCTGGGTGCGATCGGTGCACTGCTACCACAACCTCGTCGTCGTCGAGAAGGGTGACAACGTCGAGGGCACCAACAAGTTCGACGTGCTGGCGGAGCGCTACCCGTGACGACCGTCCTGCTCGCGACCAGCCGCGACTGGCCCGAGGGCGAGCCCGGCCACGAGGCCCTCGACGCGGCCCTGGCCGCACGCGGCATCGACGCCCGGTGGGCCGTCTGGGACGACGCGTCGGTCGACTGGGCGGGCGCCGGCCTCGTCGCCGTGCGCTCGACCTGGGACTACGTCGCCCGCCACGAGGAGTTCCTGGCCTGGGTCCACGCGGTCGAGCCGACGACCACTGTGCTCAACGGCGCCGACGTGTTCGCGTGGAACCTCGACAAGGGCTACCTCGCCCGCCTCGGTGACGTGCCCGTCGTGCCCACCCGGCTGGTCACCTCCGCCGACGACGTCGAGGCCGCCGTGGCCGATTTCGGTGACGTGGTCGTCAAGCCGCGGGTCGGCGCCGGCGGCATCGGCGTGACCGTCGTACGTCGCGGCGACGCGATCTCCCTGCCGGCTGTCCCGGTCGTCGCCCAGCCGCTCGTCGAGACCGTCCACACCGACGGTGAGACGTCGGTGTTCGTGATCGACGGGCGGGCCGTCTCGATGGTCAACAAGGTGCCGGCCGACGGTGAGATCCGGGTGCACGAGCAGTTCGGCGGTCGCACCACCGAGATCGCGCTGTCCAGGCCCGAGTCGGTGCTCGCGGTCGATGCGCTCCTCGCGGCCGCCGACTTCGCCGGCCGGCCCCTCGACTACGGCCGGGTCGACCTGCTGAGGTACGACGGCGGCTGGCGGGTCAGCGAGCTCGAGGTCACCGAGCCCGGCCTCTACCTCGACGTCCTGCCGGCCAACGCCGACCCCTTCGCCGACCTCGTGGCCTCGCGGCTGAGGTGAGGACGTCCCATGGAGCGCGCCGGTCGGTGTTTGCGCACCGACGGTAAGGGGTACCCACCCCCACGATGAGTGACCCCAGAGAAGCCATGGAGCCGATCCCCGAGACGCACGAGGCGATCGAGCAGCTGGAGCGGATGAACGAGGCCTCGACGCTGCTGAGGGACCTCCAGGAGCAGACGCGCGAGGTCCGGGACATCGTCCCCGACTGTCTCGGCCTCAGCCTCGCCTCGATCGAGCACGACGTCACCTTCACCCTGGTCGCCTCGTCGGACGACGTCGCGGTCCTGGATGCCATCCAGTACCTGGCCGGAGGCCCCTGCGTCGCCGCCGCGAAGGCCGATCGGGTGCTCGAGTTCGACCGGGAGGGGATGCTGGACGAGGGCGCCTGGCACCTGTTCGCGTCCGCCACCGCCGCCTACGGCGTGGCCAGCACGCTCACCCTGCCCATCATCGTCGACGGGCGGGTCACCGGGACCGTCAACCTCTACGGCGGGTCACGGCGGGCGTTCGTCGGGCACCACGAGGCGCTCGCCGACCTCTTCTCGGCCTGGGCGCCGGGCGCCGTGGCCAACGCGGACCTGTCGTTCCGCACCCGCGAGGAGGCCAAGCGCGCGCCCGAGCGGATCCGCCGCCGGGTCAGGATCGACACGGCGCTGGGCATCCTGGCGGCGTCGCGAGGCATCGACGTGCAGCAGGCCCGAGCGGACCTGGCGGAGGCGGCTCGGCGGGCCGGCGTCGAGCTGGCCGACCTGGCCGCGGCGCTGATCGAGCTGCGGAACTCCCGCGACCTCGGCGACTGACGCGGCCCGGGGCGTTTGCACTCGACCCCGTCGAGTGCTAAACATGTTGCTGGCACTCTCGACACGAGAGTGACAACACGGCACTGGTGACGTTGAGGTCCTCCAGTCCGGCGGGAAGGGTCCGCCGGAGGGTGAGGGTCGTCCGTCGCGGGCAACCCACCGGCGCCGTACACCCCCAGACGCTGAAGGAATCACATAGCATGTCGAAGCTGATTGCTTTCAACGAGGAGGCCCGACGCGGCCTGGAGCGTGGCATGAACACGCTCGCAGACGCCGTCAAGGTCACGCTCGGCCCCAAGGGTCGCAACGTCGTTCTCGAGAAGAAGTGGGGCGCGCCCACCATCACCAACGATGGTGTGAGCATCGCCAAGGAGATCGAGCTCGAGGACCCGTTCGAGAAGATCGGTGCCGAGCTCGTCAAGGAAGTTGCCAAGAAGACCGACGACGTCGCCGGTGACGGCACCACCACCGCGACCGTCCTCGCCCAGGCGATGGTCCGCGAGGGCCTGCGCAACGTCGCCGCGGGTGCCAACCCGATGGGCCTCAAGCGTGGCATCGAGGCCGCCGTCGCCGCCGTGACCGAGCAGCTGCTCGGCATGGCGACCGAGATCGAGACCCGCGAGCAGATCGCGGCGACCGCCTCGATCTCCGCCGGTGACCCCACCGTCGGCGACGTCATCGCCGAGGCGATGGACAAGGTCGGCAAGGAAGGCGTCATCACGGTCGAGGAGTCGAACACGTTCGGCATCGACCTCGAGCTGACCGAGGGCATGCGTTTCGACAAGGGCTACATCTCGGCCTACTTCGTGACGGACCCTGAGCGCATGGAGACCGTGCTGGAGGACCCCTACGTCCTCATCGCGAACTCCAAGGTGAGCAACGTCAAGGACCTGCTGCCGCTGCTCGAGAAGGTCATGCAGTCCGGCAAGCCGCTGCTCATCATCGCCGAGGACGTCGACGGCGAGGCGCTGTCGACCCTGGTCGTCAACAAGATCCGTGGCACCTTCAAGTCCGTCGCCGTCAAGGCCCCGGGCTTCGGTGACCGCCGCAAGGCCATGCTGCAGGACATCGCCATCCTCACCGGTGGCCAGGTCATCTCCGAGGAGGTCGGCCTCAAGCTCGAGAACGCCGGCGTCGAGCTCCTCGGCCAGGCCCGCAAGGTCGTCATCACCAAGGACGAGACCACCATCGTCGAAGGCGCCGGCGACACCGGCCAGATCGAGGGCCGGGTCAACCAGATCCGTGCCGAGATCGAGAAGTCCGACTCCGACTACGACCGCGAGAAGCTGCAGGAGCGGCTGGCCAAGCTGGCCGGCGGCGTTGCGGTCATCAAGGTCGGCGCGGCCACCGAGGTCGAGCTCAAGGAGCGCAAGCACCGCATCGAGGACGCCGTCCGCAACGCCAAGGCGGCCGTCGAAGAGGGCATCGTCGCCGGCGGCGGCGTGGCGCTCGTCCAGGCCGCGGCCACCGCGTTCGACAAGCTCGACCTGACGGGCGACGAGGCGACCGGTGCCAACATCGTGCGCTACGCGACCGAGGCCCCGCTCAAGCAGATCGCGATCAACGCCGGCCTCGAGGGCGGCGTCGTGGCGGAGAAGGTGCGCAACCTGACCCCGGGTCACGGTCTCAACGCGGCCACGGGCGAGTACGTCGACATGCTGGCCAAGGGCATCAACGACCCGGTCAAGGTGACCCGCTCTGCTCTGCAGAACGCCGCCTCGATCGCCGCGCTGTTCCTCACCACCGAGGCCGTCGTGGCCGACAAGCCGGAGAAGGCCGCCCCGATGGGCGGAGACCCCTCCGGCGGCATGGGCGGCATGGACTTCTGAGTTCCGCCCGCTCGGTCCGAGGCAGTCGCTAGCGCCTGGCCTCGACCGGCGAAAGAGCTTCACCAGCAGGGCCCCCGCTCCGGCGGGGGCCCTGCTGCGTGTCGCGTCGCACAACTCATCGACCGCGGCGCGCGTCGCAGTACCGTGACCGCACCGATGAAGACACCTCCTGGACCTGCCCGGATCGGCGCCGCGCTGGTGGCTGCGCTGACCGGGCTCGCTGTGCTGACCGGGCTCGCTGGGCTCGCGGCAGCACCGGCGACCGCCCTCGACACACCGCCGGCGGCGCGGGCCGCCGACGACCGGCCCAACATCGTCCTGATCACCACCGACGACCAGACCCTGGCCGACCTCTACTGGATGCCGGCGACCCGGGCCGCGCTCGGTGGGGCCGGGGCGACGTTCGGGCAGGCGATCTCGCCGCACCCGCTGTGCTGTCCGGCGCGGGCCGAGATGGTCACCGGCCAGTACGCGCAGAACAACGGCGTACGCAGCAACTCGGGGCCGCACGGAGGCTTCGGAGCGCTGAAGGAGCCGGGCAACACCGTGGCGAGCTGGCTGCACGACGCGGGCTACGCCACCGGCTTCGTGGGCAAGTACCTCAACCTCTACTCCGAGCGCGACGGCATCCAGGCGGGCTGGGACCACTGGGCGCCCATCACCCACAACACCTACCAGGCCTTCGACTACTCCGTCTTCGACAACGGCACCAGGGTCGAGCACCACGATGACCTGCACAGCAACGACTTCGTCTCCCAGCGCACCGTCGACCTCGTGGAGCGGTACGCCGCCGCCGACGAGCCGTTCCTCGTCTGGTCGTCCTACGTCGCCCCGCACGGGCAGTGCACCGACAACCTGCCCCTCGACGTGTGCGCCGCCCCGCCGACGCCTGCTGCCCGGCACGCCGGTCTCTACTCGGGCTCGCCGCTGCCTTCCCTCGGCAAGCCGTCGTTCAACGAGGCCGACGTGTCCGACAAGCCGATCATCATCCGCAAGCAGAAGCGGGTGAGGGCCGCCAACCTGCAGCGGCTCTTCACCCAGCGGATCCGAGCCCTGGCGTCGGTCGACGAGGGGGTCGCTGCCACCGTCGAGGCGCTGCGGGCGGCCGGCGAGCTCGACAACACCTACCTGGTGTTCACCAGCGACAACGGCTACCTGCTGGGCGAGCACCGCTACAACGGCAAGGTGCTCGCCTACCGCGAGTCGCTCCGCGTGCCGATGCTGATCCGCGGCCCCGGCATCCCCGCGGGTGTCGTGCGCCAGCAGCGCGTGTCCACCATCGACCTGGCGCCGACCATGGTCGAGATCGCGGGGGCCGTTCCCGGGCGCCCGATGGACGGCGTGTCCATGCTGGCGGCGGCCCGTGCCGACGCACCACTCCCGCGGACCTCCCTCATCCAGGCCGGGCCGTTCCACCGGAGGGGGACGATCGACTGGACCTACCGCGGCGTCTACACCGGCCGTTACACGTTCGTGCGCTGGAACCGCACCGGCTTCGTCGAGCTCTACGACCACGCCCGCGACCCCTACGAGCTGCGCAACCTGGGGACCACGGCGAAGTACGGCAAGGTACGCCGCGAGCTCTTCCGCCGTACCAACCTGCTGTCGCGGTGCTCGGGTGACGCCTGCCGTGTGGACTTCGGGCCGGTGCCCCGGCCCCGCCGCTGAGACCGTCCGCTCGCTACGTTGGAGCCGTGACACGGGAGGAGCGCTTCGAGGCGCTGGCGCGCGAGGTGATCGATCCGGTACGCCGCTTCCTGGCCCGCCGCACCGATGCCGACACCGCCGAGGACGTGCTCTCCGAGACGCTGCTGGTGCTGTGGCGCCGCTTCGACGACGTACCCGACAACGCCCTGCCCTGGGCCTACGGCGTGGCGCGCGGCTGCCTGCAGAACGCCGAGCGCAGCCGTCGGCGACAGGACCGGGTCGCCGCGAAGCTGGCCGGCCAACCCGTCGAGCCGCACCCCACGGGCACCGACCCGCGGCTCGCCGACGCGCTCGGCCGGCTGCCGGAGCGTGACCGGGAGCTGCTGCGACTGTGGGCCTGGGAGCAGCTGAGCCCGGCCGAGATCGGCGCCGTCCTCGACATGACGCCCAACGCCGCGAGCATCAGGCTGCACCGGGCCAAGGGGAAGCTCCTCGACGAGCTGCGAAAGGCCGGCTCGGCTGCCGGACATGAAGGGGCAGAAGGGAGGCCATCGTGAACGAGAACGACGACGAGCTGCGCCGCAGCCTGCGGGCGCTGGACCCGGCCTCCCGTCTCGACGCCGCGGCCCCCGAGCAGGTGGCCCGACTCCTGGAGGAAGCCATGAGCAACCAGACCCCCGACACCCGGACCGACCCGGCAGGGCGACGCAGCCCCCTCGTGTGGATCGCAGCTGCGGCTGCCGTCGTGGTCATCGCCGGCGCCTCCTTCGCCGTACTGCGTGGCGGCGACGAGGAGCAGGCGCCCACTGCTCAGGAGTCCACCAGCCAGGCGCCGGACTCACCCGCGTCCGAGCAGCCGGCACCCGAGCCCGGCTCCAACACCGCGCTCGTCGCGGGCGACGGCGCCAACGCGAAGTGCATGGCACCCAACGTGCAGGTGCTGCGCACCAACACCCTCGCCTTCGACGGCACCGTGACCGCGATCGAGGGCGACCAGGTCACCTTGAAGACGACCCAGTGGTTCAAGGGCACGCCCACCGAGACCGTGACCGTGACCGCGCCGAGCGAGCAGCTCCAGGAGCTGCTGGTCGCGGTCGACTTCGAGGTCGGTGGCCGCTACCTCGTCACGTCCTACGAGGACGCCGTCACGCTCTGCGGCTTCAGCGGCGCCTACACCGCCGATCTCGCCAAGCTCTACCAGGACGCGTACGCCGGCTGAGCCGCCCCTCAGAAGACGTTCAAGGGCCGGAACTGCACCGACAGGCGCGGCCCGGCATGCGCCGTCTTGGGTACGGCGTGCTCCCAGGTGCGCTGGCACGAGCCGCCCATCACGAGCAGGTCGCCGTGGCCCATCACGACCGCGATGGAGTCGGCGCCGCCGCCGCGGGGACGGAGCAGCAGCCGTCGCGGGTCACCGACCGAGACGATGGCGACCATGGTGTCGGTGATCCTGCCGCGACCGATGGTGTCGCCGTGCCAGGCGACGGAGTCGCGGCCGTCGCGGTAGTAGCAGCAGCCCGCGGTCACGAAGGGCTCGCCGAGCTCGGGCAGGTAGTGCGCCGACAGCGCCTCCTTCGCCTCGTTGAGCAGCCGGTGCGGCAGGACCTCGCCGACGCCGTACTGGTGCACCAGGCGGGGGACGTCGACCACGCGGTCGTACATCTGGCGGCGCTCGGCGCGCCACGGCACGTCGCGCACCAGCGTCTCGAACACCTCGTCGGCTCCCGGCAGCCAGTTGCGCTGGACGTCCACCCAGGCGCCGCGGGTGAGCGTCGTCCGCTCGGGTGCCGGCTCCGGGAGGAGGTCGGCGTCGACGTGGGCGGTCGGTCCAGAGTCGACCGGAGCCGAGTCGAAGAGCGTGCCCTGGAAGTCCACGCCCTCCATGATATCGAACACGCGTTCGAACGCAAGGGGGCTCCAACCCGGCCACCCCGGGATGCTCCAGCGTGGTCCCGGGGCACGGCTCAGGGTGGTTCCCGATGGCCGGCGCTTGGCGCCCGGGGCACGCTGATGGCATGACGACGCATCCCTCGACCGTGGCCGCCGCGCGGGTCCGCAGCCTCACCAAGACCTACGGCACCGGCCCGGCCCAGGTGCGCGCGCTCGACGACGTGAGCCTCGACCTGGGCGCGGGGGAGTTCACCGCGATCATGGGTCCGAGCGGATCGGGCAAGTCGACGCTGATGCACTGCTGCGCGGCCCTCGACTCGGGCACGTCGGGGGAGGTCTTCATCGGCGACCGGGAGCTCAGTCGGCTCGGCGACAAGGAGCTGACGCGGCTGCGGCGCGACGAGATCGGCTTCGTCTTCCAGTCGTTCAACCTCGTCCCGACCCTGACCGCCCGCGAGAACATCGTGCTGCCGTTGGCCATCGCCCGCCGCAAGCCGGACGGCGAGTGGTTCGACTCCGTCATCGCGACCGTGGGTCTCGGGGACCGGCTGGGCCACAAGCCCAACGAGCTCTCGGGCGGGCAGCAGCAACGGGTGGCGATCGCCCGGGCCCTGGTGAGCCGGCCGAGCATCGTCTTCGCGGACGAGCCGACGGGCAACCTCGACTCCCGGTCGGGGGCGGAGGTGCTCGAGCTGCTGCGGCGCAGCGTCGACGACTACGGCCAGACGATCGTGATGGTCAGCCACGACCCGGTCGCCGCGGCGTACACCGACCGGGTGGTGTTCCTCGCCGACGGGCGGGTGGTCGACGAGCTGCGCGACCCGGACCGTGAGTCGGTCCTGGAGGTCATGGCGGCGATGACCGCGGTGGCGGGCTGATGCTCCGCGCCGCTCTCAAGAGCCTGCTGGGGCGCAAGGTCAGGCTGTTCCTGAGCACCTTCGCGATCGTGCTCGGCGTCGCCTTCGTCGCCGGGTCGCTGGTCTTCAGCGACACGCTCGACCGCAGCTTCACGGCGTTGTTCGCCTCGACCGTCGGTGACGTCGTCGTCCGGCCGGAGGGAGGGGCCGCCGACGTCCGCAACGGGCCGTCCACCCGCACGGTCCCAGCCTCGGTGCTCGCCGACCTGGAGGACGTCGACGGGGCGGCGCGCGTCGACGGCAACGTCACCGATCTCGGCGTCTTCGTCGTCGACGCAGACAACAAGGTCGTCGGCGGACAGGGTCCGCCGGGCATCGGCGGCAACTGGTCCGACGCCCCCGCCGGGCACGGGCTGGAGGGCCTCAGCATCGTCGAGGGCGTCGAGCCTCGCGGGCCCGACGAGGTGGTGCTCGACGCCTCGACGGCAGAGCGCGCGGGCTACGGGCGCGGCGACCGGGTGCACCTGGTGACCGCCGGCGACCAGGCGGTGCTCAACCCGGTGCTGGTGGGCATCGCCGACTTCGAGCAGGGCGGCTCGCTCAACGGCGCGACGTACGCCGCCTTCGACACGCGGACGGCCCAGCAAGTGTTCCTCGGCGGCGAGGACGCCTACACCGATCTGTGGGTGACCGCGGAGGACGGCGTGTCCCAGGAGGAACTGCGCGACGCCGTGGCGCCACGGCTGCCGGACGGGCTGGAGGCGGTGACCGGCGACGTGGCGGCCGACGAGAACGCCAGCGACCTGGTCGAGGCGATCTCGTTCCTGACGACGTTCCTCCTCATCTTCGCCGGCATCGCACTCGTCGTGGGCGCCTTCCTGATCGTCAACACGTTCTCGATCCTGGTGGCGCAGCGCAGCCGGGAGCTCGCGCTGCTGCGGGCGCTGGGCGCCTCGCGCAGGCAGGTGACGGGGTCGGTGCTGCTGGAGTCGTTCGTGCTGGGCGTCCTCGGCTCGACCGTCGGCCTCGGCCTGGGCGTCGTGCTGGCGGTCGTGATCCGCCTCGTGGTCGGTCGCTTCGGGCTGGACCTGTCGGAGCAGCCCCTGGTGTTCGAGGCGCGCACGGTGCTCGCGGCGTACGCCATCGGGATCGTGGTGACGATGGCCGCTGCCTGGCTGCCGGCGCGCCGGAGCGCCAGGATCGCGCCGGTGCAGGCGCTGCGGGACGACATCTCGATGCCCGAGACCTCGCTGCGCCGGCGGTTCCTGGGCGGCCTCGCGCTGATCGCCGCCGGCTGCGCGGCGCTGGCAGCGGGCCTGTTCACCTCGGTGAGCCGCGGCGGCTGGTTCGTCGGGGGCGGGGTGCTCGCCGTCCTTCTCGGCGTCGCGTCGGCGAGCCCGGTGCTCAGCCGGCCGTTCCTCGCGGTCGCCCGCAGCGTGCTGGCGCGCCTGTTCGGCACCGTCGGGCACCTCGCCGGCCAGAACTCCCTGCGCAACCCGCGCCGCACCACCGCCACGGCGTCGGCGCTGATGATCGGGCTCGCGCTGGCCGCGACCATGGCGATCGTCGGCGACTCCGCGAAGGCGTCGGTCGACCAGACGATCGAGGAGAACTTCACCGGCGACTACGTCGTGAGCAACCTGATGGGCCAGCCCTTCTCCTCCGGGATCGGCACCCGGATGGCCGCCATCGACGGGGTCGAGACGGTGGCCCGCCAGCGCTTCGCCATCGGCGAGACCGCCGACGGGCCGCAGGGGGTCGGAGCCTCCGACCGGTCGTCGCTGGCCGGGCTCCTCGACCTCGACATGACCAGCGGCTCACTCGACGACCTCGGCCTTGGCACCGTCGTGACGTCCGACGAGTATGCCGACGAGCACGGTCTCGACGTCGGGGACGAGCTCGAGGTCAGCTTCCAGGGGCAGGAGAGGTCCTACCCGGTCGTGGGCACCTTCGCCGAGAACCCGCTCGTCGGGTACCCGATCGTGACCACCCTCGACACCCTCGCGGAGGCGGGCTTCCCCGACCGCGACAACTTCCTCGTCATCGACGTCGACCGGCAGACGCCGGAGCTCGAGGCGGCCATCGACGCGGTGGTGGCCGACCTGCCGATCGTGACCGTGAAGGACCAGGTCGCCTTCGCCGAGGAGCAGCGCGGCCCCATCGACCAGCTGGTGCTGATGATCTTCGCCCTGCTCGGGCTCGCCCTCTTCATCGCGGTGCTGGGCATCGTCAACACCCTCGCGCTGTCGGTCATCGAGCGCACCCGCGAGGTCGGCCTGCTTCGTGCCGTCGGCCTCGGCCGCGCCCAGCTCCGCTGGATGGTCACCTTCGAGTCCGTGGTGATCGCGGTGCTCGGCGCGGTGCTCGGCAGCGTGCTCGGCGTCGGGTTCGGCATCGCGATGATGTACGCCCTGCGCGACGAGGGGCTCGAGGTGATCGCGGTCCCGTGGGACCAGCTCGCGGCGTTCCTCGCGGTCTCGGTCGTCGTGGGCGTGCTGGCCGCCGTGCTGCCGGCCCGCCGCGCCGCTCGCCTCGACGTGCTGAAGGCGATCGCGACCGAATGAGGGGGCGGACCGAGGGTAAAAGGATCGCCGGTCCGGGCATGGCCTCCCCAATTTCGGGTACGGATCGGCCCGACCGGTCCTATCCTGATCCGGTGACCCAGGTAGCCGGACCCGTGCAGCGCGAGCTCAAGCACGTGCAGGTGCGTGAACATGTGAGGAACCTGGTCGCCGGCGCCGAGCCCGGGACACCCGCCCCCTCCGAGCGCGAGCTGGTGGCGCAGTTCGGTGTGGCCCGGATGACTGTGCGGCAGGCCATGGACGCCCTGGTGGTCGAGGGCCTGCTCGAGCGGATGCCCGGACGCGGCACCTTCGTCGCCCCGCCGCGCCGCCGCGTCGGCATGCTCACCGGCTTCACCGAGGACATGCGCCAGCGCGGCCTGCTCCCGGAGTCCCAGACGCTGCTGGCCCGACGCGAGCAGGCCGGCCCCGGCGTGGCCCGCGCCCTCGACATCTCCGCCGGCGACGCCGTCATCCACTGGAAGCGGCTCCGCAGGGGCAACGGCCAGGCCATCTGCATCGAGGACGCCTACCTCAATGAGGTGCTGCTCCCCGGGTTCCTGCAGTCGGGAATGCCCACCAGCCTGTACGACGCGCTCGACGCCCGCGGCCTGCGGCCCACCTGGGCCGAGGACTCCGTCACGTCCGACATCGCCACCGACGAGGAGGCCGAGCAGCTCGAGCTGCCGAAGGGGTCACCGGTGCTGCGCGTGGCGCGGCGCGCGCTGATGGACCACAGGCCGGTCGAGGTGTCGCGGTCGGCCTACCGACACGACCGCTTCACGATGTACGTCCAGGTCGGCGCGAACTCCTGAGCCCCGCCCGGCACCGCCATCAGGTCAGGTCGTCGTGACGTCGTCGGCGTCGATGATCCGGTACGCGTAGCCCTGCTCGGCCAGGAACCGCTGCCGGTTCTGGGCGAAGTCCGCATCGACGGTGTCCCGGGACACGATGGTGTAGAAGTGCGCCGTCTTGCCCTCCGCCTTGGGCCGCAGCAGCCGGCCCAGCCGCTGCGCCTCCTCCTGGCGTGACCCGAACGACCCGCTGACCTGGATGGCCACCTCCGCCGACGGCAGGTCGATCGAGAAGTTCGCGACCTTGCTCACCACGAGCAGCCCGATCTCGCCGGACCGGAACGCCTCGAAGAGCCGCTGTCGCTCCTTGACCGGCGTCTCGCCCTTGATCACCGGGGCACCCAGGGCCTCGGCGATCTCGTCGAGCTGGTCGATGTACTGACCGATGACCAGCGTCGGCTGGTCCTGGTGCTCCTTGACGAGGCGCCGCAGCACGTCGAGCTTCTGCCCGGTGCAGGAGGCCAGCCGGTACCGCTCCTCGGGCTCCGCGGTCGCGTAGACGAGGCGCTCGCCCTCGGGGAGGGTGACCCGCACCTCGACGCAGTCGGCGGGTGCGATCCAGCCCTGCGCCTCGATGTCCTTCCAGGGCGCGTCGTACCTCTTGGGCCCGATCAGGGAGAAGACGTCGCCCTCGCGGCCGTCCTCGCGCACCAGGGTGGCGGTCAGCCCGATGCGGCGGCGGGCCTGGAGGTTGGCGGTCATCCGGAAGATCGGGGCGGGCAGCAGGTGCACCTCGTCGTACACGATCAGGCCCCAGTCGCGCGCGTCGAACAGCTCGAGGTGGGAGTAGACGCCCTTCCGCCGGGTCGTCATCACCTGGTAGGTCGCGATGGTGACCGGCCGGATCTCCTTCACCGACCCGGAGTACTCCCCGATCTCCTCGGCGGTCAGCGACGTGCGCTTGATCAGCTCGTCCTTCCACTGCCGGGCGCTGACGGTGTTGGTGACGAGGATCAGCGTGGTGGCCCCGGCCTGCGCCATCGCGGCCGCGCCGACCAGCGTCTTGCCGGCGCCGCAGGGGAGCACGACGACGCCCGAGCCGCCGTGCCAGAACGAGTCGGCGGCATCGCGCTGGTAGTCGCGCAGGTGCCACTCGCTCTCGTCGAGCTCGATCGGGTGCGCCTCGCCGTCGACGTACCCGGCGAAGTCCTCGGCCGGCCAGCCGAGCTTGAGCAGCGCCTGCTTGAGGTTGCCGCGCTCGCTGGCGTGCACGACGACGGTGTCGCCGCCGGGCCCACCGATGCGCTCACCGATCATTCCCTGGATGCGCTTGGCGCGCAGCACCTCCTCCAGCACCGGCCGGTCGGTGGAGACCAGGACCAGGCCGTGGACGGGGTGCTTCTCGAGGCGGAGCCGGCCGTAGCGCGCCATGGTCTCGGCGATGTCGACGAGCAGCGCGTGCGGCACGGGGTAGCGGGAGTAGGAGAGCAGGGTGTCGACGACCTGCTCGGCGTCGTGACCGGCGGCTCGGGCGTTCCAGAGCCCCAGCGGGGTCAGCCGGTAGGTGTGGACGTGCTCGGGGGAGCGCTCGAGCTCGGCGAAGGGCGCGATCGCCTTGCGGCAGTCCTGCGCGCGCTCGTGGTCGATCTCGAGGAGCAGGGTCTTGTCGGACTGGACGATGAGTGGGCCGTCGGGGGCGGTCATCAGGCGGTAGCGGCAGCTTTCTGACGGGCGCGGTAGGCCGCGACGTTGGCGCGCGAGGAGCAGCGGTCCGAGCAGTAGCGCCGGGACCGGTTGGGGGAGGTGTCGACGTAGACGTTGGTGCACGGCGTCGCGCTGCACACGCCGAGGCGGCTCGGGCCGAGGTCGCAGACCAGCGTCGCCAGCCCCATCAGGGCCTCGCCGATCAGCAGGTCGGAGACCGTCGCGGCCCGGTTGGCGACGTGCATGTGGAGGTGAGCGGGGTCGTGGTCGCTGATCATCGGGGTGATGGGGTGCTCGCCGAGAAGCGTGTTGAGCCCGGCGACGACGTCGTCGACCCGGCCGTCCTCAGAGGCGTCGAAGACCCCCCGCAGCTCCTTCTCGAAGCGGCGCAGCACGGCGACGTCGCGCTCGCTGGTCTGCGGGTGCAGCCACTGGCGGTCGGCCAGGTGCGCGCGGAGACCGTCGACGTCGGCCACGTCGGCGTTCAACAGCGCCGCGGCCGACTCGGCGTACCTCAGGAAGTCCATCCCGCAAGTCTACGTTCGGCCGGCAACGGGCCGGACGGTCGTGATCCGGTGGACCGCGAAGGTGCGGGTGTCGTCGCTGCGATGGTCGTGGGCGGTGAGCTGCCCGCCCTCCACGCGCAGCGGGTCGACCAGCCGCTCGGACGACGAGCCGTGGTTGTCGACGTAGCCGATGAGCACGGTGGCGCTCGCCTCGACCGCCTGCCGCAGGGCGGCCAGGGCGTCCGAGGGGCTGGTGGCGTCGGCGGGCCGGGACGGCCGGGAGGCGCTGGCCCGGTCGCCGGCCCGGATCGCGGTGACGACCGCGGTCACCGTGGCCGCCTCCCGTGCCGTGCGTACGGCGGGCGGGCGGCGGTGCCGCGGGGTGCGCGCGCGCTGCAGGTCGCGGCGGGCGATCCGCACCGTGCCGTCGGGGGCCTCGACCACCGGCGCGGACCCCATCTCGCGCAGCCGGGGGAGCAGGACGTCGACCGGGACCGTGCTGACCAGGACGGTCGGGGCGAGCCGGCGCAGCCCGAGCGTGCTCGCCTTCGGGTGGTGCAGCAGCTCGGTGAGTGCGCCCTCGTCGTCGGCTCGCAGGAACGCCTCGGCGTGCCCGACCCGCAGGGTGCCGAACGTGCGGGCGACGTCGTCGACGAGGTAGGTCAGCGGCTGCGGCAGCGGTGTGCGGGAGACCGAGGCGAGGAACTCGTGCACCTCCGCCGCCGACCAGCCGGCGTCGAACGCCCGGCGCACGGACGTCGGCGCGAACCGGTAGACCGTGGCGCCGCCGCGGGACTCGACGTCGGCCAGCAGGTGCAGGGTGCGGGCGAGCGCCGGCTCGAGCGGGCCGGGTGCGACGGCGGTCAGGTCGGCCTGCACCAGCACGTGGTCGACCGGCTCGGGAAGCAGCGGCGCCAGCGCCCCGGCGGCGCCATCGAGGTCACCGGCCAGGAGCAGGCGGCCGGCGCTGGAGATGCCGTCGTAGCCGGTGACGCCCAGTGCGGCGGCCTCGGCGAGCGCCCACGCCACCATGTCGGCGCGCGACGGCGGCCGTCGCGGCCGCCGCCAGGCGACCCGCGCCACCACGGCGGGGGTGCCGGTGCCGGCCGCGAGCGTGGCCCCTGGCGGCAGCACGGCCAGCTCCTCGAGGGCCATCCGGCGCGCCTCGGCGGCGAAGGTGCTCGAGAGGTCGGGGGCGAGCGCGTTCCAGGTCTTCCCCGCGGGATCGCGGGTGCCGACGAGCCCGGCCAGGCGCGGCGACTCCAGCCAGGCCCGGCCGAGCGCGGCCCAGCGCACGGCGGGCGCACCGGTCGACCACGCGTCGTAGGTGTCGGTGGGCAGCCAGACGGCCTCCCCGTCGGTGTCCGTCGACTCCGCCAGCAGGCCGGCCTCGTGGGCGATCTCCACGAGCAGCCCCGCCTCCGCCGGCGTGACGTGCAGCTCGATCGAGGCGGCCTTGAGGTCGCGCACCGCCAGCCCGCCTGTCCGCAGCACGCCCGGCGGAGCCAGGCCCCAGTGGTCGAGCAGCAGCTCCACGCGTCGTACGGCGTCGAACGCGGCGCCGGCCGCGAGCCGGTCGACCAGGGCGGGGTCGCGTTCGCTCGTCGGCACCGCGGGTACGTCGTCGACCGCCGCCGTCGTGGTGCGGCCGCCGCGCAGGGCCAGGCCGACCTCCCCGGGCAGGTGCACGACGCCCTGGCCACGCGGGGTGAGCAGGCCGTGCGCGAGGAGCTCCTCCACCGGGGTGGTGGCGTCCTCGGGACGTCCCGGCGTCCGGGCGGCCCCGGTGGTGCCCTCGCCGCCGTGGTCGGTGAGGTGCTCGAGCATGCTGCGGGCCGCGGGGGTGAGCCGGTCGATGCGCTCGCGGAGGGCCGCGGGGTGGGGGCCGTGACCCGTCACCGGCCGCAGCCCGCTGACGCCGGCAGCCGCCCCGCCGCGCAGCACCTCGGCGACGCCGGTCAACGGCCGCAGTCCCGACGGGCTCTCCCACGTCAGCGCCAGGTCGACGAGGCGGTCGGTGGCGGCCCGGACCGCGGCCGGGTCCGCGTGCACCAGCGAGACGAGCTCGTCGTAGGTGGTTTGAGATGCAACGACCTGGGCATCCAGTACGGAGAGCTCCAGCCGGGTCAGTCCGTCGAGCGCGCGCAGCAGCGACGAGCGCGTGGCGGCGCGCGAGGCCAGCTGGGCGGAGTCGTGAGGAGCGGGGGTGGCGAGGTCGGGCCGGTCGCGCAGGAGGTTGCCCAGCCGCTCGTCCGACCAGCTGCGCAGCTGGTCGGCGAGGGTGCGTGGGGGTGTCCCCGGCGGGTTGGCAGACATCTCTCCTACGCTACTCGTCAGCCTCCGCCCCGGAGGCGGCGACCACGGCCACCGTCGTGGTCATGAGAGGGAGTGCCGATGAGGGCCGTCGACCTGCACCACGGCTCCTCCAGCGAGACCGGCCACGTGCGGAAGGTCAACGAGGACGCCTTCCTCGTCGCGCCCCCGCTCTTCGTCGTCGCCGACGGCATGGGCGGCCATGCCGGGGGTGACGTCGCCAGCGGCATCGTCATCGAGGAGTTCGCCCGGCTCAGCGACGAGGGCTACGACTCCCGCGAGGGCGCCGAGGCCGTGGTCGCGACGCTGACGCGCTGCCAGGTGCGGATCCGCGACTACGCCACGGCCCAGGCCCGTGCCGGGCACCGCCTCCACGCCGGCACGACCGTGGCGGTCGCGCTCCTGGTCGAGGACGAGCGGGGCCCGAAGTGGCTGCTCGCCAACCTCGGTGACTCGCGCATCTACCGCCTGGTCGACAACGAGCTCGACCAGGTGAGCGTCGACCACTCGGTGGTGCAGGAGCTCATGGACGCCGGCGAGATCACTCTCGCCGAGGCCGCGGACCATCCCGAGCGACACGTCATCACCCGCGCGCTCGGCGCCGCGCTGGACTCGCTCGAGCCCGACTTCTTCCTGCTGCCGCTGGCGGCGGCGGAGCGCATCCTGCTCTGCACCGACGGCGTGACCGGGATGATCGACGACGCCACGGTCGGGCGCATCCTGCGGCAGAGCGACGATCCGCGCGACGCCGCCGACGGCCTGGTGCAGGCGGCGCTGATGGCCGGAGGTCACGACAACGCGACGGCGGTGGTCGTCGATGTGGTGGGATTGGTGACGGACGAGTCGTTCGACTTCGTGCGCCAGCGCGAGAGTCTCGAGACGAAACTGGGGGCCCTGCCATGAGCAACGCCGTGAACGAGAACATCGGGAGCCGTCGCGGCTACGTCCCGGGCTCCTGGTACGCCGCGGTCGGGCCGGGCATGGCCGTGCTGCTGCCGCCGTCCGCCAAGGCCCGGGTCGCCGCGGTGTGGGAGCAGGTCGACGACGGGGCCGGCTTCGACCAGGTCCTCGACGCGCTGCTCGGCTCCGGCCTGCGTGACCTGGCGGGCTTCGTGCTGGTCGGCGACGTCGACGGGGCCACCCGGATCCTCGTGCGCGGCCAGGCGCGGGTCAGCTGTGACACCGCGGACGGGGCGGTCGAGCTGACCGCCGACGAGGGCTCGATCTGGAGCGAGCGCACCCTCACCGGTGTCACCGGGCTGACCGTCGAGGTCGAGGCGGAGACCGCGGGTGACGAGCTGGCCGTGGCCTCCGGGCTGGTCCGCGTCTCGCGGGTCACCTGGGGTGGCGGCGCCGTGGTCGGCGGTGCTGCCTCGAGCGTCGTAGCGGAGGAGGCGCGTGAGCCCGAGCCCACGCCCACCCCCGAGTCGGTCCCGCAGGTCGTGCCCGACCCGCAGCCACCCACCGAGGCCATGCCCGAGCCTTTGGCCGAGCCCGTGGCTGGGCTCTCGGCCGAACCCGAGCCTGAGGTGACCGCCGACGAGACCGGGGAGAAGACCGGGGAGCAGCCCGCGACACCGCAGGACCTGCCGTACGCCGCGCCGGTGCCGACCCCTGAGCCCTCACCTGTCGTCGCGGCCCCCGAGATCGACGAGCCCGCCGTCCCGAGCACCGGTGAGGGGGACCACGACGGCAACACGACCACCGGCGGTGTGGGCGGGGCGGCCGCTGCGGAGCCCCCCGGGATCCCCGGCCAGCCGCCGGCGCCCAGCGTGACCTCGCGCCCGGTCGCCAGGCTGGTGTTCTCCAGCGGCGAGACCATCGACGTCGACCGCGCCATCCTGATCGGCCGAGCCCCCGAGGCCCGCCGCTTCGCCTCGACCGACCAGCCGCAGCTGGTCACGGTGCCGAGCCCCAACCACGAGATATCCTCCACCCACCTCGAGATCCGGCCCGGCTCCGGCGTGGACCACGGCATGTCGGTGGCGACCGACCTCGGCTCCACCAACGGCACCATGCTCATGCAGCCGGGTCTGCCTCCCGAGGAGCTGCAGCCGGGCATCGCCGCGTCCCTCATCCCGGGCGCCATCATCGACCTCGGCGACGGCGTGACCATCCAGGTCACCAACCCCTGACCACGGACGTCCACGACATGACCGACCGCAACACCTGGTCCCCGCCCACCTTCCCCGTCGCCGAGCTCGAGCGACGCTTCTACGCGTTCGCGATCGACCGGCTGGTCGTCTGGGGCCTCTACGTGGCGACGGCGGTCGCGTGCTGGTACTTCCTGGGCGGCGAGCGGATCTGGACCGGCGTCGGCATCGTCGTCGGCGTCGCTGTGCTCATGACGCTGGCCTTCTCGGCCGTCCTCGGCATCACCGGGTCGTCCCTCGGCAAGAGCCTGGTGGGCCTGCGGGTCGTGCACCACGGCACCGGCACGCCCATCGGCTTCGGCCGGGCGCTGCTGCGCTCGGTGGTGCTCGGCCTGTCTGCGCTGCCGACCTTCGGGCTGGGCCTGGCCACCCTGGCCTGGACCGCCGTGGCCGACGGCGGTCACCGGCGCCGCGGGTGGCACGACCACATCTCGCACGCGATCGTGGTCGACGTACGCCCCGCTCCGCCCGAGCCGACCACCGCCGACGAGGCGCCGCGGCACGTCGTCAACCTCACCGCGATGCGGCTCGTCCCCGCCCCGTCACTCCCGCCCGCGCCGACCCCGGCACCCGCGCCCCGGGTCACCGACGGCGGGTCGACCTCGCACCGGGCGCCCCAGCCGGTGCAGCAGCAGCCGATGGCCCCGCCTCCCGCTCAGCACCCCGGCCCGCCGGTCCCGCCCCAGCAACAGCCGTATCCGCCGGCGCAGCCTTCCGGTCCGTTCCCCGGCCAGCAGCCCCCGCCGCCGCAGCTGCCGCCGGAGCCGCAGCAGCGTCGCCTGCACCGGGCCCCGCAGCCGCACGTCCCGGTCGCCCAGCCGGTCGCCCGGCCGGTCGCCCAACCGGCGGCCCCGCCCTTCCCACCGGCCGACGACGGCCGCACGTCCGTGCGCGGCGCCCACCGGGGCGTCCCACCGAACCTCCAGCCCAACGCCCAGCCCACCCCGGGGCAGCCTCAGCGCCACATCCCGCGGTGGCGGGTGACCTTCGACGACGGGGAGACGTTCGTCGTCGAGGGCCTGGCCCTGGTCGGCCGGCGGCCCGAGCCGCGCGGCGGTGAGCCGGTGCGCCACGTCGTACCCCTGTCCTCGGGCGACATGTCGCTGTCGAAGACGCACGCGCAGTTCGGCCCGGCGGCCGACGGCGCCCTGGTGGTGATGGACCGCGGGTCGACGAACGGCTCGATGCTGCTGCGCAAGGGCGTGGCACGCGAGCTGACGGCCGGCAAGCCGACCACCGTGATCGACGGTGACACCGTCCGCTTCGGCGACCGGGAGATGAAGGTCAGCCGCGAGCGCTGACCCGCGCCGCGAGGGGCCATCGGGCGGCAATGCCGCCGAGGGTCAGCGCACCAGCACGACGGGCACCCGCACGGTGGTACCGCGCGCGCTCGTCCAGACGACCTGGCCCGCGTCGAGGCGGTGCGGCCCGGACGGTCCCGAGACGCGGACGCGGAAGGTCGCCGACTCGTGGGGGCGCAGGGTGAGGGCGGCCGGCCGCACGCTGACCGTGTGACGGTTGAAGCCGACGGCCCTCGAGGAGAAGTACATCGGCCGGCTGCTCACGTTGGTGACCCGCCGGGTGAGGGTGCGGTGGCCGCGGATCAGCATCGACGGGACGTTGAGGTCGTCGCCGGTCAGCTCGCCGGTCAGGTAGGCCCGGAAGGCGGCGTCCCCGACCGGGAAGGCGAGGCCGGGGCGGGCGGCAGCGGCGGCGACGCTCCGGCCGGCGCCCTGGTGCAGGCCGTTGCCGGGGCCGTCGATCGGCAGCGCCGTCGTGGCGATGGCCGAGCGCACCAGGTCGGCGGTCCAGTCGCGGTGCCGCGCACGCACCAGGGCGGCGACGCCGCTGACCTGGGCGGCCGCGGCGGAGGTTCCGGTGAACAGGTCCCAGCGCCGGCCGGTGGTGGACGGCACGGCGCCGAGCACGCCGGTGGCGGGCGCGACGAGGTCGGGCTTGACGGTGCCGGCAGTCGGGTCGCCGGGCGCGGACCAACGGGCCATCCGGGGCGGGGCGGTGGGCCGGTCGAGGGGTCGCAGGGTCGCCTGGGCACCGGGATGCCGGCGCAGCCATCGGACCAGCACCCGGGCCTGGCGCGCCTCGAGGTGCACGGTCGGCACGCTGTGGAAGTCGTCGGCGACGGTGCCGCGATCACGGTTCACCAGCACCATGCCGACGCCGTCGGCGTGCCTGACCGTCTGGGACTTCTCGACCCGGGCGCTCCCGCCGCGGCTGCAGACGACGATGGCACCGGCCGCGAGGCTGGCGTCGAGCGATCCGGGCTGGCACTGGCTCGCCTGGCGCTGGGTGGCGTCGGAGGCCGCGACATCGTTGGCGAGCAGGATCCGCGCCCGGCCGGTTGGTGCGACGGCGCGGCTGGCTCCCTCCAGCGTGGGCCCGCGGCGTACGACGACGCGGCCGGCCCGGATGGAGCCGGCCAGCCCGCCGACGGTGGTGACCCACGGCGCGGGGTGGGCGGCGTACTGGCGGCGCGCGTCGTTGCCGGCGGCCGCGACCACCACGACGTCGTTCTCGGTAGCGCCGAGGAGGGCTCGCTCGACGGTGTCGAAGGCGGTCGGGCCGGCCACCGAGAGGTTGAGCACGTCGACGCGGTCGGCGGTGGCGCGGTCGATGGCGGTGACGAGGTCGGCGGTCGAACAGCCGTCGTCGGTGGGGTCCGGCGCCGACCAGCAGGCCTTGTACGCCGCGATCCGGGCCTGGGGTGCGACGCCGCCGAAGGAGCCGGACCAGTCCTCGGCCGCCACGGACACACCGGCGTTGCCCGCCGCCACGGACGCGACCTGGGTGCCGTGGCCGATGACGTCACGCGGGGAGAGCGACTCCGTGCTGCGGACCCGGTCGGCGCCGAACCCCGCCACGAACCAGCTGGCCCCGACCAGCTTGCGGTTGCAGAGCTCGACCGACCAGTCGTCGCCGGTGGTGCAAGCTCCCAGGAACCGCTCCGGCTCCCGGCCCAGACCGGGGGTGTCGGCGAAGACCGGGCTCTCGGGGGCGATGCCGGAGTCGATGACCCCGACGACCACGCCGGCTCCGCCGCGAGGCCTGCGGGTGGCCTTGGCCATGCTGGCGGCGGACGAGGCGCTGCGCGGGGCTGCCGCGAGCGGCAGGATGGCGTCGGCCTCGACGAGCTCCACGGCCGGGTCGGCCGTGAGGAGCGCGGCCTGCTCGGCGGTGAGCTCCGTGGCGAAGCCGTTGAGCGCGGTGGTCCACCGGTAGATCGGGACGGGCGCGCCCACCGAGGCGATCAGTGCGTCCTGCTCCGCCGTCGCCGCGGCCGTGGGCGACGACGAGCCGGGTGAGGCGAGCGTGACGAGGTAGAGCCCGGTGGGCCCGACCTCGTCGGCGGCGGCCACCGGGGCGAGCGCCATCGTCGAGGCGGCCACCGACGCTGCCGCCAGGGCGGTGAGCGCAGCGCGGAGGGCGCGTCGTCGAGACACGGGGCTGGCGCTGATGGCTCCCACTGCGTGCCTCCCCCTCCGATCGGACCCACGATTGTGCCGACCAACCGTCCATGCTCGCAGGGGAATGGTGGGGAATCAAAGGCCGGACCTACGCTGGACCCATGTCTGCCAGTCCTGTCCCGCTGACCGTGGGCTTCGACCTGGACATGACCCTCATCGACACGGTGCCCGGCTTCCGGGCCACGCTCGTGGCGCTCGGCGCCGAGCTGGGGGTCGAGCTCCCCGTCGAGGAGATGACCGCCCGGCTGGGTCCGCCTCTCGATCTGATGCTCAGCCCGCACCTGCCCGACGGCACCGTCGGCTCCGCGATCGAGCGCTTCCGGGCGCTCTACCCCGACCACTCGATCACCACCGTGCCCGCGTTCGCCGGGGCCCACGACGCCATCGCCGCCGTACGCCGCCACGGTGGGCAGGTCGTCCTCGTGACCGGGAAGTTCGCGCCCAACGCCCAGCGGCACGTCGACCACCTCGCCCTCGACGTCGACCTGGTGGCCGGTGAGGTCTGGGGCGTCGGCAAGGCGCAGGTGCTGCTCGAGAGGGGCGCCACCGTCTACGTCGGCGACCACGTCCACGACGTCGAGGGCGCGCTCGCGGCCGGCGCGACCAGCGTGTCGGTGCTCACCGGCGGCTGCACGCGCGAGGAGCTGCTGGAGGCCGGCACGCACGTCGTGCTCGACGACCTCACCCAGTTCCCCGCCTGGCTCGACGAGCACGTGCTCGACACCCGTCTCGCCGCCCTGGCCGCCGACCTCGCCGGGCGCGAGTCGGTCGTGGTCGCCTACAGCGGGGGAGCCGACAGCGCGTTCCTGCTGGCCGCCGCCGTCCGGGCGCTGGGCGCTGACCGGGTGCTGGCCGCGACCGGCTACTCCCATTCCCTGCCGGAGGCCGAGCGCGACCCCGCACGCGACTTCGCGGCCTCTCTGGGTGTCCGGCTCGTCACGCCGCGCACCCACGAGATGGAGCGGGAGGGCTACGTCGCCAACTCGGGCGACCGCTGCTACTTCTGCAAGGCCGAGCTGACCGAGGTGCTCGGCGAGCTCGCCTCCCGGGAGGGCTTCCGGCACGTCGCCACCGGCACCAACGCCGACGACGCCGTGGCCGGCTTCCGGCCGGGCATCCGCGCGGCGGCCGAGCGGGGTGCGATCACGCCGCTGCTCGACGCCGGGCTCACCAAGGCGCAGGTCCGCGCCGCGTCCCGCCGCTGGGACCTCCCGACCTGGGACAAGCCCGCCGCGGCCTGCCTCTCCAGCCGGGTCGCCTACGGCATCGAGGTCACGCCTCATCGGCTGGGGCGCATCGAGCGTGCCGAGGCAGCCGTACGCCGAGTGCTCGACGAGGCCGGCGTCGGGCTCCGCAACCTCCGGGTGCGCGACCTCGGCGACCGGGCCTCGGTCGAGGTCGACGCGGCGCTGCTCGACGGTCCGCTGACCGCCGAGTGGTTGCGCGCGGCCGTGCGTGGCGCCGTACTCGCAGAGGGGTTCGACCAGGCCGACCTGGATCCGCGCGGGTTCCGCTCGGGGTCCCTCAACGACCTGCTGGCCTGACCGATCGGCAACTGCGTGGCCTGCCGGTTGCCCCGGCACATATCCTTCCCCTGCGCGGCACGGGCCGCGCGCGACGACGCAACAGTGAGGCAGCCCAGTGCCCAGTGGCAAAGTGAAGTGGTTCGACGCGGAGAAGGGCTTCGGCTTCCTGTCCCAGGACGACGGTCCGGACGTCTACGTCCACGCCGACGCGCTGCCCGACGGCGTCACGACCCTCAAGAACGGCGCCCGGGTGGAGTTCGGCATCGCCCAGGGCCGGCGCGGTGACCAGGCGCTGCAGGTGCGCATCCTCGATGCGCCCGCGTCGGTGAGTCGCAACCAGCGCATCTCCTCTCGCAAGAAGCCCGAGGAGATGGTTCCGATCGTCGAGGACCTCATCCGGCTGCTCGACGACGTCGGCGAGGGCTACCGGCACGGCCGCCATCCCGACGCCCGGACGGCGAAGCCGACGGCCAAGCTGCTGCGCGCGCTGGCCGACGAGCTGGAGCTCTGAGGGTCAGGTCGTCGTCCGCCGACGCGCGACCAGGACGTACGCCGACCAGGCCACGAGGACGCCGGCCGCGATGCCCAGCCCCAGCCGGGGGATGAGCGGCATCGCGATGCCGACGAAGCCGCCGATCACCCAGGCGAGCTGCAGGGTCGTGTCGGAGCGCGCGAACGCGCTCGCCTGGATGCGGTCGGGGACGTCTCGCTGGATCGTGGAGTCGAGCGACAGCTTCGCCAGGGACTGGGCCAGGCCGGCGGTGAGCCCGAGCAGGGCCAGGGTGAGCACGCCGTAGAAGAGCGCCGCCACCAGGGCGAGCGCGGCGTCGGCGAGGAGCGCGACCACCACGGTCGCCGCGGGGTTGATCCGCCGGGTCATGGATGCGGCGGCGATGCCGAGGGTGTTTCCGAGGCCGGCCGCGCCGATGACGATGCCGAGGAGGTACTCCGGCTTCCAGCCATCGATTGGGTTCTCGCGGAGCAGGAACGCCATGAACATCGTCAGGAAGCCCGACAGCCACCGCGGCCCGCAGTTGGCCCGCAGGGCCAGCGCGACCGCCGTCGGGATCCGGACCCGCTGCCGCCGCGTCGTGGTCGTCGTCGCTGAGGTGCCCGTGGAGGCGCCCGTCGAGGCGCTCTCGGACGTGGACGACGACTGCGCGGCGCTGGAGCCCGGCATCAGCACCAGCATGCCCTCGCCCTGGCTGGAGTCGACCTTCTCCGGGAGCCGGATCGCCAGGACGGTGGCCACCACGAACACCGCGAACGCGTAGCGCAGCGACCACTCCGGCCCGAAGTACGACGCCCCGGCCGCCAGCGGCGCGGAGATCGCGGCCCCGACCACGCCGGCCATCGACGTGCGGGCGTTGGCCTTCACGAGCGTCAGGCCAGCGGGGATCAGCCGGGGCACGGCGGCGGCGCGGGTGACGCCGTACGCCTTGGACGCGACGAGCACCCCCAGCGCGGCGGGGAACAGCCACGTGGAGTTGGTGACCACGGCCGTCGCGAGCACCCAGCAGAGGAAGCCGCGGATCGCCATCGTCGAGCCGATGGCCCAGCGCCGGCCGTGGCTGAACTTGTCGAGGAAGGGCCCGATGAGCGGCGCCACGATCGCGAACGGCAGCATGGTGAGCCCGAGGAAGAGGGCCACCTGGCCGCGTGCCTCGCCGGTCGGGACCTGGAAGAAGAGGGTGCCGGCCAGCGAGATCGCCACCGCGGCGTCGCCCGCGGCGTTGCAGGCGTGCAGGCCGATGAGCCGGGACAGGCCGGAGTCGCCGGCGCCCTCGGCCCGGGCTGCCCGCCGGGCCTGGCTGGCCGAGAACCGGCCGGCGCGGCCGGTGACCCGGGCCACCCCGGTGACGCCGCGCCCAGTGACCCGGGCGGCCGCGCCCACGGCGCGCCCCACGCCCCGGCCGGCCCCGCGAGCGCGCTCGGAACCGGTTCGGTCGGGCTCCGGGTCGCTCGTCGTCACGCGCCCATCCTGCCGGGTGGGGTGGCCCGGGGAGACAGCGCCACACTGCATTTGCCATGATCAGGGGGTGACCCCCCTCTTCACCACCAAGCCCGACGCCACCCTGGTCAAGGCACAGGACGCCGCGCGCGCGGTGCTGCTGGAGGAGGTCCCGGCCACGGACGTCGGCGAGCACCTCGGCTACGAGGTCGAGGTCGAGGCCGAGAAGGTCGTCACGCACCTCTTCGAGTGCACGCGCCCCGGCTACCTCGGCTGGCGCTGGGCCGTCACCATCGCCCGCGCCCCGCGCCAGAAGGACGTCACGGTCAACGAGGTCGTGCTGCTCCCGGGCGCCGACGCGATCGTGGCGCCCGGCTGGGTCCCCTACCGGGAGCGCATCCAGCCCGGGGACCTCTCGCCCGGCGACCTGCTGCCGGTCGAGGACGAGGACCCCCGCCTGGTCCCGACCTACTCCTTCGGCGACGACCCGCTCGAGCCCGACGACACCGCGCAGGTCCGCCAGGTCGCAGCCGAGCTCTTCCTGGGCCGCGTCCGCACGCTCTCGGTGGAGGGTCGCGACCTCGCCGCCCAGCGGTGGTACGACGGCGACGGCGGCCCCGAGGCGCCCCTCGCGAAGTCGGCCCCGGCCAGCTGCACGACCTGCGGCTTCCTGGTCCGCATCGCCGGCCCGCTGGCGGAGATGTTCGGCGTGTGCGCCAACGGCAACGCCAATGACGACGGCAGGGTCGTCTCCTTCGACCACGGCTGCGGTGCGCACTCCGAGGTCAAGCTGAGCCGCAAGAACCAGCCGCAGCCGCCGCCGGAGCACGCGTTCGACAGCCTCAGCGTCGACGACTTCGAGACCTTCTGAGGGAGGCTCGCCTTCCTCAGGCGGTGAGCTCGGCGCGCGCCTTGCGCCGCCGCCGGCAGTACTCCAGCCCGAAGAGCCCGAGGCCGAAGCCGGCCATGCAGGTCCACAGCCACCACACGCGGCCGTCGTCGTCGAGCCGGCCGTAGAACGGCAGCAGGGCGAGGAAGCCCAAGAACCACAGCGCCGTGCCGACCTCGAGGGTGCGCACGCCGTCGACGTCGAGCGGCTCCACATCGGCCACGATGTAGGTCCGGTTGCCGATCTCGTGCTTCCTCGGCTGGTCGTCGCGCAGTTCCACGGTCGGCACGCTAGCAACAGCGCGTCCCGTCGTACACACGCGCTGACGTGCGGACCGGGGCCACGCTCTGTCAGGATGCCGCCGTGACCAAGGCGCTCTCCACCCAGTCCCGCGGCCTCGACCGCTTCTTCAAGATCTCCGCACGCGGGTCGACGGTGGGGCGGGAGGTGCGCGGCGGCATCGTGACCTTCCTGACGATGGCCTACATCATCGTGCTGAACCCGATCATCCTGCTGGCCGGCGCCGACATGAACGGCGACCAGCTGGCGGGCGGCGACTTCGCCGCGATCAGCGCGGCCACCGCGCTCGTGGCCGGCGTGGTCACGATCCTGATGGGCCTGGTCGCCAACTTCCCGCTGGCGCTGGCCACGGGGCTCGGGCTCAACGCGTTCGTGACCTTCTCCATCGCGAGCGAGATGACGTGGGCCGACGCCATGGGCCTGGTCGTCATCGAGGGCCTGATCATCCTCGTCCTCGTGCTGACCGGCTTCCGGGAGGCCGTCTTCCACGCCGTACCCGCCCAGCTCAAGGTCGCCATCTCCGTGGGCATCGGCCTGTTCATCGCACTCATCGGCCTGGTCGACGCCGGGTTCGTCCGCCGCACCGGGGCCGGGCCGGTGCCCGTCGAGCTCGGCATCGGCGGTCAGCTCGCGGGCTGGCCGGTGCTCGTCTTCGCCGTCGGGCTCACGCTGGTCATCGGCCTGTACGTCGCCCGCGTCAGGGGCGCGATCCTCATCTCGATCGTCGTGACGACCGTGCTGGCGATCATCATCGAGACGATCGCGGACATCGGCCCGTCCGTCGGCCCCGACGGGGTGAACCCGAAGGGCTGGAACCTCAACGTCCCGGCGATCCCCGACTCGATCGTCGACGTGCCCGACTTCCAGCTCCTCGGCAACTTCAGCCTGCTGGGGTCGTGGGAGAACGCCGGTGTCGTCACCGTCTGCCTCTTCATCTTCACCCTCCTGCTGGCCGACTTCTTCGACACGATGGGCACGATGACGGCCATCGGCGCCGAGGCGGGGCTGCTGGACGACGAGGGCAACCCGCCCAACATCCGGCGCATCCTCGTCGTCGACTCGGTCGCCGCCGTCGCGGGCGGCGCGGCGAGCGTGTCGAGCAACACGTCCTACATCGAGTCGGCCTCCGGCGTGGGGGAGGGCGCGCGCACCGGGCTCGCGTCGGTCGTCACCGGCCTGCTGTTCCTCCTCGCCACCCTCTTCGCCCCGGTGGTGAAGGTGATCCCCAACGAGGCGGCCGTCCCGGCGCTGGTGCTCGTCGGCTTCCTGATGATGCAGCAGGTGAAGGGCATCGACTGGGACGACCTCGAGATCGCCATCCCGGCGTTCCTGACGATCGTGCTGATGCCGTTCACCTACTCGATCTCCGTGGGCATCGGCGCCGGCTTCCTGGCCTACGTGCTGATCAAGGTCGTACGCCGCAAGGCCTCGGCGGTGCACCCGCTGATGTGGGTCGTCGCCGCGCTCTTCGTCGTCTACTTCGCGATCTCCCCGCTGTCCTCCTGGCTCAACTGACCTCACGCGGGCTGGCGACAGCCGGCGAGGAATACTTAGCGGAGGTAATGACTTACGCTAAGTATCATGTCCACGGTTGAGAAGGTCGCCCGCACCAACGCGGGCCTGGCCGCCGAGCTGCGCCTGTCGGTGATGCGTCTGCGTCGCCGGCTGGCCGTCGAGCGGCACCCCGACAACGAGCTGAGCCTCGGCCAGATGGCCGTCCTCGGCTGCCTCTACCGCAACGGCGACCTGGCCATCGGCGAGCTGGCCGCATCCGAGAAGGTGCAGCCGCCCTCGATGACCCGCACGGTCACCGCGCTGGAGGCCGGTGGCTATGTCACCCGGCGTCCGCACGAGGTCGACGGCCGCCAGGTCGTCGTCGGGCTGACCGACTCCGGCAGGTCGACCCTGCTGGCCGATCGCGACCGCCGTGACGCGTGGCTGGCCCTCAGGCTGAGCCGCCTCACCACCGATGAACGGGCCGTCCTGCGCCGGGCGACCCCGATCCTCCAGCGACTGGCGCAGGAAGACTGACCACAACGACTTGAGTCCCACGTTCCGCTCGCTCCGCAACCACAACTACCGGCTCTACCTCGCCGGCAGCATCGTGTCGAACACCGGCACCTGGATGATGCGTGTCGCGCAGGACTGGCTGGTGCTCTCGATCCCCGGCAACAGCGGCACCGAGCTAGGCATCACCACCGGCCTGCAGTTCCTGCCCGTGCTGCTGCTCTCGCCGTACGCCGGCGTGCTCGCCGACCGCTTCTCGAAGCGACGCCTGCTGCAGATCACCCAGGCGATGATGGCCGTCGTGTCGCTGATGCTCGGCGTGATCGCCGTGCTCGGCGCCGCCGAGACCTGGCACGTCTACGTGCTCGCTCTCCTGTTCGGCATCGGGTCTGCGTTCGACGCCCCCGCGAGGCAGTCGTTCGTCTCCGAGATGGTCGGCCCCGAGGATCTCAGCAACGCGGTCGGCCTCAACTCCGCGAGCTTCAACACCGCGCGCATCCTGGGTCCCGGCCTCGCCGGCCTGCTGATCGGGCTGCTGGGCGACGGCATGGTCGCCTCGGGCTGGGTCATCCTCATCAACGCCCTGTCCTACCTCGCGGTGATCTTCCAGCTCCAGCGGATGGACACCGCCCTGCTCAACTCACCCGAGCTCCGCACCGGCCGCAGCACCGGGATGCTCCGCGAGGGCGTCGCCTACATCCGCAGCAAGCCCAAGATGCTGATGATCCTGGTGATGGTGTTCTTCGCCGGCACCTTCGGCATGAACTTCCAGATCACCTCCGCGCTGATGGCCACCGAGGTGTTCGACAAGGGCGCCTCGGAGTTCGGCGTCCTCGGCTCGGCGATGGCGGTCGGGTCGCTGACCGGCGCCCTGCTCGCCGCGCGCCGGGTCCGGATCCGGATGCGGCTGCTCGTGGGGGCGGCGCTCGGCTTCGGAGCCGCGGAGATCGTGGCCGGGCTGCTGCCGACGTACGTCACGTTCGCGCTGTTCGCGCCGGTCATCGGCCTGTGCACCATCACGCTGCTCAACTCCGCCAACGCCACCATGCAGCTCGAGTCCGACCCGTTGCTGCGCGGCCGGGTGATGGCGCTCTACATGACGATCGTGATGGGCGGCACCCCCCTCGGCTCCCCGGTGATCGGCTGGATCGGGGAGACCTACGGCGCCCGCTGGTGCCTCATCCTGGGCGGCGTCCTGGTCATCGTCGGGGTCGTGGTGGCCTTCGTCGTCTACCTCCGGACGTCCCACCTGACCATCCGCGAGGCGCTGCGGGGAGCCGCGGCCCTGGCCCCGGCCGAGGACCAGGCCCAGTACCCGGGCTGAGGCCGGTGTCCGGCGTTTTGACCGGGTCAGGGGCGGCAGGTAATCTCGATCAACGTGTCTGGGGTTACCAGGCACATCTGGCGTGCCCTCAGCAGCCGCCACGTCCCAGGCACATCGCAGCACTCGCAACTCCACCGTTCCGGCAAGGCGCCGGTCCGTGACAGCACACCGAAAGGGAACCATCAGGTGCCCACCATTCAGCAGTTGGTCCGCAAGGGCCGCCAGGACAAGGTGTCCAAGAGCAAGACCCCCGCTCTCAAGGGTTCTCCGCAGCGACGCGGTGTCTGCACCCGCGTCTACACCACCACCCCGAAGAAGCCGAACTCCGCTCTCCGCAAGGTCGCCCGCGTGCGCCTGTCGAGCGGCGTCGAGGTCACGGCGTACATCCCGGGCGTGGGCCACAACCTCCAGGAGCACTCGATCGTGCTCGTCCGCGGCGGCCGGGTGAAGGACCTTCCCGGTGTCCGCTACAAGATCATCCGCGGCACCCTCGACACCCAGGGCGTCAAGAACCGTAAGCAGGCTCGCAGCCGCTACGGCGCCAAGAAGGAGAAGAGCTGATATGCCGCGCAAGGGTCCCGCACCGAAGCGTCCGATCGACGTCGACCCCGTCTACGGGTCGCAGATCGTCACCCAGCTGGTCAGCAAGGTCCTCCAGGACGGCAAGAAGCAGGTTGCCCAGCGGATCGTCTACACCGCCCTCGAGGGCTGCCGCGAGAAGACCGGCACCGACCCGGTCGTCACGCTCAAGCGCGCGCTCGACAACGTGAAGCCGAGCATCGAGGTCAAGTCCCGCCGAGTCGGCGGTGCCACCTACCAGGTGCCGATCGAGGTCAAGCCGAACCGCAGCACGACCCTGGCCCTGCGCTGGCTGGTCGGCTACGCCGCCGACCGTCGCGAGAAGACGATGGCCGAGCGCCTGATGAACGAGATCCTCGACGCGAGCAACGGCCTCGGTGCCGCTGTGAAGAAGCGCGAGGACACCCACAAGATGGCCGAGTCCAACAAGGCCTTCGCCCACTACCGCTGGTGACGGGAGGAGTGCGCCGCACCCGTGCGGCGTACTCCTCGCCCACCGCCCCACTACTTCCGAGGGACTGAGACTTACCTGTGGCTGTCGACATCACCACCGACCTGAACAAGGTCCGCAACATCGGCATCATGGCGCACATCGACGCCGGCAAGACCACCACCACCGAGCGCATCCTCTTCTACACCGGCATCACCTACAAGATCGGTGAGGTCCACGAGGGCGCGGCCACGATGGACTGGATGGAGCAGGAGCAGGAGCGCGGCATCACCATCACGTCCGCCGCGACGACCTGCTGGTGGAAGGACCACCAGATCAACATCATCGACACCCCCGGTCACGTCGACTTCACCGCCGAGGTCGAGCGCTCGCTGCGCGTCCTCGACGGCGCCGTCGCGGTGTTCGACGGTGTCGCCGGCGTCGAGCCGCAGACGATGACGGTGTGGCGGCAGGCCAACAAGTACTCCGTGCCCCGCATGTGCTTCGTCAACAAGCTCGACCGCACCGGCGCCGACTTCTTCCGCTGCGTCGACATGATGGTCGAGCGCCTCAACTCCACCCCGCTCGTGCTCCAGCTGCCGATCGGGGCCGAGGGCGACTTCATCGGTGTCGTCGACCTGGTGGGCATGCGTGCGCTGGTCTGGCGCGGCGAGACCACGATGGGTGAGGACTACACCGTCGAGGAGATCCCGGCCGACATGGCCGAGCAGGCCGCGGAGTACCGCGAGAAGCTGCTCGAGACGCTGTCGGACGCCGACGACCAGATCATGGAGAAGTTCCTCGAGGAGGGCGAGTTCTCCGTCGAGGAGCTCGAGGCCGCGATCCGGCGCGCGACCCTGGCGGACAAGCTCAACCCGGTGCTGTGCGGCACGGCGTTCAAGAACAAGGGCGTCCAGCCCCTGCTCGACGCGGTCGTCAAGTTCCTGCCCTCGCCGCTCGACATCGACGCGATCATCGGCCACTCGCCCAAGAACGAGGAGGAGGAGATCAAGCGCCTCCCGTCGGACGACGAGCCCTTCTCCGGCCTGGCCTACAAGATCGCCACCGACCCGCACCTCGGCAAGCTGATCTACGTCCGCGTCTACTCCGGCAAGCTCGAGGCCGGCTCGACCGTGGTCAACTCGGTCAACGGCCGCAAGGAGCGGATCGGCAAGGTCTACCAGATGCACGCCAACAAGCGTGAGGAGATCGCGTCGGTCGGCGCCGGCCAGATCGTCGCCGTCATGGGCCTCAAGGACACCAAGACCGGGCACACCCTGTCCGACCCGAACCACCAGGTGATCCTCGAGTCGATGACGTTCCCGACCCCGGTGATCGAGGTCGCGATCGAGCCGAAGACGAAGTCCGACCAGGAGAAGCTGGGCACCGCGATCCAGCGCCTCTCCGACGAGGACCCGACCTTCACGGTCAAGGCCGACGAGGAGACGGGCCAGACGATCATCGCCGGCATGGGCGAGCTGCACCTGGAGATCCTCGTCGACCGGATGAAGCGCGAGTTCCGGGTCGAGGCCACGGTCGGCAAGCCGCAGGTGGCCTACCGCGAGACCGTCCGCAAGGAGGTGACCAAGCACAGCTACACCCACAAGAAGCAGACCGGTGGGTCCGGCCAGTTCGCGAAGGTCGTCGTCTCGCTCGGCCCCAACATCGACCCCGAGACCGGCACCGGCGCGGGCTACGAGTTCGTCAACAACGTCAGCGGTGGCCGCGTCCCCAAGGAGTACATCCCCTCGGTCGACCAGGGCGGCCAGGACGCCATGGAGTTCGGCATCCTCGCCGGCTACCCGATGGTCGACGTGAAGTTCACCCTCGAGGACGGCGCCTACCACGACGTCGACTCGTCCGAGCTCGCGTTCAAGATCGCCGGCAACCAGGCCTTCAAGGAGGCCGCCCGGATGGCCAAGCCGGTCCTTCTCGAGCCGATGTTCGCCGTCGAGGTCACCACGCCCGAGTCGTTCCTCGGCACGGTCATCGGTGACATCAACAGCCGTCGCGGTCAGATCCAGGCCCAGGAGGAGCGTCACGGCGACATGGTCGTCAATGCGCTCGTCCCGCTGTCCGAGATGTTCGGGTACGTTGGCGACCTGAGGTCCAAGACCTCCGGGCAGGCGTCGTACTCGATGGAGTTCGACTCGTACGCCGAGGTTCCTTCGAACATCGCCGACGAGATCATCAAGAAGGTCCGCGGCGAGTGATCCATCTGGATCGCTCTTCGCAGATCCTCGGCTGCACCACACCCACCACGAGTCAAGTAACAACCCAAACCAGGAGGAGCCCCAGTGGCTAAGGCGAAGTTCGAGCGGACCAAGCCGCACGTCAACATCGGCACCATCGGTCACATCGACCACGGAAAGACGACGCTGACCGCGGCGATCACCAAGGTGCTGCACGACAAGTACCCGAACCTGAACGAGGCCTCGGCCTTCGACCAGATCGACAAGGCGCCCGAAGAGCGTCAGCGCGGCATCACCATCTCCATCGCGCACGTCGAGTACCAGACCGAGGTGCGTCACTACGCGCACGTCGACTGCCCGGGTCACGCGGACTACATCAAGAACATGATCACCGGTGCTGCCCAGATGGACGGCGCGATCCTCGTGGTTGCCGCCACCGACGGTCCGATGCCGCAGACGCGTGAGCACGTGCTGCTCGCCCGCCAGGTCGGCGTGCCGGCCCTGGTCGTGGCGCTCAACAAGTGCGACATGGTCGACGACGAAGAGCTCATCGAGCTCGTCGAGATGGAGGTGCGCGAGCTCCTCACCGAGTACGAGTTCGACGGCGACGAGATCCCCGTCGTCCGCGTGGCGGCCTTCCCGGCGCTTCAGGGCGACGCCAAGTGGGGCGAGTCGGTGGCCGAGCTCATGCAGGCGGTCGACGACTACATCCCGACCCCCGAGCGGGAGATGGACAAGCCGTTCCTCATGCCCGTCGAGGACGTCTTCACCATCACCGGTCGCGGCACGGTCATCACCGGCCGCATCGAGCGGGGCGTCGTGAAGGTCAACGAGGAGGTCGAGATCATCGGCATCCGCGAGGGCTCGCAGAAGACCACGGTCACCGCCGTCGAGATGTTCCGCAAGCTGCTCGACGAGGGCCAGGCCGGCGAGAACGTCGGGCTGCTGCTCCGCGGCACCAAGCGCGAGGACGTCGAGCGAGGCATGGTCGTGATCAAGCCGGGCACCACCACCCCGCACACCAACTTCGAGGCGAGCGTCTACATCCTCTCGAAGGAGGAGGGTGGCCGTCACACGCCGTTCTTCAACAACTACCGTCCGCAGTTCTACTTCCGGACCACGGACGTGACCGGTGTCGTGACCCTGCCCGAGGGCACCGAGATGGTCATGCCCGGTGACAACACCGAGATGTCGGTCGAGCTGATCCAGCCGATCGCCATGGACGAGGGCCTGCGCTTCGCCATCCGCGAGGGTGGCCGCACCGTCGGCGCCGGCCGGGTCACCAAGATCACCAAGTGACCGACTGAACCACCGCACACCGCCCCCGGACCTCATCGGTCCGGGGGCGTTGTCGTTCCCGGCGGGCGACGCAGCTCGGAGCTGGGCGGACCATCGGTGAATGGGTCCCGGCGGGCCCCGATGGGAGAATCGAGGCATGACGCATGTCCGGCCGGCCCGCCCGCACCAGAAGCTGACCTCGGACGGGCGCCGCATGCGCGAGGTGCTGTCCTACTCGCGGCGCGGCAGCAGGTTCACGCCGAGCCAGCAGGAGGCCTGGGACGCGCACGCGGCGGAGTGGGTGATCCCCGACGAGGCGGTCGACGCGGCGGACTTCTCCCTCGCCGACTGGTTCGGCCGGGAGGCGCCGCTGATCGTGGAGATCGGCCCGGGTGTCGGCGAGGCCACGGGCGTGCTCGCCGCTGCTCGTCCCGACCACGACGTCCTCGCGCTCGAGGTGTGGAAGCCGGGCATCGCCGCGGGTCTCGGTGAGGTGGCCGCGGCGGGCGCGACCAACGTGCGCTTCTGCTCGGTCGACGCCGTGTGGATGCTCGAGCACGTCGTCCCCGAGGCCGGCCTGGCCGAGCTGTGGACCTTCTTCCCCGACCCGTGGCCCAAGACCAAGCACCACAAGCGGCGCCTGGTCGACCCGGCCTTCGCAGCACTCGCCGCGTCACGGCTCTCGCCCGGCGCCACGTGGCGGCTGGCGACCGACTGGGCGGCGTACGCCGACCAGATGCGTGCCGTGCTCGACGACGAGCCGGCGCTCTCCGGTGGGGCGGTGGAGCGATGGGCCGAGCGGCCGGTCACGAAGTTCGAGCGCAAGGGCACCGAGGTCGGCCGCGCCATCACCGACCTCGCCTACCGGCGCCTCTGACTCACGCGACGTCCAGACCGTGCTCGTGGAGCAGCCACTCCACCCGGAGCCGCTCAGCCTCGCGGTCCGTGCCCGGCGGCAGCTGCGAGAGGGTGTCGGGGATCCCGAGCGCGGCGCACGCGTCCCTGAGCGCGTCGTCGTACGCCGCCGTGGTGGCGACGCGCCGCACCCGGGGCTCTCCGGGCCAGGGGTGCAGCACCGCGGCACGCAACCGTCGTAGGTCGGTCGAGATGACGTCGATGGGCGGACCCGGCGTGGGACGAGGCTCAGCCACGATGCCCAGGGCCCGGCCGAGCCGGACGAGGACGCGGAGGATCGACGATGCGTACAGCACCGAGCCCAGCACCGCGGCGAGCATCGCGGTGCCGGCGAGCACCGTGAGGATGCCGGCGAGCACGCCTCCACGGTACGCCGGGTCACCGGTTGAGGCGATCGCCTCGTGGATGTGGGTCAGAAGTCGGCGCGGTCGAAGTCCTCGGCGGAGTAGGCGCGGGGCTCGACCAGCACCATCCAGTTGCCGGAGTTGTCGCGCATCAGCGCCTCGACGCCGTACGGCCGCTCCTCGGGAGGCTGGATGAACTCCACGCCCTTGGAGACCAGGTCGTCGTAGGTCTTGCGGCAGTCGTCGACGTTGAGGCCGATGCCGGGCAGGCCGCCCTCGGCCTGGGCCCGCTGCATGGCACCGATGAGGTCGTCGGAGAGCGGTTTGCTGGGGGTGGTCAGGTGCACCTGGAGCTCGGGCTGGCTGGGGTGTCCGACGGTGCACCACCGGAAGTCCTCGCCGAGGGTGATGTCGTCACGAGCCTCGAAGCCCAGGACGTCGGTGTAGAAGGCGAGGGACTCGTCGATGTCGCGGACCCAGACGCTGACAAGGGAGATGTTGGAGATCATGCGGCAACGCTAGGTCGGGCCGTCGCCGCCCTGCTTCTCCTCGCTTGCGGTCCTGCGCTCCGCCAGCCCCCACATGAAGACGTAGCAGCCCGGGATGCGTGGAGCACCGTCGGCGTACCTGCGCTGGAAGTCGCTCGGGCTCTCCCCGACGACGGCGCGGAACCGGCTGCTGAAGGAGCCGAGACTCGAGAAGCCGACCGCGTGGCAGACCTCCGTGACGGTGAGGTTCGTGGCGCGCAGCAGGTCCTGGGCGCGCTCGACGCGGCGCTCCGAGAGGTACGCCGCGGGGGTGCGGCCGTACGTCGCGGTGAACAGGCGGTGGAAGTGCCACTTGCTGATGGCGGCGACCGCGGCCAGCTGCTCGAGGTCGAGGGGCTCGGCGAAGTTCCGGTCGGCATGGTCGCGGGCCCGGCGCAGGTGCACGAGCACGTCGGGAGCAGGGCGCATCGCGCGGGTCACGGGGGTCGTCGGCTTCGCGTGAGCCGTCGTCGCAGCGACTCCTCGCGGGCAAGGCGGGCGACGTCACGCGCGCGGCGCTCGGCGATCACAGCGGCGAGGTAGGCCTCGGGGCGGGTGCCCGGCGGGGGGACGGGAGCGACGTACCGGCTGGTCTCGCTCGCCAGCTGGGTGCCGAGCCGGGCCCGGGTCGCGGGGTCGATCTCGGGGAGCCGGGCGAGATACTGCCGGATGCCGAGGGCCAGCCTCGGCGGCAGGCCGGCCATGTCGGCGGCGCCTGCCCACCGGGCGAGCTCCCTCGGCATCCCCGGCGGGTTGGGCAGGCTCAGCCGCACCCGGTCGCGGACGACGTAGGTGCCGGCGGCGTAGTCGCCGAGACGCTTGCCGCGCGAGCTCAGCAGGGCCGAGAAGAAGGCAGGGGCGCCGGAGAAGGCGTAGATCTCGACGAGCCCGACCAGGGCGCGCACGAACGCGTGCTGGAAGGAGATCGGGCCGGCGTCGTCGCGGACGGCGCGCAGGCCCATCACCCACTTGCCGAGCGACTTGCCGCGGGTGAGCGTCTCGACGGTCGTCGGCACCACCAGGAACACCACGACCATCGAGCCGATCATCGCCACCTGCAGCAGCGCCTCGTCGGTCTGCAGAGCCGCGAGGGTGAAGGTGAAGATGATGCCGGCGAGCAGGGCGACGGTCACGATCACGTCGATGAGCCCGGACACGATCCGGGTGCCCAGGCTGGCCGGGGGCAGGTCGAGGGCGACGGCCTCGCCGGTGACGAGGTCGTCGACGGT
Source organism: Nocardioides sp. LHG3406-4 (assembly GCF_049897745.1). Classification (NCBI taxonomy): domain Bacteria; kingdom Bacillati; phylum Actinomycetota; class Actinomycetes; order Propionibacteriales; family Nocardioidaceae; genus Nocardioides; species Nocardioides sp. LHG3406-4. The sequence continues at coordinate 469,345 of NZ_JAFCWV010000004.1, forward strand.
CAGCGCGGCGTAGGCGGAGTGCTCGGGTGCCTGGGTCGTCCGCAGATCGGGGTCGGCCATCGCGAGCCAGCATAGGGTGACGAGCGTGGACCTCGACGCCTACGTGATGGCTCATCACGACGAGTGGCGGCGGCTCGAGGAGCTGACCAAGCGGCGCCGGCTGTCGGGCTTGGAGGGCGACGAGCTCGTCGACCGCTACCAGCGGGTCGCCACCCACCTGTCGGTCGTGCGCACCTCGGCACCGGACGCCCAGCTGGTCGCCTACCTCTCCGCGCTGCTGTCCCGGGCCCGCAACAAGTCGGCGGGCACCCGCGCGACCACCTGGCGCGGGGTGACGACGTTCTTCACGGAGCGGTTCCCTGCCGCGCTCTACCGGCTGCGCTGGTGGTGGATCGGCACGTTCGCGGCCAACGTCGCCGTGATCGCGGTGATGATGTGGTGGCTGCTCGGCCACCCCGACGTCGAGCAGAGCCTGCTCACGCCGGACCAGGTCGACCAGCTCGTCAACGAGGACTTCGAGAGTTACTACAGCCAATACGCCGCGTCGCACTTCGCCGCGCAGGTCTGGGTCAACAACGCCTGGGTCGCCGCGCTGTGCATCGCCTTGGGGGCGCTCGGCGCCCCGGTCGTCTACCTGCTGTTCCAGAACGTCGCCAACCTGGCGATCATCGGCTCGATCATGACCCGGCACGGGCACGCCGGGCACTTCTGGGGGCTGATCCTCCCGCACGGGCTGCTGGAGCTGACCGCGGTCTTCGTGGCGGGAGGCGTCGGGCTGCGACTCTTCTGGTCGTGGGTCGAGCCCGGCCCGCTGTCGAGGTCGCAGTCGCTGGCGCGCGAGGGCCGCACCGCAGGCACCGTCGCCCTGGGGCTGGTGGCCGTGCTGCTGGTGAGCGGGGTCATCGAGGCGTTCGTGACCCCGTCGGGGCTGCCCACCTGGGCACGCATCGCCATCGGCGTCCTCGCCGAGCTGGTGTTCCTCGCCTACGTCTTCGGCCCCGGCCGGGCGGCGTACCACCGCGGCGTGACGGGCGACATCGACGCCGCCCTGCTCGAGGACCGGGTCGCCACCCGAGCCTGAGGCCCTGCTCGTCGAGTTGCGCCTCCGTGCCTGTTGAGTCGCGCCACCGTGGCCGTCGAGTCGCGCCTCCGTGCCGGCGCCAGGTGCGTCCGGCGCAACTCAACGGTGCGGATGGCGCAACTCAACGGAGAAGGGGAGTCAGAGCAGCCCGCGCGCCTTGAGGGCGAGGTAGTGGTCGGCCAGGGCCGGCGGCAGCGCCTCGGCGGGGGCGTCGACCACGTCGACCCCGAGGGTGCGCAGCAGGTCGGCGGTACGCCGCCGCTGGGCGAGCACCTGCTGGGCTGCCGCGGCGTCGTACACCTCGGCGGCGTCGGAGTGGCGCCCCGCCATGGCCGAGAGCGCCGGGTCCTGCACCGACGCGAGCACCACGCGGTGGTGGCGGATGAGCGTCGGCAGCACCGGCAGCAGCCCCTCCTCGATCGCGGTGGGCTCCAGCGGCGTGAGGAGTACGACGAGCGCCCGCTGCCGCCCCATGGTGGTGACCGCGCCGGCGAGCGCGGTCCAGTCGGCCTCCGCGATGACCGGCTCCAGGTCCGCCATCGCCTCCTGGAGGGTCGCCGCGACGTCGCGGGCGCCGGTGGTTCGGAGCCGGCTCCGGACCAGCCGGTCACCGGCCACGAAGTCGACCCGGTCGCCGGCGCGCGCCGCGAGCGCGGCCAGCAGCAGCGCGACGTCCATCGCTGAGTCGATGCGCGGCACGTCCTCCACCCGGCCGGCCGAGGTCCGCGACGTGTCGAGGACCAGCACCACCCGGCGGTCTCGCTCCGGCTGCCAGGTGCGCACGACCACCGAGCGGTTGCGGGCCGAGGCTCGCCAGTCGATCGAGCGCACGTCGTCGCCGCGGACGTACTCGCGCAGCGAATCGAACTCCGTGCCCTGTCCGCGCACCCGCACCGCCGACCGGCCGTCGAGGTCGCGGAGCCGGGCCAGTCGCGACGGCAGGTGCTTGCGCGAGTCGAAGGGCGGCAGCGACCGCACGGTGCCCGGCACGTCGAGGGTCGCCTGACGGGCGGCCAGCCCGAGCGGCCCGACACAGCGCACGGTGACGCCGGACGCCCTCAGGTCGCCACGTCGTACGGGAAGCAGGGGTGTGCTGACCAGCGCGCCGTCGTCCCGTGTGATGCGCACCCGATGCCGATTGGCGCCGGCGCCGGCGCTCGGCTGCCAGGCGTCGCGCACGGTCGCGCGGACGGTGCGACCGCCGGTCGACAGCGCCAGCTCGGAGACCGCCGGCGTGCCCAGCCGGACGGTGCCGGGCGGACGCCGGGTCATCTCCAGGGCCCGCGGTGAGGGCGCCAGCGCCCAGTCGACGAGCACGAGGAGGAGTACGGCGAGCAGCCACAGCCACACCGTGCCCATGCCGGGCCGCAGCACCACCGGGACCAGGCCCAGGAGGAGCAGCAGCGGCACGCGACCGGTGATGGCCATCAGCTCGACCGCATCATCGCGGGACCGGCACCGAGCCCAGGGCCGACGACAGCACGGCGGCCACGTCGACGCCCTCGAGCTCGGCCTCGGGCCGGAGCCCGAGCCGGTGCACGAGAGCGGCATGCGCCAGCGCCTTCACGTCGTCAGGTGTCACGAAGTCGCGGCCGGTCAGCCACGCCCACGCCCGCGCGGCCCGCAGCAGGGCGGTCGCCCCCCGGGGGGAGACACCCAGGGACAGCGACGGCGACTGCCGGGTGGCCCGGGCGATGTCCACGATGTATCCCGTCACCTCCGGCGAGACCTGCACGCCGCGACAGGCGGACTGCCCGACGGCGATGTCCGCCGGCCCGGCGACCGCGGTGATGCCGGCCGCCCTCAGGTCACGCGGGTCGAAGCCGGCCGCGTGCCGCGCCAGGATCTCGAGCTCCTGCTCCCGCTCGGGCACCGGGAGCACGACCTTGAGCAGGAACCGGTCGAGCTGGGCCTCGGGCAAGGGGTAGGTGCCCTCGTACTCCACGGGGTTCTGGGTCGCCGCGACGAGGAACGGCCGGGGCAGCGGCCGTGAGACCCCGTCGACCGAGACCTGGCCCTCCTCCATCGCCTCGAGCAGCGCAGACTGGGTCTTGGGCGGGGTGCGGTTGATCTCGTCGGCCAGCAGCAGGTTGGTGAAGAGCGGTCCCTCCCGGAAGGCCAGCTCGCCGCGCCCGCCCTCGATCACCATCGAGCCGGTGATGTCGCCGGGCATCAGGTCGGGGGTGAACTGCACCCGCCGCGTCTCGACGTCGAGCGAGGCCGCCAGCGCGCGCACCAGAAGGGTCTTCGCGACCCCGGGCACGCCCTCCATCAGCACGTGCCCGCCGGTGAGCAGCGCCACGAGGAGCCCCGAGACCGCAGCGTCCTGGCCCACCACGACCTTGCCGACCTCGGTGCGTACGGCGGCCAGTCGCTCACGCGCCTCGCCGACCGACGCCTCGGTTGGTGTGTCAGTCATGTGCGACGTACCTCTCTGTCGAGTTCGGCCAGCTCGCTGGCCAGGTGGATCAGCTCCGGATCGGTGGCCGGCGGGGGCGCCGCGTCGTCGAGCAGCCGGGCCAGGTCGTCGGGGCGGCGTCCGGTGCGCGCGGCCAGGGCGGGCACCAGCAACGCGAGGTCGCCCGGTGGGAGGCGCAATGCCGTCTCGGCGGTGCTCCGCGCGGCCTGCCGCAGGGCGGTCGCCGCATGCGCCCGGTCGCCGACGCGGTGGTAGAGGCGGCCGCGGCTCTGGGTGGTCTCGACCGCCTTGACGACCACCGGCAGGGGCTCGGTGGCCAGCGGTCCGAGCCGGCGGCCGCGCCAGAGCATCAACGCGATGGTGGACAGCCCCAGCAGCCAGACGGCCGGGATCAGCCAGGAGGGAAGGAGGCTGCGCACGCTCACCCCGTCGTCACCGACCAGGTCGGCGTACGTCGGGACGTACCAGACCAGCCGCGGCCGCTCGCCCAGCAGCCGCACGGCGGCGGCGGCGTTGTCGGCGCGCAGGATCTGGTCGTTGGTGAGGAGGTCGCCGGCCCCGAGCAGCGCCACCTGCTCGGTCGGCCGGGCGAGGAGGCGTCCCTCGGCCGTCGGGAAGCAGCCGTCGCCCTCGAAGGCCAGGCCGCTGTCGATGCTGATCTCGAGGTCGGCGAGTCCCGGCTCCGCGCACCCGGCCTCGACCTCACCGGGCGGCGTCACCCGCACCGGCAGGGCGTCGAGCCCCATCGCCTCCACGGCGCCGATGCCCGGCTCGGAGACCACGAGCTGCCCGGGAGCGGCATGGTCGAGCAGGCGACGGGTGGTGCTGTCGCCGAGCTGCTCGCTGGAGGTGACCAGCACCGTGGTGCCGGCGTCGACGAGCGCCTCGTCGAAGGAGTCGGCGTCCCGGGTCACGCTGACGTCGACACCCTGGTCGGCGAGCACCCGCGCCAGCGCCTGGGCGCCCTCGGTGCCGGGGTTGTCCGGGTCGAGCCGCGCGGCCGTGCGGGCGCCGGGGGTGCCGAGCAGCAGCACGACGGCCAGCGCCGCCAGCAGGCCACCGGCGATGAGCAGCGTCGAACGGTGCCCCTGCCAGCGCTGCGACCGGGCCCCGCTCATCGCACGCCCACCAGGTCGTCGTCCAGTGCCAGGACCGACCCGGCCTGGTCCCGGGTGGCCGGCCGGCCGCCGTACAGCACGCGATCGAAGAGGGTCGCGGCGTCGCCGATCCGCGCGGCCAGGTCGGGTACGGCGAGCCCGAGGTCGCGAGCCACCTCGTGGGCGGTGGCACCGGGTGCGTCGGCCAGCCGCCCGCGCTCGATCTGGCGTACGGCGACGGCCCGGAACCCGTCGACGAGCGCGTCGTCGAGCCGGCCCTCCGCCAGTGCGGCCTCGGCCCGGGCGCGCAGCTCGGCGGCGCCGACGCGCTCCTCGCCGAGCACGGGGCCGGCCGGACCGCCGGCGGCGGATGAGCGGCGGGCGCGGCTGAGCAGCCACACCAGGGCGAGGACCAGGAGCAGCAGCACCAGCATCGCCGCGAACGCGGAGAGCGGAGGCACCCGCGAGGCGGCGTCCAGGCCCTCGTTGAGGGTGCGCTCCAGCCACGAGACCAGGCGGTTGAGCAGGTCCTGCTCGTTGTACTCCGGCTTCAGCAGCTCACGTCGCAGCCATGACCTGGCCTCGTCGGGGGAGGGGTCGAGCGGCGCCGCGGCCACACGGGCGATCACGTGACCCGGATCCCTGCCCGGGTCATCAGCTCGACGTCGTACGCCTCCTTGCGCATCCGCTGGTCGAGGTACTGCAGGGAGGTCATCGTCGCGGTGAAGGGCGACACGAAGGCCGCGGCCACCACCGAGCTGGCGGCCTGGCTCAGGACGAGCAGGAAGATCGCCGACTCCGACGGCGCGCCGGCCGCGAGGGCGCCCTGGCCGAGGAAGGAGATCGGCATCGAGAGCATGCTGCCGGCGACCTGGGCGACGATCACGGTGAGCAGGGCGATGCCGAACGTGCGCCAGAACTGACGCCTCGTCAGCGTGAAGCCGCGACCGATAGCGACGAGGATCCCGACGTCCTCGAGCATCAGCGCCGGCACCGGAAGGTAGTAGACCCGGATCCAGAACCAGCACATGAACGCGAGGAAGAGCGGCACGCTCACCAGCCCGTAGAGCACGATCGGCCACGCCTGGTCGGACAGCAGCACGACCGGCACCCACGTCGCGGCGTACGCACCGACGACCAGCATGAGGAGCAGGGCCAGCAGCAGGGTGAGGCCCACCAGGCGCCAGCGCTTGCCGCGGGTCTCGCCCCAGGCCTCGACCAGGCCGAGCCGCCTGCCGATCGCGGCGGCTGCGCAGACGCGGGCGATCATGCCCGTGACCAGGATCAGGCCGATCGACTGCAGGAAGGTGCCGAGCAGCAGCGAGCCGCCGGCTCCGATGAGCCCCGCCAGCTGGGCGGCCGTCGGCTCGCCGGAGGACGACGCGTCGAAGGAGAGGTCCACGGCGAGGCTGAGGCCGCCGGTGATCAGCACCGGGATGGCCATCGAGACCGCGGCGACCAGGACCGCGGAGCCCACGGTCGCCTTGGGGTTGAAGCGGATGATCTTGAAGGTCGCGTCGTACATGTCGGACAGGCCGAGCGGCCGCAGCGGCAGCGCCCCGGGCTTGTGCGCGGCGCCCATCGGTGCCGGCCCGGGCGGACGCCAACCGGGCGGTGGCTGGTACGGCGCCGGCCACGCGCCCTGCGGCTGTCCCGGCGCGGGATAGCGGGGCTGCGTGGGCTCGGGTGCGCCTGCGCCGGCTCCCGGAGGCGGGAACTCGCCGTGTCCAGACATGCCCACCCCCCGAACCGCGCCGTAGATCGCTGCGAGGACCATCCTCGCAGACACCTCGCCGTCCGCCCGTCATCGCCGAGGGACTTGCCGGCGTTCGGGTTAGCCTGCCTCCCATGAGCCGGCTCGGGGTCCTCGTCACGCTGCTCGTGCTGCCCCTGGCCGCCTGCGCCGGCGAGCCCCCCGAGGAGCCCGCCGTCTTCGTCGACACGACCGCCGACCCCGGGGACCCCCCGCCCACCGAGGCCTCCATCCGCGAGCGCTGCGCCTCGCAGCTGCCACCGGACGCGCCGATCCGCGACGTCCGCGTGCTGGGCGAGGGTGAGGGCGAGTCCGGGACCAGGGTCCCGGCGGTGGTGATCGGTCCCGAGCGGCCCTCCGAGACAGTGATGGTGCTGCTCCACCAGGTCGGCACCGGGCTGTGCGGCTGGGGCCGCTTCGCCACCCGGGCCGCCGAACGGGGGGTCACCTCGGTGCTCGTCGACCTCTGCGGGTACGGCGACGCCACGTGCCCCGAAGGGTCGGCGGGGGAGGTGTCGGCACGGCTGGGCCTCGACCTGGCCACCACCGAGCTGGGGGCCGAGCGGACCGCTCTCGTGGGCGCGTCGATGGGCGGCAGCGAGACGGTGCTGGCCGTGGCCGGCGGCACCGAGGTCGACGTCTGGGTCGACGTCTCCGGCCCGTCCAGCTGGGCCGGCGTCGACCTGCTGTCGGTGGCCCACAGGGTGGAGCGGCCGGGCCTGGTCGTCTACGCACGCTCCGACGGCGAGACCGAGTACGCCGCGGGGCGGGCCCTGGCCCGGCGTACCGGCGCCGAGTTCCTCGACGGCGGCCGGGGCCACGGCTACGAGCTGCTGACCGACTTCGAGGGCGCCCTGATCGACGGCGGGGAGCGGGTGCTGGCCTTCGCCCAGGGCGGCTGACCGCCTCCGTGCCGAACCGATTTGGCGTACTGCCAGGACCTCTGCCAAGATATCCAGGTTGCTCCGGCGGGTCGCCGGGGTGTGCCACACCAACTTGACCACTGAATCGCGTCTCCGGATCGATCAGTAGCTGGCGTGCGGCCGCATCACTGTCATCCATGACTGTGCACGTGAAGTGCACGTCGACAGGGAGACCCGATCAGCCCGACGAACCGTCGGGCGCCACACAACAAGAGTTCGATTCCCGGTCCTGTGCCGTGCCACTGAGCGCGACACGCCCGACCTCGGGGGTCGGCGGGGTGGCGGAGAGACAGGCGGGACGGCCTCACCCGGGGACGTGTCGAGAACAGACCAGTACGCGGTACCACCGGCCGGTCCGGAGGTACGAGATCGATAAGGACGAGAGAGACCTATGGCGGGACAGAAGATCCGCATCAGGCTCAAGGCCTATGACCACGAGGTGATCGACACCTCGGCGCGCAAGATCGTGGACACCGTCACCCGTACGGGTGCCAAGGTCGCCGGCCCTGTGCCGCTGCCGACCGAGAAGAACGTGTACTGCGTCATCCGCTCGCCCCACAAGTACAAGGACTCCCGCGAGCACTTCGAGATGCGCACCCACAAGCGCCTCATCGACATCATCGACCCCACGCCCAAGACGGTCGACTCGCTGATGCGCCTCGACCTGCCTGCCGGTGTCGACATCGAGATCAAGCTCTGAGGTCCTGACATGACTGCCACTTTCGAACGCAACGTCAAGGGACTGCTGGGCACCAAGCTCGGCATGACCCAGCTCTGGGACGAGAACAACAAGATCGTCCCCGTCACCGTGATCGCGGCGACCACCAACGTGGTCACCCAGGTCCGCCAGCCCGAGACCGACGGCTACAACGCCATCCAGGTCGGGTTCGGCGAGATCGAGGGCCGCAAGGTCACCAAGCCGTCCGCCGGTCACTTCGCCAAGGCCGGGGTCACCCCGCGCCGCCACCTGGTGGAGATCCGCACCGCCGATGCCGCGTCGTACTCCATCGGGCAGGAGCTCAGCCCCGAGCTGTTCGCCGCCGGTGACGAGATCGACATCACCGGCACCAGCAAGGGCAAGGGCTTCGCCGGCGTCATGAAGCGTCACGGCTTCCACGGCGTCGGGGCCTCGCACGGTGCCCACCGCAACCACCGCAAGCCCGGCTCGATCGGCGCCTGCGCCACTCCGGGTCGCGTCTTCAAGGGCACTCGCATGGCCGGCCGGATGGGTAACGACACCGTCACCACCCAGAACGTCACCGTGCACGCCGTCGACGCCGCCAAGGGCCTGATCCTGCTCAAGGGCGCCGTTCCCGGCCCCAAGGGCGGGGTCGTGATCCTGCGCTCCGCCGCCAAGAAGACTGCTTCGAACGATGGGGAGGCCTGAGCTCCATGGCAACCAAGACCGTCAAGGTTGACCTGCCCGCCGAGATCTTCGACGTCGAGGTCAACATCCCGCTGATCCACCAGGTCGTCGTGGCCCAGCAGGCTGCCGCCCGCCAGGGCACGGCCAGCACCAAGCGTCGCGGCGAGGTTCGCGGCGGTGGCCGCAAGCCCTACAAGCAGAAGGGCACCGGCCGCGCCCGTCAGGGCTCGACCCGCGCCCCGCAGTTCGCCGGCGGTGGCGTGGTGCACGGCCCCAAGCCGCGTGACTACAGCGAGCGCACTCCCAAGAAGATGAAGGCCGCCGCCCTGCGCGGGGCCCTGTCCGACCGGGCCCGCGAAGGCCGCATCCACGTGGTCGACTCGCTGGTCGCCGACAAGATCTCGACGAAGGCTGCTCTCGCCTCGCTGGCCGGCCTGTCCGACCGCGTGCGCTTCCTCGTCGTGCTCGAGCGCACCGACACCGTCACCTGGCTCTCCCTGCGCAACGCGCAGGAGGTGCACATCGTGGCCGTCGACCAGCTCAACACCTACGACGTCCTCGCGAGCGACGACGTGGTCTTCACCCAGGGCGCCTACGACGCGTTCATCTCGAAGGCCCCGACCTCGTCCGAGCGCCCGGTCGCCACCAAGGCCCCGGCCGCGGAGGCGCCTGCCGCCAAGGCCGAGCCCGTCGCGGTCGCTGCGGTCGAGACCGACACCGACGCCCCTGCCGCGGACGCCAAGCCCGAGCTGCCCAAGGGCGCGAAGGCTCCTCTCAAGAGCGGCAACGCTCCCAAGGGCTACGAGATCAAGGGCAACGCCGACTCCGGTCTCTACCACGAGCCCGAGAGCCAGTGGTACGACGCGACCGAGGCCGAGTTCTGGTTCAAGTCTGCCGAGGACGCCGAGGCTGCGGGCTTCACCAAGGCCGGTAGCAAGAAGGAGGGCGACAAGTGAGCACCCTGCACAAGGACCACCGCGACATCCTGATCGCGCCGGTCGTGTCCGAGAAGAGCTACGGCCTCCTCGACGCCAACAAGTACACGTTCATCGTGCGCCCCGACGCCAACAAGACCGAGATCAAGATCGCGGTCGAGAAGGTCTTCAACGTCAAGGTGACGTCGGTCAACACGATCAACCGTGTCGGCAAGACGCGTCGTACCCGCACCGGCCTCGGCAAGCGCAAGGACACCAAGCGCGCCATCGTCAGCCTCGCTGAGGGCCACCGCATCGACATCTTCGGAGGTCCGGTCTCCTGACCGGGCTTCTGACTAGGAACTGATATGGCTATCCGCAAGTACAAGCCGACCACGCCGGGCCGTCGTGGCTCCTCCGTGGCCGACTTCGTCGAGATCACCCGGACCACGCCGGAGAAGTCGCTGACGCGTCCGCTGCCCAAGAAGGGCGGCCGCAACAACCAGGGCCGGATCACCACCCGGCACCAGGGTGGCGGTCACAAGCGCGCCTACCGCGTCATCGACTTCCGTCGCTACGACAAGGACGGCGTGCCGGCCAAGGTCGCTCACATCGAGTACGACCCCAACCGCACCGCACGCATCGCGCTGCTGCACTACGCAGACGGCGAGAAGCGCTACATCATCGCGCCGAAGGACCTGACCCAGGGCACGCCCGTGGAGTCCGGCCCGAACGCCGACATCAAGCCCGGCAACAACCTGCCGCTGCGCAACATCCCGGTCGGTACCACCATCCACTGCGTGGAGCTGCGTCCGGGTGGCGGCGCCAAGATCGCCCGCTCCGCGGGCATCTCGGCCCAGCTGGTCGCCAAGGAAGGCTCGCGCGCCACCCTGCGCATGCCCTCCGGCGAGATGCGCTTCGTCGACGTGCGCTGCCGCGCCAGTGTCGGCGAGGTCGGCAACGCCGAGCAGTCGAACATCAACTGGGGCAAGGCCGGCCGGATGCGTTGGAAGGGCAAGCGCCCGACCGTCCGCGGTGTCGTCATGAACCCGGTCGACCACCCGCACGGTGGTGGTGAGGGCAAGACCTCCGGTGGACGTCACCCGGTCTCGCCGTGGGGCAAGCCCGAGGGCCGCACGCGCAAGCGCAAGGCCTCCGACTCCCAGATCATCCGTCGTCGCAAGTCCGGCAAGGGTAGGAAGTAACCGACATGCCTCGCAGCCTGAAGAAGGGCCCCTTCATCGACGACCACCTTCAGAAGAAGGTGGACGCCGAGAACGAGAAGGGCAGCCACAACGTCATCAAGACCTGGTCCCGCCGGTCGATGATCGTGCCCGACATGATCGGCCACACCATCGCCGTGCACGACGGTCGCAAGCATGTTCCCGTCTTCGTGACCGACTCGATGGTCGGCCACAAGCTCGGCGAGTTTGCCCCCACCCGCACCTACCGCGGGCACGTGAAGGAAGACCGGAAGGGACGTCGTCGATGAGTGTCACCGAGCGCCGGCGCACGAGCGCCCGCCGCGAGTCCCTGCTGGGCGACCAGCCGGGTGCCTTCGCGAGCGCGCGTTACGTGCGCATCACCCCGATGAAGGCCCGCCGTGTCGTCGACATGGTCCGCGGCCTGCCTGTCGACGAGGCCCTGGCGCTGCTGCAGTTCGCGCCCCAGGTCGCCTCCGAGACGGTCTACAAGGTGCTGGAGAGCGCGATCGCCAACGCGGAGGGCACCGAGAGCCTGTCCGCCGCCGAGCTGGTCGTCTCCGTCGCACAGGTCGACGAGGGTCCCACGATGAAGCGGTGGCGTCCGCGCGCACAGGGCCGCGCCACCCGCATCAACAAGCGCACCAGTCACATCACCCTGGTCGTTCAGCCGGCTGGTGTCGTGGCCGCGCAGAAGACCGACAAGAAGGGACGGAAGGCCTGATGGGCCAGAAGATCAACCCGAATGGCTTCCGCCTGGGCATCTCCACCGACCACAAGAGCCGCTGGTACGCCGACAAGCTCTACAAGGCGTACGTCGGCGAGGACGTCGCGATCCGCAAGCTGCTCTCCAAGGGCATGGAGCGGGCCGGCATCTCCAAGGTCGAGATCGAGCGCACCCGTGACCGCGTCCGTGTGGACATCCACACCGCGCGCCCGGGCATCGTGATCGGTCGGCGTGGCGCCGAGGCAGACCGCATCCGCGGCGAGCTCGAGAAGCTCACCGGCAAGCAGGTCCAGCTGAACATCCTCGAGGTCAAGAACCCCGAGGTCGACGCACAGCTGGTCGCCCAGGGCGTCGCCGAGCAGCTCTCCGGTCGTGTGCAGTTCCGTCGTGCCATGCGCAAGGCAATGCAGACCTCGATGCGCTCGGGTGCCAAGGGCATCCGGATCCAGTGCTCGGGTCGACTCAACGGCGCCGAGATGTCCCGCACGGAGTTCTACCGTGAGGGCCGCGTGCCGCTGCACACCCTGCGTGCCGACATCGACTACGGCTTCTACGAGGCCCGTACGACCTTCGGCCGCATCGGCGTGAAGGTCTGGATCTACAAGGGCGAGGTGGCCGCCACCCGCGCCGAGCGCCAGGCCCAGCAGGCTGCCCGCGCCGGTGCTCCGGGCCGCGGCGGCGCCGGTGGCGCCGGCGGCGGTCGTCCCAGCCGTGGCGGCGAGCGCCCGAGCCGCGGCTCGCGCGGAGACCGTGCCCCCGGCACCACCAGTGCCCCCCGCACCGACGCACCGGCCGAGGCGGCTGCTCCGGCAGCGACCGAGGCTCCGGTTGCCGAGGCTGCGGCCACGTCGAGCAATGGGGAGGCCTGACCATGTTGATGCCCCGTCGTGTCAAGCACCGCAAGCAGCACCACCCCAACCGGAGCGGTGCCGCCAAGGGCGGTACCAAGCTCGCCTTCGGCGACTTCGGTATCCAGGCGGTCGAGGGTTCCTACGTCACGAACCGGCAGATCGAGTCGGCTCGTATCGCGATGACCCGCCACATCAAGCGCGGCGGAAAGGTCTGGATCAACATCTACCCGGACCGTCCGCTGACCAAGAAGCCCGCTGAGACCCGCATGGGTTCCGGCAAGGGCTCGCCCGAGTGGTGGGTGGCGAACGTCAAGCCCGGCCGCGTCATGTTCGAACTTTCCGGTGTGGACGAGGAGACCGCTCGCGAGGCCATGCGCCGCGCGATGCACAAGCTCCCTGTGAAGTGCCGGTTCATCTCCCGCGAGGCTGGTGAATTCTGATGAGCAACAAGTTGAGCGCATTCGAGCTCGATGAGATGAACGCCACCGACCTCGAGGCCAAGCTGCGCGAGGCCAAGGAGGAGCTGTTCAACCTGCGGTTCCAGGCGGCCACCGGCCAGCTGGAGAGCCACGGCCGCCTCCGCACGGTCAAGAAGGACATCGCCCGGATCTACACCGTGGTGCGCGAGCGCGAGCTCGGCATCCGGTCCACGCCGGGTGCGAGCACTAAGGAAGAGGCGTCCGCATGAGCGATGTCAACGAGACGGTCGAGCGCAACTCGCGCAAGGTCCGCGAAGGCCTCGTCGTGAGCGACAAGATGGACAAGACGATCGTCGTGACCGTCGAGGACCGCGTGAAGCACGCGCTCTACGGCAAGGTCCTGCGCCGTACGTCCAAGCTGAAGGCCCACGACGAGCAGAACCAGTGCGGCATCGGGGACCGGGTCCTGATCATGGAGACCCGTCCGCTGTCGGCCACCAAGCGCTGGCGCGTCGTCGAGGTCCTCGAGAAGGCCAAGTGACCCAGGGGACCTGATCCCCCGGCCATCCGGCCACACGATTTCAACAACAAGTTCGGCAAGGCTCGACCGCCCGGGAGGGCGGCGAGAACCAGCTCGACAACCAGGAGAAACCAATGATCCAGCAGGAGTCGCGACTCAAGGTCGCCGACAACACCGGTGCGAAGGAGATCCTCTGCATCCGTGTTCTCGGCGGCTCTGGTCGTCGCTACGCCGGCATCGGCGACACCATCGTCGCCACCGTGAAGGACGCGATCCCCGGTGGCAACGTGAAGAAGGGTGACGTCGTCAAGGCTGTCGTCGTACGCACGGTGAAGGAGCGTCGGCGTCCCGACGGGTCCTACATCCGCTTCGACGAGAACGCCGCCGTCATCCTCAAGACCGACGGCGAGCCGCGCGGAACCCGCATCTTCGGCCCCGTGGGTCGCGAGCTGCGCGAGAAGAAGTTCATGAAGATCATCTCTTTGGCCCCGGAGGTGCTGTGATGAGTAGCCACCAGAGCAAGCCGAAGAAGAACCCTTCCGTGAGCATCAAGAAGGGCGACACCGTCAAGGTCATCGCCGGCAAGGACAAGGGCGCCGAGGGCAAGGTCATCCAGGTGCTCCGCGAGGAGCAGCGGGTGGTCGTCGAGGGTGTCAACCGCATGAAGCGGCACACCAAGGTCCAGAACCAGGGCGGTCGCGCCGGCACCACCGGCGGCATCATCACCGCCGAGGCCCCCATCCACGTCTCGAACGTGATGCTGGTCGAGGGTGACGGCGTCACCCGCGTCGGCTTCCGCCGCGACGAGGTCACCAAGCGTCGCCCCGACGGGTCCGAGTACACCGCGAACCGCAGTGTCCGGATCTCGCGCAAGTCCGGGAAGGACATCTGAGATGGCTAGCACCGACTCCGGGACCACCACCGCTCCCCGCCTCAAGACCCGCTACCGCGCGGAGATCATCCCCGCGCTGCAGTCCGAGTTCGAGATCAAGAACGTCATGCAGGTCCCCGGCCTGACCAAGATCGTGGTCAACATGGGTGTCGGCGAGGCGGCTCGCGACTCGAAGCTGATCGAGGGCGCCATCAAGGACCTCACCGCGATCACGGGCCAGAAGCCGTTCGTCACGAAGGCCCGCAAGTCCATCGCGCAGTTCAAGCTGCGTGAGGGCATGCCGATCGGCGCGCACGTCACGCTGCGCGGCGACCGCATGTGGGAGTTCCTCGACCGCCTGCTCTCGCTCGCGCTGCCGCGTATCCGCGACTTCCGCGGGCTCTCGCCCAAGCAGTTCGACGGTCGCGGCAACTACACGTTCGGTCTGACCGAGCAGGTCATGTTCCACGAGATCGACCAGGACAGGATCGACCGGTCGCGTGGCATGGACATCACCATCGTGACCACCGCCACCAACGACGACGAGGGTCGGGCGCTGCTCAAGCAGCTCGGCTTCCCGTTCAAGGAGAACTGACATGGCGAAGACTGCACTCAAGGTCAAGGCCGCCCGCAAGCCGAAGTTCGCAGTGCGCGGCTACACCCGCTGCCAGCGCTGCGGTCGCCCCAAGGCCGTCTACCGCAAGTTCGGCCTGTGCCGGATCTGCCTGCGAGAGATGGCCCACCGCGGCGAGCTGCCCGGCGTCACCAAGTCCTCCTGGTGAGCACTCACCACCACAACCGCTGAAGGTCCCGCCCGCGGGCGGGAAACCACAGAAGAGAGAAACGACCACACCATGACGATGACTGACCCGATCGCAGACATGCTCACGCGGCTGCGCAACGCCAACCAGGCGTACCACGACGCGGTGTCGATGCCGTACAGCAAGCTCAAGGCGGGCGTCGCGGAGATCCTCCAGCAGGAGGGCTACATCACCTCCTACGACGTCGCGGAGCCGGGCGAGGGCGAGGTGGGCAAGACGCTCAACATCACCCTCAAGTACGGCCGCAACCGCGAGCGCTCCATCGCCGGCGTACGCCGCATCAGCAAGCCCGGTCTCCGGGTCTACGCCAAGAGCACCGGGCTTCCCAAGGTGCTCGGCGGGCTGGGCGTCGCGATCATCTCCACGAGCCAGGGCCTGCTCACCGACCGCCAGGCCAACAAGAAGGGCGTGGGTGGGGAAGTCCTCGCCTACGTCTGGTAACCCGAGACCAGAGAAGGAGAGAAGAACATGTCGCGAATCGGCAAGCTCCCGATCACGGTCCCGGCCGCGGTGGACGTGCAGATCGATGCCGCCTCCCCGGTGACCACTGTGACCGTCAAGGGGCCCAAGGGCACCCTGATGCACTCCATCGCCGCCCCCATCACCGTGGACAAGGGTGACGACGGCGTCCTCGAGGTCAAGCGCCCCGACGACGACCGCATCAGCCGCTCGCTCCACGGCCTGACGCGCACCCTCATCAACAACATGGTGGTGGGTGTGACCGACGGCTACGAGAAGAAGCTCGAGATCGTCGGTGTGGGTTACCGGGTCCTGGCCAAGGGCCCGACGCAGCTGGAGTTCCAGCTCGGCTACTCGCACTCGATCACGTTCGACGCACCCGAAGGCATCACCTTCACCGTCGACGGCCCGACCAAGCTCGGCGTCGTCGGCATCGACAAGCAGCTCGTCGGTGAGGTGGCCGCCAAGATCCGCAAGCTGCGCAAGCCCGAGCCCTACAAGGGCAAGGGCGTCCGTTACGCCGGCGAGCAGATCCGCCGCAAGGTCGGAAAGGCCGGTAAGTAACCATGGCTATCTCACTGTCCAACAACAAGCACACCGCGGCGCGCACCAAGTCGCGCCTGCGTCGCCAGATGCGTGGGCGCAAGAAGATCTCCGGCACGACCGAGCGTCCGCGCCTGGTCGTCACCCGGTCGGCCCGGCACATCTCGGTCCAGGTCGTCGACGACCTCGTCGGCCAGACGCTCGCGTACGCCTCGACCATGGAGGCCGACCTGCGCTCCAGCGAGGGTGACAAGACCGCGAAGGCCAAGAGGGTCGGCGAGCTGCTCGCCGAGCGGGCCAAGGCTGCTGGCGTCGAGGACGTGGTCTTCGACCGCGCCGGCAACAAGTACCACGGCCGCATCGCGGCCCTCGCTGACGCCGCCCGTGCGGGCGGACTGGCGTTCTGATCGCACGACAACGCGGTAAGAGAGAGAACCTAGATATGGAGCACATCTCATGAGCGGAGCCCAGCGCGGACAGCGCAGCGGCGGCTCGGGCGACCGACGCCAGCGCGACGACCGTCGCGGTGGCGGCGCCGAAAAGTCTGCCTACATCGAGCGCGTCGTTGCGATCAATCGTGTCGCCAAGGTCGTCAAGGGTGGCCGTCGCTTCAGCTTCACCGCCCTGGTGATCGTCGGCGACGGCGAAGGCATGGTCGGCGTCGGCTACGGCAAGGCGAAGGAAGTCCCCGCGGCGATCGCCAAGGGTGTCGAGGAGGCCAAGAAGCACTTCTTCAGGGTCCCCCGCATCCAGGGCACGATCCCGCACCCGGTCCAGGGTGAGAAGGCCGCCGGCGTGGTGCTGCTGCGCCCGGCCGCTCCCGGTACCGGTGTGATCGCGGGCGGCCCGGTTCGCGCCGTGCTCGAGTGCGCCGGCATCCACGACGTGCTGAGCAAGTCGCTCGGCTCGTCCAACCAGATCAACATCGTCCACGCAACCGTCGCGGCGCTGAAGATGCTGGAAGAGCCCGAGGCTGTTGCCGCGCGCCGTGGGCTGTCCGTCGAGGACGTCACCCCCGCAGCGATCCTGCGGGCGCGCGCCGAGCAGGCGGCGGAGGTGTCGGCCTGATGGCACAGCTCAAGGTCCAGCAGAAGAAGTCCACGATCGGCTGCAAGGCCAACCAGCGCGAGACCCTGCGTACGCTCGGTCTCAAGCGGATTGGCGACGTGGTCGTCAAGGAGGACCGTCCGGAGATCCGGGGCATGGTCCACACCGTCCGTCACCTGGTGTCGGTCGAGGAAGTGAGCTGACATGACGCTCAAGCTGCACCACCTGCGCCCGGCACCGGGCGCCAAGACCGCCAAGACCCGGGTGGGCCGCGGTGAGGGCTCCAAGGGCAAGACGGCCGGCCGCGGCACCAAGGGCACCAAGGCCCGCTACCAGGTCCCGGTCGCCTTCGAGGGTGGCCAGATGCCCCTCCACATGCGGCTCCCGAAGCTCAAGGGCTTCCGGAACCCGTTCAAGGTGGAGTTCCAGGTCGTCAACCTCGACCGGCTCGGCGAGCTCTTCCCCGAGGGTGGCGAGGTCACCGTCGACGAGCTCATCGCTCGGGGCGCGGTCCGCAAGGGCCACCCGGTCAAGGTGCTCGGCCAGGGTGAGATCTCCGTTGCGGTCCAGGTGACCGCCAACGCGTTCTCGGGCTCTGCCAAGGACAAGATCGAGGCCGCCGGCGGCACCGCCACGGTCGCCTGAGGCGTCTTCAGCCTGCGTGAGTACGGGGCTCGTCCAGCCGTGTGATCGCGGCAGGTCGGGCCCCGTACTGCATGTCTGAGGGTGCGGGCCTGCCTGTTAGGCTTCCCCGGGCCCCAACGCCACCTCGTCGTCGACGAGTCTCGGCGATGGACCCACCGATGGTCGAGCTCGGAGAGACCACGGACCCCATGAGAAAGAGGATCCAGTGCTAGGCGCGTTCGCCAACGCTTTCCGCACGCCGGACCTGCGGCGCAAGCTGCTGTTCGTCCTGCTGATCATCACGGTCTTCCGGCTCGGCTCCCAGGTGCCCACGCCGGGAGTCCACGTCGCCAACGTGCAGTCGTGCCTGAGCGACGTCGAGGACTCCGGGCTCTACAGCCTGGTCAATCTGTTCTCCGGCGGTGCGCTGCTCCAGCTCACGATCTTCGCGCTGGGCATCATGCCCTACATCACCGCCAGCATCATCCTGCAGCTGCTCGTCGTGGTGATCCCACGGCTCGAAGCGCTGAAGAAGGAGGGCCAGGCGGGCCAGACGAAGATCACCCAGTACACCCGCTACCTGACCCTCGGCCTCGCGCTCCTCCAGGCGACCGGGATCGTGGCGCTCGCGCGCTCCGGAAACCTGCTCCAGGGGTGCAACGAGGACCTGCTGCACAGCAACAGCACGGGCACCTTCCTGATCATGGTCATCACCATGACCGCCGGCACCGCCGTCATCATGTGGCTCGGTGAGCTCGTCACCGACCGCGGCATCGGCAACGGCATGTCGATCCTCATCTTCACTCAGGTCGTCGCGACCTTCCCGGCCTCGCTGTGGAACGTCCAGCAGACGCAGGGCTGGTGGGTGTTCGGCGTGGTCATGGCCATCGGCCTGGTCATCATCGCGGGCGTCATCTTCATCGAGCAGGCCCAGCGTCGGATCCCGGTGCAGTACGCCCGGCGGATGGTCGGCCGCAAGATGTTCGGCGGCAGCTCGACCTACATCCCGCTCAAGGTCAACCAGGCCGGCATCATCCCGGTCATCTTCGCCTCCTCGCTGCTGTACCTGCCCGCGATGGCCGTGCAGTTCAACCAGAACACCACCAACCCGGTGCTCACCTGGGTCAACAACTACCTCGTGGGTGGCGACCACCCCCTTTACATGGCGGTCTACTTCGCCCTGATCATCTTCTTCACCTACTTCTACGTGTCGATCACCTTCAACCCGCAAGAGGTGGCCGACAACATGAAGAAGTACGGCGGCTTCATCCCCGGCATCCGTGCGGGCAAGCCGACCGAGGACTACCTGTCCTACGTTCTGTCCAGGATCACCCTCCCGGGCGCGCTCTACCTCGGTCTGATCTCCCTGATCCCGCTGATCGCCTTCGCGCTGATCAACGCCGATCAGAACTTCCCCTTCGGCGGCACCTCCATCCTGATCATGGTGGGCGTCGCACTGGACACGGTGAAGCAGATCGAGAGTCAGCTCCAGCAGCGCAACTACGAAGGGTTCCTGCGCTAAATGCGACTCATCATCATGGGGCCGCCGGGAGCCGGGAAGGGCACCCAGGCCAAGTTCATCGCCGAGCACTTCGGCATCCCGGCCATCTCCACGGGCGACATCTTCCGCGCCAACGTCACTGCGGGGACTCCCCTCGGCGTCGAGGCGAAGCGCTACATGGACGCCGGCGAGTACGTCCCCGACGAGGTCACCAACCTGATGGTGCGCGACCGGATCGACGAGCCGGACGCCGAGCCCGGGTTCCTCCTCGACGGCTACCCGCGCACGCTCGCCCAGGTGGAGGAGCTCGACGGGATGATCGCCTTCACCGGCCACGCGCTCGACGCGGTCGTGGTGCTCACCGTCGACCAGGACGAGATCGTCCAGCGACTGGTCCAGCGGGCCGAGCTCGAGGGGCGCGCCGACGACACGGAGGAGGTCATCCGCCGTCGGCAGGAGCTCTACACCGAGCAGACCGAGCCCCTCGTCGAGGTCTACCGGCAGCGCGGCCTGCTCCTCGAGCTCGACGGCACCGGCGAGGTCGAAGAGGTCACCCAGCGCATCTTCGAGGCGCTGGACGTCGTACCCCAGAGCTGAGCGACATGGGCTTCCGCGACCGCGGCATCGAGATCAAGACATCCCAGCAGATCGACGGCATGCGCCGCGCAGGTCTGGTGGTGGGCCGCACCCTGGAGCTGCTGCGCTCCTCGGTGCGGGTGGGCATCACCACGGGTGAGCTCGACGCCATCGCCGAGGACGCCATCCGCTCGGCCGGTGCGACCCCGTCGTTCCTGGGCTACCACGGCTTCAGCGGCTCCATCTGCGCGTCGGTCAACGACGAGGTCGTCCACGGCATCCCGGGCGGCCGCGCGCTGTCCGAGGGCGACGTGATCTCGCTCGACTGCGGTGCCATCGTCGACGGCTGGCACGGCGACGCCGCCATCACCCTGGCGGTCGGGGAGGTGCCCGCCGACGTGACCGAGCTGATGCGGGTCACCGAGGAGTCGATGTGGCGCGGCATCGCCGCCGCCCGGCTCGGCGGACACGTCACCGACATCTCCCACGCGATCGAGCAGTACGTGCGGGGCGCCGGCAGGTTCGGGATCCTCGAGGACTACGTCGGGCACGGCATCGGCTCGCAGATGCACCAGCCTCCCAACGTGCCCAACTACGGCCGGGCCGGCCGGGGACCGCGGCTCGTCGAGGGCCTGGCCCTGGCCGTCGAGCCGATGATCACCCTCGGCACCCACGACACCGAGGTCCTCGAAGACGACTGGACCGTGGTCACCACCGACGGCTCGTGGGCCGCCCACTTCGAGAACACCTTCACGCTGACTCCTCGAGGCGCCTGGGTGCTCACCGCCCTCGACGGCGGCGAGGAGAAGCTGGCCGAGCTCGGCGTCCCCTTCGGCGGGCGCTGACCGGTCCGCCGCGGCGGGCCGGATTGGCTCGCCCCGCCCGGCTCGTGAGAGCATGGGGGCATCAGGAGGGGAGTATTCCCGTCGCGATGGTGTCGTCAGTACGGCGCGGGCCGAGAGGTCCGCTCCCGGTGCCATCGGCTCTCACGCAGCAGCGTGACCGAGCGGAAGAGACCTCCGGAGCATGCACCGGCCCGCGGATCCCGTGTGGCCGGAACTGTCCACTCCGGAGGAGAATGCCCACGTGAATGCTGTCCTCGGCGACTCGGTCGCCTCGCCCACCGTCTGGATAGTCACGCTGGTCGTGACCACGGGACTGCTGCTGATCGACCTCCTGGTCATCGCCCGGCGCCCGCACGAGCCCACCATGGCCGAGGTGAGCAGGCACCTCGCCTTCTTCATCGGGCTCGCAGTGGTCTTCGGCCTCGGGCTGTGGTTCTTCGCCGAGCCGCACGAGCTCTCGCCACACCCCGGGCCCGAGTTCTTCGCCGGCTGGCTGACGGAGTACTCCCTCTCCATCGACAACCTGTTCATCTTCATCATCATCATGAACAGCTTCGCGGTGCCCCGGAAGTACCAGCAGACAGCGCTGATGATCGGCATCGTGCTCGCACTCATCATGCGCGCCATCTTCATCGTGGTGGGCGCCGCCGCGATCAACGAGTTCAGCTGGGTGTTCTACATCTTCGGGCTGTTCCTCATGTACACGGCGTGGAAGCTCGCCAAGGAGGGCAGCGAGGACGAGGACGAGTACGAGGAGAACCGCCTCGTGCGGTTCGCCGAGAAGCACCTGCCTGCCACCAAGGAGTGGAACGGCACCAAGCTGGTCGTCAAGGAGAACGGCAAGCGCTTGATCACGCCGATGTTCCTCGTCGTGCTGACGCTGGGCACCACCGACCTGCTCTTCGCTCTCGACTCGATCCCGGCGATCTACGGCCTCACCCGCGACCCCTACCTGGTCTTCACCGCCAACATCTTCGCGCTGATGGGTCTGCGCCAGCTCTACTTCCTCATCGGCGGACTGCTGCAGCGGCTGATCTACCTGTCCTACGGACTGGCCGTCCTGCTCGGCTTCATCGGCGTCAAGCTGATCCTGCACGCGATGCACGAGAACGAGCTGCCGTTCATCAACGGCGGTGAGCCCATCTCGTGGGCGCCCGACATCCCGATCTGGCTCTCCCTGCTCGTCATCGTCGGCACCCTCGCGGTCACCGCGGTGCTCAGCCTGTGGGTATCCAGCCGCATGTCCGACAGCGAGCAGGACGCGGTCACCGGGCCGCGCCGCGACTGGGAGGACGGCTGAGCCGACCTCGCCGCCTGAGGCCCGGACCGCCAGCGGTACTGGGTCTCAGGCGCAGGCCTGGGCCACCGGGGAGTCGTCGCCGTCGCGCTGTAGTCGCACCTCGACGCAGACCTGCTTGTCCGCCCGGATCAGCGCAGACTGCTTGGTGGTACGCCGGAAGGCGTCCGTGTCGAGGCGCTGCAGCAACCACTGGTCACCCGGCTTGGCGTCCTGGGCGGTCCAGCGGAACCGCACCCCCCGCGGAGTCCGGTCGGCGGACAGGGTCGGGGGCTGGTCGACGGCGCTGGGGATGAGGTCGATGGGCGTGCTGGGCGCGCTCGGGCCCGGGTCGGGCTCGTCGGAGCCTCCGCCGCCCTTGAGCAGCAGCCCGCCGACGATCGCGACCAGCACCAGGGCGGCCACGACCGCCCAGACGACACCGCTGCGCGACGGTGCGTCGTCGGGGTCCGGGGGAGTGGGGGCCACGGTGCGCGGCCCGGACGCGGAGATGACGGTGACGGCCTTCATTACCGTGTGGTCGTCGTCGGTCTCGGGTTTCGGCTTGGCCACCGCGGCGTCGGCGCGGTCTCCCTCGACTGCCACGGCCGTGCGCGGGAACCCGGCGTCGGCCTCGATGCGCTGCAGCGAGCGCGCCAGTTCGAGGGCGCTCTGGGGCCGGTGCGCGGGGTTCTTGGCCAGGCACTGCTGGAGCAGGCGGTCGAGCGCCGGAGGCACGTCGGGGCGCTGCGTCGCCGGCGGGGCAGCATGCAGGATCCGCGCCGAGAGCGCCCGCGTGGAGTTGTCGCCGTTGGGGATCGAGAAGGGCGACCGGCCGACCAACAGGTGCCAGATGGTCGCGCCCAGGGAGTAGACGTCGGAGTGCACCGACCCGTTGGAGCGTCCGTCGAGCATCTCCGGCGGCGACCACGGGTAGGAGATCCGGACGTCGCTCTCGCCGGCGACGTCGTGGATGTGGCCCGCGATCCCGAAGTCGGTCAGCGCGGGCTCGTGATAGGTGGTCACCAGCACGTTGCTGGGCTTGATGTCGCGGTGCAGGATGCCGGAGCGGTGGGCGGTCTCGATGGCGCTCGAGAGCTTGATGCCGGTGCTGATCGCGTCGATGGGTGCCATCGGGTTGGAGCGCACCCGCACCCCGAGGTCCGGCGGTGGGCAGTAGCGCATCACCAGGAACGGCCGGCCCGAGTCGTGGGTGATGCCGGCCGTGATGACCGAGACGATGTAGGGATGGTCGGCCAGCCGGGCCATCGCGTTCGCCTCGGCCGCGAAGAGTCCCTTCTCGCGCTCGTCGAGGGGTACGTCGGGGCGCACGACCTTGACGGCGACCCGCTGTCGGGGCCAGTCCTGCTCGTAGAGGAACACATCGGCGAAGCCACCGCTGCCCAGGTGCTCGACGAAGGTGAACCCCGGGATGACGGGCGCGCTCACAGGGCCACCTCCGGACCGGCCTCGTAGCGGACCTCGTAGACGTCGGCGAGGTCGAGGGCGTGGCCGGGCTCCAGGACGTAGGACTCGTTCGCGACCATCTTCTCGGGCGGGCGGCCGGGAACCTTCCAGGTCGTGCCGCCCCGGGAGCCGAGGTCGCGGGCGATGACCAGCCAGCCGTTGATCTCGATCTGGACGTGCATCCGGGAGACGTAGGTGTGCTCGGGGGACAGGTGCACCAGGTGCGGCCAGTCGCCGGTGCCCGGGATCGGCGCGGGACGGCGGCCCAGGATGACGCCGCGATCGAGGGGCACGACCTCGCCGGTCGGCAGGCGCAGCCCGCCCAGCGTCGGTCGGGAGACGCGCTGGGCCGCCTGGGGCGCGACCTGCTTGCGACAGATCCGGCACAGTGGTGCGTCGGGCTGGGTGAGGTGGCCGTCGGGACACCAGACGGCCTGCACCGTCTCGCCCGTCGTGGACACGAGGTGCTCGGGTCCGCTGGACCGGAACACGGTCGAGCCGTCGTGGTCGTGCTCCTCGACGGGGGCGCCGGGCAGGCGCTTGCCGGTCACCGCACCGGTCGAGCCGACCGGCTCGCCGCCGTCGAGGGGCGTGGAGCCGCCGGTGGGGGGCGTGTCGGCGTACGGCGTGCTGTCGGTGACCTCCGCCGCAGGCCCGTCGACGCGCTCGTTGACGAACGGGTCGGGCTCGCTGGTGTCGCGCGGCCCCGAGTCGGAGACGCTGGCTGCTCGGAGATGCCGCGCCCGGGGCTTCGGGGGGCCGTCGGGGCCGCGCGCCTCGAGGATCGCCTGCGGGATGCCGTCGATCATGCCCTCGGTGCTGGTCTCGGCCTCGGCCGCCGGGGTCCCGGTGGCGGGCCCGGTGACGGATGGCGAGAGGGGACGGATCTCGGCGCGCTGCGCGGCCACGACACCGCCGACGAGACGGCGCAGCCCGCCTCCAGGCGTCTCGTCGACGAGGGAGATGAGCCGGGCCGGACCCTCGACGCGCACCCGGCCGCTGCCGAGCGAGACGGTCTGTCCGGTGCCGGGGGTGAGGTCGATGAGCACGAGCCCGGGCGGCTCACCGCCGAAAGCGGCCTCGACGATGTCGAGCACCTTCTCGGCGGCGCGCGGCCCATCGCCGAGAGCTGACCACAGTCGCTCGACGACCTCCTCGTCGCCGGGATCGGTGATGAGCAGCCAGTGTTCGCCGGCCCCGAGGAGCACGCCGCTGCCCGCGGCGTACCGGGTCTCCACGACCACCCTGCCCCCTTCTCCGACCGGAACGAGCCAAAAGCCCTCCGACATTGTGCCCGTCCCCCGACAATAGTGTGACCGATCCGCCGGACGGCCGGGCATCCGCGCGCGAACTTGTTCGACGTCCGTGGACTGCCTACGCTCAGCCGGAGAGTTGTGAGGATTCAGGGGGTAGCAGGTGCGCCTGCGGGGGTTCATGAGGCGTCATCGCGCTGCCATCGCGACCAACGCTGCCCTGGCGCTGGCCGCTGGAGCGATCGTGGTGTACGCCGTCTCCGCCGAGGGCTACCGCTCGCACCGCACCGACCTCAATGACGGCGGCATCTGGGTCACCACCTCCGAACGCGGCTACTTCGGTCGGGTCAACAAGCCCATCGGTCAGCTCGACGGGGCCATCTTCGCCGAGGAGGACACCGACCTCGACATCGTGCAGGACGGTGCCGGCGTCGTCGGGCTCAACCTGCGCGAGGGCCGCGCCTACGCCATCGACCCGGCCGGCCTGACCCTCACCGAAGGCGCCACCGCGGAGATCCCGTCGGGCGGGCAGGTGCTGATGCGCGGCGGCACGCTGGCCAACCTCGACCCGGCCAGCGGCGAGGTCTGGGCGGTGCGCTTCGACCCGCAGAACGGCAAGCCCCTCGTGGGGGGCATCGATCCCTCGGCCGATCCCGTGGCGACCGCCGGCAAGGGGGCCGCGATGGCGCTCACGGAGTCGGGAACCATCGTGGTGACCTCGGTCGACAAGGGCACGCTGACGACGATCCGGCCCTCGGGCGTGGGCTACGCCAAGCCGACCAGGAAGCCTCTGCCTGACGCAGCAGGCAGCCCGACGGCCATGACGACGGTCGGCGAGAAGGCGGTCACCCTCGACGCGGAGTCCGGCCAGCTCGCCGTCATCGGCGGCGGCGCGACCACCCTGCCCGACACGGGCGTCCTCCAACAGTCCGGACCTGCCGCCGACGCCGTACTCGTCGGCACGCCCGGCGGCCTGCTCTCGGTCGACCTCGCGCGCGGCGAGACCAGCACCGTCGTCGAGGGGCAGAGCGGCCAGCCCGCCGCCCCGGTCCGGCTCGGCGCGTGTGAGTACGGCGCCTGGTCGGGAGGCCTCGGCTCCGTGGCCGTCTCCTGTGACGACGGCGAGGTCACGCCGCAGAGCCTCGGCGGCCAGGCGAGCAACCTCGTCTTCCGCGTCAACCGCGGCGAGATCCTGCTCAACGACCGGAGCACCGGCTCCATCTGGGACATCGACACCGACAAGCCCCTCAAGATCGACAACTGGCAGGCGTTCACCAACACCAAGAAGGTCAAGGACAAGGACAAGGACGACGACAACCAGAACAACGCCGACAAGCGTCCGCCGCAGGCCAAGCCCGACGACTTCGGCGTCCGGCCGGGCCGCACCAGCGTCCTGCACCCTCTCGACAACGACTCGGCCCCGGACGGGCGGCTGCTGGCGATCCGCGGCGTCGACAAGCCCAGCATGCCGGGCTCCAGCGTCACGATCAGCCCCGACGGGCAGACACTCCAGCTGACCGTTCCCGACCAGGCCAAGGGCTCCACGTCCTTCGAGTACTACGTCGACGACGGGCGCAGCACCAGTGCCCACGCCACCGTGAGCGTCGCCGTGCGAGGGCCGAGCGACAACGGCCAGCCGACCCTGCGCGAGGGCTACGAGTCGGAGCCGTGGCTGGTGCCGGCAGGCGGCTCGCTCGAGGTGCCCGTCCTCTCCGACTGGCGGGACAACCAGGACTCCGACCCGCTGGTCCTCGACTCCGCGACGGTGGTCGGCTCGGGCCGGACCGCGGCCACCGCCCGCACCACGTCCACCGGACGAGTGCGGTTCCAGGCGCCGCCCGAGGGCGGCAACGTCCGGGTCGAGTACGCCGTCACGGACGGCCTCGGCCCGGTGTCGACCAAGGCCCTCAACTTCGCCGTGCAGGACAAGTTCGACACGACGGCGGTCGCGCCGAAGGCCAATCCCGACGTCGTCAGCGGGGAGGTGGGCAAGCCGATCACCATCGCGCCGCTGGCCAACGACATGCCGGGTGCCGACCCGACGACCCCCAACGCCGACCTGTCGATCGGGGGCGAGCTCCCCGACCAGGCCGGGGCGCGCATCCGGACCGACCTGAACGCCGGGACGATCCGGTTCGTCTCCGACAAGGCCGGCACCTACTTCCTCGACTACGACGCCGCCTACGGCAACGCCCCGACGTCACCGGGCAAGGTCCGGGTCGACGTGCGGGCGGCACCCAAGAACACGCTGGACCCGGTGGCCATGCCCGACACGCTCACCGTCTACGGGCAGGCGGCGGGCACGGTCGACGTGCTGGCCAACGACGTCGACCCGGCGGGCGGCATCCTGGTCGTCCAGAACGGCAACGCCGTCACCGCGAACCAGCTCGACGTCTCGGTCATCGAGGGGCGCTGGCTGCGCATCGCCCCACGGCAGGGACAGCTGCAGCCCAACCCCCAGGTCGTCAGGTACACCGTCAGCAACGGCAGCGGCACCGCCCGCGGCGAGGTCACGGTCAGCCAGCGGCCCGAGCCCAAGGACAACACACCCGTCACGGCGACGGACCGGGTCACCGTGCGCGCCGGCTCGGCCGTGCTCGCGCCGGTCCTCGACAACGACTACAGCCCGTCGGGCGACCAGCTCGTCCTGGCCGACGACGCCACGGAGGTCGCCTCCGGCGAGCTGCGCGTCCGGGCGCCCATCGACGTGAAGGGCGACCTCGGGCGGGCCTTCATCGCCGGCCGGATGGTCCGCTACATCGCCCCGCCCGACATCAAGGAGCGCGACAGCTTCGACGTGCCGTACGTCGCCGAGAACTCCGCGGGTGAGACGGCTCCCGGCCGGCTCACCGTCGTGGTCGTCCCCGCCAAGTCCCCCAACACGGCACCGGAGCCCCCGGTCCTCGAGGGCCGGGTCGTCTCCGGCGACACGATCAAGCTGAAGGTGCCGGGCTCCGGCGTCGACCCCGACGGCGACCCGGTCACGATCACCGGGATCGCCTCCGCGCCCAGGCTCGGCCGCGTCGTCTCGTTCGGCGCGAACTCCCTCGAGTTCCAGGCCTACCCGCGGGGCGTCGGCTCCGAGGAGTTCACCTACACCGTGGTCGACACCCACGGGGCCGAGGCGACCGGCACGGCGCGGGTGGCGGTGGTGCCGGTGGGCACCCCGCAGCCGCCCGTCGCCGTGCCCGACCACATCACCGTCGAGCCCGGCCGCACGGCCCACGTCGACGTGATCGCCAACGACCAGATCGGGTCGACCGAGCGCATCAAGGTCGAGCTGGTGGACCCACCCCCGGGGGTGAAGCTCGAGTCCGACATCGGCCCCATCGCCATCAAGGCCCCCGACAAGGTCACCGACGACGTGGTCGAGGTCGTCTACCGCCTCGACAACGGGCTGGCGACGTCCGCGAGCACGGCGACGCTGACGCCGATCGAGGACTACAACAACCCGCCCGTCGTCTACGACGCCTACGGCCGAACCACCGACAGCGACGAGGTCACCGTCGACGTGCTGGCCGGACCGAACGAGCTGAGCGGGGCCTACGACCCGGACGGCCCGGCAGGCGACCTCCGCCTCGCGGAGGTGTTCGCCGACCCGTCCGTGGCGTCCTTCCAGGGGTCCGAGGTCACGGTGACCCGCGGGCGCGAGCCCCGGGTCATCCCCTTCCGGATCGAGGACGCCGACGGCGGCTCGGCGACCGCCTCGGTCTACGTGCCCCCCACCGGTACCAGCCGGCCCTACGTCCGGGACGGTGAGCCGATCAAGATCAGCTCGGGCAAGTCCCGCCGGGTCAAGCTCGAGGACTACGTCGTCAACCCGTCGGGTGCGCCGCTGGAGATCACCGGACGCGACCGCGTCTGGGCGTCGCCGCCGGTCGCGCTGGAGGCGCGGATGAACGGCGACTACGCCGTCGACCTGACGGCGCGCGGAGACTACGCCGGCCCCGGCGCGGTGCTGGTCGAGGTCGCCCCCACCACCGGCGACGACGCACGGCCCACCATCGTCTCCATCCCGGTCCAGATCGGCACCGACCGGCCCGAGCTGGACTGCCCCGACGTCGCGGTGCCGGTCAGCCAGGTCGATGACATCGAGATCGACGTCGCCTCGGTCTGCAACGTCTGGACCCAGGATCCCGCGGACGTCGCCGGCCTCACCTACGACGCCGCGTGGGAGAGCCCGATCACCGGCGTGACCCTGTCGGGGTCGGGCACGGACACGCTCCAGGTCGCCGCGAGCGGCAGTGCTCGGTCCGGCGACGAAGGGGTCATCTCGGTCACCGCGGGCAGCAGCGAGCCGGACCAGCTGCGGGTGCTGGTCGTGCAGGCTCCGCCGCCGTCCCTCCTGCCGAGCAAGGTCCCCGACCTCAAGCCCGGGACGTCGCGCACCATCGACCTCGGTCCGCGGTTCACGCCCGGGGTGGCCAACCCCGAGCCACACATCCTCGATGTGACCCGCACCGGTGGCGACGCTGTGCGGGCCACGGCGGACGGTTCCCGCGTCACCCTCAGCGCACCCGAGGGGTTGACGGGTCATGCGGAGTTCCAGGTCCGGATGAGCGACGTCTCAGACTCGGATCCGGCCTCCGACCGGGTGGCCCAGAGCACCATCTCCGTCGACGTCCTGGACACCCCCTCCACGCCGGGAGCACCGGTGCTGATCGGCAACGTCGAGAGCAAGCGCATCGGCCTGTCGTGGGCGCCGTCGGAGGCCAACGGGTCGCCCATCGACTACTACCTCGTCAAGGAGATCCGGACGGGGCAGACCCAGCGCTTCCGCACGAACTCCGGCTCCTTCAAGGTCCCGGAGAACGGCAGGAACTACAACTTCGTCGTCGCGGCGCACAACCGGGTCGGGCTCTCCCCGTACAGCGAGCGCTCGGTGACGGCGGTGGCGACGACCAAGCCGGGCCGCGTCCCCTCCATCCGGCAGGTCAGCCGCGGACCGAACTCCATGCGCATCCAGTGGGGTGCCGCCAACCCGTCCGGCTCCGCGATCCAGAGCTACACCGTGAGTGCGCAGGGGCTGCCGACGCAGGTCGTCCCCGGGACCGTGACCGGGCTCGACCTCGCCGACCTCGACAACAACCGCACCTACACGTTCCGGATCTACTCCCGCAACAAGGCCGGTCTCTCCGACATCCGGGAGTCGGAGCCCTTCCAGTCGCTCGGCACCCCATTGAGCCCGACGTCCGTCCGCGCGACCGACCAGCAGCTGGCGCGCGACACCACGACGGTGCGCATCGACTGGGCGGCCACCCTGCCCGAGGGCCCCGGCCCGACGACGTACACCGTGTTCGCGAGAGTGGGCGAGGGCGCACCGGCGGCGGTCCCGGGCTGCGTGCGGACCCAGGAGATCGCGTGCCTGCACCGGGGCGTGCCCTACGACGGCAGCGTCGTGAACTACACCGTCGTCGCGTACAACGCACCGGGCAACTCCTCGGCCCCCAGCGCACCGGCGCGGTTCGAGGCGATCGGCAAGCCCGCCGCCTGGGGCGCGTGGAGCTGGCAGCCGACCGGTCAGGACAACACCGCGTCCATCACCTACACCGTGCCGGACGCACGGGGTGCCCAGAGCAACGTCTACCTCCTGATCAACGGAGTGGCGCGGCCGCAGAACACCTTCAACAACGTCTACGGCGTGCGCACGCACACGTTCCAGGTCGACAGCAACGAGACCGACTACGCCGTCTCGCTCCGGCTGTGCAACGAGAACGCCGCGCGCGGCGGCTGCACCGACAGCGACGTGCAGCGCGTGCAGACCTACGGCCCGCTCACGGGCAAGATCACGAGCCTCACCCAGAACGTCGGGCTCAACTCGGTCAGCTGGACGGTGACCGGCTCCACCAACGGCAGCGCCGCCAAGCTGGGGGTCGCCTACAACGACGGTCCCGAGCAGATCTTCGACTTCAACCAGCTGGGCTCGTTCACCTGGTCGTCCGGGGAGAACGTCATCGGCTTCGGCGCTACGCAGAAGATCCAGGTCCGGCTCTTCGACGCCGACACCCCGGGTCGGGGCCAGGAGATCAGGTCCGATGTAGCGAAGACGGACAAAATGCCTGAGGGAAGAGTCACCATCCGCAAGCACGACCCCTGCCAGGACGACGGCACCGGCAACCCCTGCCAGGTCCAGGGCGGCGACCCGGCGTGCACCTGGTCGAACTGCGCCCGGGTGAAGCTCCAGATCAGCGGCTTCATCGGCAACGTCGACTGCACCCTGTACACCTACGGCAACAGCGGGTCCGTCCGCGGCGGCGGGCCGTGGGACGCCGTCATCTCGGGTGGCGACGGCGACAACTACTACTCCCAGTACGCAGGCGGCCCCTTCTCCCTTACTGACCCACTCACGGTGGGCGTCCATTGTGAGAACCCCCTCGGCCAGTCAGACGACGACGAAACGACGTGGTAGCCCCTGCGGCCACGGCTCCACGCGCACCAGACCTGAAACCGGAAGGAACCCCATGACCATCTCGCCCGAGCAGGCCGACTGGTTCAAGAAGACGTTCGACCAGCTGACCGACAACATGGAGAAGGCCGTCCTCGGCAAGCGCCACGTCGTCCGCCTCGCGCTCACCTGCCTGCTCTCCGAGGGTCACATCCTGCTCGAGGACTTCCCCGGCACCGGCAAGACGATGCTGGCCCGCGCGCTGGCCAACACCGTCCAGGGCAGCCACGCGCGCATCCAGTTCACCCCCGACCTGCTGCCCTCCGACGTCACCGGCGTGACGGTCTACGACCAGCACAAGGGCACGTTCGAGTTCCACCCCGGCCCGATCTTCCACACGATCGTGCTCGCCGACGAGATCAACCGGGCCTCGCCGAAGACCCAGTCGGCGCTGCTGGAGGTCATGGAGGAGGGCCGGGTCACCGTCGACGGCGTGGCGCACCCCGTCGGCCGCCCGTTCCTGGTCATCGCGACCCAGAACCCGATCGAGCAGGCCGGCACCTACCGGCTCCCCGAGGCCCAGCTCGACCGGTTCCTGATGAAGGCGTCGATGGGCTACCCCGACCGGGCCGCCACCATCGAGCTGCTCGTCAACGCGGCGGTCCGGGACCGCGCGTCCCTGGTCACGCCCGTGATCACCGCCCAGACCATCGCCCAGATGAGCGGGCTGGCCGACCAGGTCTACGTCGACCCGGCGGTCATCGGGTACGTCGCCGAGCTGGCCGAGGAGTCGCGCCGCCAGCCGCACGTGAAGCTCGGCCTTTCGCCGCGAGGCGGACTGGCCCTCGTGCGGGTGGCCAAGACGTGGGCCGCCGCCGACGGCCGCGACCACGTCGTGCCCGATGACATCAAGGAGCTCGCGGAGCCGGTGCTGTGCCATCGCGTGCTGCTCGACGCCGAGGCACAGTTCAGCGGCGTCACCGTGGAGACCGTGATCGGGCGCCTCCTGGACTCCGTCTCCCCGCCGACCGACCGGGTGGCCTGAGCGCGGTGCCCGACACCGAACGACTCGACCGTATCCTGGGGATCATCAGGCCAGTGGGCTGGGTGATCCTCGGGATCGGCGTGAGCGCGACCCTGGTGGCCCAGACCACGCACTGGCGCGAGATGGGAGTGATCGCCGCTGCCTGCGTGCTCGCGCTCCTGCTCGCGGCGCCGTTCCTGCTGGGCCGCACGGCCGTGCGGGTCGACCTGCGGCTCGAGCCCGAGCGGGTCATGGCCGGAGAGTCGGCCGCGGCCGGCGTCCTGGTCACGAACATCGCAGGCAGGCGCCTGCTGCCCACCACGCTCGAGGTGCCCGTGGGGTCGGCCGTGCACCGCTACGGCATCGGCGCGCTGGCCCCGGGCGCCGGGAACGAGGAGACCTTCACGATCCGCACCGAGCGCCGCGGCGTCATCCCGGTCGGCCCGGCCACCACCCGGCGCGGCGACCCGCTCGGCCTGTTCTCCCGGGACGTGACCTGGACCCCGGTGCGTGAGGTCCTCGTGCGCCCCCCGCTGCTTCCGCTCGAGTCGCTGGGCGCCGGCCTGCTGCGTGACCTCGAGGGCGTGTCTACCGATGCGGTGTCGCAGAGCGACCTGGCCTTCCACGCGCTGCGCGAGTACGTCCCCGGTGACGACCTGCGCCACATCCACTGGCGGTCGTCGGCGAAGGTGATGGCCTCCACCGGTGAGTCGTCCCTGCTGGTCCGCCAGTACCTCGACACCCGGCGCAGCCACGCGACGCTCGTGGTCGAGGACCGCGTCGCGGCCTGGCCCGATCCCGACGACTTCGAGATGGCGATGGCCGTGGCCGCCTCGATCGCCGTACGCGCGATCATGGACGAGTTCGAGGTCTCCTTCATCTGCGGCAAGCACGCGTCGTCGGGTGCCGACGGGCACCTGGCGCTCGATGCCGTGTGCCGTGCCGACCTCGGCCTCGAGGGACTGGTCAACAGCGGTCGCCGCGCGGTGTCGGTCGCTCCGGACACCAGCCTGTGCTTCCTCATCACCGGCCCGAAGGGAGAGTTCAGCGACGTGCAGCGCGCCTCCGCGGCCTTCCCGCCCGAGGTGCGCCGGTTCGCGATCCTGATCGACCCCGCCGGCCGGAGCCGGGTCAGCGAGGCCGGGGGACTGCCGGTCCTGCACCTGGCCGACAAGGACGACCTCGCCGGGCTGCTGCGCTGGAGCGTGCGATGACCGACCTGGACACCCAGACCCGCCGCCGGGCACGTCTCGACCTCCCCGACGGGCATCGCCTGATCGACCTGGCGTTCGTCGTGGCGCTGACGTCCCTGGCGCTGAGCGGGTTCGCGTCGTCGTACACCGGGCAGGGCTTCCTCGTGGTCGGCATCATCGGCACGCTGCTCGGCGTGCTGATCGCCACGGCGTTCCGGGCGCTCCGGTGGCCCACCGTCGGTGCCCTGCTCGCCCTGGCCGTGGTGTTCTTCCTGCTCGGCGGGCCGCTGTGCCTGCGGTCGATCGGCGACACGGCGTACGTCCCCGGTGGCGGCACCCTCGGGGAGCTGACCGACCAGGTGCTCTTCGGCTGGAAGGACATGCTCACCACGCTGCCTCCCGTCGACGGGACCGGCCCGCTGCTGGTGCTGCCGTGGACCCTCGGCCTGGTGTCGGGGTTCGTCGGTGCCGTGCTGGTGCACGTCCACACGAAGCGCTCCTGGCTCACGGCCCTGATGCCGGTGCTGGCGTGTGCGCTGGCGCTGGTCGCGGTCATCGCGCTCGGCGTCCGTCACCCGCAGTCGCTGTGGCTGCAGGGTGTCGGCTTCGCCGCGCTGGCGCTGGGCTGGCTGGCGCTGCGGGGTCGCCGGGAGAGCGCGACCGTCCGCGGAGGCAGCCGCGGCATCGGGCGCGGGATCGCCGGCGTCGCCCTGCTCGCGGTCGCCGCGGTGCTCGCGCTCCCGATGGCCAACGCGGCCATGGGCAGCGACTCCGACCGGACCGTGCTGCGGTCCTACGTCGAGCCGCCCTTCGACATCGGCCGCTACCCCTCCCTGCTCGCGTCGTTCCGCAACTACGTCGAGCTGCCCGCGTCAGCCCGCGAGGAGCGGCCCACCAACGTCTACGACAAGGAGCTGTTCCGGGTGACCGGCGCCCAGGCCGGCACCCGGGTGCGCTTCGCGACGCTCGACCGCTACGACGGCATGGTCTGGGGCGCGTCCAACGACGCGCTGCCCGGGGAGGCCGAGGACTCCTTCCAGCGGGTCTCGTCGGTGATCGACAACCCCGTGAAGGGCGAAGAGGTGAAGGCCACCGTCACCCTGGGGGAGGGGTACCGCGGGGTCTGGCTGCCGGTGATCGGCGCCCTCCGGTCGATGGACTTCGAGTCGGGCGAGCCGGGCGTCAAGGCCGAGTCGTTCCGCTACAACCTAGCCACCTCGACCGCCGTCGTACCCTCCGGGCTGCACCCCGGCGACCGCTACTCCTTCACCGCCGTGACGCCGCCGGACACCGTGACCGCCGACGACAGCCCCTCCAGCTCGACCGCCCTGCCCGCCGAGGGCACCGGCTTCCTCGACGGACCCGCCTCGAAGTGGACCGAGGAGGCGACGACCCCCATGCAGCGGGTGTTCGCGGTCGCCGAGCACCTGAAGACTGAGGGCCGCTACTCCGACGGCGTGAAGAAGTCCGAGCGCACCTACTACCCCGGCCACGGCATCCAGCGGCTCTCCGACGGCTTCGTCAACGCCGAGGTCATGGTCGGCAACGACGAGCAGTACGCCGCCACGATGGCGCTGATGGCCAACAAGATCGGCGTCCCGGCCCGCGTGGTCATGGGTGCGGTGGTCCCCGAGGGCGGAGTCGTCACGGGCAAGGACGTCTCCGCCTGGGTCGAGCTGCGGCTCGCCGACGGATCGTGGCGCACGCTGCCGACCGAGGAGTTCATGTCCGACCGGCCACCGTCGGAGCAGCAGCCGCAGACGCAGGAGCCGCTGAGCGGCACGGTCGTGCCGCCGCCCGCGCCCATCCCGCCGCCGTCCGACCTGGGGGAGCAGGCCGACTCCGACCTGCGCGCCAAGATGGCCAGCAAGTCGGCCGAGAAGGACGAGAAGAAGGCCGGCGGGCTGCCCGGCTGGATCGTCACCGTGGTCACCTATGTGGGGCTGCCGCTGCTGGTCATCGCGCTGATCCTCGGCTCGATCATCGGCGCCAAGGCGCTGCGCCGCCGCCGTCGCCGCGGTGCCGCGTCGGTGTCGACCCGCTTCGTCGGTGCCTGGCACGAGCTGGTCGACCACGCCCGCGACCTCGGCCAGCAGGTGCCGCTCTCGAGGACGGTCACCCGCCGCGAGCAGTCGGGCGCGATCGCCTCGGAGCGGGCTGCGGCGCTGGCGCGGGAGGCCGACAGCTCGGTGTGGGGCCCGGCCGTGCCGGCGCCCGAGAGGGCCGAGGCCTACTGGGCGCGCATCGACAAGGAGCGCCGCGCGATGTCCCGCAGGGCGGGCCGGCGGCAGCGCTGGCTGGCCGCGGTCAACGTCACGACCTTCCGGCCGGGGTTCCTGCGTCGCTGACACCACGCGGGAGCACATCGGCACCGCTCGGGCCCGGAGCCAGGGGGAGTCTGGCTGGCGCGAGGAGCGCTGCACCCGCCCCGAGCCGATTCGTGATTCGGAGCCCCTCGGGCTAAACTTGCCTGTCGGCCCAACGTGGGTTGCATTTCGTGGTGCCTCGCGGCTGCCCGGACTAACCAATCGACCAGCTCTTGTGAGCTCGTCGTGCGCGTGCCCGGGTGAGACATCCGAACTGTTGCACGAGGTCCACCGGTCGTTCGCGACCGGGCGGTTCCCGGGCCACCCGACGGAGCGATCCGCCGGTGCACAAGACGGTAGACAACGAATCAACAGATTGTGGAGGACATGCCGAAGAAAGAAGGCGTGATCGAGATCGAGGGCACCGTAGTGGAGGCCCTTCCCAACGCCATGTTCCGGGTCGAGCTGACCAACGGACACAAGGTGCTCGCCCACATCAGCGGCAAGATGCGCCAGCACTACATCCGGATCCTCCCCGAGGACCGCGTAGTGGTGGAGCTGTCGCCGTACGACCTCACCAGGGGTCGGATCGTCTACCGCTACAAGTAGCCAGCCACCAAGAAGAAAGGCCCTCCTCGTGAAGGTCAATCCCAGCGTCAAGCCGATGTGCGACAAGTGCAAGGTCATCCGTCGTCACGGCCGCGTCATGGTCATCTGCGAGAACCCGCGTCACAAGCAGCGCCAGGGCTGAGCAGAGCCATCCCGCACGACAACTGAACACAACTACGACGTGATCGCTAGGTCCTGAGACTTCAGGGCTGAATCACCTCCGGAGCAGTGGCCGGAGCCCAACCGAGGCGGTATGGGACGCGACACGAACCGAAACCACCGTGCAGACAGACAAGGAAAACGCCACATGGCTCGCCTCGTTGGTGTCGACCTCCCGCGCGACAAGCGCATCGAGATCGCACTCACCTACATCTACGGCATCGGCCGTACCCGCTCCCAGCAGCTCCTCGCCGCGACCGGGGTCGACCCGAACGCGCGCGTCCACACGCTGGGCGATGAAGAGCTGGTCAAGCTCCGCGACGAGATCGAATCCAACTTCAAGA
The DNA here is from genome assembly GCF_049897745.1 of Nocardioides sp. LHG3406-4. Lineage (NCBI taxonomy): Bacteria > Bacillati > Actinomycetota > Actinomycetes > Propionibacteriales > Nocardioidaceae > Nocardioides > Nocardioides sp. LHG3406-4. The sequence continues at coordinate 505,920 of NZ_JAFCWV010000004.1, forward strand.
TCGAGGGCGACCTCCGTCGTGAGGTCCAGGCAGACATCCGCCGCAAGATCGAGATCGGCAGCTACCAGGGTCGCCGGCACCGCATGGGCCTCCCGGTCCGCGGGCAGCGCACCAAGACCAACGCCCGCACCCGCAAGGGTCCGAAGCGCACCGTCGCCGGCAAGAAGAAGGCCAAGTGACGCGCGTGCGTCACTGCCTCCTCTCCTCGATCTCTCACCGACCAGCTACCTCCAGGAGTTACTGAATGCCTCCCAAGAGCCGCACCACCAAGGTGCGCCGCAAGGAGAAGAAGAACGTCGCTCAGGGCGAAGCCCACATCAAGAGCACGTTCAACAACACGATCGTCACGATCACCGACCCCACCGGTGCGGTGATCGCCTGGGCCTCTGCCGGCACCGTCGGCTTCAAGGGCTCGCGCAAGTCCACCCCCTTCGCCGCGCAGATGGCAGCCGAGGCTGCTGGTCGTCGGGCGCAGGAGCACGGCATGAAGAAGATCGACGTCTTCGTGAAGGGTCCGGGTTCGGGCCGCGAGACGGCGATCCGCTCCCTGGGTGCGATCGGCCTCGAGGTCGGCACCATCCAGGACGTCACCCCTGCTCCTCACAACGGATGCCGGCCGCCCAAGCGCCGCCGCGTCTGATCCCGGCAACCAGAGACCCAAGGAGAGACTGACATGGCCCGTTACACCGGCCCCATGACCAAGAAGTCGCGCCGTCTCGGTGTCGACCTCGTGGGTGGCGACTCGGCTTTCGAGCGTCGCCCCTACCCGCCCGGCCAGCACGGCCGCGGCCGCATCAAGGAGAGCGAGTACCTCCTCCAGCTGCGCGAGAAGCAGAAGGCCCGCTTCTCCTACGGCATCCTCGAGAGGCAGTTCCACAAGTACTACGTCGAGGCGTCGCGTCGCTCGGGCAAGACCGGTGACAACCTGCTGCAGATGCTCGAGTGCCGTCTCGACAACGTGGTCTACCGCGCCGGCTTCGCCCGCACGCGTCGCCACGCCCGGCAGCTCGTCGTCCACGGCCACTTCCTGGTGAACGGCCGCAAGGTCGACATCCCCTCGTTCCAGGTGAGCGCCCACGACGTCATCGACGTCCGGGAGAAGTCGCTGGAGATGACCCCGTTCATCGTGGCTCGCGAGACCCACGGCGAGCGCCACGTCCCGGCATGGCTCGAGGCCATCCCGACGCGGATGCGCATCCTCGTGCACCAGGTCCCGGTCCGCGCACAGATCGACGTGCCGGTCCAGGAACAGCTGATCGTCGAGTACTACTCGAAGAAGTAATGCGGTGGCCGGTGCCCACCATGCTGGTGGGCACCGGACTCCGACTCACACCCTTCTCCATCACCGCAGTTCGGGCCCGTCAAATAGCGGGTGGGCCCGGGAAGGAAAGAATCAGTGCTTATCGCTCAGCGCCCCACGCTGTCGGAAGAGACCGTCGACGAGTTCCGCTCGCGCTTCGTGATCGAGCCCCTGGAGCCAGGGTTCGGTTACACCCTCGGCAACTCACTGCGTCGTACGCTCCTCTCGTCGATCCCCGGTGCCTCGGTCACGAGCATCAAGATCGACTCCGTCCTCCACGAGTTCTCCACCGTCGAAGGCGTCACCCAGGACGTCACCGAGATCATCCTCAACCTGAAGGGCCTGGTCGTCTCCTCCGAGCACGACGAGCCCGTCACGATGTACCTGCGCAAGTCGGGTGCCGGTGACGTCACCGCCGCCGACATCGCGCCGCCCGCGGGCGTCGAGGTGCACAACCCCGATCTCAAGATCGCCACCCTCTCCGACTCGGGCAAGCTCGAGATGGAGCTGGTCGTCGAGCGTGGCCGCGGCTACGTCTCCGCGGTCCAGAACAAGGGCCTCGACAACGAGATCGGCCGGATGCCGGTCGACTCGATCTACAGCCCCGTGCTCAAGGTGACCTACAAGGTCGAGGCCACCCGAGTCGAGCAGCGCACCGACTTCGACAAGCTCGTCATCGACGTCGAGACCAAGCCGTCGATCCGTCCCCGCGACGCGATCGCCTCGGCCGGCAAGACCCTGGTCGAGCTGTTCGGCCTGGCCCGTGAGCTGAACGTCGAGGCCGAGGGCATCGACATCGGCCCGTCGCCCGTCGACGAGCAGCTCGCTGCCGACCTCGCCCTCCCGGTCGAGGAGCTGCAGCTGACCGTCCGCTCCTACAACTGCCTCAAGCGTGAGGGCATCCACACCGTGGGTGAGCTCATCTCGCGCTCGGAGCAGGACCTGCTCGACATCCGCAACTTCGGCGCCAAGTCGATCGACGAGGTCAAGGCCAAGCTGGTCGAGATGGGTCTGTCCCTCAAGGACAGCGCGCCCGGCTTCGACCCGCACGCTGCTCTCGCGGCGTACGGCGACGACGACGACGACGCGTTCGTCGAGGACGAGCAGTACTGATCCTCACCAACTTCATCCACCCAAATCGACCGGCTCCGGCCGGTCGTCTATCCGGGTACCTGACACGGCCCGGGAGAATCGAGAGAACGACATGCCTACTCCCAAGAAGGGCAAGCGCCTCGGCGGCAGCCCGGCCCACCAGCGCCTGATCCTGGCGAACCTGGCGACGGCGCTGTTCGAGCACGGTCGAATCACGACCACCGAGGCCAAGGCGCGGCTGCTGCGCCCGCACGCGGAGAAGCTGATCACCAAGGCGAAGAAGGGCGACCTGCACAACCGTCGCGAGGTCCTCAAGACCGTGCGCGACAAGTCGGTCGTGCACACCCTCTTCACCGAGATCGCGCCGACCTTCGCCGAGCGCCCGGGTGGCTACACCCGGATCACGAAGATCGGTCCCCGCAAGGGCGACAACGCGCCGATGGCCGTGATCGAGCTGGTGACCGAGGCCTACTCGCCGAAGGCCGCGTCGTCGAAGAAGACGTCGAAGGCTGCCGCGAGCACCCCGGTCGCGACCGAGGCGGAGCCGGTCGAGGCCGAGCCCACCGAGGCAGCACCGGTGGAGGCTGAGGCCACCGGGGCCACCGAGGCCGACGCCACGGACGCCGAGCAGGTCGAGACGACCGACGCCGACGCGGCGGAGGCCCCCGAGGCCGCCGACGCCGAGGACGCCCCGGCCGAGGGCGACGACGAGTCGAAGTAGCACCGCAGCACCGCACGAGGGCCCGCCGTCCACCCGGACGGCGGGCCCTCGTCGTCGTGCGTCAGGCGCGTGCCCAGCCGTGCTCGACGAGCCGGGTCGCCTCCGACACCGTCAGCCCGAGACGGCGGCAGGTGGCGACGTAGGCCGCAGCGGCGGTGCCCGCGGCGCTCGACGACGCAGCAGCCGACGACGCGACGAACGTGCCTCGGCGGCCCTCGGTGACCACCACGCCGTCGGTCTCCAGCGCGCGGTAGACCTTGGCCACGGTGTTGACCGCCAGGCCCAGGTCGTCGGCGAGCGCGCGCACCGTGGGCAGCCGGGTGCCCGGGGCCAGTCCGCCGCTCGCGGCGCGCGCGGCGATCTGGGTGCGCAGCTGCTCGTAGGGTGCGACGGCCGACGCGGGGTCGGGTGGGGCGAGCCCGAGGCTAGGATCCATGCTCACATGATGCCTCCCCGCACCGGGGGTGTGCGGCGGTGAGAGGGGTTGTCGTGGCGGCCGGACGGGGCGACGCGTTCCTGGTGATCGGCGAGAGCCTCATCGACGTCGTGCACACCCCCGACCACGACCCGGTCGAGCACGTGGGGGGCAGCGCCGCCAACGCGGCGGTGGCGCTCGCGCGGCTCGGCCGTCCGGTCTGGCTCGCCTCCGCGTTCGGTGCCGACGACCGGGGCCAGCGGATCCGCTCGGAGCTGCAGGACCAGGGGGTCGGCTGGGCCAGCGACCCGCACTCGCTCGAGCACACGTCCTACGCGGTCGCGGAGCTCGACGACGAGGGCCGGGCGTCGTACACCTTCGACGTCGCCTGGCGGCTGCACTCGCTGCGCGAGGACCTGCCGGCGCCGGTCGTGGTGCAGGTCAGCTCCCTGGCGCCGACGCTCGAGCCCGGTGCCGGGCAGGTGCTGGCGGTGGTGCGCGGGCTCCGCGGCCGCGCCCTGATCGCCTACGACGTCAACCTGCGGCCGGCGATCACGGGCACCGGCCCCGACGTGGTCGCGGCGGTCGAGGCGATGGCGGCCGTGAGCGACGTGGTGAAGGCGTCCGACGAGGACCTGGCGGGCCTCTACGACGACCGGGACGAGCAGGCCGCCATCGCGCACCTGCTCGCGCTCGGGCCGGTCGCCGTGGTGGTGACCCGCGGGGCAGCGGGGTCCGGGTGGTACGACGGGTCGGTCGCTGTGGAGACACCCGCCCAGCCCGGCCCGGTCGTCGACACGATCGGCGCCGGTGACACCTTCGGTGCGGCGATGCTCGACGCTCTGGCCACCCGCGGGTGTGTCGGCGCCGGCGCCCCGGCGGCGCTCCGGGCGCTGACCGCCGCCGAGGTGCACGACGTGCTGTCGTGGGCCGCGCGTGCCGCCGGGGTGACGGTGTCGCGGGCGGGCGCCGACCCGCCGTACCTGCGCGATCTGGGCTGAGCCCGGGTCAGACCGGCGGCCGCCAGGACGGGTCGCGGCCGATGAACGCGATCAGCCGGTCCTGGGCCGAGGCGTCGTCGGGCACGGGGACCCTGGGGCCGTACTGGCCGGATGACCGGATGACCTCCTCCATCGGCTCCATGCCGGCGAGCATCTCCGCGCTGGTGTCCGCGTCGAGCTCGTGCTCCTGGCCGGTCGCCGTGGCGAGGTCCCAGGCGTGCATGAAGACGTCGGAGGTGTAGAACCGGTCGATCGCCATGTCGAGGGGCAGGTCCCCGATGTGCGGGTTCGAGAGCGTGCGGCCCGCCGTCGCGGGGTCGTCGAGCACCGCCTGCACGCCGTCGGCGTGCACCTGCCAGGCGGCTACCGGGTCCGTGCCGACCGGAGGACCGGTGGGCAGCTCGATCCCGGCTCCGCTCGCTAGGAAGCCGGGGAACCACTCGACCAGGTGGCCGACGACGTCGCGGGCGACCCAGCCGTCCACCGGCGCCGGCGCCTCCCACGACCGGGTCCCACGGACCAGGTCGGTGAAGGTGCCGGCGATCGCCCGGTGGCGGGCCGCCGGGTCAGACGGCAGCATCGGCCAGCAGCCGGTCGAGCTTGGCGTAGCCCTCGTTGACGCCGACCTCCATGCCGGAGGAGAGCCAGGCGTCACGTCCCTCGAAGGAGTCGACCAGCGACTGGGAGTGCAGCCGGGTGCGGCCGTCGCCGAGGTCCTCGAAGGTCATCGTCTCGAGCGAGACGCCCTCGGGCATGCCCTCCCACGTGAACGTCTGCACGATGCGCCCGGGGCCGACCTCGTGGAAGCTCCCGTGGAAGCCGTACTCCTCGTCGTCGCGGGTGTTGGTGAATCGCCAGCTCCCGCCGGTGCGGGCGTCCCAGTAGTCGATCTCGGTGCCGACGCTGTCGGGCCCGACCCACTGCTTGAAGATCTCCGGGTCGGTGTGCGCCCGCAGCAGCTGCTCCGGCGTCGCGTGGAAGTCGCGCGTGATGGTGATCATCGGGACGTCCTTGACCGCCTCGATGGTGGCTTCGGCGTGCTTCGTCGTGGTCATGATGCTGTTCCTCTCTGGTTGGTTTCTGACTTGTCGGGGTCCTGCTCCTCGGTGAGCCTCGCCAGTACGGAGTCGAGGCGCTGGTAGCGCTCCTCGGCCTGCCGGCGGTATCGCTCGATCCACTTCGTCATCAGGTCGAACACCTCCGCTTCCAGGTGCACCGGTCGGCGCTGCGCCTCCCGGGTCCGGCTGACCAGGCCCGCCTCCTCCAGCACCTTCAGGTGCTTGGAGACCGCCTGGACGCTGACGTCGTACGGCGCGGCGAGGTCGCCCACGGTGGCGTCCGCCTCCGTCAGCCGGGCGACCATGTCGCGCCGGGTGGGGTCGGCCAGGGCGGCGAAGACGCGGGAGAGCTGATCGGTCATGGTGGCCTCAGCCCTGTCGGTCGGGCGCCGGGCGGTGGACCTGCTCGGCGATCGTCGCGCGGCGCAGCCAGGCGATCAGGCCGGCGACCGCGAGGAAGGCGAGCGGCAGCACCGGAGACTCGCCGAGCACGAACAGGTTCGTGACGACCGCCCCTGCCATCACCCCGGTGAGCCCGAGGGCGGCCAGACCGCAGAGCCGTGGCAGCAGCAGGCCGATCGCCCCGGCCAGCTCCAGCACGCCGACGAGGTAGCGGAACCACTGGCCGGCTCCGATCTCGGCGAACATGTCCACCATCGCCGCGTTGCCGGACAGCTTCGTCAGGCCTGCGCCCACGAACTGCGTCGCCAGCAACACCTGGACCACCCAGAGGGCGACGGAGCCGGGCCGGACCCTGGGCTTCGTCACCGGCGAGGCCGGGATCGTCATGGTCGAGGTGCTCATCACTGCCTCCTAGGCAATTCAACTGATTGGTTGAATAAACCGTAGGACGGGTCTCGCCTCTTTGTCAACCGTTTGGTTGAAGAAGCTTCTCTAGTCTCCCGGCGCGAGGTAGGCGTGCACGAGGGGCACGGCGCTCGCCCCCTCGCCGCTGGCCGCGGCCACCCGCTTCATCGACCCGGCCCGGATGTCGCCGGCCGCGAACACACCGGGCACGGTCGTGGCCAGGCTCTGGGGCGGCAGGCCGTCGGACCAGGCCTCGGCCGGTGCGTCGCGGCCCGTGAGCACGAAGCCACGACTGTCCCTGGCCACTGCCTCGGGGAGCCAGTCGCAGTGCGGCTCGGCCCCGAGCAGGAGGAAGAGCCCGTCGGCGCTGCGCCGGGTCACGTCGCCGCTCGTGGTGTCGCGTACGTCGACCCACTGGAGCCGGCCGTCGCCTCCTCCGTCGACGACCTCGGCGCTCGGCTGGACCGTGATGACCGGGTTGTAGCCGATCTCGGAGATCAGGTACTGCGACATGGTCGACTCCAGGCCGGGCCTGCGAACCAGGATCGTGACGGACCGGGCGTACCGCGCGAGGTGGATCGCCGCCTGGCCCGCGGAGTTGCCGCCACCCACGACGACCGTGTCGCGGCCCTGCATCTCGCGCGCCGCGGTCATCGCGCTGCCGTAGAAGACGCCGTTGCCCGTCAGCGCCTCGACGCCCTCGACGCCGAGCTTGCGGTAGGCGACACCGGTGGAGACCACCACGGCGCGCGCGTGCACCTCGCCGCCGTCGGAGCGCAGCACATGGGGGCCGCCGTCGGTGCCGGGCTCCAGCGCGGTGACCTCCCAGCCCGTGAAGAAGCGGGTACCGAAGCGGAGGGCCTGGTTGCGGGCCCGCTGGGCCAGCCGCATGCCGGAGATCCCACGCGGGAAGCCCAGGTAGTTGCGGATCATCGAGCTCGTGCCCGCCTGACCTCCGATCGCCTCGGCCTCCACCACGACCACGGAGAGCCCCTCGGAGGCGGCGTACACGGCCGCGGCCAGACCCGCCGGACCGCCGCCGACCACCGCGAGATCGACGACCTCCTCGACGACGAAGTCAGCGGGGACGCCGAAGAGGGCGGCCGCGACGTCGCGCACCGAGGTCGCCTGCACCGGGATCCGGTTGTGGGCGAAGACCAAGGGGTAGGGGGCATCGGGTGCGAACATCTCGCGGACCTGCTGCCCGACCTCGCTGTCCGGCTCGTAGACCCTGCTGGGCATGCCCATCCTGTCGAGGTAGTCCCGGATCGCCATCGTCAGCGCGTCGTGCACCGGGGACACCACCTTGACCGAGACCACCTCGGGATCGGCCACCGTCGACCCCCAGTCGGAGAGCAGGTCCGTGACCGCGTTGTGGAACTCCTCGTCCCGTGTGCCCCGCGGCATCAGCAGGTAGGCGTCGTACTTTCCAGTGGCCATGCCGGCTCGCAGTCCGGGCGCGTCGATGAGGAAGTTGTCGACGTGCGCCGCGATCATCCGGCGCGCCGTCGGCACCAGCTCGCGCCACCGGCCGAAGGCCTCCAGGACCACGGCGTCCGGGAGCCGTGAGTCCGAGACGAACAGCGCCACCCGGCCGCCCTCGGCCAGGATCTGCTCGGTCGTCTCGAGCGCCTCGGCGCAGGATCGAGCGGTGCGCAGGTCGTACTCGCGCGCGTAGCGGTGGAAGGCATCGAGCAACGGCTCGAGGTGGGTCTCGGAGACCAGGACGATGGCGGGATCGGTCACCCGACGAGCCTAGGACGCGCGGCCATAGGGTGGCCACGTGCGTATCCGGATCGACCTCGCCTACGACGGCACCCACTTCCACGGCTGGGCGACCCAACCGGGGTTGCGCACCGTGCAGGGGCTGCTCGAGGCGGCCCTCGCCACCGCGCTCCGCCTGCCCGAGGCGCGGCTCGTCGTCGCCGGCCGCACCGACACCGGCGTGCACGCGCGCGGCCAGGTCGCGCACCTCGACCTCGATCCCGACGTGCTGTCGGGGTCCGTCGGTCGGTCGACGGACGAACCAGCCGTGGCTCTCCGGGGGCGGCTCAACGGGATCCTGCCGGCCGACCTGCGCGTACGCCGCGTGGCCGAGGCCGCAGACGGGTTCGACGCGCGCTTCTCGGCGCTCTGGAGGCGGTACGCCTACCGGGTGGTCGACGACCCCGCCAGCGTCGACCCGCTGGCCCGGCACCATGTGTTGGCCTGGCCCCGGGCCCTGGACCTCGACGCCATGAACGAGGCGTCCGCCGCGCTGGTCGGCCTGCGTGACTTCGCCTCCTTCTGCCGCCGGCGCGAGGGCGCCACCACGGTCCGGACCCTGCTGGACCTGGCGTGGACGCGCGACGAGCGCGGCGTCGCGATGGCCGTCGTCCGGGCCGACGCGTTCTGCCACAGCATGGTGCGATCCCTCGTCGGCTGCCTGCTCGCGATCGGGGACGGCCGCCGCCCGGTCGCGTGGGCGGCCGAGATGCTGGCTGCCGGGCGTCGCGACCCCGGCGTGACCGTGGCGCACGCGCACGGTCTGACGCTGGAGGAGGTCGGCTACCCCGACGACGCGGAGCTGGCGGCGCAGGCGGCCCGGACCCGCGCCCGGAGGGATGCATCGTGACCGACGACGCCGTGGAGCCGTCGGGGGACCACTACTTCACCGCCGACCCGTCGGTCCCGTTCCGGCGGGAGCCGTTCTCGTGCGAGGTGTGGGGCCAGCGCCTCGACCTGGTGAGCGGGTCGGGCGTCTACAGCCGCGGCCGCCTCGACGTCGGGACCGCCGTACTGCTGCGGGAGACGGAGCCTCCCGAGCCGGGCAGCGTGCTCGACCTGGGCTGCGGGTACGGCGTGATCGGCCTGGGCGTCGCCGCGGCCTGGCGCGCACGCGGGGTGGCGGCCGGTCCCGCCCAGGTCAGCGGCATCGACGTCAACGAGCGCGCCGTACTGCTCGCCAACGAGAATGCCGCGGCGCTGGGGCTCGCGGACGTGTTTACGGCGTCCGTGCCCGGCTCGCTCCCGGAGGCGCCGACCTTCGACGAGATCTGGTCCAACCCGCCGATCCGCATCGGCAAGCCGGCCCTGCACGGGCTGCTGCTCAGGTGGCTGCCGCGCCTGAAGCCGGACGGGCGTGCCGTGATGGTGGTCGGCAAGAACCTCGGCGCGGACTCGCTGCAGCGGTGGCTGGGTGAGCAGGGCTACCCGACGAGGCGGCTGGCCAGCGCCAAGGGGTTCCGGGTGCTCGAGTCACGGGGAGCGTGAGGTTCTCGATGCGCTCCGGGTGCGTGGACTGGTTGTTGGAACGTTCGCACAAACGGTGTTGCTGGAACGTTCGTGCCAGTGATCTGACAGTTGCTGGAACGTTCGCGCAACGCGCGTTGCGCGAACGTTCCAACAACGGGGACGACCCCTTCCGGGACCGGCTCGGCGGCTAGGTGTGATGCCCAGGCACGTTGTGCGATGGGGTACGGCGAGCCGTAGATAGGTGAAGGCCTCCCGGTGTGGAGTGGAGCTGTCTAGGACTTCACTTCCACAAGGGAGGCCTTCATGGCCCA